>CAWKNU010000002.1:0-526942 GCA_963851175.1 uncultured Alphaproteobacteria bacterium | reverse complement strand
TGAAGGCGGCTGACCAGATGGAACAGCAACTGCCCGCCGGACTGGGCGAAGGGCGGATCGCCGAGTTCGTCGAGGACGATGAAGTTCATGCGCGACAGGTAGTCGGCCATGCGGCCCTGGGGGCAGGCGCGCGTCTCGGCCTCGAGCCGGTTTACGAGATCGACGACGTTGAAGAAGCAACTCCGGGCGCCGTTGCGGATGCAGGCCCGGGCAATCGCAATGGTGAGGTGGGTCTTGCGCGGCCGCTGCTTTCCAGCAGTCCCGACCGCCTCCCGTTTAAACTCGGGCGTGAATTCCCGTCTTGTCTTCGCCATCAAACACCATACTGGCCCGAAAGGAGCCTATCAGAGGTGTCCGCGAAACTGGGGGACGATCATGCGGAGCGACAGGCCCATGGCTTTGGCCATGGCCCGGCCGGTCCAATGCGTAACGGCCCCGGGCGGCTGGCGCAGGGTGCGCTCGATCAGGGCATGCACCTTAGCCTGCGGCACGGGCGGGATGCCGGGCGGTCGCGTCTTGTCCCGGAGCAGTCCGTCGAGGCCCTCCTCGGCAAACCGCTGCTGCCATTGCCACACCATGGGCCGGCTCACGCCGACCCGCTTTGCGACCTCCAGGACTGGAAGCCGGTCGGCCGAGAGCAGGACGATCTTCGCCCGCTGGACATGTTTCACCGGTCGGCGCCGGTCCTCGGCGATTTCCTGAAGCCCGGCGCGATCATCAACAGAGAGCAGAGGCGAGACCGTTTGAGCCATGCGGACAAACTCGCACGTCCCAAACGCCTTGTGAATCCTCCGTCCGCGTCAATGCACTAGGATGACTTGCCATCCTGTCTACGAGTATGTTCGAAGAAGACCAGCGTGCCCTCGAAGCGGCCTGCACCGGGCTCATCCCGGAAATACGGCGGCGGCCCGGGGGTGAGGAGAGTGAATTGATCTTCGCCTTTCTGAAAGTGAGAGTTTTAATGACGGTAGTCAGGGCCCTGTTTTTGGTGACTTCTCATCACCTTGCCTGCTGCGGCATCAAATTCTCGATGCCGGGAGCGTGCATTGATCGACCGCATTGTGATCATCGACCCCAAACTCCGCGACAAATTCGGGCATCATTATGCTTACAGCTCGGCACTGGTGGGAGCCGCGCACGCAGTTGGGCTAAGCACCATAGCCTTTGTGAACAAGCAATGTCATCCGCAAATCCTCGCCGAAGTCGAGGGCCAGCCTGTCTTTAGTGACCCACCTCGACCAAAATTCGGAAACTTAGAATACGGCTACGCGGAAGAATGGATCCGAATAAATCAGGCTTGCCGCGAGCAAATGGCCCACATACCGCAAGATGCAATTCGTGAGAACGACCTCATCGTCATTCACTCGGCGTCGCCTAACGACTTTTTCGGTTTGGGCATCTGGTATACTGGTTTAAAAACCCCGCGACCAAAAATTGTAATCAAATTTCACCAACCCCCTGAGTATTATGTCACAAATATTGAATTTGGTATTGCGCGGTCACTCTTTGCGCGGTCGGCCAAGATATGGAAAGATCTCGGTGGTGATAACGTAATAGTCGCAAGCACAAACGATAAGCTAACCCGTCACATTACCTTACTTTCAGGCCTACAAACCAAGACGTATCCGAACTTTGTTTTGACATCCGACTTGTCTGCTACGGTAAGATCATCGGAAAGGCCGATGTTTTTTTCTCGGGCTTTCCGTCGGAAAAGGGAATCCAACAAATCGTGGACATCGTTATGTCTCCCAGTGCAAAGCTGGATGATTTGCGCCTTACTTTGCACATTCCCGACCCAATCCAACTCGGAAGAGTAAAGGAAATCCTCGGAAACCGCGGCAGCCGAGTAGCATTAATCGGGGAGCGCCTCAGCCGAGAAACTTATGTGCGTTTTTTTATGGAGGCCGGCGCGATTTTGCTCCCCTACAGCCCAGATGCGTACCGTATGCGCTGCTCAGCGATGTTCGTCGAAGCAATGGCGTGTGGTCGACCGGTTATCACTACCTCAGGAACCACGATGTCTGAGGAGCTAGTCACTCTCGGTCTGCCCGGAGTGATACTAGTGAGTGGACAGGCACTGGTGTGTACAGAGCTATGCGGCGAATGCGCGCCGAGTTGAACGTAAGGAGCCGAGATCGCCCAATCCGTCGGCCCGAGTTACAGCCGCCAATTCACGGCATCAACCATGCTTTCATCAATGTTAAACGACTTATCCGTCCAGTGACGGCCGGGCAGCGTCCAACTCGGGTGCCCGGGTGGGTGCAATGCGCCGTGGACGAGGAAGCGCAGCACCTACGCCTTTGGATGGGAGCCGCTCGCGCAATCGACGATCGACAAAAGAAAAATGGCGACACGCCCTTGCTGGAGACCGCACAACCTGATCCACTACGTAACCAAACACCTTCAACAAGGGATCGAGAGCGACCACTTCCGGGTGAAGAAGAACATGCCGAGGATCGGCGGCTTCCAGAGCTTCGCGACGGCGCGGCGGACCATCAAGGGTTTCGAGGCCATGCTGTGGCTGCGCAAGGGCTTCGGCTTCGCCGGCGCCTGGACAGTTCGCGAGCAGAACCGCCTGCTCGCATTCTGCTTCGGACTTCCAGAGGTTAACAAGCCTGAAACCGGGGCCGGTCCAGCCCATCCTGCGACCTACGCCGAGTTTGCGACACGCCCATCTGCAGCGCCCCTCGGCACCACTGATGCTTTTACATAATGCATCTTGTTCCTCGTACTCTGCCCGCCTGCAGCGCTACATTCGGAATGACATCCAAAGCCATCCCGTAAGGGCCATAACGGACGTCAGGAATGACAGTATGATGGTGATTTGAAGCCTGTAAGGGTCGTAGTCGAATGACACGATATGGTGCCCTGCAGCGACGGCAACCTGCTGAAAAGGTCCGCCGTCGGTCACGGGTGTTACCGCACCGTCCACAAGGGCCGACCACCCAGGCATCCAGATTTCCAGGCGGGTAAGGAGGCTCGGGTGGGCGCAATCAAGCAAGACCCTATCGAATGACATGAGCGAGGCCGTGCAACCGTCTGCAGCGACGTAGGGACGTGGATTCCGGAGTTCGTAAACGTCTCCGCTGGTCCCCGATAGACACGCTGCACCTCCCGGTGTTGCCTCAAGACTAAGTCGTAGGTCCGGGATGCCACGATCCCCGTCGGGATGAGAGGCCACGATGTCGGAGACCGACAGCCCGCCCGGTATCGCCTCGGCGCGCTGGTATAGCCAGACACCGACCGGCACGCTGCCACCAATTTTTGTGACCGTGACGTCCAGCCAGCCGCTCGCCGAGAGGTTCACGTGTTCGGCCGCCGAGACATATTCGTTATCCCTGAGGTCTTGGGACTGAACCGTCATAGTCTCGCAAGGACGGTCGGCCCGCAGGTTCGGATCTGAAGGTCTCCGTCACTGGTGTTATCAAAAGTCGCAACACGAAGTATGAGCCGTCCCGACAAGTCCGAGGGCACTCTGGCTTCATTGCCTGGCGCCAGTGAAAGCCGCATTGACAGCGTCTCACCCGATGCCAAGGAGAGCGCTTTGTTAGTTCCGGCGCTGATGGCACTCGGTACTCCGAAGGCATCGGGCAGCGAGAGAACGTATTTCACGCCCGCATCGCGGTAGCTTCCGATGTGTTCCATCATATAAGTTGAGCGTCGGGGGCGACCCATGGTCGGCGGGAAGTCGGGGAGATAGGCGTAGCCGATTGTGGGTACAGCGGATCCAGCTTGTTGTGAATGAAAGTCGCCGTGGCGGCCGGGATAGGCAGGTCGTCATAGTTCAACTGGCGGATACCGAGAGCACTGCCGAAGTTTGGCTGGATCACATTGGATTCGAAATTCACGACCCGTCCAACGCCTGCATTGGCGCGCAGGAAATTGATCAGCCCCCAATCGATTTGCGAGGCGGTCGGCAGGCTCAGGACCGGCAAAAGGAACAGGAGCACAACTCGCTGATGAGCAGGCCCGCAACGGATCCGCTCCGCCGCGAGAGGGCCACGCCCGTGAAGGCCAGCACCAAGAGAGCCGCGACAATTCCCGAACCGACGAGCCATGTATGCAGGCCCGGCAGCTCGGCCCAGCCGATCAAATTCCGCGCCGCGGCACGTACCAGAAGAACGACGATCCCGAGAAAGCCGGCAATGGCGAGGACCATGCAAGTCCGTGTCAACCTAGGCCGTGCCTCAAGGCCGTGAGCGGCGAGGAGGATCAGGCAGATGATCCAGACGACGTCTGCCTGCCTATAAAAGGCAGTCAATTTAAGGCCAGAAATCGCCATCATGGCTTCCTGGATGATTCGGAGCGCCATGGGATGCCCCGATGCAGGGACGACGCAGGCCGCCCAAAACAGGCGTTCGGCGCGGCGCTGCGTGGCGAGGAGCCCGATGCATGCGAGAAGGACCAAGGTGACGCCCGTGTACCCGCCGATGCTGCCGATCTCGTCCTGGACCGGGTAGGCAAATATCGGTCCTGAAATGTAGGGAAGCAGATATTTCAGCGCGGCGAACCAGCTAAGATGCGCCATGGCGATCGTCGGATCGCCATGGAAGCCCATGGCGGCGACCGGGAAAAAGGCCGCAAGTCCGACGAGTAGTGGCGATCCAATCAGGACGGCGATCACGAGCGCGAATGACACTCGCCCGGCAAGGCGACGGAGTGAGGGTCCGTCTAGTCGAGCCTGCAAGACGTAGAACACGGTCCAGGCCAGGAGGAACAGGGTGAAGATGAAGACGCTCTCGGGAAAGCCACCCAGAACCGCGTAGCTGGCCGCTAGACCCATGCCGACCGCGTCGGCGCGCCAGAGCTGGCCAGGCTCAGCCTTGATCAGCCGCAGTGAGAACACCAAGAGCCAGATCAGGAAGCAAATGGGATTGACCATGGCATTCTTGAGCCAAACGAACAACGAACAGAACTCAAATGTCGTCGCTAGTGCGAGCGCCGTGCGATCGCTGAATTTCAACCCGCGCAACAGCGACAGGACGCCGAGGCCCGCGATGATCTGAAAGAGCGCGTGTTCGATGACTTGGCCACCGGGAAGGCGCAGGAGCAACGTGAACGGCAGGAGCGCAGCTGACTGCGCCTCGCCGAGAAGGGGCAGTCCTAGCCCCTCGAAATAGTTCCAAACCGGAAGGTGACCGTGGAGCAGTTCGTGCGTTGCAAGTCGGCCCAATGCGTAGGATGTAACTCCGATGTTGGGGTCGATCGTCGCGTATCCTGGCAAGATCGCACCAGAGGGCTGGGAGATAGCTCCCCCATAGATCGCCAACGGCCAGGATATCCATGGGCCTGCCAAAACTACTACAACATAGGCGACCGGTAGGAGGATCAGCCATAAAGCCGCAACTGTCGGCCGATTCTCGAATACATTTGCGGCTTTGACGATTTCATCTTTGAGCGGCCCCATCGAGTTCTGATTAACAGTGAACCGCCCTATCGGGGGCGGTCCAGGTTAAATGGTTAGTTCATGGTAGGCCTTGGTGCCACCATCGGCATGGCTGGTGAAGCTGGGGACCTCCAAGGAGCTATGCGGGAGTTTGGGTGAACGGGGCGGATGCGGCGTACGCATCCGGTTAGGGCCCCGGCATTTTAAAGCAGGCCGGTACCTCAGGCGGCGTTCTGAGCGGCAATGGGCGGTGACCAATTCCAGGGCAGCAATTCGGCAACTTGCTTGGCGGGGTGGCCTGGGAGGCGTGCAAGGACGTCGGCGAGCCAGGCGCGTGGATCGACGCCGTTGAGCTTTGCCGTTTCAATCAAGGTGTACATGGTGGCGGCACGACGTCCGCCGGCATCTGATCCGGCGAAGGTCCAGTTCCGCCGGCCGACGGCAAGTGGCCGGATCGCCCGCTCGGCGGCATTGTTCGAGACGCAGATTCGGCCGTCCTCGAGGAACCGGGTGAAGGCCGGCCAGCGTTTCAGCATGTAGTCGATGGCGAGCGCCACTTTCGTCTTGGGCGACAGCTTCGACCGGTTGGAACGGAGCCACGCCTCCAGGCCGGTGACGAGCGGGCGTGAGCGGTCGGCCCGGACGGCTTGGCGTTCGTCGATCGTGCGGCCGTTGATGTCACGCTCGACCGCGAATATCGCGTCGATGCGGGAGACGGCCTCGATGGCCATTGGCGCCTTCTGCAGGGCGGCGAGGTCGAAGAACTTGCGCCTGGCATGGGCCCAACACGCGGCCTCGATCATGGGACCGGGTTTGCGCTTGGCCTCGTAGAGGCGGCCGAAGCCCGAGAAGGCGTCCGCCTGGACGAGGCCGGCGTAACCCGTCAGCCAGGTCTCGGCATGCGACCCGGAGCGATCGGCCGAGTAGAAGTAAGCTGCGGCCGGCGGATCCGGGCCGCCGAATGGACGGTCGTCGCGCACCGCCGTCCAGAGCCGGCCTGTCCGGGTCTTTCCCTTGGCGAGCACCGGGACCGGCGTGTCGTCGAGGTGAATGCGGCCACTGGCTCGAACGTGCGCCTCTATAACGCCGACCAGCGGGGCCAGCGCGGTCGTCACTGCTCCCACCCAGTCGGCCAAAGTCGAGACCTCGATCGGAACGCCTTCTCGAGCAAAGCGCTCGCTTTGCCGGTGCAGCGGAAGGTGTAGACCGAACTTGCCGAACACGACCTCGGCCAGCAGACCGGGACCGGCACGGCCGCGGCTGATGGGGTGGAACGGCGCTGGCTCCTGTGAGATCGCCTCACAGGCGCGGCAGGAGAAGCGCTCACGCACATGCTGGATGACGCGCCAGCTCGCCGGGATCCGCTCCAGCGTCTCGGTGACATCCTCGCCGAGTTTGCGCAATGCCGTCGCGCCGCAGCACGGACAGACTTCGGGGCCAGGATGCACGATCCGGTGGCGCGGAAGATGGTCCGGCAAGGGCCGCCGGGCTGGCTTCTGCCGGCCAAAGGCCGCGACGGGCACGATGTCATCAGCCTTCGCCGTCTCGGCGGCGGCTTCCTCAAGGTCCTCGAGCCGAAGTTCGAGTTGCTCGATGCGGGCGCTCCGCTCCGACGATGGCCCGAACCGCTCGCGACGGAGCCGCGCAATCTCCAGCTTCAAACGCTCGATCTCGATGCCGAGCGTCAGTTTGGCCGCATCTCCCGCGGCCTCGGCCGCAACACGGGCTTCGCGCTCCGCCAGGATCATCGCATGGGCGGCGGCGAGGTCGGAAGGTAACGACTCAGGCGCGTTCGGCACCTGATAAGATGAGCATATTCCTGAGCGCCTGTAACGGCTTATCGTCAGCCGGCCGCGGTCGGACGCCAGCTTTCCCGCGGCATGCGCCAATCGATCCCGGATAGCAGATAACCGAGCTGCGCGGTCGAGATCGTCACCGCGCCATCAGCCGGTGACGGCCACAGGAAGCGGCCATGATCCAGACGTTTGGTGTAGAGGCAGGCCCCCTGGCCATCATGCCAGATTACCTTGATCAGATCGCCGCGCCGCCCCCGGAACACGAACAGGTGCCCGCCATGCGGATCCCGCTTCAGCGTCTCCTGGACGATCAGCGCCAGGCTCGCGAACCCTTTCCGCATATCCGTGTGCCCGGTCGCCAGCCAAACGCGAACTCCAGTCGGGACCGGGATCATCGCCGTTCCAGCACGTCGAGCACCCGGGCCAGCGCCTCGATATCGACGTCGCGGTCAACCCGAACATGCCGGCCCCCGCCCAAGGTGATCTCGATCACACCAGCCCGGCGTCGCTTCCGGGGCCTGGCACACGGAGACTCGGGCGCCGTCGTCACCTGGGTGGAAATGATCTCCACCGGGAGCAACGCCGGCATTAGGGGCGGAACGCGATCGCACAACTCCTTGCGCCACCGGAATAGCTGGCTGACGTGGAGCCCCGCCGATCGGGCAACTTCAGAAGCCGAAGCGCCAGCCTCCAGCGACGCCGCGACCAGCTTCTCCTTCTCCGATCGCGACCATCGCCGACGTCGGCCGACCGTGAACACCTCGACCCGTGCACTCGTCATCTCAATAGTCCTAGGATTACTCCTATGACCTCAGCCGATCAGAAAATCCGTGCAAGGCGGCCCTGGCCGGACGCGTACCAAGCATATGCGCGAGGAAGCGCTCGAAGCGCAGTTCACTGATTTGCTTGGGCGGCTTCGCTTCGACGACGAGGTGCTGGAATGGGTGCGCGACGCGCTGCACGCCAGCCACGCCGACGAGCGCCGCGAACACGAGGAGGCGATCAAGCGCCATCAGGCCGAACACAAACGCCTCAGGACCGGATCAACGCCATTTATGTCGACAAGCTCGACGGGCTCGTGGACACGGCCTTCTAGGATCGAATGTCGAACCAGTGGCGCGAGGAGCAGAATTGCTGCCAGCGCGAGATCGGACGGCACCAGAACGCCGATAAATCCTACAAGGACGAAGGCGTTGCGCTTCTCGACCTCGCCCGCAACGCCCAAAGGCTATTCGCAAAGCAGGAACCGCGCGAAAAACGCCGCCTGCTGAATTTCGTGCTATCGAACTGCACTTGGGAGGACGGAGAAGTGGTCGCCACTTTCCGCCAACCCTTTGACATGCTAGCGGAAACAACAACTGCCGCCGCCCACATTGAGGCGGACGAAAATGCCAAATCGGCGAAAAATGAGATTTGGCTGGGGGACCTGGATTCGAACCAAGATTAACGGAGTCAGAGTCCGCTGTTCTACCATTGAACTATCCCCCAATCGAAGCGCCGTCGCGTCAAAATGCCCCGGATGATCGACAGGGCAGGGAGCGACGATGCAAGCTCGATCGGTATTGCGGGCTTCTATCGCGGCCCGGGTGCCGATGCAACAGGATTGACGCCGCTCAGGGGTGCTCCATAAAGCCGGCCTCGAACGGCACGGTGAACCGCGTCCCGTCCCCGCAGGTGATCGCCAGCGTGGAGCCGTCCTGGCGTTCCACGGCCGCGATAGGCGAGCCGCTGGCGGGCAGCGGCACGGCACCGATGATGTTGTGCACCGATACTTCGCCGTCGGGGCGCAAGGTCAGGGCCGTGGGCGTGCCGGCGTCCGACAAGGGGTTGGGCGCGATCGAGACGCTGTGGCCTGGGCTGGTGTTCGAACGCCCTTCCTCGATCCCGAGCACGCCCACATGCCGGCCGTTCCACGGCGCGTAGTCGCGCCCGCCGTTGGAGAACCACAGGAAGGTCACCGGAAATTCTCGCGGGTCCTTGAGGCTGAGCATCGCGTCTCGGCTCTCGGGGCGCGATGCCGCCAACCAGCCGAGACGGCTCCCTGCCTCTTCCACCATCATCACGAAGTCCTCGTGCCGCTCGGCAATGGGATAGCGGGTGAGGTCGGCGAAACCGCCATCGGCCAGCGGCATGCGGGTCGGGTCTTGGCTGGTTGCCGGATAGAGCAGCCGCGAGCGGCCCTTGGCCGGATCGGGTTCGAGCCCGACGGGCGGCGTTTCGATCCGGTCCTTGGCCGAGAAGGCCAGGATTCCGCCCGCCGGGAAGCGCACCATGGCGTGGTTGGCGACCGGCACCGCTCCGGTGCCGCCCGAGAAAGTGTGGGTCTCGTAAAGGAACGGGTGGCCGTCGCGCAGCCGGAAGCGCTTGTCCACGGTGGCGCCCAGCACTTTGTGTTCGAGCCGGTAGTGGGCCGTCACGCCGTCCGGCTCTTTCCGGGTCTCGACATGGTGCCACAAGCTGTTGGCGGTCCAGCCGTGCGGCGGCGCCTCCTCGACATCGCTCTTGCCGAAGGGCGCGCAGAAGAAGTCGCCCGACAGAAAGCGCAGGTTGCCGGGCAGCGATTCGTCCTTGGTGATCGCAAGGTCTTCGACCCACGGCGCCGTGTGGAACGGGGCGAGGCTGCGGCCTTCCCGCGTGACCATCAATTCGCGGATGTGGCCGACCCGCAGATCGAGCGTAACCGAGATGCCTTCGGCCGCGATTTTGTGGAACGATGACACGTGTTGCTCCTTCCGCCCTGGACGCGCGAAGAGGTACAACGTTCCTTCCCGGCAGGCGAGGGGGAAGCCTCGAGCGCATGCGCCCGCAGCGCCGTCTTGCATCGAAACTTGGCTTTGTGCGACGCTTCGCACCAACAAGGAATCGCCGGGAGAAAACGCGGGTGCAATGCTGGCGGAAAAGCAGGACCCTGCGGGGCCGGCGCAGCCCGGAATGCGCACCGTGACCGGGCCCTCGGCCAGCACGCCCGAACTGGTCGCCTCGGGGCTCGGCTGGCCCGAAGGCCCCAGCGTGCTGTCGGACGGCAGCGTGGTCCTGGTGGAGAGCTACCGCAGCCAGCTGACCTCGATCGCGCCAGACGGGCAGGCGCGCCGCTTCGCCTATGTGGCCGGCGCGCCCAATGCCTGCGTGCTTGGCGGCCGATGGCGAATTCTACGTGTGCCAGAACGGCGGCACCACCGGGCCGTGGCGCGCCGCCGAGATGACCGTACCCTCGATCCAGCGCGTGCGAGAGGGCGGCACGCCGGAGATCCTGCTGACCGAGGTGGCCGGCGTCGCCGCTCAACGGGCCCAACGATCTCGTGTTCGCGGCTGATGGCAGGCTGATCTTCACCGATCCCGGCACCTACAATCCGGCCAACTCCGGACCCGAGCGCCATCCATCGCGCTGGCCCCGGACGGCCGCGCCAGCGTTCTCGTTGCCTTTCCCGAACCGGTGTTTCCGAACGGCATCGCGGTCGAGGCCGATGGGTCGATCGCTCTGGGCCGAATCCTATACGGGCCATGTGCGGGCGTCGCCGCCCGGACGGCTCCCTCGAGGATCTCGGCCGCTTGCCGGGCGACAATCCCGTGCCGGACGGCATGAAGGTGGGGGCGGACGGCCGGCTCTACGTCACCGATATCGTGGCGGGCGGCATCCACGTGCTGGCGCCCGACGGCCGGGCCCAGGGCTTCCTCGCCTGCGGGGTCGCGACCACCAATTGCGTCTTTTCGGGCGAGACGCTCTGGGTAACCAACGCCGGCGTGCTGGCGACCGGCACCGAGCCGTCCTTCGCGGGCACGCTCTGCCGCTTGCATGTGCCGGGCGGGGGCGGGCCGACCTACGTCGGGCCGCATCGCAGCCGGCGCATCGCGCGTGAGCGTGCCTCCCATGAAACAGCTGTTCAGCGTGGCCGAGATGCGCGCGGCGGCCCGCACGGTGCTGCCCCGCCCGGTGTTCGACTTCGCCGACGGGGGCGCCGAGGACGAGCGAACCCTGCGGCGCAACGAGGCCGCGTTCGGCGATGTCGGCGCTGCTGCCGCGCCCCTTGAACGGTGCCGCCAGCCGAGACCTTTCGATCGAGCTTTTCGGCGCGCGGCTGGCCATGCCGCTCGGCATCGCGCCGACCGGGCTCGCGGGCCTGTTCTGGCCCGACGGGGAACGCGCCGCGGCGCGCGCCGCCCAGGCGGCCGGCGTTCCCTATTGCGCCAGCCACGGCTCGGTCTGCACGCTCGAGGACATCGCCCGCACCGGCGCCGAGCCGCGCTGGATGCAGGTCTTCGTCTACAAGGACCGCGGTTTTACGCGCGAGATGGTCGAGCGGGCCCGGGCGGCCGGCTATTCGGCGCCTGGTCCTGACCACCGACAACCAGCTGCTCGGCAATCGCGAGCGTGACCTGCGCAACGGCTTCACCATACCGCCCCGCTTCGGAATAGCCGGCACGCTCGCGGCCGCCACCAAGCTGGCTTGGCTGAAGCGGATGCGGCCCGACCTTGCCGCGCCTTACCTTCGGCAATTACGTGCGGCCCGGTGAACCGGCCGAGATCGGCGCGCTGGCCAGCCGCATGGCGGGGCTGCTCGATCCCGGCCTGTCCTGGGCCGATGTCGACTGGCTGCGCGATCTGTGGGCGGGACCTCTTGTGCTCAAGGGCGTGCTGCACCCGGCCGAGGCCAGCGAGGCGGCCCGGCGCGGGCTCGACGGCGTGATCGTGTCGAACCATGGCGGCCGGCAGCTCGACGGCGCGGCCGCCGTCATTCGACGCGCTTCCCGCGGTGGTCGAGGCGGTCGCGGGGCGCCTTCCGGTGCTGCTCGACGGCGGCGTCCGGCGCGGCAGCGATGTCGTCAAGGCCCTGGCGCTCGGGGCGCGCTGCTGCCTGATCGGGCGGCCGCAGCTCTGGGGCCTGGCGGTCGGCGGCGAGGCCGGCGTCGAGCCATGTGCTCGAAATCTTCCGGCGCGAGATCGACCGTGCCATGGGCCTGATGGGCGCCTCAACAATCGACGAGCTTGGCCCCAGCTGCCTTTCAGGCTTCCATCAGGGCCCCGAAAGCATGATCAAGGATCCGCCGCTGCTCAGCATCCGGCGCCGGTTTGCGCGCCCGCCAGCGGCGCTGGTTTCTGCGTTCGCGGGGGTAGCGGCGGGCCATCTCGTCGATGCCCTGGGCGGCCGGGGCTGCCTCAGCCACACGATACGGCCGCTGTTTCCCGACAATGCGAGCCTGGTCGGCGTGGCGCTGACCTGCCATGCCGGTCCGGCCGACAATCTTGCGGTGTTCGCGGCCCTCGATGCGGCAGAGCGCGGCGACATCATCGTGGCCGCGACCGATGCCTTTACCAGCACAGCGGTGATCGGAGATCTGCTGCTCGGGATGGCCCGCAACCGGGGCGTGGCGGGGCTGGTGACCGATGGGCTCGTGCGCGACATCCCGGGCCTGCTTGAGGTCGGTCTGCCGATCTTCTGTGCCGGCGTAACCGCCAATTCGCCGGCCCGCAACGGCCCTGGCAGCGTCGGGCTGCCCGTGGTTCTCGGCGGCATGGCGGTTCACCCGGGCGACATCCTGGTCGGAGACCGCGATGGGATGGTGGTTGTGCCGCAGGCGGAGGCGCAGGGCGTGCTGGAGCGGCTCGAGCCGATCCGGGCGGCCGAGCGGGACCTCGAAGCCAAGGTGCGGGGCGGCCTCGAAGTGCCGGACTTTATTCGCGCGATCCTCGACTCGGACAGGGTCGAGTTGCTGGATTGAGGGCTGTGCCCAGGCGGCAGCCGCGGGGTCGGGGTCGCGGCGGTTTTCAAGAGGATATTCCCGCCTTATAAGGCCACAGACGGAAAGACCTTCTCAGCCAGAAAGATCCGGATGGACAGCAGCCAGCCGAGCGATGCGCCGCAAAGCCTGGAGGCGTCCTTTCGCACCGACCGGGGGATCTCCCGGCACAGCCCGGCCGCGGCCAACCTGCCGGCTTTGCTGACCCTCGTCGTTCCTACGTTCAACGAGCGCGACAACCTGCCCGAACTCGTGCGCCTGGTCGAACTGGCCCTCGCCGGGGTGGCCTGGGAACTGGTTTTCGTGGACGACAACAGCCCCGACGGCACCTGGGTCGTCGCCAAGACCCTGGCTCGCGCGGACGCCCGCATCCGCTGCATACGCCGGGTCAAGCGACGGGGCCTTGCGGGCGCCTGCATCGAGGGCATGCTGAGCTCATCGGCCACCTTTGTCGGGGTGATGGATGCCGACCTGCAGCACGACGAGTCCATTCTGCCGGACATGCTGGCGCGTCTCGTCGACGGCAGCGCGGACCTCGTCATCGGCAGCCGCTACGTCCATGGCGGGGGCGACGAAGGTCTGTCCCGTGCCCGCATCTCTTTGAGCCGCTCGGCCACGCGTTTTGCCCAACTCGTGCTGCGCGCGGAACTGAGCGACGCCATGAGCGGCTTCTTCATGATGCGTCGCGACCGGCTCGAGCTTGCCGCTCCGGACCTGTCCTCATCGGGATTCAAGGTGCTGGCCGACGTCGTGGCCACCGCTCCGGGCCTGCGGATCGCCGAGGTCGGCTACAAGTTCCGCCAGCGGATGGCAGGCGAATCGAAGCTGGACCTCGGGGTCTGCATCGATTTCGTGGGCCTGATGCTCAACAAGCTCACCAAGGGCCTGATTTCGGTCCGCTTTGTGTTCTTCGTCCTGGCTGGTCTTACCGGCCTCGTGGTCCATCTGACCACGCTTCGCCTGGGCCTGAGTTTCTTCCCGCAGACCGATTTCAGCACGCTCCAGGCGGTTGCCGCCTTCGTGGCGATGACGTCCAATTTCTTCATCAACAACCAGACCACCTATCGGGACCGGAAGCTGAAAGGCGCCAAGCTGCTGCGCGGGCTGGCGATCTTCTACGCCGTGTGCGGGCTCGGGGCGGTGGCCAATGTCGGGATGGCCAGTACGGTCTACGCCATGAACCATATCTGGTGGCTGGCCGGCGTCGTCGGGGCGGCGATGAGCGCGGTGTGGAATTATTCGCTCAGCACCGTGTTCATCTGGGACCGGGGCTAGATCACAGAATCCGGCCGTCAGCCGCGGTCGCGCAGCGCGTCGACCAGCACGGTGAAGGTCGGCGTGGCGGGCCGGCACACAGCAGCACGGAGACCATCATGGAAATCAAGCGGAGCGGCTCACAACCGTCAGGGAATGGTCCGGCAGACTGGTTCACCGGAACGGTTCGGATCGACCCGCTGCATACTGCTCCCGAACCTGCCCGCGTCGCCATGGCCCACGTGACCTTCGAGCCCGGCGCCCGCACCGCCTGGCACACCCATCCGCTCGGTCAGACCCTGATCGTGACGAACGGCTGCGGCCGGGCGCAGCGCGAGGGGGGTCCGATCGAGGAGATCCGGCCCGGGGACGTGATCTGGTTCGCACCCGGCGAGAAGCACTGGCATGGCGCCGCCCCCAGCACGGCCATGAGCCACATCGCGATCCAGGAAAGGCTGAACGGTTCGCCCGTGGACTGGATGGAGCAGGTTACCGACGCGCAATTTCAAGGGTGAGCCATGCGCGGTCACCAGCTGGGCCATCAGGCAGACCGGGACAGGCTGCTCCCGGCCGCAAGCGGGTTCGCTACTCGGCTTCGCAGGTCTCGCCCTCGGGCGCGATATAGACGAGTTCAACCGGCCAGGCTGCGCCCCGCAAGCCCAGGCGGGTCTTGACCTCGACCGTCTGCCGCGTGGACGTGCAGGCATTCGGAAAGGCCTGCAGGAAGTCGGTGCCGGCGATCACCGCGATGCCGCCGCTTCGGCGGCAGGCGTCCACCTGCTCCGGCTTCGACCACGAGGGTTCGAAGAAATTCACGAAACGCGGCCTGTCGACGCTCCAGATCACGGCAGATCCGCCGAAATGGTCCTCGGTGATGGCGACGCAAGCCAGCGGTCCGTTCTGGCGCGAATGCCACATATCGTCGATAGCGGCGCCGAGCGGTCTGGTCTCGGCGGCGAAATAATCGGCGGGTAGCCCGATCGCCTCGCCGACCAGGAGGAAGCCCGCAAAGGCCAGTGCGAGGCCGCCCGAAAGCCTCAAGGCAATCTTGAGGGTGGGCCAACGTGTCCACGCGCGCTCGCCGGCTCTTCGGGCAAATAGGAGCGCCGCACCTACGGCCATCGAGGATGTCATGGGCAGAACCCACAGGGGCTTCACGATCTGGTGGGTCGGAAGCGTCCCGAGCAGCATCAGCCCGAAGGGTGCGAAGGCCAGGACCACCGCCACGAGGGTGTGAGAGGGCCGGCCCGCCGCGGCGGGCGTCCTGGCCTTGCGGAACGTCCAGAGCAAGTAAAGCGCCGGAATAAGGAACAGCACCATCATGCCGGTGAGGATCTTGAGCGCATCGGTGCCCAGCATGGCGAGGGAATCGACCTTGTGCACGCCCGCCGCATGATCCAGTGCGACCCAGTGGTGCTGGGACAGCCAGAGAAGGTTCGGGGCGATGATCAGCAGCGCAAGGGCAGCCGCGACATAGCTGGCGGGCCTCGAAAAGACGTGCCGGAACCGCGGCACCGCGACCGCCAAGCCAAGGATCGAAATCACCAGGAACGCGATCTCGTACTTGGTCATGATCCCCAGACCGACAACGCAACCGAGGATCAGCGCATCGCGCCACCGACCACCTTCCATGTAGCGAAGCGCGAAGAACATCGTCGCGGCCCAGAACGGCGCCAGCATGGAATTGTGATTGAGGATCACCGCGAACACGGTGGCGGCCGGAGACACGAGATAGAGCAGAACCGCGAGGGCCGCCGTCTCGGCCGATCCGTAAAGGCGGGCGGTCTTCCAAACGAAGATCGCTGCAGCCGCGACCGTGATCTGGGCGGTCAGCAGCACCAGAAAGATCTGGAAATGGCCGGTCCAGAGCGCAGCATCGATGATCCAGGACGTCATCGGCGGGTGCTGGAAATAGCCGAACGCGAAGTCGCGTCCCCAATAGGCCGCGGTGATCGTGTCTGGATAAAGGTTGCCGAGGAACAACGCCGGCAGCACGGTCCAGATTAGCGCATGGGCCAGGACAGTGCCGACCACGGGCGAGCGCGCGCGCGACTCGCCCGCCAACTCCGCACGCGAGTCGGCCGATGGAACGCTAGAGGACATCGCTTCTCCGATGATGATTGTCGAAGATTGCGCGTCCATCCCGCGACCAAGTTCGATACCGGCTGAAGCACCCATTTGCCCGGATCGGGATCGAGGGTCAATCGGCTCGCCGGTGGGCGAGGCTCTTGCGCAGCCTCCCAGAGGGAAGGCTCTCGGCCACGGCCGCCGACAGCACCAGCAGCGTTCCGGCGATCTCGCGCGGTCCGATCGGCTCATGGGTCAGCAGGGCGGCCGACAGAACCGCCACGCAGACCTCGCCCATCAGCAACAGCGACAACCTGGCGGGGCTGATGAGCCGCGCCCCCCATAGGGTGAGAAAGCACATCGGAAAGACGCAGAACAGCGCCATCCCGACCAGAATGCCGCCATTCGCCTGCAGGGCCAGACCCGTGATGGGCCGTGCGTCCAGCCAGCCGAAGGCAGCCGCAACGGTGGCCAGGCCAGCCATCGCGACGGTGCCGGCCACGCAAGCGAAGGTCGCACCGAAGCTGTCGAGCCTCGACTCGCGAAACACGAGGGCAGTCGATACCGAGAAACTCAAGCCGGCCGCCAGCGCGAGCCAGTCGCCGCGGTTCTGCGGTACCGGAAGGCTTGCATCGCCGCCGAGCACCACCAGCAGCCCTGCGGCGCCAAGCAGAAGCGACACGTACCGCATCGGCACCACGCGCTGGCGCAATACCACGGCTTCGATCAGCGTGCCCCAGACCGGCGCCATGTAGAACAGCAGAACGGCGCGGATCACCTCCGTAGCCGTAACGCTGAGGTAATAGGCCGTCATGGCCAGTCCGCCCGCCAGCCCGCTCAGCACAAGCACGCGCCCGTGCTCCAGCCATTGCCGCCGTCGGTGCCAGGCGAGCGGCAGCATGCCCAGCATCACGATGCCGAACAGCAGCGTGATCGCCCAGGCATCGTCGAGCCCGCGCCCGTGCATGATCCGCAGCGGGTACCAGCTGGTTCCCCACAGCAGGGTAGAGAACGCCACACCCAGCGTGGGGAGCGTGGTTCCCCGCCCGACCTGTTTGCCCGTTTGCATGCTGATCCTGCCGGCCCATGCGCCTTGCCGCGCGGCGCTGGCCCGCCAGCGTGTCACGCTTATGCGGCGCTCCGGCACCCGAAGCAACGCCCGACGATGCGCCGAGGGCGGTGATTGCTGCTTTCCATTGAGCCCTCACCTAAGGTGCACGCAGCGCGCGCTATTCGGAGATCGAGGCCCTCCGACCGCGCGAAATCCCGTCGAGAACGTTGCTTTGCCATGTTTCGGGTTGCATGAACGTATGGAACTCCGCCGCGCGTCATGCGCCCGCCGCCCGTCCTAGACCTGAGCTCAAAGGATGCTCGAATGAGCAAATCTGAAGTCCTCCGACCTCGCGCATCTGCTCGAGCATCATCCCGACGCGGAAAACGGGTTTTGCGAGCTTTGCGAAGCATCCAGCATCGCCAGCGTCGTGCTGCCTCACTCGATGGCTCTCGGTGAGCGCTCGGAAATATCGCTGACCCTCATGGCCGCGGAGCTTGCCGCACAGGCGATAGAAGGCATTTCCCACGCCGAAGCTCTCGACCTCGAGGTCGTGATCGCCGCCGTGACCCGGAGGGTCAGCGATCTCAGGAGCGAACGGATGTCGGAGGGCAGCGACTCCGGAGGGACCGAGTTCAAGCCGCGTTCGTCACTGAAGATCACGAACTGGACCTCAGGTTGGCGCAGACATCGGATCGACCTGCGGAACCCGCCCCTCCCTGACGCGACGTAAGGGCGGCCTCTCGGCCGCCCTTTTTCGTTAGTGCCAGCGACCGCAATACCGCTTCTCAAGATGAGTGCGGTAGCTTCCGCAGACCGTATTGTGATGGTGGTAGCGGTACGGGGCATAGCCGCCCACGGTTCCGTAACCCGCATAGCCGCCGTACGGAGCGTCGTAGCCGTAGTCGTAATCATCGTAGGGATAGCCGTATCCGTAGCCGGCGGCGAGGCCATAGCCCAATCCGAAACCAATCGCCGGCCCGAAACCATAGCCGAAGCGGCGGTATCCATAGCCCCGCCAGCCGTAACCGCCAGTAACCGCGCCCAGCCGCCGTAGCCGCCGCGCCAGCCACCGTAACCGCCGCGCCAGCCGTATCCGCCCCCGGCGAAGCCCCGCCCGCCATAGCCGAAGCCACCGCGATGGAAACCACCGCCATAGCCGAAACCGCCGTGGCCGAAATCACCATGGCCGAAACCACCGCCACCGAAGCCGCCGTGGCCGAAGCCCCCGCCGAAGTGCCGGAACTGAACGCCACCGCCAAAACCGCCGCCCCGGAAGGCCTGAGCAGGCTCCGCGGTAGCAAGCGTCATGGCGCCAAGGGAAAGCGCCGCCAAGCCTGCCATGGCCATCTTCGCCAGTGGCGCCTTGTAGGATGCAAATGTCTGAAACATCGCTGATCGTCCTGATTGGTCATTTGCATTTCCAATGTCAGACTGCGGCGGAGAGTTCCCAAAATTACCCCCATGCAACACAATAAACGCCAGTGTTCAGCAAGCATTCATGCCGGATGAATGATTGTTGCCTGCCTACTGAGCCGATGTGAGCGGGTGATCAGGACTCGTCCGGCAACTGTGGCATTTTATCCTGTGTTGTGGAATTGGCGACGACGCATGTCGAAGTGGCACCGAAATCAAGACTGTCGGGCGAGATTGATCCACTCTTCTTCCGAGATGACCTCGATGCCAAGCTCAACCGCCTTGGCGAGCTTGGAGCCGGCGCCCGGGCCGGCCACCACCAGGGTGGCCTTCTTGGACACCGAGCCGACGACCTTGGCCCCAAGGGCCTCGGCCCGGGCCTTGGCTTCTTCGCGGGTCATCTGCTCGAGCGAGCCCGTGAACACGATGGTCTTGCCGGCCACGGGGCTGGTCGAGGCGACCGCCTCCATGGGCTCGACGCGTGACCTGTTCGAGCAGGCGGTCGAGAACCGTCCTCGTTGTGCGGCTCGGCGAAGAAATCGGCGAGCGCCTCGGCCACGACCTCGCCGAGGCCTTCGATGGCGCGCAATTCGGCGCGCGCCTCGGAGGCAGGATCGGCGGCGGCGCTGCGCCGCGCTGCGCAGCGCCTCGAAGGTGCCGAAGTGGCGGGCCAGCCGCCGCGCGTTGGTTTCGCCCGACATGGCGGATGCCGAGCGCGAAGATGAAGCGGTTGAGCGCGATGCGTGCGCCGCGCCTCGATGGCGGCGAACAGGTTCCTGACCGAGGTCGCGCCGTAGCCCTCGCGGTTGGCGAGCTTGGCCAGGCTGGCCTTGTCGCGTTCCGCCAGCGTGAAGATGTCGGCCGGCGTCGTGATCAGCCCCTCGGCGTAGAAGAGCTTCGATCTGCTTGTCGCCGAGCCCCTCGATGTCGAAGGCGTTGCGCGAGCAGAAATGCTTGAGCCGTTCCACGGCCTGGGCCGGACAGACGAGGCCGCCCGTGCAGCGGCGCACCGCGTCCGCTTCGCCGGTCTTGGGGTCGATCTCGCGGATGGCGGCCGAGCCGCAGGCCGGGCAGGTGTCGGGAAAACGTAGGGCTCGGCGCCGCGGCGGCCGCGTCTTCCAGCACGGGGCCGAGGATCTGCGGAATGACGTCGCCGGCGCGCTGCACCCGCACCGTGTCGCCGACCCGGACGTCCTTGCGGGCGATCTCGTCCTCGTTGTGCAGGGTCGCGTGTTCGACCACGACGCCGCCGACCGTGACGGGCTGCAGGCGTTGCGACCGGCGTCAGCGCGCCGGTGCGGCCCGACCTGGATGTCGATGCCCAGCAGCTTGGTCGTGGCGCGCTCGGCCGGAAACTTGTGGGCCACAGCCCAGCGCGGCGCGCGCGACACGAAGCCGAGCCGGGCCTGCAGCGACAGGTCGTCGACCTTGTAGACGACGCCGTCGATGTCGTAGGGCAGGGCGGCCCGCTCGTGCTCGATCAGCGCGGTAATGGGCCAGCAGCGCCTCGGCCGAGGATGCCACGATCGGTCAGCGGGTTGGTGGGCAGGCCGAAGCGGCCGAAGGCCTCCACCATGCCCATCTGGGTCGCGGCCGGCATGGCGCTCATCTCCCCCCAGGCATAGGCGAAGAACCGCAGCGGCCGGCCGGCCGTGATCGTCGGGATCGAGCTGGCGCAGCGAGCCGGCGGCCGAATTGCGCGGATTGGCGAAGATCGGTCTTGCCGGCCTCGGCCTGGCGCGCATTCAGTGCGGCGAAATCGGCCTTGAACATGAAGATCTCGCCGCGCACCTCGCAGATCGTCGGGCACGTCCTCGCCCTTCAGCCGATGCGGGATGTCCGCGATGGTGCGCACATTGGCGGTGACGTCCTCGCCCGCAAAGCCGTCGCCGCGCGTCAGCGCCTGGACGAGCCGGCCGTCCTCGTAGCGCAGCGAGATGGACAGGCCGTCGATCTTGGGCTCCGCCGTGATGGCCAGCGGCGCTTCCGCGCCGCAAGCCCGAGGAAGCGGCGCACCCGCGCCACGAACTCGCCGACCTCGGCGTCCTCGAAGATGTTGCCGAGCGAGAGCATCGGCACGCGGTGCCGGACGGAGGAGAATTTCTGCGCCGGCGGCGCCCCGACCTTGGCGCCGGGGCCGCCCGGGGCCGCGAGGCTCGGGAACGCCTCCTCGAGGGCCAGCAGTTGCCGCTTGCAGCGCGTCGTATTCGGCGTCCGAAATCGTCGGGGCGTCGTTCTGGTGATAGGCGACGTCGTGCCGCGCGAGTTCCGCCGCGAGGCGGGCATGATCCTCGCGGGCTTCGGCTTCGGACGTGGGCAGGGGCGGCGAACTGGTCATGGCGTCTAGCTGCCGAGCCCGATGCGCTTGCTCAGGCGGAGCTGTTCGCGGAGCCATGCCAGGCGGCGCCCGCGATCCTACTCCGCGGCGGCCTTGCGGGCAGCGGTGCCGACCTGCGGGTCGAGCTTGCCGGCGGCATAGAGCTTGGCCATGGCCGAGAGCGGCAGCGGCTTGATCTTCGAGGCGTTGCCGGCCGTGCCGAACTCCTCGAAGCGCTGCTTGCACAGCTTGGTCATGGCCTCCATGGCGGGCTTGAGATATTTGCGCGGATCGAACTCGGCCGGGTTCTCGGCGAAGACCTTGCGGATCTGGCCCGTCATGGCCATCCGGTTGTCGGTGTCGATGTTGATCTTGCGCACGCCGTGCTTGATGCCGCGCTGGATTTCCTCGACCGGCACGCCCCAGGTCTGGCCGCATCTCCCCGCCGTAGCGGTTGATGATGTCCTGCAGGTCCTGCGGCACCGAGGAGGAGCCGTGCATCACCAGATGCGTGTTGGGCAGCAGGCGGTGGATCTCCTCGATCACGTTCATGGCCAGCACCGTCGCCGTCCGGCTTGCGCGTGAACTTGTAGGCGCCGTGCGAGGTGCCCATGGCGACCGCCAGCGCGTCGACCTTGGTCTGCGGCCACGAATTCCGCCGCCTCCTCGGGGTTGGTCAGCAACTGGTCGTGCGACAGCGTGCCCTCGACGCCGTGCCCGTCCTCCTGCTCGCCGCCGCCGATTTCGAGCGAGCCGAGCACGCCGAGTTCGCCCTCGACCGACACGCCGGCCCAATGGGCCATCTCGACCACCGCCCGGGTGATGCGGACGTTGTAGTCCCAGTCGGCCGGCCGTCTTGCCGTCCGCCTTGAGCGAGCCGTCCATCATCACGGAGGTGAAGTTGCTCTGGATCGCGGTGGCGCAGGTGGCTTCGTTGTTGCCGTGGTCGAGGTGCACGCAGACCGGGATGTGCGGATAGATCTCGACCACCGCATCCATCATCTTGGTCAGCATGATGTCGTTGGCGTAGGACGCGCGCGCCGCGCGACGCCTGCAGGATCACCGGCGCGTCGCAGCTGTCGGCCGCCGCCATGATGGCCAGCGCCTGTTCCATGTTGTTCATGTTGAAGGCCGGCACGCCGTAGTCCGCGCTCGGCGGCATGGTCGAGCAACTGGCGCAATGAGATCCGGGCCATGGTTTCCTCCTCCGCCAGCTGTACCGTCAGCCGGCCTTACCGCTTGCGAAGCGCCTCGACGCCGGGCAGGGTCTTGCCTTCCAGCCATTCGAGAAAGGCGCCGCCGGCGGTCGACACATAGGTGAGATCGTCCGCGACGCCGGCCGCGTTCAGGGCCGCGACCGTGTCGCCGCCGCCCGCCACCGTCACGAGCTTGCCGGCCTTGGTCAGCGCGGCCGCCTCCCTGGCGACCGCCACCGTGCCGGCGTCGAAGGGCTTCAGCTCGAAGGCGCCGAACGGGCCGTTCCAGACCAGCGTCTTGGACGCGCTCGAGCACGGCCGTCGACCTGCGCGATCGAGCTGCGGCCCGATGTCGAGGATCATGTCGTCGGGCCCGACCGCATCGACCGTCGACGACGCGCGAGGGCGCGTGCGCCTTGAATTCGCTTCGCCACGACGGCATCGACCGGCAGCACGATCTCGCAGGCGCCCGCCTCGGCCAGGATCTTGCGGGCGGTGTCGGCGAGGTCGTGCTCGCAGAGCGACTTGCCGACCGCCTTGCCCTGCGCGGCCAGGAAGGTGTTGGCCATGCCGCCGCCGATGATCAGGATGTCGACCTTGCTGACGAGGTTGCCGAGCAGATCGAGCTTGGTCGAGACCTTGGCGCCGCCGACGATGGCCGCGACGGGCCGCTCGGGCTTTTCGAGCGCGCGCGGCAGCGCCGCGAGCTCCGCCTGCATGGTGCGGCCCGCATAGGCCGGCAGCTTGCGGGCGAGACCCTCGGTCGAGGCATGGGCCCGGTGGGCGGCCGAAAAGGCATCGTTGACGTAGAGGTCGCCGAGCTCCGCGAGCTGCGTCGACGAAGTCCGGGTCGTTCTTTTCCTCGCCCGGGTGAAAGCGGGTGTTTTCGAGCAGCAGGACGTCGCCGTCCTGCATCGCCTCGATGGCCTCGCGCGGCCGCGTCGCCGACCGTCGCGGGCACGAAGTCGACCGGCCGGCCGAGGCTCGTCGGCCAGGGCCGCGGCGACGGGGCGCAGCGAATTCTTGCTCGTCCGGGCCCGCCCTTCGGGCGGCCGAAATGGGCCAGCAGGATGACCTTGCCGCCCTTGTCGGCGATCTCCCGGATGCGTCGGCACGACGCGCTCGATGCGGGTCGCGTCGGTGACCCGCCCGTTCTCGATCGGCACGTTGAGGTCGACCCGCACGAGCACGCGCTTGCCGGCGACCTGGGCATCGTCGAGGGTGCGGAAATCGGTCATGGATGGCTCGCTCTCGACGGAATGAGCCACATGCCGGTGTCATGTCGGCGCTCTGCCGACCGGGCCGGCAGTGCGGCGCGGAGCGCCGTCAGATCAGCTTGGCCATCGCGACGGCCGTGTCGGCCATGCGGTTCGAGAAGCCCCATTCGTTGTCGTACCAGGACAGCACGCGCACGAAGGTGCCGTCGATGACCTTGGTCTGGTCCATGTGGAAGGTCGACGAATGCGGGTCGTGGTTGAAGTCCGACGAGACGTTCGGCACGTCGGTGATAGTTCAGCACGCCCTTGAGCTCCTGCGTCGCGGCCCGGCGCATGGCGTCGTTGATCTCGTCCGCCGTGGTCGGGCGCTTGGCCACGATCTTGAGGTCGATCAGCGACACGTTCGGGGTCGGCACGCGGATCGCCGAGCCGTCGAGCTTGCCGTTGAGCTCCGGCAGCACGAGGCCGATCGCCTTGGCGGCGCCGGTCGAGGTCGGGATCGAGGACAGCGCGGCGGCGCGGCCGCGGTAGAGATCCTTGTGCAGCGTGTCGAGCGTCGGCTGGTCGCCCGTGTAGGAATGCACGGTGGTCATGAAGCCGTGCTCGATGCCGACCGTGTCGTTCAGCACCTTGGCGACCGGCGCGAGGCAGTTGGTGGTGCACGAGCCGTTCGAGACGACGAGGTGCTCGGCCGTCAGCTTGTCGTGGTTGACGCCGTAGACCACGGTCAGGTCGGCGCCGTCGGCCGGGGCCGAGACCAGCACGCGCTTGGCGCCGGCCTTGAGATGGGCCGCGGCCTTGTCGCGCGACGTGAAGATGCCGGTGCATTCGAGCGCCACGTCGACGCCGAGCTCCTTGTGCGGCAGCGTCGCCGGGTCCTTGATGGCCGTGACCTTGATGGGCCCGCGCCCGGCATCGATCGTGTCGCCGTCGACCTTGACCTCGTGCGGGAAGCGGCCGTGCACGCTGTCGAAGCGCAGCAGATGGGCGTTGGTCTCGACCGGACCGAGATCGTTGATGGCCACGACCTGGATGTCGTTGCGGCCCGATTCGATGATGGCGCGCAGGATGTTGCGGCCGATCCGTCCGAAGCCGTTGATGGCGACCTTCACCGTCATGTCGTTTCTCCTTCAGCCGGCGAACCCGCGGCGGTCGGTGTGCGCGCACGAACTCCGCCTGGCGCCGCCGCCGCGGCCCATACAACGGGCGCATCCGCCCCTAAGTGGCGACGTTTGTAAAGTCCCTTTGTGGCCGGCCTGGCGATCGCCGGGGCCACAAAACGGTGGAGCATTCGGCCCGAAGGCGCGTGCAGGATCGACAGCGGTTTGACCTCATGCGTTTCGACGCCAGGGTTGCTGCGATCCGCCGGGAAGGGCCAGCCTGCGGGCCTGTGGACTGCTGCGACAATCATGACGATGGATGCTTCCCGAAACCCTGCACCGTGCCCTGCATCGGCTTGGCGCCGCGCTCGACCACCTCGAAGCCGCGGTGGCGCGGCGCGAGCAGGCCGATGCCGCGCGCGGCAATCTCGAGGACGAACTCGCGATCATGCAGGACGACCGCGCCCGCCTGGCCATGGAACTCGACGGCGCCCTGGCGCGCGGCCGCACGCTGAACAATGCCAATGCCGAGGTGGCGCGGCGCCTCGAGCAGGCCAGCGCAACCGTGCGGGCCGTTCTGGCCGAGATCGAGCCCGGCTCGGGCCCGGCCGAGCCGTCCTGAGGCGACCCCGACATGGCGCAGATCAATGTTCTCATCGCGGGCCGCACCTACCGGATGGCCTGCAGCGATGGCGAAGAAGACCATCTGAAGGGACTCGCGGCCCGGCTCGACCAGAAGATCACCGAGCTCAAGGGCTCCTTCGGCGAGATCGGCGACAGCCGCATCACCGTGATGGCGGCCATCACCTTCGCGGACCAGCTTTCCGAGGCGGAACGCCGCATCGCGGCCCTGCAGGCCGAACTCGACGATCTGCAGGGGCGATCAGGCCGGCTATGACGCAAGGTCGGCGGCGCTCGCCGAAACCGTTGCGGGTGCGCTGGGCGAGGCCGCCGGACGGATCGACCGCGCGGCGCAAAGGCTGAACGCGACGACGCGGGAGTAGGGCGCCGCGCGCTGGACCAGGGCAAAAGGAAGCAGCAGGCTTGCGTCCGCGGACCGGCGGCTCGATAAAGCGGGCTCGCTCCATCCAGGCTGGCCCATGTCGCACGCAACCGGAAATATCGTCATCGCGGTCGCGCTCGGGCTCGTGATGCTGGCGCTCTTCGCCGGCCTGGTCAACATGATGCGCGGCGGCAGTTCCAACACCTCGCAGAAGCTGATGCGCTGGCGCGTCGGCCTTCAGTTCGTGGCCATCCTGGTCGTGATGGTCGTGCTGTATTTCAGAGGCTAGCGCGTGGTCGTTCTCAACCGCATCTACACCCGCACCGGCGACGACGGCACGACGGCGCTCGGCACCGGCGAGCGGCGGCCGCAAATCCGATTGCCGCATCGCCGCCTATGGCACCGTCGACGAGACCAATGCGGCGATCGGGCTGGCCCGGCTCTCGGCGGCGGTCGAGGCGCCGGACCTCGACGCCATGCTGGGCCGCATCCAGAACGATCTCTTCGATCTCGGCGCCGACCTTGCCACGCCGGCCACGGCCGACGAGCCGGAAGGGCAAGCCTTGCGCATCGTCCAGGCCCAGGTCGACCGGGTCGAGCGGGACATCGATCTGCTGAACGCGGAGCTGCAGCCGCTGCGCTCCTTCGTGCTGCCGGCCGGCACCCCGGCCGCGGCAGCGCTGCATCTGGCCCGCACGATCTGCCGGCGGGCCGAGCGGCTGCTGGTCGAGCTCAAGCAGGATCACGGGGAAGTGGTGAGCGCGCCCGCCCTGGGCTATCTCAACCGCCTGTCGGACTTCCTGTTCGTGGCGTCGCGCTATTGCAATCACCTGCGCGACGGCGACGTGCTCTGGGTGCCGGGCAAGAACCGGTAGACGTCAGTAAGGCCGATCCCAAAGCCTCCGCTGGCGTCATTGCGGACCGCGAGCGAAGCGCGGCGGGACGCGGCAATCCGCTGTGCCTTCAGCCCTGCTGGATTGCTTCGCTCCGCTCGCAATGACGGCTGGGGTGCACGGCCCCACGGGGCCGTGGCCATGTTAGCCAGGCCCGCAACCCTCCTCAGGCCTCCACCAGCACCACGGCGGGAAGTATCGCGAACAGCCGGTCGGCCGTGAACGCGCCCTCAAAGCTGCGCCCGGTCAGGAGGTCGGTCCAGCGCCGGTCCGCGAGCCCGGACGGCAGAGCGAGGCGGGTCGCGGCATCGAAGGGCCGGGTTTCGCGCCGGGCCGGGAACCGCGCCACCGCGACCACCATGGCGGCGATCGTCCACCTGCCGGACGAAGCCGCAAAGCTCCGGCGCCTGGGGACCCTCGGCCTCGACCGGCACATAGGCGCCCTCGGCGAACAGCCGCGGATGGTCGCGGCGCCAGCCAGGATCGTCGAGGTGACGGCCAGCTTGACTCGGCCGTCCGGCCAGTTCCGCGCGAAATCCGCCATCGCGGCCGCCCGATCCGCCGCCAGCCCTGCCTCCACCTCCCTCGAGCAGTCGCTGCCGCAGCGAGAAATCGACCGGCCGGCGATTGTCCGGGTCGACCATCGACAGGTCCCAGAGTTCGGTGCCCTGGTAGAGGTCCGGCACGCCCGGCATGGTGAGCTTGAGCACGGTCTGCACGATGCTGTTCGACGCCCCGAGCCGGGCGACCTTTCCGGCGAAGGGCAGGAAGGCGGCCCAGAACGCCGCCGCGCGGTCGCCGGTCAGCGCCGCATCGACGAAGGCCAGCGTGGCGGCCTCGTAGGCCGCATCCGGCATGGCCCAGGTGGTATGCACCTTGGCCTCGCGCATGGCCTTGGTCATGGCGCCCTTGACCCGCTCGGCATAGGCCGCGAGAGCGGCCGGCTCGGGCTTTGCGTCGCCGAACAACTCGACCGGGCAGGTGCCGACCAGCAGCTGCAACAGGGCATATTCGTCGTTGCGGTCGGGCGCCGGCTTCGGGCGACGCGCCCTCCGGCCGCAACAGCCGGCTCCATGCCGCGGCCTGCTCGGCCCATTGGTCGGGCAGTTCGGACAGCACGGCGAGCCGGGCCCGCGCGTCCTCGCCGCGCTTGGTGTCGTGCGTCGAGGTGCCCAGCATGGCGGCGGGCCAGCGCTCCGCGCGCTCCCGATTGGCGGCGTGGAAGCCCTCGATCGTCCGGCCGAACGTGGTCGGGTGGCCGCCGACCTCGTTCAGCGCGATGAACCGGTTGTAGCGGTAGAAGGCCGTGTCCTCGAGGCCCTTGGCCATGACGGGCCCGCTATATTGCTGCACCTTCATGGCGCAGCGGATCACGGCATAGCGACTGAACCCGCTGCGCGGCTGCGCCACGAGATCGCCGCTCAGGAGCCGGCCGAGGAAATCATAGACGCTGGCGTCGATCGCGCTCTCGTTGGGGCGCGCCGCCGCGATCGCCTCCTGCGATGCAGCGGCGGTCGTCGTGCGCTCGGGGCGCCTTCGTCGTCGAGATAGGTGCGGTAGACCGGAAAGCAGGCGATGATCTCCCGCAGGGCGCGCCGCAGGATCGTGTGGGTGAAATCCTCCGTACGGCGGCGTCTGGCGGGCGACCCGGGACGGCGCTGCGGGCCAGGCGATCGAGCTCGCTGGCCATCTCGTTGTCCATGATGCGCTTTTTGCACTCGCGCAAGATCTTGGAATAGTCCGATCCCTCGCCGATGAAATCCGCATAGATGCGCGTGAAGGCGATCTCGGCCGCCGGGATCGACCAGCACGCCGAGCAGCAGGTTGGTGACCTCGTAGCCGGTGGTGCCGTCGATCGGCCAATCGGCGCGCAGCGTCTCGTGCTCGGCCAGGATCTTCTCGACCACGAGATAGAAGGGCGCGCCGTCGTCCCGCTTCGGCGCCTTGGCGCGCAGGCGTTCGAGATAGCCCTTGGGGTCGAACAACCCGTCGACGTGGTCGATCCGCAGCCCGTCGACCACGCCGTCGTCCATCAGCCGGAAGACCAGCTCATGGGCATGGTCGAACACCGCCGGAAGCTCCATGCGCAGCCCGGCGAGATCGTTGATGTTGAAGAACCGGCGATAGTTGATGTCGTCGGCCGCGACCCGGAAATGGGCGGCGCGCCAATGCTGCACCCGGATCAGGTCGTCGAGGGCCTGCCAGGTGGCGGCGTCGCCCGGCGTGCCTGCGAAGCGCGCCAGCGCAGCTTCGAGAGCGCTCGCGACCTCCGGGCTCGACCGGACGAGTTCGGCGAGTTCCGCCTTGAGGGCCGCGGCCCGCTCCGGAACCTGCGGGCGCCAGGATGCCATGCCGGCGAACTCGTCGCCGAGCCGCTCCAGCACGGGATGGTCGGTGCCGAGAACGCGGTCGTAATGCAACGGCCAGATCGGCAGCTTGTGGGTGTCGTAGGCCCAGACCGCGAAGGACCCGGCCTCAGGATCGAACTTCAGGGCGCAGCTTTCCGGCCATCGAGTTCCGTGCCGTATTGATCGCCGAGGAAGGGCACCAGCAGCTTGTCGGCCAGATAGGGCCGGTCGCTCTGCCAGTCGATGTCGAACCAGCCCGCATGGGCCGAGTCGGGCCCCCATTCGAGCACGTCGAGCCAGAGCGGGTTGTCGGCCCCGCCGGCCCCGACGTGATTCGGCACGAAGTCGAGGATCTGGCCGAGGCCGTGCCGCTTCAGCGCCGCGTTCATCCGCGCGAAGGCCGCCTCGTCGCCGAGCTCCGGGTTGAGCCTGTTGTGGTCGACGATATCGTAGCCGTGCTGGCTGCCGGGCCGCGCCTTGAGATAGGGCGAGGCATAAAGATGGCTGACGCCGAGCCGGGCCAGGTAGGGCGCGAGTTCGGCCGCATCGGCGAAGCCGAAGCTCGGCGTGAACTGCAGCCGATAGGTGGCGCGCGGCGTCACTCTGGCGCTCCCTGCTCGATGGACCAACGCACGGCCCAGGGGCCCAGCCGATCGCCGGACACCTCCCCTTCGCGCCAGAGCAGGTCGCCCCGCGGGCGCCGCGAAGCCGGC
Organism: uncultured Alphaproteobacteria bacterium; assembly: GCA_963851175.1. Classification (GTDB taxonomy): domain Bacteria; phylum Pseudomonadota; class Alphaproteobacteria; order Rhizobiales; family Beijerinckiaceae; genus Lichenihabitans. The sequence goes on along the minus strand of CAWKNU010000002.1, from coordinate 497,449 downwards.
CTGGGGCGTGGCCTTCAGATTGGCCGCGAGCTTGAGGACGGCTCCGTCGGGGGCGCGCCAGCTCGACCTCGACGGCGCTCGGGCCGATGACGCGATAGCGCCCCGCGATCTCGGTCATGCGGCCGGCGAGCGGGGCCACGCGGGCCTGCCGGATCGCGAGGATCCGCGTGTACCAGTCGAGAACGCGGCGGTGCGGCTCGACCTCGCAGCGCTCCCAATCGAGCTTGGCGGACCGGAACGTCGCTTCGGCGAGGGGATCGGGAATGCGCTCGCGCGTTGCGGGATCGCGGAATTCGGGGAAGCGGGCGAATTCCTCCCGCCGGCCCTTGCGCACGGCATCGGCGAGCTCGCCCTCGAAGTCGCAGAAGAACGGGAAAGGCTGGGCCGAGGCCCATTCCTCGCCCATGAACAGCATCGGCACCTGCGGCAGCAGCAGATAGACGGCCGCGATCGCCCGCACCGCCTCCGGCGCCGCGAAGGCATTGATGCGCTCGCCGAAAGCCCGGTTGCCGATCTGGTCGTGGTTCTGGATGAAGGCCACGAAGGCGTCGGGCGGCAGCGCGGCGCTGGGCTCGCCGCGCTCGTGTCCCCGGTAGGGCATCACCTCGCCCTGGAACGCAAAACCCTCCGCCAGCGCGCGCCCGAGCTTTTCGGTGTCGCCGAGATAGTCGGCATAATAGCCGCTGCCCTCGCCCGAGGCCGCGACATGCAGCACGTGGTGGACGTCGTCGTTCCATTGGGCGGTGTAGCGGTCGGGCCGGGCGCGGTCGGCGCGCAGCAGGCGGCTCGACACATTGTCCTCGTTCTCGAGGATGAGGTGGACCGGCCGGTCCCTGGTCGCGGCCCTGACGCGCTGCACCAGTTCCTCCAGCAGGTCGGGGTCGCTGTCGTCCATGATGGCGTGGACCGCATCGAGCCGCAGCCCGTCGAGGTGGAACTCCTCGATCCAGTAGAGCGCGTTGTGGATCGCGAAGTCGCGCACGGGACGGCTGTCCTGGCCATCGTAGTTGATCGCGGCGCCCCAGGGCGTCTTGTGGCGCTCGGTGAAGAAGCCGGGCGCATAGGTCCAAAGGTAATTCCCGTCCGGGCCGAAGTGGTTGTAGACCACGTCGAGCAGCACCGAAATGCCGCGCGCATGGGCGGCCTCGACCAGCGCCTTGAAATCCTCCGGCCGTCCGTAGGAGCTGTCGGGCGCATAGGGCAGCACGCCGTCGTAGCCCCAGTTCCGGCGCCCCGGAAAATCCCCGACCGGCATGATCTCGATGGCATTGACGCCGAGCCGGGCCAGATGGTCGAGCTTGCCGGCAGCGGCCCGGAACGTCCCTTCCGGCGTGAACGCGCCGACATGCAATTCGTAGAGCACCGCCTCGTGCCAGGGGCGACCGGCCCAGGCCGCATCGGCCCAGCCGTAGGCCGCTGGATCGACCACTTCGCTCGGGCCATGCACGTCCTGCGGCTGGAAGCGCGACGCAGGGTCGGGCACCTTGCTGCCGTCCGGCAGGCCGAAGCGGTAGAGCGTGCCCGGCCCCGCCGTTTGGAGCACGAGTTCGTGCCAGCCCTCGGCCGCCGCGCTCATGGGGCGCGGTGCCTCGCCTTCGATCAGCAAATCCACCCTGTCGCAGGCGGGCGCCCAAAGGCGGAATTGCGTGCCGTGCCCGGGCACCCATCGGGCCCCGAAGGGCATCTCATGCATGCGCTGCAAACCGCCGTCCTCGCCCGAAAGCCGGGTCATTCCTCACCATTGGTTGGAACGCCCAGATCGGGCGGAGGCGCGGGATGGCGGGTCACGAGCCGCAGCAGCACCAGCGCACGGGACGGGATGGGGCAGATGTCGCCGATGTCGAAATCCTTCTCGGGCCGTTTCGCGTCGGCTGTGTCGATCAGGCGCGTCCAGGCTATTCCGTCGGCGCATTCGGGCATCGTGAACGCGATAGCGTCGCGGGCCGCGTTGATGACCAGCATCATGGTCGAATGATCGCCGGCCTGGGGCACCGTAGTCAGCTGGGCACGCCCGTCCATCAGCATGCCGATGCAGCGCATGGCGGCATCGCTCCAGTCGGTCGGCTCCGCTTCGAGCCCATCGGATTTGATCCAGGTGACGTCCTTGACCCCATAGGTCTCGTCGAAAAGGCCCGTGTAGAAGCGGTTGCGCCGCAGCACGGGATGCCTGTGCCGGATCTCGGCCAGCTTCCTGACCAGCCCCATGAGGGATTGCCCCTCGTCATCGATGGCCCAGTCGATCCAACTGGTCTCGTTGTCCTGGCAATAGGCGTTGTTGTTGCCGTTCTGCGTACGGCCGAATTCATCGCCGGCCACGATCATCGGCGTGCCCTGCGCGAGCAGCAGCGTCCCCATGAAATTGCGGATCTGCTTCCAGCGGAGCGTGTTTATGTTGCGGTTGTCGGTCGGGCCTTCGACGCCGCAGTTCCACGATCGATTGTCGCTGCTGCCGTCCTGGTTATCCTCGCCGTTGGCCTCGTTGTGCTTCTCGTTGTAGGTCACGAGGTCGCGCAGCGTGAAGCCGTCGTGCGCCGTGATCATGTTGACGCAGGACCACGGCCGGCGGCCCTCGTGGTTGAACGTGTCCTCCGAGGCGCAGAGCCGCGACGCGATGGCGCTCACCGGAGCCGCGCCGCGCCAGAAATCCCGGACATCGTCGCGGAACTTGTCGTTCCACTCGGCCCAGCCCGGCGGGAAATTGCCGACCTGATAGCCGCCCGGGCCGATATCCCAGGGCTCCGCGATCATCTTCACGCCGCTGAGCACGGGATCGAACAGGCACATCTGCAGGAAGGCGCTATGGCGGTCGAAGCCGAAGGGACCGCGCGCCAACGTGCAGGCGAGGTCGAACCGGAACCCGTCGACGTGCATCTCCTGCACCCAGTAGCGCAGGCAGTCGAGGACCGTCTGCATCACCCGCGGATGGTGCAGGTTGAAGGTGTTCCCGGTGCCCGTGTCGTTGATGTAGTAGCGCTTCTGGTCGGGGATCAGCTGGTAGTAGGAGGCATTGTCGATACCCTTGAACGACAGGGTCGGCCCCTTCTCGTTGCCCTCGGCCGTGTGGTTGAACACCACGTCGAGGATCACCTCCAGGCCGGCTTCGTGGAAGCGGGCCACCATGTCCTTGAATTCCTGGGCGCTCTCGAGAGGGTCGACCGCGTAGCGGGGGTCGGGCGCGAAAAAGCCGATGGTGTTGTAGCCCCAGTAATTGGTGAGGCCCTTGTCGATCAGGAACTGGTCGGTGACATAGGTGTGCACCGGCAGCAGCTCGACGGCCGTGACCCCGAGATCCTTGATGTGCCGAAGCACTTCGGGGGTCGCCAGCCCTGCATAGGTGCCGCGCAGCGCTTCCGGCACGGCGGGATGCAGCTTGGTGTAGCCGCGCACGTGGGCTTCGTAGATGATGGTGTCGGACCACGGGTGCCTCGGCCGCGGGACTTGCGGGACCCCCGGCTTGCGCATGTCGGCCACGACGCACTTGGGCATGAAAGGCGCGCTGTCGCGCTCGTCGAACGTGGTGTCGTCTCCGGTCTCGAGCTGATAACCGAACACGGCCGGGTCCCAGCGCAGCTCGCCCTTGTGGGCCCGTGCGTAGGGGTCGAGCAGCAGCTTGTTGGGGTTGAACCGGTGCCCGTCGTCCGGCGCGTAGGGGCCGTGCACCCGGAACCCATAGAGCGTGCCCGGCTTAACCTCGGGAAGATAGCCGTGAAACACCTGGTCGGTATATTCGGGCAGCACGATGCGCTCGGCTTCCCGCACGCCATCGGGGTCGAACAGGCACAGTTCCACCTTGGTAGCGTGGGCGGAGAACAGGGTGAAATTGGTACCTTGGCCATCCCAGAGCGCGCCGCGCGGATGCGGCGATCCTTCGTGAAGGAGACGCTGCCGGATCATCTGGTTCATACTGTTCCCCGAAAACGCGATCTACGTCGGTCCGGAACGGATTAACCCGTCGCAGGTTCCGATCCTTCGCCACAAATCGGCCGAAATCGAGCGCGTGCAATGGTCCGCTCACGCATGCCAGCATCCCATGTGACCGGGACGCAATCGGCGCGTTGACTTGGCTTTCCGGCGCCTTTACCACTGCGCGCCGCTTGCGAGCGTTTCGCTTTCGAACTCCTGGACATTTGCTGCCGATGAAGATCCTCGTCCCCGTCAAGCGCGTGGTCGATTACAACGTCAAGATTCGCGTCAAGCCGGATGGCACCGGGGTGGATCTTGCCAACGTAAAGATGGCCATGAACCCCTTCGACGAAATCGCCGTCGAGGAAGCCCTCCGGCAGAAGGAGGCCGGCAAGGCGACCGAGGTCATCGTGGTCACGATCGGGTCCGCGCAAGCGACCGAAACGCTCCGGACGGGGCTCGCCATGGGAGCCGACCGCGGCATCCACGTGAAGGTGGACGGCACCGTCGAGCCGCTCGCGGTCGCCAAGATCCTGGCGGCCGTCTGCAAGGAGGTCGAGCCCGGCCTGGTGATCATGGGCAAGCAGGCCATCGACGACGATTGCAACCAGACCGGCCAGATGCTTGCCGCGCTCAACGGCTGGGGGCAGGGCACCTTCGCGTCCAAGGTCGTGATCGGCGAGAGCCAGGCCGAGGTGACCCGGGAGGTCGACGGCGGCCTCCAGACCGTGTCGCTGAAGCTTCCCGCCGTGGTCACGACCGACCTGCGGCTGAACGAGCCGCGGTATGCGAGCCTGCCCAACATCATGAAGGCCAAGAAGAAGCCGATCGAGGAAAAATCGCCGGCCGATTATGCGGTCGACGTGACGCCGCGCCTGAAGGTGCTCAAGACGGTCGAGCCGCTCGGCCGCAAGGGCGGCACCAAGGTGGGTTCGGTCGCCGAGCTGGTCGGCAAATTGCGCGACGCGGGAGTGATCCAATGACGACGCTGCTGGTGGCCGAGCAGAAGGCCGGCGTCCTCAACGAAGTGACGGCACGCGCGCTGACCGCCGCCAAGGAGATCGGCGCTCCCGTGCATGTGCTGGTGTTCGGGCAGGGCGCCGAAGCGGCTGCGGCCGCGGCTGCCAAGCTCGACGGCGTCGGCAAGGTGCATGTCGCGTCCGGCGCCTCGCTCGATCACGACCTGGCCGAACCGGTTGCCGCCTTGGTGGCCAGGATGGGCCAGAGCCATTCGGTGATCATGGCGCCCGCGACCGCCAACACCAAGAACATCATGCCGCGCGTGGCCGCCAGCCTCGACGTGATGCAGGTGTCGGAAATCACCAAGGTGATCTCAGCCGACACGTTCGAGCGTCCGATCTATGCCGGCAATGCGATCCAGACGGTTCAGTCGACCGATCCGATCAAGGTCATCACGGTGCGGACCGCCGCGTTTGCGGCGACCGGCGAGGGAACGGTCGCTGCGCCCATCGAGCCGGTCGAGCCTGCTGCCGATCCGGCCCTGTCGAGCTTCACGGGCGAAGCCCTGGCGCGCTCGGAGCGCCCCGAACTGACCTCGGCCAAGATCATCGTGTCGGGTGGCCGCGCCATGGCCAAGGCCGAGAATTTCAAGACCTATATCGAGCCGATCGCCGACAAGCTCGGAGCCGCCATGGGGGCCTCCCGCGCCGCCGTCGATGCCGGTCTCGCCCCAAACGATTGGCAGGTTGGCCAGACCGGCAAGGTCGTGGCGCCGGATCTCTACATCGCGGTGGGCATTTCGGGCGCCATTCAGCACCTGGCCGGGATGAAGGATTCGAAGGTCATCGTGGCCATCAACAAGGACGAGGAAGCCCCGATCTTCCAGATCGCGGATTTCGGGCTCGTGGCCGATCTTTTCACTGCCTTGCCCGAGCTAGACCGCGAACTCGGAAAGGCCAAATAGCCCGGTGCCGATAGCGCGCCGTGCCTATATTCAGTTGATCCAGTAATTCGGGCGAGGCGGCGAACCGGCACCCTCGGATGCGGTGGCCGGGCTGGACCGTTGAAGCCGTTGACGGAGGCACCATGACCGAAGGCATCGAGAAGCTCGGCGTTATCGGCGCGGGGCAGATGGGCACGGGGATCGCCCATGTGGCGGCCCTGGCCGGCTTCGATGTCGTGCTGAACGACCTGTCCGACGAGCGGCTCAAGGCCGGCCTCGCCACCATCAACGGAACCATGACCCGCCAGGTGAAACGCGGGCTGGTCGAGGATGCCGACAGGGCCGCTGCATTGGCCCGGATCACCACCTCGACGAGCTATAGCGGCTTCGCCGACTGCGATCTCGTGATCGAGGCTGCCACCGAAAACGAGGCGGTGAAGCGCAAGATCTTCGCGGAGCTTTGCGCCTCCCTGAAGCCGAACGCGCTGGTGGCCTCCAACACGTCGTCCATATCGATCACCCGGCTGGCCTCGGTGACCGACCGGCCCGAGCGGTTCATCGGCATCCATTTCATGAACCCGGTGCCCCGCATGCAGCTCGTCGAGCTGATTCGCGGCATCCAGACCGAAGCGCACACCTTCGAGGTGGCGAAGAGCTTCATCGAGCGTCTCGGCAAGACGCCCACGGTTTCAGAGGATTTCCCCGCCTTCATCGTCAACCGCATTTTGCTGCCGATGATCAACGAAGCCGTCTATACGCTGCACGAGGGGATCGGCTCGGTCGAGGCCATCGACACGGCCATGCGGCTCGGCGCCAACCACCCGATGGGGCCGTTGCAGCTCGCCGACTTCATCGGGCTCGACACCTGCCTGGCCGTGATGCAGGTGCTGCACGAGGGCTTGGCGGACTCGAAATACCGCCCCTGTCCGCTGCTGGTGAAATATGTCGAAGCCGGTTGGCTCGGCCGAAAGACCCAGCGCGGCTTCTACGATTATCGGGGCGAAACGCCCGTCCCGACCCGTTGAGATTTCCGGGCCCGGGCCTTCGCCTGTGAGTGGTTCCAGGGGGGCCTTCACAATCTCGTCATCGCCAATGTAGACTGTGCCTGTGATAGCCCCGGGTGGGCCGGGGCGTCAGCACAAGGCGTTGCATGACGGTTCATGTCCCGAACGTCCCGCCCGAGGCCTGTCCCGCGCTCGTCCTGAATGCGGATTTTCGGCCGCTGAGCTATTATCCGCTGTCGCTATGGTCTTGGCAGGACGCCATCAAGGCGGTGTTCCTGGATCGCGTGAACATCGTCTCCGAATACGACAAGATGGTTCGAAGCCCCAGTTTCGAGATGCGGCTTCCCTCGGTCGTTTCCCTCAAGACCTACATCAAGCCGTCCCGTCATCCGGCCTTCACCCGGTTCAATGTCTTCCTGCGAGACCGTTTCACCTGCCAATATTGCGGGCTGCGCGACGACCTCACGTTCGACCACGTGATCCCGCGGTCCCGGGGCGGATCGACCACCTGGGAAAACGTCGTCGCGGCCTGCTCGGGCTGCAATCTGCGCAAGGGCGACAAGATGCCGGCCGAGGCCAAGATGGTGCCCGCCACGGCACCTTATCAGCCGACCGTGCACGACCTGCACCATAACGGCCGCATGTTCCCGCCGAACTTCCTGCACGATTCGTGGCTCGATTACCTGTATTGGGATTCGGTGCTGGAGCCGTAAGAGCTTCCGCAGTTCAGGGCAATCTCGAGCCGTTGCTCGAGGGCGCCGCGCGTTCCGCCGAGATCAACGGCCCGTTCGCCACGACCTGAGCCTACCCGGTCGGGGCCGATTGACCTCTGGCCCACGGCGCGATCTACGGGGGCCTCGAGCCCGGCCGAGGTCGGCGGGCACAGAGCCATGTCAGGACGCGGCACATGACGGTCGATGGGCAGGAACGTTTGGCGGAGCTCTTCGCCAGATTGGGCATGGATCCCGTCGCGGTCGAGCACCCCCCGGTCCACACGGTCGAGGAAGCCCGGCCGCATTGGCGGAGCCTCGATGGCGCTCATACCAAGAATTTCTTCCTAAAGGACAACCGGGGCGCCTTTCACCTCGTCACCCTTGGGGCCGAGACCCGCGTCGACCTGAAGCGGCTTGCGCCGATGATCGGCGCCAAGAAACTGTCCTTTGCCAGTGCCGAGGCCTTGATGGAGCTTCTCGGGACCGCGCCTGGCTCGGTCGGCCCGCTCAGCCTCGTCAATGATACTGGGCACCAGGTCGCCTTCGCGATCGAGCGGGCCCTGACCGAGGCGCCGCGCCTGACCTGCCACCCGCTGCGCAATACGGCCACGGTGGCGCTGACATGGCGCGATCTGTCCGCCATGCTGCAGGCTCTCGGGATCGAGCCACGGATCCTGGACCTCGAGGAAATCACGGCATGACCGCCGGCCCTATTTAGGCCGAAGCACCTTGCAGGTCAGGCCGTGCGGCTGGCAGGCGATGCCGGGCGTCGAACATTGCGAAGCGCCGCTGGCGTCGGTGGTGCACAGCACGCAGCCGTTCGTCCAGTTCAGGCAGTCCGGATTCTGCTTGCCATAGGCCTGGATCGATACGTGCGGATTCTCATGTACGGGCGGCGCCTTGGACGAATCGGCGCGAGCGCTCGAGCCGAACGCCAGAACACCAAGGACCAGAGCTGTCATGCGCAACACCATGGCTTAGCATAACCTGGGCCTTCATGATGCGCCAAGCGGCGGGCCCAATTGGTACGCGGGAGAGAAGCCATGACCAGACAGGCTGCATGCGCCTGCGGCAAACTGAGCCTCATCTGTGAAGGCGAGCCGGTCCGAATCTCGGTCTGCCATTGCCTGGAATGTCAGAGGCGGACCGGGAGCATCTTCGGCGCCCAGGCCTGGTTCCCACGCGACCGCGTCACCAAGAGCACCGAGGGTGCCGCGCGTTTCGTTCGCGTGGCGGACAGCGGCAAAAACATCGTGTTTCATTTTTGCCCGGACTGCGGCTCCACATTGTTCTGGGAACCGCAGGCCTCACCGGAGGTCCTTGCGGTCGCGGTCGGGGCTTTTGCGGACCCGAATTTTCCTCCGCCAAATCATTCCGTTTGGGAGCGTCGGCGGCATGGCTGGGCGTGCGTGCCTGAGGGCGTCCAGCACTCGGACTGACGACCTGTGCGGACTTTTTCTAAGCGCCCTGGCATGCGCGCCGTGAACCGACTCGCCTCAGTGCCCGTGCGTCTGGTAAGCACGGGGCCGAGCAGGAGACAGGCGCATGAGCGAGCCGGCAGATCAGTTCAAACGGGCGCCGCGTCGCAAGGCCGACCGCGGCCGCAAGGTCAGCGTCTCGGCCGAAACAAAACAGCTCTACGCCGATATGATGCAGGACCGCGCCAAGCGCGAGGACGAATATGCCAAGCACTTGCCCGCGACCCCGGGCAAGGCGCGATAAGGCCGCCCGACGTCGGTTCTATTCTGTTGAGCTTATTAATTCTTGATCCTGAGTCGGCCGAGAAGCGGCCGGGTCGAAGGATCGCCAGCGTCAGCCGTGCTTCGAGACGGTCCTAGCGGACCTCCTCAGCATGAGGATCGAGATCTTTGAGAGGCTCTTCGATCATTGCGGTGGCGGCGCCACGGTCAGATAGGGCGTCTTCACGTCCTTCAGCGCCGTCGGCCCGGGCACCTCGTGGTGCACGGCCGGGAGCGTCTTGAGAAACTTGGCAAGGGCCAACAGGTCGGCATCGGTGGCTTGGCCGTAGGCGTGCCAGGGCATGATCGGCATGAGCACCCGGCCCCCCGGGATCACCCCGGTCTTCACCGCCTTGACGATCTCGGCCTCGGACCATGTGCCGATCCCGGTCTCCGGGTCGGGGGTGAGATTGGACGGATAGAACACGCCGGCACCGGGCAGAAACCAGCCAAAATCCGAACCGGCCAGATACTTGGCGGGATCGGGCTTGCCCGCGAAAGAGCCCGTGGTGTGGCACCCGCCGCAGTCCATGATGGTCGCGAGGTATTGTCCCCGCTCGACCTGGGTCTCCGCCCTGCCGGGCGACGCAAAGAACGAGACGGCGATGCATGTCATCGCCAACCAGCCACCAGCCCGCATGAGTGCTCCCCAGCGCTCCCGCGCGAATCGCGCGCGCACCAATCTTAAGCTTGGCATTGGCGGGCGCAACATGGCCGCTCGTGCGTGACACGGGGCGGCCACCATGCTAGCGCCGCCGCATGCTCGAAGGCCTTCCCCCGAACGATGCCGCGCATGTGCTGCGGCTTACCTGCGACGAGACGACGGCCCGCACCGCGACCGACGCCATCGTCGAGTTTTTCGATCCGGCCGAAATCGCGGCCTCGGCTTTCGAAATCGAATGCAGCGACCGCAATCCGAAACCCTGGGTGCTTGAGGTCTATCTCGGCCGTGGCCTCGACGAAGGCCATGTTCGAACGCTTCTGGCGGGGGTCATCGGGAGCGATAACGCAAGCAGGCTCGTTGCCGAAGCGATCGCAGAGCAGGACTGGGTCGCGGCCTCGCTCGAAGGGCTCGCACCGGTGCGGGCCGGCCGCTTCCTGGTGCATGGCCGGCATGGACGCGCCCAGGTCAAGACCAACGATCTCGCCCTCGAGATCGAGGCCGCGCTCGCCTTCGGTACCGGCCATCATGGCACCACGCGGGGCTGCCTGCTGGCTCTCGATGCGATCCTCAAGCGGCGCAGGCCGCACCGCATTCTCGACCTTGGCACCGGGACGGGGGTGCTGGCGATGGCGGTCGCGAAAGCCCTGCGGCGGCCTGTGCGGAGCGGCGACCTGGACCCGCTCGCGGTCGAGGCCGCGCGCGCCAATGCCAAGGCGAATGGTCTGGGGACCTACGTGCGGCCGGTGCTCGGCGCGGGCCTCGGCCATGCCGAGCTCCGGCATGGCGCGCCCTACGACCTGATCTTCGCCAATATCCTGGCCCGACCCCTTAAGGCTCTGGCCAGATCGATCGCGCTGTCGGCCAGTGCGGGAGCCGACCTGATCCTGTCCGGCCTACAGCCCGGTGACGTGCCGGGCATCCTGTCGAGCTACCAGGCGCAAGGATTTTCGCTGCGGCGTCGCATGAACCTCGAGGGCTGGGCGACGCTGATGCTGAACAACGGCCGGTAGATCGACCGTCGCCGGGCAGCGCGTAGCCACCGCTCAACTCAGGCTCGCCGCCCGAGGCATTCCTCGTAGAAGGCGACTTCCGCCTGGTCGGACCAGCCGTCGAGGTCGCGCAGCGGACGGGCCGACAAGCGGTCGATCTTGCTTTCGAGAGCACGGCGGGCCGAACCGACGACGGTCTGAAATTTCTGGATGCTGTCGCGCAGATGCGCAAGTTTGGATTCGGTTTTCATCATTTCTTCTTTTGGGTGGAATTCCCGGCCTCACGGGTCCGGGTTGCCCATGATATAAGCGTCCCGGTGCATTTTGCAGCGCAAGATTGCCATATTGCGGTGCAGCGAAACCCAGGCATGAGCCCAGAACATCGCTGGCTCTGGGCCTGTGCCGTCACGAGGATCGTCCATGTTCGAAGCGCGTCTGCAAACCTTCGAGGAAACCGCCGACCCGACCCAGGGGGCTGCCCGGGTGGCGGCTCTGCGGGCCGAACTGCGGCATCGTGGTATCGACGGATTCGTGGTTCCGCGCGCCGACGAACACCAGAACGAATACGTGCCGAAAGGCGCGGAGCGCCTGGCGTGGCTGACCGGCTTTTCCGGCTCGGCCGGTGCCGCGGTGGTGCTGGCCGACCGGGCCGCGATCTTCGTCGATGGGCGCTACACGGTGCAGGTGCGAGAGCAGGTCGACACGGCTGTGTTCACCCCCGAATCCTGGGTCGACAACCCGCCGGAAACCTGGATCGGCCAGCATCTGCCGCACGGCGCGACGCTGGGCTACGATCCCTGGCTGCACACGCAGGGCCAAGTCGAGCGGCTGGCGCGGGCGGTCGAGTTGGTCGGCGGGAAGCTCGTGCCGCTCGACACCAATCCGATCGACGCGATCTGGTCCGATCGGCCCGCCGCGCCGACCGGCCAGGTGGCGCTCCATCCCGACGAACGGGCCGGCCAGGACCGCGACGGCAAGCTCAAGGCGGTGCAGCGAGAGCCTCGGCTCCGCCGAGGCCCTGATGGTCAGCGATCCCCATGCGGTGGCCTGGCTGTTCAACATCCGCGGTTCGGACGTCAGTTACACCCCCCTGCCGCTGAGCTATGCCCTGGTGCCCCGCGAGGGCCGGCCGACGCTGTTCATCGACGCGCGCAAGCTTTCGAACTCCACGCGCGACGTTCTCGCCAAGGCGGCCGAGATCGCCGATCCGGGCACCATCCCGGCGGTGCTCCGCGAGTTCGGCGGTTCCGGGGCCAAGCTGCGCTTCGATGCCGCCACGGCGCCGGCCAAGCTGGTAGACACTCTGCGCGAAGCCGGCGGGGTGCCCGATGTCGGAACAGATCCGATCGCCCTGCTCAAGGCGAGCAAGAGCGAGGCCGAACGGGCCGGGACCAGGGCCGCGCACCTGCGCGATGGCGTGGCCTTCGCGCGCTTTCTCGCCTGGTTCGACCGCGAGGCGCCGCTCGGCCGCCTGACCGAGATCGACGCTGTCGCGGCGCTCGAAACCTTCCGTCGCGAGACCGGCGCCTTGAAGGACCTATCCTTTCCGACGATCGCGGGCTTCGGCCCGCATGCGGCCATTCCGCATTACCGGGTGACGGAGGCCTCCAACCTGCCGATCGGCCGCGGCATCTTCCTGGTCGACAGCGGCGGCCAATACGAGGACGGCACGACCGACATCACCCGTACCCTGGCCGTCGGCGAACCCGATGCCGAGATGCGCCGCTGCTTCACGCTCGTGCTGAAGGGCCATATCGCAATTGCCCGGCTGGTGTTTCCGGTTGGAACGTCCGGCGCACAGCTCGATCCCTTTGCGCGCCATGCCCTCTGGCAGGCCGGGCTCGACTTCGACCACGGCACCGGCCATGGCGTGGGCTCCTACCTTTCGGTGCATGAAGGCCCGCAGCGCATCAGCAAGCTCGGCACGGTGCCGCTCGCCGAGGGCATGATCCTGTCCAACGAGCCGGGTTACTACCGGGCCGGCCAATGGGGAATCAGGATCGAGAACCTCCTCCTGGTCGAGTCCCGGACCGTGCCCGGCGGCGAGCGCCCGAGCCTCGGCTTCGAGACCCTGACCTTTGCGCCGATCGATCGGCGCCTGATCGAGCCTTCGCTGTTGACCGTCGAGGAGATCGATTGGCTGGATCGTTATCATGCCGAGGTGCTGGAAAAGGTGGGGCCGCTGCTCGATGCGGACGTCCGAGCCTGGCTCGAGGCGGCGACCCGGCCGCTCGGCTGAGAGCCGGGCGGACGCGCGAGGCTCAATCGGCCTTGAGCGCGATGTTCACGGCCTTGGCATAGGACCCGTTGTTCGACAGAAGCGCGATGGTTTGCCGGTTGCCCTGTGTCGTGATGGTCACATTGGCGTCGAAAGTGTTGCCCTTGATCCGGGTGGTGATCACGTCGCCCTCGATCTTGCCCGACACCGATCCGCCGGCCTGGCGGTCGGTTTCGGTCCAGGTGCCGGCGAGGTCCCCTTTGTCGTTGACGAGATCGGTCACCAGCGCCAGCCGATAGCTGTCGGCCGCGCAGCGCAGTTCCTGGTGAACTACCGTCCCGCTCGGGGCGAGCGAATATTTGGCCCGGCACTTGAGAGCTTCGGACGTGCCGTCGAGCTTCTCCACGGACCCGGTGCCGGTCCAATTGCCCGGCAGCGAGGCGAACAGGTCTGCGGCTTGCGCGGGCACGGCGAGACCGATCAGGCCGGCCCCCAGGACGCATGCGCCACGTCGTATCGCGAACGGCAGGGTCACGGGCTTCGTCCTTCCGGTGCAGGCCATTACGACTCGGCCCCGCTAGCCGAGGTGCAGAGCCCGGGTGGCAATTTGATGACCGGATAAGGTGCTCTGGCGCGCCGCGCCAAATATGGGGTGAACATGCAAGAGGGCAGCAGAACAATTCTCGTCACGGGCGCGAGCTCCGGGATCGGCGCCGCGGTGGCGCGCCGCTTCGCCCACGCGGGGTTTTGGGTCGTGGCGGCGGGGCGCCGGGCCGAACGGCTTTCGGAACTGAAGCAGGAGCTCGGGAGCGACTGCCACGTCGTGCCGCTCGATGTGACCCAGCGCTCCGCTGTCGAGGCTGCGGTCGCGTCCCTGCCGGAGCGCTTTCGTGGCATCGACGTGCTGGTCAACAACGCCGGTCTGGGGCTTGGGCCGACCGAGATGCCCGGCTCCGACCCGGACGATTGGGACCGCATGATCGACACCAATATCAAGGGGCTGCTTTACGTCACGCATGCGGTCCTGCCGGGAATGGTCGCGCGCAACCGGGGCCACATCTTCAACCTGGGCTCGATCGCCGGCGCCTATCCGCTCGGCAGCACGGTCTATGGCGGCACCAAGAGCTTCGTGATCACCTTCTCGCGCGGGCTGCGGCGCGATCTGCAGGGACGGCGCATCCGTGTCACGCTGGTGGAGCCGGGCTCGGTGCGCACCGAGTTCAATCTGGTCCGCACCAAGGGGGCCGTGAAGTCGGTGGACGAATCGCAATGGGTGTATGACCCGATGGAGCCGGCGGATATCGCCGAGGCGATCTTCGGCTGTCACGCGCTGCCCGAGAACGTGAACGTCAACCGGATCGAACTGATGCCGCTGGGCCAGGCCACCGGGACCTTCACGGGCAAGCATGTCGAGTGAGTGTCCAGGGGCTGTACCCCTATCGCCCGGCCGCTGTTTCGATTTGCGGTCGTTGCAGTAGAATAGACTCTAGCTCGTTCGCGATCGCAGATTCCTATGTGCGAAAATGTCGAGGCGCGAATGCAGGAAAGGCCAGACGTGATCCGCCAAGCCTCGAACGAAATCGCGCGACTGTACCACCAAGCGTTCCGGGACTTTGGCGCCCTGGCGCTGTGGAATTTGCGAGAGATCGACCGACCGACCCCAGAGGAGGCGCTGGCCATCACGCGCCAATTGCGCACCGAGGGCAACATGGCATCGCGGCGTCTCGCGGAGACGATCGAACGGGCCTGCCGTGCCGATCTCTAGCTTTCAGAGCCGGGTCTTGCGGGTTCTCGCCGAGAGACGCGATCCCGAGAGCTTTGTCGCCGGAGGCGTTCCGATCAACCGCCAAGGGCCACGCTATTCAAGCGACATCGACATCTTTCACGATCGGGCCGAGCGCGTGGCTATTGCCGCCGAGGGCGACGCGCAAGCACTTTCCGATGCGGGGTTCGATATCGAATGGGAGCGGCGCATGCCGGTCCTGCACACCGCGATCGTTCGACGAGGGGCGGAACGGACCAGGCTCGACTGGGTCACGGATAGCGATTACCGGTTCTTCCCCGCAATGCGCGACGTGGACTTCGGCTACGTGCTTCACATCGCAGATCTTGCAGTGAACAAACTCTTGGCTGCCGTGGGACGGCGAGAGCCTCGTGACATCGTCGATCTCGTCACGATCGACGAAAAATTCTTGCCGCTTGGCGCCATCGTCTGGGCAGCGGTCGAGACCGCGCCCGGGTTCACGCCGGAGGGGCTTTTGGCTGAACTCTCACGGGCCTCGCGCTACTCCCAGGCGGATTACAGTGCACTCGCTTCCGAGAGATCGATCGATGCGGCCGTCATCTCGCGCAAGCTTCGCACGGCGCGCGACCTCGCGGAAAGCTTCGTGGCGGTCATGCCGAGCGAGCTCGCAGGGACCTTGTTCCTGCAAGGTGGCAGTCCGACACAACCCGATCCACGTCAACTCGACAGATACGAGATGCATCGGCCGCGCAGGCGGGGGCACTGGCCCACGTCGTCCAAGATCGCTGCGGCGATGATCGAACGGCATGCGATACCCAAGGGCGAGAATGACGCGGAATAGGGCGCCTGCCGCGGGCTCGGCACCGTTCCGCTTCCCCGCCTGCGGGCTTCGCGGTAGTGTCCCGGTTCGTTGCTCCGAACGCCCGGGTCTCCTATGACCGCCATCGCCTTTCCCACCCCCGATCCTGCCGTTCTGGCCCGCCGGCCCGAGATCCTGGCCGGCCTCGCGGCCCTGCTGCCCTTCGAGTGCCTCATCACCACCGTGGACGAGCGGCGTGCCTTCGAGACCGACGGGCTCACGGCCTATCGCCAGCTGCCGCTCGCCGTGGTGCTGCCGCGCACCACCGAGGAGGTGAGCGCGGTTATGCGCTACCTGCACCAGGAGCGCATCAAGGTCGTGCCGCGTGGGGCCGGCACCTCGCTCTGCGGGGGCGCCATCGCGCAGCCCGACGCGGTAATGCTCGGCACGTCCAAGATGAACCGCATCCTCGACATCGACTATGCCAACCGCACCGCGCGGGTGGAGGCCGGCGTCACCAACCTGGCCATCACGGGGGCGGTCTCCTACGAGAGCTTCTTCTACGCGCCCGACCCCTCTTCGCAGCTCGCCTGCACCATCGCGGGCAATATCGCGATGAATTCCGGCGGCGCCCATTGCCTCAAATACGGCGTCACGACCAACAACGTCCTCGGCGTCCGCATGGTGCTGGTCGACGGCACGGTGGTGGACCTCGGCGGGCAGCATCTCGATAGCGGCGGCCTCGACCTTCTCGGCATCGTGATCGGCTCGGAAGGCCAGCTCGGCATCGTCACCGAGGCGACGGTGCGCATCCTTCGCGCCGCCGAGGGCGCGCAGCCGGTGCTGTTCGGCTTTGCGACGCCCGAAGGCGCCGGCGCCACGGTGGCGGCCATCATCGGGGCCGGCATCATCCCGGTCGCCATGGAATATATGGACAAGCTGGCGATCGAGATCTGCGAGGACTTCGCCCATGCCGGCTATCCGCGCGACGCCGGGGCCATGCTGATCATCGAGGTCGAGGGTTCGACCGACGAGATGGCCGCCCAACTCCAGCGCATCATCGCGATCGCGCGCCAGCACGGCGTGCAGACCATCAAGGAGAGCCGCTCCGCCACCGAAACGGCCGCCATCTGGAAGGGCCGCAAATCGGCTTTCGGGGCGACCGGGCGGATTGCCGACTACATCTGCATGGATGGCACCATCCCCACGGGACGCTTGCCCGAAGTGCTGCGGCGCATCGGCGAGATCACGCAGCATTACGGTCTGCGCGCCGCCAATGTGTTCCACGCCGGCGACGGCAACCTGCATCCGTTGATCCTCTACAACATCAACGATCCGGTGGAGCAGGAGAAGGCCGAGGAGGCCGGCAACGACATCCTCAAGCTCTGCGTGGAGGTCGGCGGCTGCCTTACGGGCGAGCATGGGGTCGGCATCGAGAAGCGCGACCTGATGACCTGCCAGTTCGACGCCGCGGACCTCGAACAGCAGATGCGGTTGCGGGCCGCCTTCGACAAGGATTGGCTGCTCAATCCCGCAAAAGTGTTCCCGCTCGAAGGCCGGGTGGCCGCGTGATCCATCCGCCATGCTGAACCTGACCCCGGCCGATGAGGCCGAAGCCGCCGCAATGGTGCTGCAGGCCCGCTCGGCGCGCCACGCTCTGCGCATCGAGGGTGGGGGCACGCGGGCGGACCTGGGCCGCCCGGTGGACGCCGAGGCCGTCCTGTCCTCGCGGCGCCTGAACGGCATAACTCTCCAGGAGCCGGCCGAACTTGTCATCGGGGCCCGGGCCGGCACGCCGGTACGGGTACTCGAGGCGGCGCTCGCCGCGCATGGCCAGATGCTGCCCTTCGAGCCCATGGACCATCGCGCGCTCTACGGCGCCGTCGGGGGCGGAGCCATCACCGGCGAGCCTACCGTAGGCGGGCTCGTGGCCACCAATGCGTCCGGGCCGCGCCGCATCGCGGTCGGGGCCGCCCGCGACCACCTCATCGGGGTGCGCCTGGTTAATGGGCGCGGCGAGATGGTCAAGTCCGGCGGCCGGGTGATGAAGAATGTCACCGGGCTCGACATCGTGAAGCTCGAGTGCGGGGCGCACGGCACCCTAGGCTTTCTCACCGAGGTGATCTTCAAGGTGCTCCCGAGGCCCGAAGCCAGCGCGACGCTGCTCTGGTCCGGGCTCGACGATGCGGCCGCGGTCGCGGCGCTCACCCGGGCTATCGGTTCGCCCTTCGAAGTGTCTGGCGCCGCTCACATTCCGGCCGGCCCGGGGCGAGGCGCCGCGCAGACACTGCTGCGCCTCGAAGGTTTCGAGCATTCGATCGAAAGCCGTGTGCCGCGTGTGGCGGCGCTGCTCGCCGACTACGGAGCCCCCGAGCGGCTCGACCGCGAAGCCGCAGCAAGGATCTGGGCCGATATCCGGGATGCCCGAAGTTTTGCGGCCGATCCGGACCGGATCATCTGGCGGGTCTCCGTACCGCCGACACGTGGGCCCGAGGTGGTGGCCCGCATGGGGCCCGCGATCCTCGACCACGTTTACGATTGGGGCGGCGGACTGATCTGGGCGGCGAGCGCACCCGCCGACGATGCGGGCGCTGCCGCCATCCGGGCCGCGCTGGCGCCGCACGGCGGCCATGCGACCCTGGTGCGGGCGCCGGCGGAGGTGCGCCGGCAGGCGGAGGTCTTCGAGCCCCTGGCGCCGGCTCTGCACGCCATCACGGCCCGCGTGAAGACGAGCTTCGACCCCAACGGCCTGTTCAATCACGGACGCATGTACGCCGGGAATCTGATTGGGCGAGGCCAGCCCTTTAGGCCGCCAGCCCGCCGCGCTCCTCGATGAAGCGCACGATGGTGTCCAGGCCCTCGCCGACCTTCATGTTGGTGAACACGAACGGCCGTTCGCCGCGCATCCGCTTGGCATCGCGGTCCATCACGCCGAGATCGGCCCCCACATAGGGCGCGAGGTCGATCTTGTTCACCACCAGGAGGTCCGAGCGGGTTATCCCCGGGCCACCCTTGCGCGGGATCTTTTCGCCGCCCGACACATCGATGACGTAGATCGTAAGGTCGGCAAGTTCCGGGGAAAATGTCGCCGCGAGATTGTCGCCGCCCGACTCAAGCAAAATCAGGTCGAGGTCGGGGAAGCGCCGCGACATCGTGTCGACGGCCGCAAGATTCATCGAGCAATCCTCCCGGATGGCGGTGTGCGGGCAGCCGCCGGTCTCGACCCCCATGATCCGCTCGGCGGGAAGCGCGCCTGCCCGGGTCAGCATCTCGGCGTCTTCTTTGGTGTAGATGTCGTTGGTGATGGCGCAGAGCCCATAGCGGCCGGCCATGGTCTTGCACAGGGCTTCCATCAGGGCGGTCTTGCCGGAGCCGACCGGGCCGCCGATGCCGACCCGCAAGGGACCGTGCGGCGAGAGACTTTTGGACATGGTCACGAGCTATCTTCCTGCCAGTCTGAGTTCAATCAGCATTTGCCACATCGATGGCAGCCTTTGGCCTTCCGCTCATTCCCGCGCAAGCGGGAATCCTGGGCGAGACGGCGACCGAAGCTCGGCCACACCGGTGCCTGACCTTTCCTGGCTTGGCTCCCCGCTTTCGCGGGGAGGAGCGGGTTGCGCCGCCGACGGACCGTGTTAGCTCCGGAACAGGCGCGTGTATTGGGTTTCATGGCGGAGCGAGGCAAGGTCTGCCCGAAAAGCCGAACTGCCGAGATCGTCCAGCGTCGCCTGCGCGCAGTCCTGCGCCACCGCCATGACGGCGGGCAGCAGGGCCGCGAGGATTTTTTGGCCATCAGTCTGCCCGATGGCACCGAGCCGCAGAGCGGCCGAGACTAGGTTCGACAGGCTGCCGAGAAGCGTCATTTCCAGCGTCGCCAGGAGCGCAAGGCCATGGCCGGCCGCCGCCACCCCGACCGCGACCGGATAGGCGATTTCGGTCCCTGAGCATCGGTCAAGCAGGTCGAGCGCCGCGCACGGCCAGGACTTTATAATCGCCAGAAGAAAGGCACCGCCCTGCGTCGTTGTTTCGAGGTGGCGCTCGCGGCTGTTCGCCAGGGCCAGGGCAAGCTCGCCTGTCTCGGCCAGTGTCGCCTCATCGCGGGCCGCGGCGGCCCGATAGGCCTGGGCCAGCAGAATGGCATCGTTGCGCGGCGCGCCGCGCCTGAGCAGGGTGTCGAGCCAATCCTGCAGGGCGGCGGCATCCGGTAGGTCACCGGCCTCGAAGGCCCATTCGAGGCCCTGCGAATAGGCGAAAGCTCCAACGGGAAACATCGGCGACATCCAGATCGCCAGCGGCAGGTCGACTCCGCCAGTGCTCATGCTTGATCCGCGTTCCCATGCGCCACATGACCGTGCCCGTGGCCGCCATGGTCATAGGCGCCGCGTTCGGGCCGGAACGGCCGCAGCAGGGCGCGCACCGCGCACCCGTGCGCCCGGACCATCTCGGCCAGCACGTGGTCCTCCTCGATATAGATCGCCTCGGGCGTGATCTCTGCGGAAGTGTGCCGATTGCCGATGTGCCAGGCGATGCGCAACAGGCGGGCCGGGGTCTCGGCCCTTATCTCGAGCAGAGCCTGCGGGGCGGCCTTGACCTGGATGATCCCGCCGTCCTCGAGCACGAGCGCATCGCCGTCGTCCAGCACGGACGCCCTCTCGAGATCGAGCAGGAACCGCAGGCCGCCATCGCTCGTCAATGCGGCACGCCGGCAATGGCGCCGCTCGTGGTCGAGCGTGACGCTGTCGGTGACGCGCTCGGGTTTCACGGCAGCCCTGCGGAGGATCGAGGTGGCACGCTGCATGGCTGGTCAGAACAGGAAGTAGCGCTGCGCCAGCGGCAGCACCTTTGCGGGCTCGCAAACCAGAAGCTCGCCATCGGCCGTCACCGCATAGGTCTCGGGGTCGACCTCTATAGCGGGCATCGCCCCGTTGTGGACCATCGCTGCCTTGCCGATGCCGCCGCGGGTGTTTTCGACGGGCACGAGATCCTTTGCGAGGCCGAGCTTGTCCCGCAGGCCGTTCTCGACCGCGACCTTCGACACGAAGGTCACGCTCGTGGCGGTCCGGGCCTTGCCGAAGGCGCCGAACATCGGCCGGTAATGGACGGGCTGAGGGGTCGGGATGGAGGCGTTCGGGTCGCCCATCGCGGCTGCCACGATCATGCCGCCCTTGATGATGAGATCAGGCTTCACGCCGAAGAAGGCGGGCGACCACAGCACCAGATCGGCCAGCTTGCCCGGCTCGATCGAGCCGATATGCTTGGACACGCCATGCGCGATGGCCGGGTTGATGGTGTATTTGGCGACGTAGCGCTTGATGCGAAGGTTGTCGTTGTTGCCTTCGCCCTTCAGCGGCCCGCGCTGCACCTTCATCTTGTGCGCGGTCTGCCAGGTGCGCAGCACCACCTCACCGATGCGTCCCATGGCCTGGCTGTCCGACGACATCATCGAGAGCGCCCCGATGTCGTGCAGGATGTCCTCGGCCGCGATCGTCTCCTTGCGAATGCGGCTTTCGGCGAAGGCCAGGTCCTCGGCGATCGACGGGTCGAGGTGATGGCACACCATCAGCATGTCGAGATGTTCGTCGAGCGTGTTGACCGTGAAGGGCCGGGTCGGATTGGTCGAGGAGGGCAGCACGTTGGGCAGGCCCGCGACCTTGATGATGTCGGGTGCGTGCCCGCCGCCGGCCCCCTCGGTGTGAAAGGCATGGATGGTGCGGCCCTTGAAAGCCGCGATCGTGTCCTCGACGAAGCCGGATTCGTTCAGCGTATCGGTGTGGATCATGACCTGGACGTCATGGTCGTCGGCTACCGCCAGGCAGCAGTCGATGGCGGCCGGGGTGGTGCCCCAGTCCTCGTGCAGCTTCAGCGCGCAGGCGCCGGCCTCGACCTGCTCGACAAGGGCGCCGGGCAGGGCGGCATTGCCCTTGCCGGCAAAACCGATGTTGATCGGGAAGGCATCGGCTGCCTGGATCATGCGGTGCAGGTGCCAGGGGCCCGGCGTGCAGGTGGTGGCATTGGTGCCCGTGGCCGGGCCGGTGCCGCCGCCGAGCAGGGTCGTGACGCCCGACATCAACGCATCGTCGATCTGCTGCGGGCAGATGAAATGGATGTGCGAGTCGAAGCCGCCGGCCGTGAGGATCTTGCCCTCGCCGGCGATCACTTCCGTGCCGGGGCCGATCACGATCGTGACGCCAGGCTGGATGTCCGGATTGCCGGCCTTGCCGATCGCCGCGATGCGCCCGTCCTTCAGGCCGACGTCGGCTTTCACGATCCCCCAATGGTCCAGAACCACCGCGTTCGTGATAACGGTGTCGACCGCGCCCGAGGCATTGGTGGCTTGGCTCTGGCCCATGCCGTCGCGGATCACCTTGCCGCCGCCGAACTTCACCTCGTCGCCGTAGAGCGTGAAATCCTTCTCGACTTCGAGCACGAGCTCGGTATCGGCGAGGCGCATGCGGTCGCCGGTGGTGGGACCGAACATGTCCGCATAGGCGGCGCGGGAAATGCGACGTGCCATCAGAGCGCTCCCATGACGGCCTGCCGGAACCCAAACACCTTCCGGTCGCCCGCGAAGGCCACGAGATTGACCGTGCGGGTCTGGCCCGGCTCGAACCGCACCGCGGTGCCGGCCGGAATGTCGAGCCGCATGCCGCGTGCCTTGTCGCGATCGAAGGTGAGGCCGGGGTTGGTCTCGAAGAAATGGTAGTGCGAACCGACCTGGATTGGCCGATCCCCCGTATTGGCGACCTCGAGGGTCAGCGTGTCGCGGCCCTCGTTGAGCACCAGCTCCCCGGCGGCTGCCATGACCTCGCCCGGGACCAGCGCGCGCTCGGCGCCGCGGATCGGCTCGTGCACCGTGACCAGCTTGGTGCCGTCCGGGAAGGTCGCCTCGACCTGCACGTCGTGGATCATGGCCGCGATGCCGTCCATGACCTGATCGGGCTTGAGCACATGGGCGCCCGCCTCCATCAGATCGGCCACCGAGCGACCGTCGCGCGCGCCCTCGACAATGAAGTCCGTGATCAGCGCCACCGCTTCCGGGAAGTTGAGCTTCACGCCGCGCTCGAGCCGTCGGCGCGCCACGATCGCCGCCATCGCGACGAGGAGCTTGTCTTTCTCGTGAGGCGTAAGCTGCATGGCGTTTCCCTGAGATCACCAGGAGCGCGGCATGGGGGCGCCGCGGAAGGTTTCCATGAACCGGACGAGGTCGGAGCGCAGTTCCTGTGCATTGTCCGCAACGAACCGAACCAGGATCATGCCATTCCAGGCGCTCGCGCCGCACTCGGAAGTCGCGTCGGCCAGTATGCCCCTAACCTCGTCGATCCGCGCTTCGGCGTCGGATGCAACATGCAATATCGTGGCCAGCGCCCGAGCGCCACTGCCTGACGCCTTCGCGAGAAGATGCCGCGCCGGATGATCGGCAAGCCGGACATTTTCGGCAAAGACGAGGCGCCCGTCGCGGCGAATCCGCCAACGATCATGCACGGAGCCGGTGTCGACCACCTCGCCTCGCGCGGTGCGGCCGAACATTGTGCTTTCAAGCAGCGTGAGGGCCGCATCCGGAGCGATGTCGGCCGAGAGGCTGCGCCGCCAGCGGCTGCCCGAGAACAGGATCGTTTCCTGGGGCAGCCAGTCGAGGCGGCTGCCGGGCCCGAGCCGCAACGCGACCTCGATCTCGGCCTCTGGGCCTTGCGAACGGTAGATTTTTTCGGCCGACTGGGTGGTCACGACGGCGGAAGCTTCGGCACCGAGCAAAAATTCGGCACGGAGCCGGTCGCCGCCGGCCATTCCGCCACCCGTATTGATCAGAACGGCCTCGCAACTGTCCGGTGAGGCGGCGCCATGGTGGCGCGGAAAGCGCACCCGGTAGCCGGCGCTCTCGGCCCGTTCCAGCGCGACGGTGCGACCCTGGCGCGTACCCAACACGACGCGAATGCCGCCCCGGGCCCGGACGAACGCCGGGACAAGCGCCTGATCAGGCTTCTGAGGCAACTCCAATCGATAGCCGGCCGCGGTGCTCATCGGCACGGAAGAGCCACGGGGAGACGCGAGCCGGGCGCCGCCGGGGCTTGTAAAGCTGAAGTTGCCGCATAATCGAGCGGCGACAAGCTCCCCGCAGTTATTTTCTTGTAATTTGCCGCGCCAAGTAACATTGTGCTGGACTTAGGTTAATCCGAAATCGCTGGCAGTCATTCGACGCCGAACTCTCTGGTTCAGCGTGCTATGGAGTTCGCCGGCGCCTCGGCGGGCAGAGGTGTTCCGATCATGGTGCAAGCACGTCGTTTCGGAAAGCGCATGGTCGTGCCATCGACGGTCGAGATCATCCGCGAAGTGACGATGTTGATGGGTACGGAGGTCGAGCGGCAGCCGAGCCCTGCCGTCCCGTCTTGAGCGTTAGCCCAGCTTTCGCGGCGCCGTCCGCGCAACAAATACAAGGAAGAAACATGGCCAGTCATCAATTCTCTATAGGTGAGTTCGTCACGCTGAATTGGCAGCCGGGTGGTCCAGCCAAGAAGGCCATCACGTATACGGTCATGTCACAGATGCCGCCGGTCGGAGTCGAACTCCAATATCGGATCAAGAGCATCGGCGAGCCCTACCAGCGGGTCGTGACCGAGCACCAGTTGACCAGGCTCGCCGCCGCGGCCGAAGTCGACCTCGTGGCATAAGGCGCGGGGTTCCGATCGGAGCCGGTCATCATACCGACAATCTGGCCCGCACCTCGTGCTCAACCATGTCGGCCTTGGCGCCGGCGATGACCACGGCGCCGCGTTCCATCACGACGAAGCTGTCGGCGAGGTCGCGCGCGAAATCGAAATATTGCTCGACCAGCAGGATCGCCATGTCGCCTTTCTGGCGCAGGTAATCGATCGCCCGGCCGATATCCTTGATGATCGACGGCTGGATGCCCTCGGTAGGCTCGTCGAGCACCAGCAGCTTCGGCCGGGTGACGAGCGCCCGAGCGATGGCGAGTTGCTGCTGCTGGCCGCCCGAGAGATCGCCGCCGCGCCGGCCCATCATGGTTTTCAGCACCGGAAACAGCTCGAAGATCTCCTCGGGTATGGACTGCAGCGCGCGGGCCAGCGGCGCAAAGCCGGTGAGCAGGTTTTCCCGCACGGTCAGCAGTGGAAAGATCTCCCGGCCCTGCGGCACGTAGCCGATGCCACGCCGCGCCCGCACGTGCGTCGGCAGCCGCGATATGTCCTGCCCGTCGAAGGCAATGCGGCCACCGCGGATCGGCTGCTGGCCCACGATGGCGCGGAGCAGCGAGGATTTGCCGACGCCGTTGCGGCCCAGAACACAGGTGACTTGGCCGGGCGTTGCCGCGACCGACACGCCCCGCAGCGCCTGGGCGGCACCGTAATAAAGGTCGATGGATTCGACGTTCAGCATGGCTCACCCCTCATCCGCCCTCACTCTGTTCGGGCACCTTCTCCCGCAAGGGGAGAAGGAAGGCCCATGTCGACATCGGCTTCGCCCTTCTCCCCTTGCGGGAGAAGGTGGTCCGAAGGACCGGATGAGGGGTCCAGGTGACCTTAACGCCCAAGGTAAACCTCGATTACCCGCGGATCGGCCGAGACCTGGTCGAGAGGCCCTTCGGCCAGCACGGCGCCCTCGTGCAGCACCGTCACCTTGACGCCGAGGTCGCGCACGAAAGCCATGTCGTGCTCCACCACCACCACCGAATGGGTTTTTGCGATGTCGCGCAGCAGTTCGGCCGTGACGGCGGTTTCGGCATCGGTCATGCCGGCGACCGGCTCGTCGACCAGCAGCAGCTTAGGGTCCTGGGCCAGCAGCATGCCGATCTCGAGCCATTGCTTCTGGCCGTGCGACAGGTCGGCGGCGCGCCGAGCCCTTTGGTCTTCCATGCGGATGGTCCGCAAGATCGCCTCGATCCGCTCCTGCTGGTCGGCGGCCGGCCTGCCGAACAGCGCCGCAAATGCACCGCGGGGCGCCTTCAGGGCCAGCAGGATGTTGTCCTCGACACTGTGCTGCTCGAACACGGTGGGCTTCTGGAACTTTCGCCCGATCCCGAGTTCGGCGATGGAGGCCTCGTCGAGTTTGGTCAGGTCCACCGTGCCGCCGAAGAACACCTGGCCTTCGTCGGGCCGGGTCTTTCCGGTGATGACGTCCATCATGGTGGTCTTGCCGGCGCCGTTCGGCCCGATGATGGCCCGCATCTCGCCGGGCTCGAGCACCAGCGATAGGCCGCGCAGCGCCTTGTAGCCGTCGAACGAGACCTTCACGTCGTCGAGGTAGAGCAGCGATTGGGTGAGAACCGGGGCGTTCATCAGGCCTGCCCCGCGACGGTGGGAAGCTGTTCTTTTGGCGCCAAGGGGCGCTCCTCGGGCGCCAAGGGGCGCTCGGCCGGGGGCTGGGGAACGCGCCGCGCCGTCACGCGGTCGATCAGGCCCAGGATGCCCTTGGGCAGGAACAGGGTGACCAGCACGAACAGGGCGCCGAGCGCGAACAGCCAATATTCCGGCAGCGCGCCGGTAAAGAAGGTCTTGCCCCAATTGACCAGCACGGCCCCCAGCGCCGCCCCGACCAGCGTGCCGCGCCCGCCGACCGCGACCCAGATCACCGCTTCGATCGAATTCGAGGGCGCGAATTCCCCCGGATTGATGATGCCGACCTGCGGCACGTAGAGCGCGCCGGCCACGCCCGCCATCATGGCCGAGAGCGTGAACACGACCGTCTTGTAGCGCTCGACCCGGTAGCCCAGGAACCGCGTGCGGCTTTCGGCATCCCGGATGGCGATGATCACCTTGCCGAACTTGGAATTCACCACCGCCGCGGCGACAAGGTATCCGGCGGCCAGCGCCAAAGCCGAGAGCGAGAACAGCGTGGCCCGCATTTCGTCCGACTGGATATTGAAGCCCAGGATGTCCTTGAAATCGGTGAGGCCGTTGTTGCCGCCAAATCCCATGTCGTTGCGGAAGAAGGCCAGCAGCAGCGCATAGGTCAGAGCCTGGGTGATGATCGAGAGATAAACCCCGGTCACGCGCGAGCGGAACGCGAAATAGCCAAACGCGCAGGCCAGCACTCCAGGCACCAGCAGCACCATGGCCATCGCATAGGGAAAGGACGCAAAGCCCCACCAAGTCGCGGGCAGCGAATGCCAGTTCAGGAACACCATGAAGTCGGGCAGGTCGGGGTTGGCATAAACGCCACGGGCGCCGATCTGACGCATCAGGTACATGCCCATCGCGTAGCCGCCGAGCGCGAAAAACGCGCCGTGGCCGAGCGAGAGAATGCCGCAATAGCCCCAGACGAGATCGAGCGCCAAGGCCAGGAGCGCGTAGCAGAGGTATTTGCCGACCAGGGTGAGAACGTAGGGCGACACGTGCAGGGGCGATCCGGCCGGTACCGCGAGCGCCAGGACCGGGACCACGACCGCGGCCCCGATCACCAGCGCGAGGAACACGAGGCCCCGCCTGTCGAGGTTCGGGTGGCCCAGCATCTCAGGCCTCCACGGCGCGGCCCTTGAGGGCGAACAGCCCTCGCGGACGCTTCTGGATGAACAGCACGATGAAGACCAGGATGGCGATCTTGGCCAGTACCGCCCCGGCCAGCGGCTCGAGGAACTTGTTGGCGATGCCGAGGCCCAGGGCCGCGACCAGCGTGCCCCAGAGATTGCCGACGCCGCCGAACACCACCACCATGAAACTGTCGATGATGTAGCTCTGCCCGAGGTTCGGCGACACGTTGTCGATCTGGCTGAGCGCCACCCCGGCGACCCCGGCGATGCCGGACCCGAGCCCGAACGCCAGCGCATCGATCCGCCCGGTCGAGATCCCCATGGCGGCTGCCATGCGGCGGTTCTGCGTCACGGCCCGCATCCGCAGGCCGAACGGCGTGGCGCGCAGCACGAATTGCAGGGCGATGAAGACCGCGACCGTGAAGACGATGATCCACATGCGGCCGGAGGTGATCTCGATCCCGCCGAGCGTGAACGCGCCCGACATGAAGGAAGGCGCCCCGACGGCGCGGTTGTCGGCCCCGAAAATGGTGCGCACCAGTTGCTGCAGCACCAGCGAGATGCCCCAGGTGGCCAGCAACGTCTCGAGCGGCCGCCCATAGAGATGCCGGATGATGCCGCGCTCGATCACGATGCCGACAAGGCCGGAGACCAGGAAGGCAAGCGGCACCGCGATGAAGAGCGAAGCGTCGAACAGTTCCGGCCGGTAGGTCCGGATGACCTCTTGCACCACGAAGGTCGTATAGGCGCCGAGCATCACCATCTCGCCATGCGCCATGTTGATGATGCCCATCACGCCGAACGTGATGGCGAGGCCTATGGCGGCGAGCAGCAGCACCGAGCCGAGCGAAAGCCCGTACCAGACGTTCTGGGCAGCCTGCCACAGCATCAGGCGGGTCTTGATCGCGGCGCCGGCCGCTTGGGCGGCCTTGACCACCGGTGGAGAGGCGTCCGGCGCGGAGGCGAGACCGTCGAGAAGGCCGAGCGCGTCGCCGTCGGCGCGGCCCTTGAGCACCGCGATGGCGTCGAGGCGCTCGGACTCGGATGCGGTGCCGCCGGCGGCCATGACGGCGGCCCGGGCTTCCAGCAACGCCTGCTTCACGCCGGGATCAGTCTCCTTCCCGATCGCGGCGTCGAGGCCCGCGAGCGCCTTGGTATCATGCGACCGGAAGGTCGCCTGCGCGGCGCCGAGGCGCTTGGCGGGCTCGGGCGAGAGGAGTTCCAGCGAGCCCTGGATACCTTCGAGCTTGCTGCGGATCGCGTTGTTGAGCCGGACCTTCTTCAGCGCCGAAGCGCCGACGCCTGCCGCCTTCGCGCCCGTCCTGGCGTCAAAGAGCGTGCCCGCCGGATCGGCGTAGAACAGTTTTCGGGTCGCCGGATCGAACAGCAATCGGCTGCTCGCCCAGAGCCGCCAGGATCGCGGGCGCGGTCGCGATCCCGCTGGCCGGAAGGGCATCGATGCCCTTCTCGGTCTCGGGAAACTTGTCGGCCGCGAAATGGGCCAGCGCGTCGTCGGCCGGGTCGGCACGAGCCAGCCCGGGTGCTGCGACCAACACCGCGGCGGCAACCAGCGCCGGCGCGGCCAATCGCATCAGGCGGTTTCGCAACCCACGCCCCCCATCCTTCGACAGGCTCAGGATGAGGGTCGAGAGGCGTTGAAGCAGCAATATGGCGAAGCGGCCCAATCGGCGGCCTTTCCCGACCCCAAGCCCCTCATCCTGAGCGTGTCGAAGGGTGGGGAGCGGGAGAGTTCGCGCGGCGGCTGCGACCCTCGTCCTTCGACAACTCTCCGCCAGCTCCTCGCGCGCGCTCTGCACGCGTGAGCCTCGAGCCGGCTTCGCTCAGGATGAGGGTCCGCAGGCCGAAAGCGAGTGCCAAGCGCGCTCAGGCCGCCCCGCACTTGCCGCTCTTCACGTTGAAATTACCGCAGCTCATCGGGCTGCGCCAATCCCCGATCAGATCCTTGGAGCCTTCGAGATAGGGGGACCATTCCTGGGCCACCACGAGGCCGGGCGTTTGCCAGACCGTGCTCATCTGCCCGTCAGCCTGGATCTCGCCGATATAGACCGGCTTGGTGATGTGGTGGTTGGGCATCACGGTCGAAAAGCCGCCCGAGAGGTTCGGCACCGATACGCCGATCAGGGCGTCGATCACCGGATCGGCCTTGAAGGTTGCGGCTTTCTCGACCGCCTTCACCCAGGCGCTGAAGCCGATCACATGGGCTTCCATCGGGTCGTTGGTGGTGCGCTTCGGGTTCTTGGTGAAGGCCTTCCATTTCTCGATGAACGCCTTGTTTTCGGGCGTGTCGATCGACTCGAAGTAGTTCCAGGCCGTGAGATGGCCGACCAGCGGCTTGGTATCCATGCCGGCCAGCTCTTCCTCGCCGACCGAGAAAGCCACGACCGGAATGTCGGTCGCCTTCAGGCCCTGGTTGCCGAGTTCCTTGTAGAACGGCACATTGGCGTCGCCGTTGATGGTCGATACCACCGCGGTTTTCTTGCCGGCAGAGCCGAACTTCTTGATGTCGGAAACGATCGTCTGCCAGTCCGAATGGCCGAACGGCGTGTAGTTGATCATGATGTCGTCGGGCGAAACGCCCTTGAGCTTGAGATAAGCCTCGAGGATCTTGTTGGTGGTGCGCGGATAGACGTAGTCCGTGCCGGCCAGCACCCACCGCTTCACCGAGCCGCCATCGGGGCTCATCAGGTAATCGACGGCCGGAATGGCCTGCTGGTTCGGTGCCGCGCCCGTGTAGAACACGTTGCGCTGGCATTCCTCGCCCTCGTATTGCACCGGATAGAACAGGATCGAGTCGAGCTCCTGGAAAACCGGCAGGACGGATTTGCGCGACACGGACGTCCAGCATCCGAAAGTGGCGACGCAGCCGTCCTTGGAGATCAGCTCGCGCGCCTTCTCGGCGAACAGCGGCCAGTTGGAAGCCGGATCCACCACCACGGCCTCGAGCTTCTTGCCGAGCACGCCGCCCTTCTGGTTCTGCTCGTCGATGAGCATCAGCATGACGTCTTTCAGCGTCGTTTCGCTGATCGCCATGGTGCCCGAGAGCGAATGCAGGATTCCGATCTTGACGGTTTCATCGGCAGCACGCGCCACGAATGGCGCGCCGAGGGCGGCGGCGCCGACCATGGCACCCGTGGCCCGCAACATCGAGCGTCGTGAAAGAGACATGGAACCAACCTCTGTCTGCGGGAAGATCGCGAACCGCGAAGGCTTCGCGGCTCAGACAGAGTGATATGCAACCGGTGTGCCATCGCACCTGCTCTCGCGATCGGACCTACCGTTCAGAGACTTAGGGAGACGGCCTCGCCCAGAATCGCCGGCCGCGGATGCACAAAAGGCGTGCAGGCTTCAGCCAATGGCGGGTGAGTTCAGGCGGCAGGGCGCGAGGGTGCGGTCGCAGCAGCGTCGGGCTCGAGTTCTGACCCCGGCGCGCGTGTTGCCCATATGATCGCCATCAGAACCGCCTTGGCGCGCGGCAGGACCGCGAGCGCCAGCAAAGCCGCGAATGCCGGCCAGATGAGCATCGCCATCCATTCCGGCAATGAGCCGTACATCTCTACCGCCAGCACGATCGGTACCACGATATGGCCAACGATCAGGATGGTGAGCCAGGGCGCGGCGTCGTCCGAGCGGATGTGACCCCAGGGTTCGCCGCAGCTCACGCAACGGTCGACCTGTTTGAGGTAGGATGCGAAGAGCTTGCCATGCCCGCAGTTTGGACAGCGCCCGGCCAAGGCACGCCGCATCGAAACCCAGATCCCCGGCCGGACATTCTGGGGTTCGTGGTCGATCAGGTCACCGGCTCGATAATCGGCGGACATCCGGTTGCGCGCTCTTTCGTGCGATGCCCGGCGCGGGCACATGCGCCGTCATGTAGGGGCGAACTGCGCCGGGAGGAAGAGCCGCGACGCTCATCCTCCTCAGGCCCTGTGGCACCGGCCTTGCCGGACATTGCCCGAGACGCGGGCAGGGGACCGGATCGAAGCTCCGCCCTGGATACGCGGTGCAAGCCTCAGGTCTTGGAATCGAGTTCCCGCATGCGCTTCTCCACGAAGTCGCGCGGGCTGAGGCTAGTCGCGGGCTCCCCGCTTCCGGTTCCCACATCGCGGGTTTCGGTAGACGCCTTGCCAGGGCCGCTTTCGATTCTGCCGATCTGCTCTCGCAGGCGGCTCGCCCGTGCGGCCGCAGCCTCGGCACCTTTGTCGTCGGGCATGGAACCCTCCCTCGCTGGTCCTTGGTCAACGGCCGAGGCCCGAATGCGTTCCTGGCCTTAGGGGCGGACGGGGAAGCGCCGCTTCGGCTGCCGGGGCCCGCCTTGCCTTTGGGCGTCAGCCTTGTGCGGGTCGAGGTCTAGTATCTGCTCTATCTGGCCGCGCAATTTGGCCGCCTTGCTGGCCGAGGCCGGCGCCAAGGCTGCACTGGTGAAGCCGGCATTGACCATGGTTTGGCGACCGCCGCCCATGGCCCTCAGGCTGTCTTTGGTTGCACGGCGGTCGACCTGTGCCCGCAGGCTCTCGTTGCTTTGATCCATCGGTCCGATATCCCGCACACCTGGGCCGCGGCCGTCGAACCAGGTCAATTGGAACCAGTGGTCCGAGACCGGCTCGTGCCAGGACAGGTACCCTCCTTGCAGGACCTGCCTGGGTTCGGTGATGTCCCCGGTATAGGAATAGCGCACGCCGGGCGCCTTCACGGGGTCGAAATACTGCGGTGTATAGAAGTCCGAAACCGGAATGCCGTTGACCGAATAGCCGAACTGCGAACCTTCGGAAGGATCGCAGACTTCGAGCAGGAAGTTGACGCGGCCCTGGCCTTCGGCCGGCGAATCTCCGGCCACGAGGCGGTTGCCGAAGGGGTCGACCAGCATCTCGAGGGCTTCGTGGCTGGCCGTCAGCGCCCAGGATTCGAGGTCCGCCCTGGCCGTGATCAGGGCGAAGGGCTGCCCGTCCTTGTCCTTGTGGATGCCCTCGGCGCCGGGCTCGCCGATGTCGTCCTTGACGATCAAGGGCCAGTAGCCGAGGGGCACGTCTTCCAGCCTGTCGAACGGGTCGACGGTTGCGGAAATTTCCCAGATGGGCGCCAGGTCGCGGGCGGCCTGCTTCTGCAACGCCGCAGAGACCTTCATCAGGTCGCCCGGTTTCACGTTCACCGATTCCGAGACCAGTGCCAATTGTCGAATGAGCGCCGCCATAGGTACCCTCCCATTTCAACTTATGAGAGAAGTACCATATTATACAACCGTAAGTAATCACAAGGCGGAACCGACAGCCCTCGCGTGGGCCGGCAGGCAGCGGGGCACGCAGCCGCGCCCAGGTGCCCTTGCGCCAGGCGCGGCTTTGATCCACATAAGGGGCGGAAGGTTGGCGGGGGACGTTTCACTCGCCAATCGGGTCAGATCCGGAAGGAAGCAGCCCTAACGAGACCGAGCGGGTTTCCGTCCAGCCTTCCACCGGCCCCCGTGCTTCGTCCGGCTTGGCCGTGACTGTCCGTGATGCGCCGGACCGACGCTGCCCCTTCGCCCGAGCCTCGCGTGAGGCGCATGAACTCCGCTGTGGCTCTCGACAACACCTATCGGGTCCTGGCCCGCAAATACCGGCCTTCGAGCTTCGCCGATCTGATCGGCCAGGAGGCGATGGTCCGCACCCTGTCGAACGCGTTCGAGCTCGGCCGCATCCATCAGGCCTATCTGCTGAGCGGAGTGCGCGGGGTCGGCAAGACCACCACGGCCCGCATCATGGCGCGGGCGCTGAACTATCACGTGCCGGCGCGCGAAGGTGTCGAGGCCATCGACGCGCCGACGATCCGCATGGACGAGCTTGGCTCTCATTGCCAGGCGATCATCGAATCGCGGCATGTCGACGTGGTCGAGATGGACGCCGCGTCCCACACCGGCATCGACGATGTGCGCGAGTTGATCGAGGGTGCGCGCTACCGGCCCGTGATGGCCCGCACCAAGGTCTATATCATCGACGAGGTGCACATGCTCTCGAAGCAGGCCTTCAACGGCCTGCTGAAAACGCTGGAAGAGCCGCCGGATCACGTCAAGTTCCTGTTTGCCACGACCGAGGTCGACAAAGTGCCGGTGACGGTGCGTTCGCGTTGTCAGCGCTTCGATCTTCGGCGTGTCGAGGCGGACGTGCTGATCGGTCATCTCGCAGGCATCTGCGCCAAGGAGGGCGTCAACGTCGATCCCGAGGCTCTGCTCGTCATCGCCCGGGCCGCCGAGGGCTCGGTGCGCGATGCCCTGTCGCTGCTCGACCAGGCCATCGCCCATGGGGCCGCGCACGGCGCCGCCCATGGGGCCGCGCAGGGCGGTGCAGCGGAGGGCCGGCAGGTCGGGGCCGAAGCCGTGCGGGCCATGCTGGGCCTTGCCGACCGCACCCGGATCATCGACCTGTTCGAGGCGGTGATGCGCGGCCAGTTGCCTGCCGCGATCGAGGGTCTCAAGCTTCTGCACGACGCCGGGGCCGATCCGGGCCACGTGGTGTCCGACCTCGCCGATTTCGTGCATCTCGTGACCCGGCTCAAGTTGGTGCCCGAAGCCGCCAAGGACGTGTCGCTCACCGAGGAGGAGCGGCGTCGCGGCGGGGCCTTCGCGTCCACCCTGAGCCTGCCGGTGCTGACCCGGGCCTGGCAATTGCTGATCAAGGGCCTGGCCGACATCAAGGATGCGCCGCGTCCGATCGCGGCCGCCGACATGGTGCTCGTGCGCTTGGCTTGCGCGGCCGACCTGCCAACGCCGGACGAGGCGCTGCGGCGACTTGCTTCCATGCCGCAGACTGCCCCGGGCGAGGCTGCGGGCGCATCGCTGCCGCCCTCGCCGGGCGGCGGCTCCCGGGCCGTAGGGCAGGATTTCACGACGAATGCGCCCAAAGGGCTTGCGGCGCCGGCCCGGCCCATACCCGCTGCGGCCGCGGCGCCCCTGGTGGAGTTGCGCCGCTTCGAGGACGTGGTCGCGCTGGCCCAGGCGCGGCGCGACATCCAGCTCAAGACCGCGCTCGAGCGCGACGTCCGGCTGGTGCGCTTCGAGGAGGGCCGCATCGATTTCGCGCTCGGCCCGCAAGCGTCCCCGCAACTCGCGGCGAACCTGATGAAGCGGCTCGCCGAATGGACCGGCACGCGCTGGATGGTGACGATCTCGTCCGAAGGCGGCGCGCCGAGCTTGAAGGAACAGGCCGAGCTTCTGGAAAAGTCGCGTCGCCAGGAGGTTGCGGCCGATCCTCTCGTGCGCAAGGTGCTCGAAGCCTTTCCGGGCAGCCAGATCGTTGCGGTGCATTCACTCGCGGCCGAACCGCCGCCCGCGCCGGCCGTGGCCGATCAGGCGGCCGACGACGACGTCGGCTATGCCGACCAGCACGTGCCCTACGGCGACGACGAGCCCGAAGACGAGCTCTGAACCAGGACTGATGAAATGAAAGATATCATGGGCTTGATGAAGCAGGCGCAGGCCATGCAGGCGCGTGTGGAAGGTATTCAGAGCGAACTCGAGCAGCTCGAAGTCGAGGGCGTGTCGGGCGGCGGGCTGGTCCGCGTTACCTTGACCGCCAAGGGGCATCTCAAGGGGGTGAGCATCGACGAGACATTGCTCAAGCCGGACGAAAAGGAAATCGTCGAAGACCTGGTCGTTGCGGCCCACGCCGATGCGAAGGGCAAGGCGGAACGGATCGCCGAAGAGAAGATGAAGGCCGTGACGGCCGGCCTGCCGCTGCCACCCGGCATGAAGCTGCCGTTCTAGACGAGACGCGTGCCGGTGGACCGCGTATCGTTGACCCGTTCATCCCCGCGCCAAGCGGGGATCCAGCAATGCTGCGCTCCTTGTCGCGCCTGGATCCCCGCGTGCGCCGGAATGAGCGGAGTGAAGGCGGTCGACCGGCCAACGCATTCCCATGGCTGAGCGCGTCGCCGGCCCCGAGATCGAGCGGCTGATCCAGCTCCTGGCGCGGCTCCCTGGGCTTGGGCCGCGCTCGGCTCGCCGTGCGGCCCTGCATCTCATGCGCAAGCGCGAGGAACTGCTCTCGCCGCTGACCGAAGCGATGACGGTCGCGCGCGAGAAAATCGTCACCTGCTCGTCCTGTGGTTCGGTCGATACGGTCGAGCCCTGCTCGATCTGCCGCGACGAGCGGCGGGATGCCTCGACCCTGGTGGTGGTCGAGACCATCGCCGATCTCTGGGCGCTGGAGCGCGCCGGCGTGGTGCGGGGCCGCTATCATGTGCTCGGCGGCACCTTGTCGCCGCTCGACGGGGTCGGCCCGGCCGATCTCAACCTGGCGAATCTTGTCGAGAGGGTTTCGGCCCAGGGTGTGAGCGAGGTGATCCTGGCCGTCAATGCCACGGTCGACGGGCAGACGACCGCCCACTACGTGACGGACCTCCTGTCCCACCTCGGTGTCGCAGTGACGAAGCTCGCCCATGGCGTGCCGGTGGGCGGCGAGCTCGATTATCTCGACGAAGGCACGCTGGCTGCGGCGATCCGCTCACGCACCACGTTCTAACGATCGCGGCCCAGCCTCACGCCGGCTCGGCTGCCTGTCGCGCCCAAGCGATCAAGCTTTGCCGATCCATGGCGCCAGCCCGCTGAGCCACCACGGCACCCTTGCGGAACAGCATCAGGGTTGGAATGCTGCGGATGTCGAAGCGGGCCGCAAGGCTCCGCTCGGCCTCGGTGTCCACCTTGAGGAAGCGGAAATCGGGCTCGAGTTCGGCTGCTGCGCGTTCGAAGAACGGCGCCATGGCCTTGCAGGGGCCGCACCATTCGGCCCAAAAATCCACTACGACCGGAATGTCGGTGCGCTGGATGATTTTGTCGAAGGTCGCAGCCGTGGCCGCCATCGACGCTCCGGCAAAGAGCCGCTGATGGCAGCGGCCGCATTGGGCCGCCCTGGCGTCCTTGTCGGCCGGGACGCGGTTGACGCTCGCGCAATGTGGGCAAACGATATGGCGAGCTTGATCGCTCATGGCGTACTCCTGTCGAGACTGATGCCGCTCACCCGGCCCTGACCGGCCTGGCGTTGGTCCGGAACTCGATATGAACATTCGCGGCGTACCGACCGCGCAAGCCATGATTCCGTCGATTCGGGTCTGCGCCGGCCCGTCCTGGAACGTGAAATCCGGCCCCAAGGGTCTTGGGGGCGCCGAATGCGACGGCGATGTCCGGATGGGGGTCGAGCTCGAGATCGGCCGGCGCGAACCCGCGCTCCGCCAAGCCCCGCTTCAACTCCGGCAGGCATGCCTCGACGATCGCATTGCGGCCGATCAGGCCGTAGAGAATTCGTCCGTCGTTGAGCGCAACATCGGCCAGGCCCGCGGCCGCCAGAACGAGCGCGAACAACAGGAAGGCAGCGACCATCTTGGCGATTGTGGACATGATTTGCTTGCCCCCGATCGGGACCCCGAGGCGGCGCAAATGGTAGCGCTCACGATCGGCGCGAACCGAGGCGGCCTTTTCCATTGCGGCTAGCGCTCCGCAAATCTATGGTGCGCCGCCGTAAAAACCAGAAGATCGGAGCATTCCCGTGGCCTTCATCGCCGACACTTTGTCCCGCGTCAAACCTTCCGCGACCATCGCGGTGACGCAGAAGGCGCGCGATCTGAAAGCCCAGGGACGCGACATCATCAGCCTGTCGGTCGGCGAGCCCGATTTCGACACGCCCGACAACATCAAGAAGGCGGCGATCGAGGCAATCGAGCGCGGGGAGACCAAATATCCGCCGGTGTCGGGCATCGTGCCGCTGCGCGAAGCCATCGCCAAAAAATTCAAGCGCGAGAACAACCTCGACTACAAGCCTTCGCAGACCATCGTGGCGACCGGCGGCAAGCAGGTGCTGTTCAACGCCTTTCTGGCCACCCTCAATCCCGGCGACGAAGTCGTGATCCCCGCGCCCTATTGGGTCAGCTATCCCGACATGGTGCTGATCGCCGGCGGCACGCCCGTGGTGGTGCAGACCACCATGGCGCACGGCTTCAAGCTGCAGGCCGAGGATCTCGAACGCGCCATCACGCCGCGCACCAAATGGGTACTGCTCAACTCGCCCTCGAACCCGTCGGGGGCGGCCTATACGCGGGCCGAACTCAAGGCCGTCACCGACGTGCTGGTCCGCCACCCCAACGTCTGGGTGTTGACCGACGACATGTACGAGCACCTCGTCTACGGGGATTTCGTGTTCACGACGCCGGCCGAGGTCGAGCCCAATCTCTACGAGCGCACGCTCACCATGAACGGCGTGTCGAAATCCTATGCGATGACGGGGTGGCGCATCGGCTATGCGGCCGGGCCCGAGAAGCTCATCAAGGCCATGGACATGCTGCAGGGCCAGCAGACCTCGGGGGCTTGCACGATCGCCCAGTGGGCCTCGGTCGAAGCGCTGAACGGACCGCAGCATTTCATTGCCGAGCGGCGCAAAGCGTTCGAGGAGCGGCGCGACCTCGTGGTCTCGATGCTCAACCAGGCGAAGTACCTGCAATGCCCGTCGCCTGAGGGGGCCTTCTACGTCTATCCCTCCTGCGCCGAGGCCATCGGCAAGGTGACCCCGACGGGCAAGACCATCGAGACGGACGAGGACTTCGTGACCGAGCTTCTGGAATCGGAGGGCGTCGCGGCGGTGCATGGCTCGGCCTTCGGAACGGGTCCGAACTTCCGGATCTCCTACGCGACTTCGAACGAGTTGCTCGAAAAGGCATGCAGCAAGATCCAGGCGTTCACGGCGGCGCTGCGCTAGCGCGGGTTCCTTTGCTCCGCGCATTCCGAACGGGGCTTGGGGAGTAGCGGCAAAAAAGCGACACGGGACGAGAATCCGTGGCGCCCTGCTGCTCGCCGGCCCTGGCCATGGTTACTTCCCCGCTGTGAGGCTTCGGCAGGAGTGGTGACCATGGCGCATGG
This sequence comes from uncultured Alphaproteobacteria bacterium, assembly GCA_963851175.1. Classification (GTDB taxonomy): domain Bacteria; phylum Pseudomonadota; class Alphaproteobacteria; order Rhizobiales; family Beijerinckiaceae; genus Lichenihabitans. The sequence goes on along the minus strand of CAWKNU010000002.1, from coordinate 459,400 downwards.
CGTTGCGGATCTACGTAGACGCGTTTTGCTTCGATCGTTCCTCGGGGCCGCGAGCCTTGCGCTCGGTGCCCTGGGATGGGCCGGCGGTGCGCAGGCAGGGCCGGTGGGCGAGTTGCGCTGCAATGTCGGCGGGGGTGTCGGTCTTCTGATAACCTCGAGCCGGGCACTCAACTGCGAATATGCTCCCGCCAACGGCGCACGGCCGCAGCATTACGTCGGCACCGTCGGCCGGTTCGGACTTGATCTCGGGATGCAGGGCCCGGGTCGCTTGACCTGGGGCGTCGTATCGTTGGGCGGCCCCGTCGGACCGGGCGCGTTGGCAGGGTCTTACGCGGGCGGCACCGCATCGGCGACGGTCGGGGTAGGGGTAGGGGCGAACGCGCTTGTCGGCGGCAACGGCGCGATCACCCTGCAACCGCTCTCGGTCCAGACCCAATCCGGCCTGAATGTCGCGGCCGGGGTTGGCACGCTGACGCTGGAATATGCTCCCTGATCGGGCGCTGAGTGCTGCTTGCGCTCAGGTCGAGCCATGGATTAGGGCCAGCCCACCCACGATGGAGGCGAGCCCCGCCCATTGATGCCCGGCCACCGGGTGCTTGAGCAGGAACCGAGCCAGCAGAACAGTCACGGCGCTGGCCAATGAACTGAGCACCGTGACGATGGCGATCTGCTGGGTCTCGAGGCCGAGCGTCATCGCGCCGTTGGCCCCGGCGCTGAGGAGGCCGAGGCCGAAGATGACCGGGCGATGCCGTGCCTCCGGGAGCGCGAGGCTTTGCCCGAGCGGCCGGCTTAGGACCGCCAGTCCCGACTACTCCCAAAACGTAATAGACCCAGACCGGGACGATGGCACCCAGGGCCGGAACCGCCCCGGCGCCCTGCAGCCAAAACCCCACGCCATAGCCGAAGGCCGAGGCAAGCGCCCAGCCGAGACCGCTGCTCTTGCGATCCTGCCGCGGTATGGCGCGGCTGGCGCGGTCCGGCGCCGACACGAGCAGGACGCCCGCTACCGTCGCGGCCATGCCGCCGATGGTCAGCGCCGAGAGTTGCTCGCCGGCAAAGCCCGACAGAAGAGCTGTGACGACACCGTAGCTTGCCGTTACCGGGGCCACCACGGCCAGGGTGCCGTGCGTCAGACCTTGAAACAGGGAGGCCGTGGCGAGGAGGACGAGAAGGCTCGAGCCTGCGGCAGCCGCCCATGCTCCCGCAGGTGCGTGGGCCAGGATGTCGCGGAGGCCGGGCTCCAGAAGCAGCCAGAGGCTGATCAGCACCAGGGCGACGGCCTGGCTGTAGAACAGGGCTCGCACGATGCCAACGGCCCGACTGGCGATGGGGCGACGAAATCGGTGCCACCGTAGCCGAGTGCCGCCAGCAGCCCGAAGAGAACCGCGCCGCTCATCGGAAATCCGGAGCGCTGCCGGCCATGGTAATCATGTAGCGGATCCAGCTTCGGGGCATCGCGAAAGCGGTGCCGGCAGCGTTCACCCCAAGCTCAACGGGTCCCGACCCGATGATCCCGCACGGGCACGCCGAGACATCGCTCCTGAGAAGGATGCTAGACGCGCGGCTTGGGTGCTGTCGCGGGTGCGACGTTTGCGCCTTCCGTCCCGCTGGCATCCTTCAGGCCCGCCCAGATCCGCTTCTTGATCAGGTAAAGCAGGGACGCGAACACGGCCAGGAAGATCACGGCATCGAAGCCGGTTCTCTTGCGCTGGTCGAGCTTGGGCTCGGCGGCCCACATCAGGAAAGCCGCGATATCCTTGGAATATTGATCGACCGTCTTGGGCGATCCGTCCGCATAATCGACCAGGCCGTCGCTGAGCGGCGGCGGCATCGAGATCGCGTGACCCGGGAAATAGGTGTTGTAATACTTGCCGCTCGGGAGCGGGAAATCCTTCGGCGCGTCCTTATAGCCGTTGAGCAGGGCGTGAATGTAATCGACGCCCTCTTCCTGGTATTGCGTGAACGGCTGGAGCAGGAACCACAATCCGCCCTGTTCGAAGCTGCGGGCCTTGGCCAGCACGGACATGTCCGGGGGCAGAGCCCCGCCATTGGCGGCGCGGGCCGCCGCCTCGTTCGCGAAAGGCGATGGAAAGTAGTCGGAGGGACGGCCGGGCCGCTCGGCCGGATTGCCCGAATCGTCGACCCCGTCCGTGACCTTGAAGGTCGCGGCCAGCGCCTTGACCTGGCTGGCCGAATACCCCGGACCGCCCTGGTCGGCGAGGTTGCGGAACGCCACGTCCTGCATGGAATGGCAGTTCGAGCAGACCTGACGATAGACCTGGTAGCCGCGCTGCAGTTGCTGCGTGTCGAACGTGCCGAACGGCCCCGAGAACGACCAGGACTGCTTCGGGGGCAGCGGGTTCTCGTTCTCGGCATCCTGGGCGACCGCGGGCACGACCGCCAGCAATCCGGCGGCGAGCGCAGCGTGCAGCAGGAACGATTTTCCGGGCATCTTATGTTCCGTGATCGAATTTCGCATGATGGCTCGGGGCTCAACCCTCGACCGAGGGACCGGCCGCGGTGCGCGCGGCCACGAAGGCCGAGGACGCGCCTCGTGGCCCGAGCACGGCTTCGGTGATCGAAGCGGGAAGCTGCCTCGGGGTCTCGAAGAAGCCCAGGAGCGGCGTGACGATCAAAAGGTGGATGAAGTACCAGGCCGTCGTGATTTCCGAGAAGGTCACCACCGCACCGACCGGCTCTTGCGAGCCGAGATAGCCGAGAACGACCACGTCGGCGAAGAACACGAACAGAAACACGCGATAGACCGGCCGGAAGTTGGCCGAGCGGATGCGCGACGTATCGAGCCAGGGCAAGAAGGCCAGCAGGATGATCGAGGAAAACAGGGCGATCACGCCACCGAGCTTGGAGGGAACGGCGCGGAGCATCGCGTAGAACGGCAGGAAGTACCATTCGGGAACGATGTGCGGCGGGCGTCTGCAGCGGGTTTGCCGGGATGTAGTTGTCGGCGTGGCCGAGGTAGTTCGGGACGAAGAATACGAAATACGAAAAGAACAGCAGGAAGCAGACCAGCGCGAACCCGTCCTTGACCGTGAAATACGGATGGAACGGCAGGGTGTCCTTGCGGCTCTTGACCTCCACCCCGACCGGGTTGTTGGACCCCGGGATGTGCAGGGCCCAGATGTGCAGCACCACCACACCCAGGATCATGAAGGGCAACAGGTAATGCAGCGAGAAGAAGCGGTTGAGCGTGGCGTTGCCCACCGAATAGCCGCCCCACAGCCAGGTCGTGATGGCGTCGCCCACCACCGGAATGGCGGAAAACAGGCTGGTGATGACCTTCGCGCCCCAGAAGCTCATCTGTCCCCAGGGCAGGACGTAACCCATGAAGGCGGTGGCCATCATCAGCAGGAAGATGATGACGCCGAGGATCCACAGGATTTCGCGCGGGGCCTTGTAGGACCCGTAATACATGCCGCGGGCGATGTGGATATACACCGCCACGAAGAACATCGAGGCGCCGTTGGCGTGGAGGTAGCGGAGCATCCAGCCGTAATTCACGTCGCGCATGATGTGCTCGACGGATTGGAACGCCATCGTGGCTTCCGGTGTGTAGTGCATGGCCAGCACCACGCCGGTGATGATCTGGGCCACCAGCATGAAGGCCAGAATGCCGCCGAACGTCCAGAAGTAGTTCAGGTTGCGCGGGTTCGGGAAGACGATGAAGGACGAGTGCACCAGCCCCATGATCGGCAGCCGGCTTTCGAACCAGCGCAACACCGGATTCTTGTGGGACGTAGGCTGAGGATCCGCTCATTGATAATGTTCTCTCAACATGGGCCGGGACGCGAGCATGGTCGCGTTCAGCCGATCTTGACCTTGGTGTCGGACAGGAAGGCGTAGGTCGGGACGGTCAGGTTCTTCGGCGCGGGCCCGTGCCGAACGCGCCCCGAAACGTCGTAGATCGAACCGTGGCAGGGGCAGCGCCAGCCATCGAAGGGTCCCTCGTGACCGAGCGGGACGCAACCGAGGTGCGTGCAGATGCCGACCACGATCAGCCATTCGGGCTTTTCGACCCGGGCCTTGTCGGTCTCGGGGTCGATCAAGTCCGAAAGCGGCGTGTCCTCAGCCTCCTTGATCTCCTTGGCGGTGCGATGGCGGATGAAGACCGGATTGCCACGCCACTTTACCGTGACGATCTGGCCTTCCTCGATCTTGGAAATGTCGACCTCGCTCGACGCCAGCGCGAGCGTCGAGGCATCCGGGCTCATTTGGCTGACCAGCGGCCAAACCACCGAGCCGAGCCCGACGGCACCGACCGCTCCCGTGGCGATGAACAGAAAATCCCTGCGGGTAGGTTCCTCGGGTGTCACGGTTGCGGTCGACAACGATAAACTCCAGTATCCGAGATCGCCCCGGCCGATAAAGCCGTCGCACGCTCAAGCCTGATGGCCGAATGCGCAGGGCCGGATTAAGGCTGCCCCGGACCGGTCACAATGCGACGCATCGCCACCGCGCACCTGCGCCCGGGTCACCATCCCGGGCGATGTGTCGCATCGTTGCGCAACCTTGTCCAGTACGGGAATCACCCTTGAACGGCCACAATTCACAACCCTTGGCGCCTTCGGGACAGCCAATGCCCCAGCGAAGCGCCGCCACAGGTCGGCCATGTCCGGGACACATGCCCCGGCGCGAGCGCAGCCGATGATCCGGGCCACGACCTCGATGCTGCGCCTCGCGCTGTTCCAGCCCGACATCCCGCAGAACGCCGGAACCATGTTGCGCACCTGCGCGTGCCTGGGCGTCGGAGCCGACCTCATCGAGCCGGCCGGCTTTCCAACGTCCGACCGTCATTTCCGCCGCTCCGGGATGGACTACCTCGAGCAGGTCGACCTGGTCCGCCACGTCTCGTTCGACGCATTCGAGTCATGGCGCCAGATCGCGCCCGGCAGGCGATTGGTGCTTCTGACCACGCGGGCCGAGGTGGACTATCTCGATTTCCAATTTGCACCCGGCGACATCGTCATGGTGGGGCGGGAATCCGCAGGCGTGCCGGAAATTGTCCATGCGGCCGCGGACGCCCGGCTGAACATCGCCCTCGTGCCCGGCTTGCGGTCGCTCAATGTCGCGGTTGCGGCCGCCATGGTGCTTGGGGAGGCCCTGCGGCAATTGCGGTGAGGCGGCGCGCTGCGTCGGGCTCTCTTTCCGGCAGAGGTCACATGCTGCACATTGTGCCGGCGCCCCCGGGACCATGCCGATGCCCTTCACCTTTCCTCACCTGCACATGATCGACCCGGTTCTCTGGATCCTGGCCATCGTCGTCCTCGTCGTCCTGCTCCGCTCGATCCGGATCGCCAACCAGTACGAGCGGGGGGTGGTGTTCCGGCTCGGCCGCTACACGCGCACCGCGGGCCCGGGCCTCTATTTCCTGCTGCCGATCGTCGAATGGCAGGTGAAACTCGACCTGCGCACCGTGACCCGGGCGGTCGAGCCGCAGGAGGGGATCACGCGCGACAATGTGCCGGTCAAGGTGAACGCGGTGATCTGGTTCCGCATCACCGATCCGGAACGCGCCGTAATGACCGTGCGCGACGTCGACAATGCAGTGGTCCAGGTTTCGCTGACCACCTTGCGGACCGCCTTCGGACAGCACACGCTCGACGATCTGCTCAAGAGCCAGGACGCGATCGCCGAAACGATGCAGCGCGCGATCGATGCCGTCACCGAGCCCTGGGGTGTCGAGGTGGAGCGGGTGCAGATGAAGAACATCGAGATTCCGCCTACCATGCAGCGCGCCATGGCCCAGGAGGCCGAAGCCCTGCGCGAAAAGCGCTCGCGGCTGATCAAGGCGGAGGCCGAACTCGATGCGGCCGAACTGTTGCGCCGGGCCGCCGAAGTCATCATGCAGAACCCGGCCGGGCTCGAACTCCGGCGCATGCAGATGATCACCGAAGTGGGCGCCGAGCAGAACACCATGACCATCATCATGATGCCGAGCGAATTCGTCGAGGCCGCGCGGGGCATCGCAACGCTCGCGGGCAAGACGGCGCCGTGATGCAGGATCAGGTTCGGACCATTCCGCACTCCGACGATCTCGAAACGCGCAAAGCCGAGGCCGCCCGCTGGTTCCAATCCCTGCAGGAGAAGCTGATCGCGGCCTTCGAGGCCATGGAAGATGCCGGACCAGCCGGCCCCGGCGGTTCGGCCGAACCCGGTCGGTTCATCCGAAAACCTTGGCAGCGCACGGATCACACGGGCGCGCCGGGCGGGGGTGGCACCATGGGGATGCTGCATGGCCGCGTCTTCGAGAAGGCCGGCATCCATGCCTCGACGGTGTTCGGCAGTTTCGCCCCTGAATTTGCAAAGCAGATCCCCGGCGCGGATGGCGATCCGCGATTCTGGGCCTCGGGCGTGTCGCTGATTGCCCATCCCTGGAACCCCCATGTGCCGGCGGTGCACATGAACACCCGCTTCGTGGTCACCAGCCGCAGCTGGTTCGGGGGCGGGGCCGACCTCACGCCGGTGCTCGACCGCCGCCGCACGCAGGACGATGCCGACAGCCGTGCGTTCCATGCCGCCCTGCGGGCAGCCTGCGAGGCCCATGCCGCAGTGGCGATCTACGGCAAGTTCAAAGCTTGGTGCGACGATTATTTCCACCTCAAGCATCGAAACGAGCCGCGCGGCATCGGTGGCATTTTCTTCGATTACCTGGGCAATGATTTCGATGCCGAATTCGCCTTCACGCGCGCAGTCGGAGAGGCCTTTCTGGCCGTCTATCCCACTATCGTGGCCAGCAACGTCGGCACGGCCTCGACCGAGGCGGACCGCCACGAGCAACTGGTGCGCCGCGGCCGCTACGTCGAGTTCAACCTGCTCTACGACCGCGGTACGATCTTCGGACTGAAGACCGGCGGCAATGTCGAATCGATTTTGTCGTCGCTGCCGCCCGCCGTCGCCTGGCCCTGAGCGGGCGTTACGGAATCCGACCAGCCGCCACACTGGCAAACGGCCGGCTGGTTGGGAGGGTCGGCCGGGCAGGCGGTCGAACCTGGCCGCACCGTTCACGAAGCCTTTCTGTTTTGGGGGGACCATTCTCCTTCGTTGTGGATGAGGAGAGAGGGTGACGGTGCGAACCCGCATGGCCGCGCGGCGGAACCTTCGTGGCGTGGCGTTCGGAGCCTGCGCCTTGGCGTTGCCACTGCTCGGCCAAGGTCGCTGCGCTGCGCAAGGCCTCGACCCGGGCGCGTTCGGAACCCCGATCCTCGATGGCGTCCGGAGCGAGGCCGGCTCGGCCGCCGCTGCTGCGCCTGGTCCGGACCTCAGGACCTATGTGTTTCTGGGCCGGGCAGACTGGCCCGCCATCCGGCTGCACGCCTTGCGTCCGCTCGACTGGAGCCATGCCGACGCCCTGACGCTCGAGACCGAAAACCCGGGCGACACGCCATTCGAGCTGCTTGTCAGGCTCGACGACACTGCGAACGCCAACGGCGACGAGCGTTCGTTGACCGGAACCGTGACGGTGGCGCCCCGCCAGCACACCACGTTGCTGCTGCCGCTCGATGCCCGGCCGCTCGGTATGCTGGCGCGCCCGCCCGGGGCGGTGGCGCCCGGCGCCGGTGAGCGACTGATCGGGGACGTTCGCGGCGCCGTCGATCTGCATCACATCCTGGCGCTGCACATTTCGGGGGTCCGCACGGATGCGGACCATGTGCTGCGCCTTGGGCAGCCGGCGCTGCGCGGCTCGGGTAAACGCGTTTCCGCCCAACCGATCGTCGACGGCTTCGGGCAGGCGATCGCCGGCACCTGGCCCGAAAAGATCGCCAGCACGGCGCAGTTGCGCACGCGCCTGCATGAGGCCGACGCGCAGACCCGGCAATCATTGAAGACGGCCTTTCGCGCCGTGGACGCCTTCGGCGGGGTCGACCCGGCCACGCGGCTTCCCGCCACGGGCTTTTTCCGCACGGTGAAGACCAACGGACGCTGGTCTCTGGTGACGCCCGCGGGCCACCGCTTCTTCTCGATCGGAGCGGACGGGGTGTCGCCGAACAATCTCACCCGGATCCCTGGCCGAACCTGGATGTTCACCGGCCTGCCTGCGGGGTCCAGCCCGCTGGCGCGCTATTACGGGCCCGAGACGGCAGGTGCAGGGCCGGAAACCTACGATTTCGGCGGGGCCAATCTCGAGCGCGGGCTTGGGCTCGATTGGCAGTCCCGCTGGCCTGGCGCGGCGCTACAACGCCTGCGAGCCTGGGGCTTCAACACGCTCGGCAATTGGAGCAGCGAACCGGTTACCGAGTCGCGGTCCATGCCCTACGTGACCTTCTACGATTTCGAAGGGGACTCGGCCACAGTTGCCGCGCCAGGCGGGCGCAGTCTGCCCGATCCGTTCGACCCGCGGTTCGCTGGCGTCGCCGACGAAGTCGCCCGATCCATGACCGGAACACTGCACGACGACCCATCCCTGATCGGCTATTTTTCCGGCAACGAGCTGCCATGGGGCACGGCTGACCGCCCCGATCAAGGCATCGCGGCGCGCGTGCTGGCGTTGGGGCCGGAGAGCCCGGCCAAGCAGGCCTTGGTCGAGGACCTGCGGAGCCATTATGGATCGCCCCGTGCTTTTTCCGAGGCCTGGGGCATTGCAACGCCGGCCGATTGGGCCGAGGTGCTGGACCGCCCTCTCGCCTGGCCGTCGCGTCTCACGGTCTCGGCCAAGCGGGATGTCGAAGCGTTCCAGGGCCGCTACGCCGAGCTGTACTTCCGCACCGTCCGGCAGGCCATCAAGCGCCAGGACCCTAACCATCTTTATCTTGGAACCCGCTTTGCCAATTTCACGCCGGAGATCGTCGAGGCCTGCGCGCGCTGGTGCGACGTGCTCAGCTTCAACGTCTACGGCCGCACTCCCGAAGACGAGGCGGCCGCCTGGCAGCGGCTCGACCGGCCGGTCCTGATCGGCGAGTTTCATTTCGGCTCGACGGACCGAGGGCCGTTCTGGCCCGGCATGGTCGACGTGGGCAGCGAGGCCGCGCGCGGGCCAGCCTATGCGGCCTATCTGGCGGCCGCGGTCGAGGACCCCGCCATCGTCGGGTGCCACTGGTTCCGCTATGCCGACGAACCTGCCACGGGCGTGCCTTACGACGGCGAAAACGGCCATATCGGGCTTGTCGGCATCACCGACATTCCGTTCGCGGATTTCGTGGCCGCAGCCGCGGCCGCAAATCGCCGGACGCTCGAAACCTTCGCGGCCCAGGGCCATCCGGCACTGAGGGGCACCCAATAGGGCGCGGCACCATTCCGCGCGGCGCCCTGCAGGGCCTCGACCCTACTTCTTCTTGGTTCGGGGTGCGGTCACGAACATCTTGGCGCAGCCAGGGCTGAGCTGCGCGCGCTTGGCGGTCATGCAGGCCGTCACCTTGCCCTCGTCGGGAATCTCGTCCTTGCACAACGTCATGGCGTCGTTGGTGCAGGCCTGCTCCTGGACCTCCCGCAGGGTCGGTGTCTTCGAACGGGCGAGGGCCATCGTCGAACACGACATGGCCACAACGACACTGGTTATCACGAGTTTCGAGATCTGCATGGCTCCCCCTCGTCGCGGATCGCGTACGGACCGAAACGGCCCATCGGTCCACGATCTATTGCAGAGCTTACGGCGAACCGCTGAGCCGCGCCAGTCGACCGATGCCGCTCCGGTGCGAGAGGTTCGGTGCGGACGAGCTCCGGCCATGACGGATTCGCGTGTCGTGGAGCACGATGTCGTCCGAAAAGCCCGTGCCGACTTTTCGGCGTCATGCTCTAGGTCGAATGTGCCTCGCCGTGCTAACAGGCCGCGCGTCGGCCTGCTGAGCGGGCGCGAGCCTATGGAGAACGGCTATGGATTTCAAAAAGGGCGACATCGTGCAACTGAAGTCCGGTGGGCCGGCCATGATCGTCACCGGGGAGGCTGGCGAAGGCGTGCAGGTGTTGTGGTATGCCGAGATGGCGGACGAGATCAGGACCGCGACCATTCCCGCCATCTGTCTCGTCGAAGCCGAGATCGAGGAAGCCGAAGAGGAAAACTTCGGCCGTCGCTAAGCAGTTCCTCCGAGGCCCTGTCGGGCACGCTCCAGAGGGGGCCTCGGATAAACTCCGCGAGCCACCCTACTTCTTGGGGTTATGTGTCGGCGCACGCGGCGGCGCCGTGGCTTCGGCTGGCGGGGCGGGGGAAGCTGGCGCGCTCGGTTCCGGGGGGCGTGACGGAGCGGGCGGGGCGCTCGGCGAGGACTGGCCTACGTTGATCGAAATGCCGAGGGGCTGCCATACGCCGCCCGCCGGCGCGAAGATCAGGTCGAAATTGACCTGCAAGGGTATTGAGGGAAAAAATCCCGCCATATGCATGAGGCCGTTGGAATTGAGCTCCGGCAAGACGGTCAGTTGAGGCTCGAGCACCGCCACGCCCGACAGATCAAGATGCTGATTGCGCAGACCGGCGAACACGTCCCCGAGGTGCGCTGCCGTATTGGCAACCTGAAAACTGGGCGCGCCGAGGTCGCGCAGGACCGTGTAATTCCCCGTGACGTTCGCCTGGTGGACGGCGAGGAGAGTCGAGCGGATCAGGATCAGCACGCCGTTCCGGTCGATCTGAGCCGGCCGGACTTGGCCCGGCGGCGGCAATGCCTGCTGGGAAAAGCCGGGGGCCGACGTGCCAAGTGCGAACACGACCCCAGCCGTCGCCTGGAGCGCCAGCGCTCTCGCTGTCTTGATCACGCCCGTGCGGCCCTAACTTCGACGGATGCGGCTCTCAAAACTCGAATCCGACCCCGAGGTGTCCAACGTGCTCGCTGCCGCCGCCGTTCGAATAGCCGGCTTCCACGACGATCGGACGATCGGTGTCGAGCCGGTGGGCGATCGTGATGCCCACCCCGGCCTCGCCACGGTAATAGGCAGTTCTCATGTTGATGGTTGTTTTGCCGTTGGCGGAGGGCATCATGGGATCCGCTTGCGAGGCCGCGGCCGCGATGCCGCGTCGTGCCTCCGTACGAGCCTGCAGCGTGAAATTCTGCAGGGCGCTCACTTGGGTCTCGAGGTTGCCGACGCGGCCGTCGAGCGAGGCGAGTTGACTCGGACCAAAGCCCGCAGATGCCAGATTTCCAGCGCTGTCGCTGGTGAGGAATGTGGTAGTGCCGATCTGTGACGAAAGGCTTTGCGCCGACGTTACCCCGGCGAGCGTGTAGGTGTTCTTGACGGTGCCGATCGCGACTTGATTGGCCCGGCTAGTTACGACGCCGGTCCCGAGGGCGACGGCGTTGTTCTGCCGGGCCGTCGCTCCCACACCGAACGAGGACGCACCCGCGCCAGTCGCAACGGCCCGCACCCCAAAGGCGGTCGATTCGACCCCGGCCGCATTGGCCGAGCGTCCGACGGCGGTGGAGGAGGTGGCCGACGCCGTTGCGAAGGCTCCGAAGCTCGACGCGTCCGTGCCGCTTGCGACGGCCTTGAATCCGACAGCGGTGGTCGGATCGGCGCTGGCCTGTGCTCCCGCGCCGACCGCGACGCCACCGGCCTGGGTGGCTTGCGCGTTCCGGCCGATCGCGACCGTATCGGTTGCGGAAGCCACGCTCATTTGGCCGAAGGCGCTGCTGCCCGCGCCCGATGCGCTGCTGTTCGCGCCCAGGGCCATGGCATTGGCCCCGGCCGCGGTGGAACCGAACCCGCCGGCGGCGGAATTTTCGCCCGTGGCAGAGGGGGGCGGCGCGCCGGCCGCGTTGTTGGCCTGGAACGGCCCCGCGATGCCGCTGACCAGTGAGGCAATGCCGGCCGTGTTGGCACCGACGGCTTGGTTGGTGGCGAAAAGCTGCGCCCCGTTCACGGCATCGGTAGAGGTTGCGCTCAGCGCTCCCGCCGCAACGTTCACGATGCGGCGCTCGCCCCCAACGGCGCCGACCGAAACCGTATTGGCTTGACTGGCGATGGAGCCGTTCCCGAGCGCGACCGCGTTGGCGGCCGTCGCTTGCGCCCCATAGCCCAATGCCGAGCTGTTCCCGCCCGAAGCGGTAGGCACGGAAGCGCCGGCCGCATTGTCGCTCGCGACCGGGAGGTTGGCCATGCCGGAGTTGACCCCCGCGATTGCGGTAGACAGCTGGGCAACATTGACGGCGTCGTTCGACGCGGTGCCGCTTGCTACTCCGGTCAGCCGGCGATCGCCGGTCGTTCCGGTGATGTTGAGGATCGTCCCATTGGCGGTCGCGCCAACCGTGATGGCGCGGGTGGCCGTATTCTGCTGCACAAGGCCGGTCGTGCCGTTGTTGATCCCGGTCGTCAGGTTTGTGATGTTGGTCGTGTTTGTAGCGATATTGGCAGTGTTGGTGCCGATCGCAGCCGTGTTGGAGGCTATGTTGGCAGTGTTGGTGCCGATCGCAGCCGTGTTGGAGGCTATGTTGGCGGTGTTGGTGCCGACCGCCTGGTTGGTGGCGAAAAGCTGGCTTCCGTCGACGGCATCGGTCGACGTCGAGCCCAGCCGGCCGGCCGCGACGTTGACGATGCTGCGTTCGGCGCCCACCGCCCCGACCGAGATCGTGCCCGCCTGATCGGCGACCGAGCCTCGCCCGAGCGCGACGCTGTTGGCCGCCGATGCGCTGGCGCCCTGTCCGAAAGCCGAAGCATTGTTGCCACTCGCCAGAGCGCCTCTGCCGAAAGCCGCGCTGTTGGTGCCCGAGGCCGTGCTACCGGCTCCAACCGCGGTGGCGAAACTGCCCGCCGCGGTGCTGCCGAAGCCGACCGCCAGTGTGTCCGTTCCGGCCGCCGTTGGCGATCCGAAGGCACTGGTGTTGTTGGACGCGATCGGAGCGCTGCTGAACACGAAGCTCGTCAATTGCCCGACGTTCACTGCGTCGGTGTTGGCGGTCCCGGCGGCCACGTTGGCGATCTGCCGTTCGGCCCCGACCGCCCCGACCGAAACCGTGCCGGCCCTGTTCGCAACCGACCCCTGGCCGAGCGCAACGCTGTTGGCGCCGCTCGCGTTCGAGTTGGCCCCGAAGGCCGACGCTTCCGTGGCGCTGGCAATCGCGCTGTTGCCGACCGCAGTGGAATTGGCCTGGTTGCTTCCGACGGCTCCCGCCTGTGCGCCGGCGCCGAGCGCCGTCGCACCGGTGTTGCCCGGGGCGCCGCTGCCGGCGTTCGCATTGTGGCCTAACGCCACCGCGTCGGCCGTCGCCGCGACCGAGGTCTGGCCGATGGCGATCCCACTGGCGCCCGTGACGGCGGTCGAAGTGCCGATCGCGACCGCGTTGGTGGCGTTCACCGTGTTGCCAGTGCCGAACACCGAAGAGCCGGCGGCGCTGACGGCCGCGGCGATCGAATTGTCGGAGCCGACCACCTGGACGTTGTCACCGTTACCGGCGACGTTCGGCAGGTTAATGTTGTTGTTGTCGCCAAAGGCGAAACTGTTGTTGCCGTTGATGACGTTCGGGTCGCCGATGGCGTAGCTGCCCGCGCCGTTCACCGTCTGCCCGGTGCCGAAGGCACCGCTGTTCGCCCCAATGACGGAATTGTTGAAACCGACGGCCGTCGAGTTGGCGCTGTTGGCGTTGATCCGCGTCTGGTTGCCGACCGCAATGCCGTTGGCCGAGGTGGCATCCACATAGGCGGCCGCGCCGACGCCGCCATTGCCGCCGATCGCGATCGAGTTGGCGCTGTTGGCCTGAACGTGGGCGCCAAGGGCGGTGCTGAAATCGCCGGCCGCGGTGCTTACCGTCCCTATCGCGGTACTCTCGGAGCCGGATGCCGTGCTCTTTGTGCCCGCAGCCGTGCTGAAGAAGTTCGAGGCGTTGGCGTTATTGCCAAGCGCGGTGGCGGAGCTGTTGGCCGCCGAGGCGTTAACGCCGACAGCGGTAGCGGAACCGCCGGTCGCCTGGGCGCCTTGGCCGAAAGCCGAAGCGCCTCCGGCGGACGCGGCTGCCCCTTGTCCGAAGGCCGAGGTGAAGCCTGCATTAGCTTTCGCGCCTTGGCCCACAGCCGTGGCGCTCGCCGCATTCGCCTGCGCCCCTTGGCCGACGGCGGTAGCATTGGTCTGGCCGGCTGCAGTCGCCCCCGCCTGAGCCAGGGTGCCGATCGCCACGGAATTGGCGTTCCCGTAAAGATTTCCGAAGGTGCCGCCCGCCGCCGCGAACCGACCGATGGCGATGTTGGCCAGGTTGTCACCGGCAGCGTACGCAACATTGCCGATGGCGATGTTGTGAGCGGAAGCGCCGCTGGCAGTGCTGCCGGCCCCCAACGCAACGTTCACGGCGCCCGTGCCGCGGGCATCGCTGTCCGCACCCAACGCAACGTTCACGGCGCCCGTGCCGCTGGCATTACTGCCCGCACCCAAGGCGGTGTTCACTCCATTCGCGCCACTGGCATTCGCCTCGAAACCAGCTGCGGTGTTGAAGCTGGCGTTTGCACTCGCGGTGGGCCCGTTGCTCGCATTGGCGCCCGCGCTCAGGGCCGAGTTGCCGCTCCCATCACCCTGGGCATTGGCGTTCAGGCCATAGGCAACGTTGTTGCTGCCCACGCCGTTGGCGTTGGCGTTCTGGCCTGTGGCGGTGTTGATGCCGCCGTTGGCCTGCGCGTTCTGGCCGACCGCTGTGGCGCCGAATGAGTTGGCCTGCGCGCCCTGGCCGAAGGCGGAAGCCGAGCCAGCGTTCGCTTGCGCGCCCTGGCCGACGGCCGTGGCGTTGGTCTGACCCGCGGCGGTGGCACCCGCCTGAGCGCCCTCCCCGAGCGCGGTCGTGTTGACGTTGGTGAAGGCGTTCGTGCCGGCTATGCCGCCGGCGTATGCGGCGTAGCCGTTGGCGGTGCTGTTCTGCCCCGACGCCACGCTGCCGAATCCGGTTGCCGTGCTGCCATCCCCACTCGCGGTCGCCTGATGGCCCAAAGCCGTCGCGGCGGCGCCGGAAGCGACCGAGAAGGCGCCGATGGCCGTCGTGAACTGGTTCGTCGCCTGCGCGCCGTTGCCGAACGCGGAGGCGTTGGTCGTGAAGCCGCTCGTCGGTTGGGTCAAGCCCGCAATACCGGCAATGGCCCCGCCGCCCACGGCCACCGAGTTCTGGTTGTAGGCGCGCACCGTCGCGTTCACGCCGTAGGCGGAGCTTCCGCTTGCGCCCGTGTCGACCAGGCTGCCGGCGCCCGAGGCGATCGAGAAGTCGCCGAAGGCGCGGCCGTTCTGCCCGAAGGCGCTGCTCGCAGCGCCCGTCGCCTTGCTGGCCTGGCCGAGGGCCGTCCCCGAACCGCCGGAAGCGGTCGCGCCCGAGCCGAAGGCGGACGCATTGACCGCGTTGGCGCTGGCGCTGTTGCCGACCGCCGTCGCGTTCGTCTGGCCCGCGCCGCCCGCGCCCGCCTGGGCGCCGAAGCCGATCGCGGTCGCGTTTGTGGACTGGGCCGCCGCGAGGCCCGCAGCGCCCGCGGTCGCGAAGGCGCCGAGGGCTGTCGAGTTCTGGTTGTTGGCCCGGACGGTGGCGTTCACGCCGTAGCTGGAACTTGCGGCCGCGCCCGTGCCGATCAGGCTGCCCGCGCCCGAGGCGATCGAGAAGTCGCCGAAGGCGCGGCTATTCTGCCCGAAGGCGCTGCTCGCAGCGCCCGTCGCCTGGCTCGCCTGGCCGAGAGCGGTTCCCGAACCGCCGGAAGCGGTTGCACCCGCGCCGAAGGCGGACGCATTGACCGCGTTGGCGCTGGCGCTGTCGCCGACCGCCGTCGCGTTCGTCTGGCCAGCGCCGCCTGCGCCCGCCTGGGCGCCGAAGCCGATCGCGGTCGCGTTTGTGGACTGGGCCGCCGCGAGGCCCGCGGCGCCCGCGGTCGCGACGGCGCCGAGGGCTGTCGAGTTCTGGTTGTAGGCGCGCACCGTCGCGTTCACGCCGTAGGCGGAGCTTCCGCTTGCGCCCGTGTCGACCAGGCTGCCGGCGCCCGAGGCGATCGAGAAGTCGCCGAAGGCGCGGCCGTTCTGCCCGAAGGCGCTGCTCGCAGCGCCCGTCGCCTGGCTCGCCTGGCCGAGGGCCGTCCCCGAACCGCCGGAAGCGGTCGCGCCCGAGCCGAAGGCGGAGGCGTTGCCGTTGTTGGCCAGCGCACCCGCGCCGACCGCCGTGGCATTGGTCTGCCCCGCCGCGCCTGCGCCGGCCTGTGCTCCATCGCCGATCGCCACCGAATTGGCATTGCCGAACGGGTTGGGGCCAGTACCGCCAGCGGTCGAGTGGCGGCCGATCGCGATGTTCGCGAGATTGTCGCCCGCCGCGAACGCGCCGTTTCCGACCGCAACATTGGCGCCGCCAGCACCGCTAGCGTTGGAGAGAGCCCCGCTTGAGGTGTTGCTGCCGCCGTCGCCACCGGCGTTTGCGGAGAACCCGTAGGCGCTGTTGAGGCTGTTATCGCCTGTCGCGGTGGCTCCCTCCCCGAGGGCCGTGTTGCCGCTGTTCGAACCGCTAGCGTTGGCGTTTGCGCCAAAGGCGGCATTGTTGGAGTTCGCGGCGGGGCTGCCGGCGTTTGCACCCGGGCCGCAGGCGGTATTGAAGCCGCCGTCAGCGGTCGCGCCCTGAGCCGTGCCGGTCAGAGCGTCTTGACACACGAACTGGGCGTGGGCCGAAGTTGGTGCGAGCGCAAGACCAAGGGCCAGCAGGCTCGCGCTGCCGAGTAGCCGACGGGTTGACCGGTTCGTCGCCAGCCGAGGAGAAGCATTGGATTTCGCGCCTGAAATCGTAAGCATTCGACTCTCGCCAAATGAGGCCGTCCGAGCCTGCCGATTTCCGGAGATCCTGGCTTTGAGCCGAAGCCTCGGCAAGTGAAGGAACTTGTCTACGCAACCTCGAATAGCACAACAACCGTATACTCTTGCTCCGCCGCATTTGCGCCACCCCTGGGGCAATCGGGACACACTCGGCGGTTTACAAATTTGCCTGGGGCGCGCGGGTCGGGAGGTTTGCCCTTGCGGAAAGGCTCGCAAAACCGGGCGTGCCTGGGCTAAGAGACACCGGCCTCCGGCCGCCCTCCCCAAGACGCCAGGACCCAGAATGCCGAAACGCACCGAGATATCCACGATCATGATCATTGGCGCGGGACCCATCGTGATCGGGCAGGCGTGCGAATTCGACTATTCCGGTACCCAGGCCTGCAAGGCCTTGCGAGAGGACGGCTACCGGATCGTCCTGGTCAATTCCAATCCCGCCACGATCATGACTGATCCCGAGATGGCGGACCGGACCTATGTCGAGCCGATCACGCCCGAGATCGTGGCCAAGATCATCGCCGCGGAGCGCCATGCCGTGCCGGGCGGTTTCGCGCTGCTCCCTACGATGGGCGGCCAGACAGCGCTGAACTGCGCGCTCGCGCTCGAAAAGATGGGTACCCTCGCCGAGCATGACGTCGAACTGATCGGCGCCAGCGCGGCTGCAATCGACAAGGCCGAGGACCGCGAATTGTTTCGCGACGCCATGACCAGGATCGGGCTGGAGACCGCGCGCTCGCACCACGTCGGCAGCCTCGCGGAGGCGCTGGCGGTGGTGGACGAGATCGGCCTGCCGGCCATCATCCGCCCGTCGTTTACCCTGGGCGGCACCGGCGGCGGCATCGCCTATAACAAGCAAGAGTTCATCGACATCGTGGAAAGCGGCCTCGATGCGTCGCCAACCACCCAGGTCCTGGTCGAGGAGAGCGTGCTCGGCTGGAAGGAATACGAGATGGAGGTGGTCCGCGACCGGGCCGACAACGGCATCATCATCTGCTCGATCGAGAACATCGACCCCATGGGGGTCCACACCGGCGATTCGATCACGGTAGCGCCGGCCCTGACGCTGACCGACAAGGAATATCAGCGCATGCGCGACGCCTCGCTGGCGGTGCTGCGCGAGATCGGCGTCGAGACGGGGGGCTCGAACGTGCAATTCGCCATCGATCCGGCGAACGGGCGCATGCTGGTCATCGAAATGAACCCGCGCGTATCGCGCTCCTCGGCTCTTGCGTCCAAGGCCACCGGCTTCCCGATCGCCAAGGTCGCGGCCAAGCTGGCGGTCGGCTACACGCTCGACGAGATCAAGAACGACATCACGGGCGGCGCGACGCCGGCCTCGTTCGAGCCGACGATCGACTACGTGGTCACCAAGATCCCGCGCTTCGCTTTCGAGAAATTTCCCGGCGCCGAGCCGATCCTGACCACGGCCATGAAGTCGGTGGGCGAGGCCATGGCGATCGGGCGGACCTTCGCCGAAAGCCTGCAGAAGGCGCTCCGCTCGCTTGAAACCGGGCTCAATGGGCTCGACGAGATGCCGGTGGAGGGCCTCGGGCAGGGGGACGATCGGGCGGCGCTGCGCGCGGCCCTCGGCCGGCCGACCCCCGACCGGCTGCTGATCCTGGCCCAGGCGCTCCGCCACGGCATGAGCCATGAGGAGGTCTACGAGGCCTGCCGGATCGATCATTGGTTTATCGAGCGCATCCAGGAGATCGTGGACTTGGAGGAGAAGGTCCGCCGCTTCGGGTTGCCGGGCGACGCTTCGAACCTCCGCCAGCTCAAGGCGGCGGGATTTTCCGACGCACGCCTGGCCGCGCTGTCGGGCAAGAGCGAAGCCGAGATCGCGAGCACTCGCGCGGCCCTGAATGTGCGGCCGGTGTTCAAGCGCATCGACACCTGCGCGGCCGAGTTCGCCTCGCCCACCGCCTATATGTACTCGACCTATGCGGCGCCGTTCGGCGCGGCGCCGTTTGGGGGCGCCGAGGCGGTTTGCGAAGCGCGGCCGTCGTCGCGCGACAAGATCGTCATTCTCGGCGGTGGGCCAAACCGGATCGGGCAGGGCATCGAGTTCGATTATTGCTGCTGCCACGCCTGTTTCGCGCTGAGCGATGCCGGTTTCGAAACGATCATGATCAACTGCAACCCGGAGACGGTGTCGACCGATTACGACACCTCCGACCGCCTCTATTTCGAACCGCTGACCGCCGAAGATGTGCTGGCCATCCTGGAGAAGGAGCGCTCGGCCGGCACCTTGCGGGGGGTCATCGTGCAGTTCGGCGGCCAGACGCCGCTCAAGCTCGCCAAGGCGCTGGAGCGGGCCGGCATCCCGATCCTCGGCACTTCGGTGGATTCCATCGATCTCGCGGAGGACCGCGACCGCTTCAAGCGGCTGCTCGACAAGCTGGAATTGAAGCAGCCGCAGAACGCCATCAGCTATTCGGTCGAGCAATCGCGCCTTGTCGCCGCGTCGCTTGGACTGCCGCTCGTGGTGCGTCCGTCCTACGTGCTGGGCGGTCGCGCCATGGCGGTGATCCGCACCCAGAGCGCACTCGACGACTATCTGCTCGAAACGCTGCCCGGGCTCGTGCCACCGGAGGTGAAGGCCCGCTATCCGAACGACAAGACCGGCCAGATCAACACGGTGCTCGGCGCCAATCCGCTGCTGTTCGACCGCTACCTGTCCGATGCGATCGAGGTCGATGTCGATGCGCTCTGCGACGGCACAGACGTGTTCGTGGCCGGCATCATGGAGCATATCGAGGAGGCGGGCATCCATTCGGGCGATTCCGCCTGCTCGCTGCCGCCGCATTCGCTCGGCCCCGACCTGCTGGCCGAACTCGACCGGCAAACGCGTCAACTGGCGCTCGCGCTCAACGTCGTCGGACTGATGAACGTCCAATATGCGATCAAGGGCGGCGAGATCTTCGTGCTCGAGGTCAACCCACGCGCCTCGCGCACCGTGCCTTTCGTGGCGAAGGTGATCGGCCAGCCCCTGGCCAAGATCGCGTCCCGGATCATGGCGGGCGAGCCGCTGGCCGCCTTCGGGCTGAAGCCGGTGCGACTCGGCCATGTGGCGGTCAAGGAGGCGGTGTTTCCCTTCGCCCGCTTCCCGGGGGTCGACACCGTGCTCGGACCCGAAATGCGCTCCACCGGCGAAGTCATCGGTCTCGACCGCTCCTTTGCGCTGGCCTTCGCCAAGAGCCAGATCGGCAGCGGCACCAAGGTGCCGACCTCGGGCACGGTCTTCGTTTCGGTCAAGGATTCCGACAAGCCGCGCGTGCTCGACACGATGAAGCATCTGTCGGACCTCGGGTTCAAGATCCAGGCCACCGGCGGCACGCTGCGTGCCCTGCAAGGCGCGGGCATCTCGGCCGGCAAGGTGAACAAGGTTTCCGAAGGCCGTCCGCACGTGGTCGATGCCATAAAGAATGGCGGAATTCAGCTCGTGATCAACACCACGGAAGGGGCCCGGGCCTTGTCGGACTCGCGCGATCTCCGGCGGGCCGCCCTCTTGCACAAGGTGCCCTATTATACCACTCTCTCGGGCGCGGTGGCCGCGGCGCAGGGTATCAGGGCCTATCTGGGCGGAGATCTCGAGGTTCGGGCGCTGCAGGATTATTTCTCGTGAAGGGCCGCTGGTCGGCAGGCCGGGGCCAGGCTGGCCGCGACCTTGACGTCTCTTCGCAGCGCTACGACCTGCGTGTGCGATCGAAGGTTGAAGTGTCGCCTCAGCCCTGAACCAGGTGTCAAGGACAGGCACGGGGTGTAAAACGCGTGCCGGCGACCTTACTTTCGCTGCGTTCGAAATCATCGCTCACCCGTGGGCGAGGAAACAGATGTTACGGGCAGGAACGAGCCGAGCCGTGCAGAGATCGCCGGCGACCGCTTCAGGACGAGAGTGAATCGAGATGGACAAAGTGCCGATGACCTCAGTGGGGCATGTCGCTCTGGAGGCTGAATTGAAAATGCGCCAACAGCAGGAACGGCCGCGCATCATTCAGGCGATTTCGGAAGCCCGGTCGCACGGCGATCTGTCGGAAAACGCGGAATATCACGCCGCCAAGGAAGCCCAGTCCCACAACGAGGGCCGCATTGCGGAACTCGAGGATCGGCTGTCGCGTGCCGAGGTGATCGATGTTTCGAAACTGTCGGGAAGCACCATCATGTTCGGCGCCACCGTGACGCTCATCGACGAGGACACGGAAGAAAAAAAGGTCTTCCAGATCGTCGGGGAGAGCGAGGCGGATGTGAAGAACGGCAAGGTGTCGATCTCGTCGCCGACCGGCCGCGCCCTCATCGGCAAAAAGGCCGGCGACACTGTCGAGGTCAATACGCCCGGCGGCGGCAAAAGCTACGAGGTCGTCAAGGTCTCGTTCCAGTAGCGCCGAGCGTCCGGGCAGCACCGTCCGTTGGATGGGATCATGCATCAGCGAGGCCGCGGCGTGCGCGATGGGGCCATGGCGGCGATGATCGGCGGGCAGCTGATGGGGGCGATGTGCAATCGGCTCGCCTCCCGGCTGCGTCGCGAGAGAGGCTTCTGAAGTTTGCAGGCTGGACATTTGCCGCCGGGAACGACGGCTTGGCTGATAACAGACGGGAAGATCGGCGACGAGGTCCAATGTCTTGGCATCGCGGACGAACTGGGGCTTGAGCCTCAACGCCGGCTCATCAAGCCTCGCCCGCCCTGGTCCTGGGCTTCGCCCTGGGGGCCCGTAGACCCGGGCGAATCGCCCTCGCGTCCGCGTAGCCCGATCGCGCCACCCTTTCCCGACGTCGCCATCGCGGCGGGGCGCAGAACCGTGCCCTACCTGCGCCGGGTGAAGCGCGCTTCGGGCGGCCAAACCTTCACGATATTCGTCAAGGACCCCTATACGGGGCTCGGTACCGCCGACGTGATCTGGATTCCGGAACACGATCAGTCTGCGCGGCGAGAACGTCGTCGTGACGCTGACGCCGGCCCACCGCCTTCGCGCGCGGAATTTTCTCGACGCGCGGCAGGATCCCGACCCGCGCCTGGCCGGATTGCCCGAGCCGCGCGTTGCCATGGTGATCGGCGGCACGGGGGTCAACCATACCTTCGAAGCCGGTCGACATCCAGCGGTTGGCGGAGATCGCGGCAACGGTCATCGCGTCCGGGGCCAGCCTGATGGTGACGCCGTCCCGCCGTACGCCGGCGGCCGCGCTCGCGGCGATCGGGGCGGTGCTGGGGCCGGCGCTCGCGGCGGGGCGCGCCTTTGTGTGGGACGGGCAGGGGACCAATCCCTATCTGCAGATCCTGGCCCATGCGTCAGCCATCGTGGTGACGGGCGACAGCGCCAACATGGTCGGCGAGGCCACCGCCACCGGGGCGCCGGTACATGTCTACGAGCCGAGCGGCGGCCATCCCAAGGTGACGCGCTACCTCGACCGGCTGGTTGAGGAAGGTGCCGTCCGCCGCTGGGCCGGCAGGCTCGAACGCTGGACCTATACGCCGCTGGATTCGGCGCCGGTGATCGCCCAGGCTATCGCGCCGCGCTATGCGGCCTTTCGCGCCGGCCTGCGGGCGGCCCCAGGCGGAGCCTGACCCAGCCGCACACGCTGGCGCTCAGCCCCACAGGGCTGGCTCTGGCGGATACACCAGCGAGCCGTCGTAGCGCAGCCCGTGCTCCCGGTCGCTGGCGAGCAGCAGGGGACCATCCAGGTCGACGAAGCGGGCGCGCGGCGTCAGCAGCATGGCGGGCGCCATGGCCAGGGAGGAGCCCACCATGCAGCCCACCATCAGGCCGAAGCCAAGGCGCTCGGCCGCATCGGCCAGAGCCAGCGCCTCGGTCAGGCCGCCCGTCTTGTCCAGCTTGATATTGATCACGTCGTAGCGGTTGCGCAGTGCGGCGAGGCCGCTGCGGTCGTGCACACTCTCGTCCGCGCACACCGGAATGGGCCGGGGCTCTTGCGCCAGGGCGGCATCGTGCTCGGCCGGCAGCGGCTGCTCGATCAGCACGACGCCGGCCCTGATGCAGGCTGTCGAAATTGCGAGCAAGCTCGTCCGGGCGCCAGCCCTCGTTGGGGTCGACGATGAGATCGGAATCCGGCGCCGCTTCGCTACGGCCGCGAGACATGCCACGTCGTCCCGGCCGCCGAGCTTGATCTTGAGAACCGGCCGCCATGCCGCCGCGCGCGCAGCCGCCGCCATGCTGGCCGGCGTGCCGAGGGAAACCGTATAGGCCGTCGTCGCTGGCCCGACCCGATGCACGCCCGCAAGATCGCGTACCGGCAGGCCGAGCCGCTTGGCGTCGAGATCCCACAGCGCGCAATCGAGCGCATTGCGGGCCGCCCCGGCTGGCAGCAAGGCTGGAAGGTCCTCCCGGGTTGCACCCTGTTCGAGCCGCGGCCTCACGGCCTCGATCTGGTCGAGAACACTCCCTACGGTTTCGCCGTAACGGGAATAGGGAACGCATTCTCCGCGGCCCCGAAACTCATTCTCGAACAGCGAGGCCACCACGACGACGGCCTCGGTCCGCGCGCCCCGGGCGATGACGAATTTCCCGCGTAGCGGGAAATTCTCGGTCGCGACGCTTAGGCGACGCATGTAGCGGGCGGGGTCAGCCGGCGGGGGCCGAACGGGGCCCCGAGCTCAGCCGAGCCGTCCCGCGGCATGGGCCAGCATGGTGTAGACCTTGCCGGTTTCCGACACGAGATAGGCCCGCGCCTTGGTGCCGTCCCGGTCTTCGCGTCCGGTTTCGGTGAGCAGGCGTTCGAACTCCTGCATGTACCGGTTGACCGTGTCGCGGAACTCGCGTTCGGAGCCGTAGCGGCGACGCACCTCGTCGAAGGTTTGCTGCCCCTGCGGCGTGTAAAGGCGCTGGCTGAAGGCATCGCTGTCACCGGCACGGAAGTGTTCCCACATGTCGGCGAGAGCGCTGTCGTAGATCAGGCGCGAGATGTTCGACGACATGGCGTCGAGCGCATCGAGTGCTCGTCCCGCGTCACGCTCGGTCGAGGCTTTCGGCTGCGGATGAGGGTCCTCGTCGCGCGACGCCCGTGCCAGGAGATCCGTGAGCCACCCAGGTCCTCGCTCGACCCCCGGGGCGCGTGCCGCTTTCGCGGTTCCGCGCCCACGCTGCGAGACATCTGCCTGGAGACCGGAAGCGGAGGATGCCGCCGGTCGGGGTGCCGGACGCTCGCTCGCCCGCGGTTCGACCCCAACGCTGCTGTCGCGCCCATATCCCAGGCGGTCAGCCCCGTTCGACGGTCGAGCCATATCGTCGGCAGTGCCGACTTGGGCGATGAGGGCGGTAAGGGCCGTCAGGGCTTCGACCTGCTCGCCGACGATGCGTCTGACCTCGACGGCCTGTTCGGCGGTTTCGCGCGGCAACTCGATCGTGGCTCGCTGCAGTTCCTGGCGCGCTTCCTCGAACTGTCGCTGGATTTCGGCCGCGGCCGTCCGCATTTCGGTTGCCGAAGCTCTGAAGCGTTCGACGGATTGTCCGAACAACCGATCCATCTCCTGCACCGCCTGCTCGTAGGCTTCCTTGAGCAAGGCCGCGGTTTTTTCCCGCTCCTGCCCGGTGGTGTCGCGGATGGTTCCGAAATGGTCGGTGATCGTCCCCGTGACCGACTGTGCGGTGTCGGCCAGGAATGTGCCGAGTTCCCGGGCGCGCGCTTCCGCATTGCGGAACGATTCCTCGACCAGCACCGTGAAGGAACTCATCACGCCGTCGAAGCCCTCGGCTTTCTGGTTGATGCTGCCGAGCAATTGCTCGAGGGTCGCGCGCCGATGCTCGACATGGGCATCGACGTCCTCGTGCGTGGTCTTGAGTGCCAGCGCAGCCGCAACCAGGGCCGCGTGGTGGTCCTCGATCGTGCCGGCCAGAGTATCGGCGTCCTGCAGCGTCGTAGAAGCAGCCTGGTTCATCGCGTCGATATGGCCCGTGACGGCTTCGAGCGCGTTGCCGAAATCGTTTACGCGATGCCCCAGGGCCTCTTCGACGGCCGACAGGTTCGCGCCGGCATCGTCGATCAAGCGTACTGATCGATGCGTTGGTGGCGCCGAGTTGCTCCAGCAGACCGCCGACCCCTTGCCGGAGCCGCTCGCTCGCCCCGTTGAGCGCCGCGATCGAATGCGCCGCCCCGGTGTCGAGTGCGCGCCGCAGGTTCTGGCCGGATTGTTCGAGGGTGGCGGCAAGTTGCGCCTGCCGATCGTCGATCCCTTGAACCAGGGCATCGCCGCGCTCGCCGATGGTCTGGGCCACCGTTTCGCTGATGCCGGCGATCTCCTGCGCCACCTCGCTGCCCCGGGCCGACAGCAGGTCGACCAGCAGGCTGCCTTCCTTGTCGAACAACTGCTGCAATTCGCCCGAGCGCGCCAGCAAGGTGTCGTTCAGCTTCCGGCTCTGGCCGTCGAGCATCGCGCCGATCTCGCCGGTGCGGCGCCCCAGGGTGGCATGGATTTCGTCCAGCCGTGCCTTCATGGCGTTCTGGGCGTCGCTGGCCCGGGCGCCGAGCGTGTTGTCGAGCTCCGCCACCGAGGTTTCGAGCGACGTTCGGAGAGCATCGAAATGATGCAGCAGCATCGCCTCGATGTCCTGGCGGCGCTGATCGAGCGTCTGGTCCATTTCGCCGGCCCGCCCGCTGAGGGCACCGTCGATCTGCTCGACCGAATTATCCAGGGTGCGCCGCATCCCTTCGGCATGGGACGCCATCGTCCGTTCGATGTCATTGGTGCGCCGGCCGAGCGTGCGATCGAGTTCCTCGGCGCGACCGCCGAGGCTGCCGTCCAGCCTTTGAGTCGAATCGTCCATGACCCGGTGCAGCGCGTCGACATGCGTGCCGAGCGTGCCGTCGATGTCGCGGAGATGACCGGCGAGCGCTTCGCCTAGCTCGCCGGAGCGTCCGCCGAGTGTCGAGTCGAGATCCTTGACCGAGCCGTCGAGCACCCGGTGCATCGTCCCGATATGCGTGCCGAGCGTTTCCTCGATGTCGCGTGCCCGACCGGCGAGTGCTTCGCCGATCTCGCCGGAACGATGCTCGAGCGTCGTGTCGAGGCTCCTGACCTGGTCTTCCAGGACCCGGTGCATCGCATAGACATGCGTCTTGAGCGTACCGTCGATCTCGCGCGAGCGGTGTTCGAGGGTCTGCCGGATTTCGCCAGTGTGGTCGCCGAAGCTGCGGTCCAGTTCCGCGGCCGAAGTGCCGAGGATGGCCTCGATCGCCGTCGAGTGCGTGGCGAGGTTCGAGCTCATCTCGCTCGTTCGGGCCTCAAGCGTCGCATGCAGCTCGCTGACCCGGTTGCCGATCTCGTCGGAATGCGACCCCAGAAGCTCGTTGAGGTCCGCCACCGATTTGCCCAGCGTGATCCGCAGCATGCCGATGTGGTTGGCCAGCGTGGAGCCAACCTCGCCGACGCGGTTGCCCATCGAGGCGTGCGCGTCGCGGAACTGCTGGCTGAGCTCCGACACCTGGGTGCCGAGCACACCGCGCAACCCGGTGACGCCTTCACCGAGGGTCGATTTCATCTTGTCGATATGGGCTACGACAACCTCGTTGACCGTACCGACACGCGACTCGAGCGTCGTCTCGATTTCGCCGAGCCCGGCACCGAACACCGTTTCGATGTCACCGAGGCGCGCTTGCAGCGCCTCCGTCATCCAGGCGGTACGCTGCTCGAGGGCCGCCGCGACTTCGTCCGTGCTCGTGCCGAACTGCTGCCTGAGCTCCTGGACCTTGCCATTCATCACGGACAGGATGCGCCCGCTCTGGCGGTCGACCGAGGCCTCGAAGTTGCGGGCCTGGGTGTCGAACTCGCGGGCCTGGACCTCGATCACGCGGCCGATTTCGTCGGTTCGCGCTGCCAGCTTCTCATCGACGTCGGCCCCGCGATGATCGAGGTCGGCCGCAACCGCGGCAAGACGCTCGATGATACGGGTTTCGAACGAGTCGATCCGGGCGTCGAGCTGGCCGGCGAGCTGCTCGGTCCTGCCGCTGAGCGTGGCGTCCATCGCGTTCGTACGCTCGGCCAAGGTTTCGGCCAGAGCGGTCGATCCAGTGAGCAGGACTCCCTGGATTTGCCCGCTGCTCTGGTCCAGCGCGCGCGACACGTCGCGGCCGCCTTCGCCGAGCACCTTGGCAAGCTCGATGGCCCGATTGGCCAAGGCTTCCGTCAAGGATAGGGCGCGCGCATCGAGGACGGTGGTGATCCTGCCGATCAGATCTTCCAGCGACGAGCTCACATGGCCGGCCTTCGAGCCGACCTTGTCCTCGAATGCGGTGATCTGGGCTTCGAGCACCTCGCCGGCTTCCCGAGTGCGTTCGCCCAGGCGATCGACCAGGGCGCCGCCCTTGACGTTCAGCAGTTCGTCGACGACGCCGAGTTGTTCGGTGACCCGTCCGGCGATGCGGTCCACCTGGTTGGCGACTTCCCGGTTCACGGCTTCGCCGCGCCCCGCGAACATCGATTCGACCCGGCTCAGGCTCTCCTGGATCCGGGCCGCCAAGCGGTCCGATTGATCCTCGATGCGGTCCGCGACGGCTTGGCTCTTGCCGACGATCGACGCGCCGAAAGTGTCGAGCCCGGTCGCGAGGGTCTCGTTGATCCGGTCGCCATGCGTGCCGATGGCCGCAATCGCTTCGGTTGCGGTTTCTGCGAAACGTGTGTGGAGCGATCCGGTGACCTTGCCGAGACGGGCGATGGCCGTGTCGGTCGCGCCGACAAAGCTGTCGCGGAGGCCATTCACGTGCTGGGCCAGCGCACCGCTGACCTGGTCTTCGCGTCCTTCGAACACGCGGTTGAGGGCGCCCACCGAAGCCTCGATCACATGCCGTATGGCCGCAGTCCGCTCCTCGATATTGGCCCCGATATCCGCACCCCTGGCGGCCAGGAGGTCGCTCTGATCCCGGAACACACGATCGAGCGCCGCAGTTGCGGCTGCGATGACGCTGCGGGCCGCCTCGGTGCGCTCCTCGATCGATGAAGCAAGGTTGCTTCCTTCGGACGCGATGCGGGCCTCGCGATCTTCGAAGAGGTCGGCGAGGCCGTCGGCGGAGCGCGTCAGCACACTTTGGACCGCCTGGGTCCGTTCATCGATCAAGACCGTGATCCGTTCGCCGGCGGCGGCAATCTCGCCACGGCGTTCCGCGAACAGGCGATCGAAGACTCGGCCCGCATCCCCGAGCACGTTGCGGGTTGCCGCCACATGGTCGTCGAACAGCCCGTTCAATTGTCCGCTCAGGGCGCTGAGTTCCTGGCTGCGGCCCTCCATCAGCTCGCCGATGGACCTGCCGGACGCGATGAGTTCGTCGCGGGCCGCCATCGAACGATCGGTGATGGCCTCCAGAAGATGATCGCCCGCGGCCCGCAAGGTTTCCTGGTGGTGCTCCAGGCTTCGCCCAAGCACTTCCGAGGAGGCCGCGAGACTGTCGCGGACGGCATTTGCGCGACCGTCGACTACGGCGACCATCTGGTCGCCGGCGGCCACCAGATGTGCGTGATGATCCTCCAGCGTGCGCCCGATGGCGGCGCCCGACTCGAGCAGGAGATTGCGTACTGCGGAGGTCCGCTCGTCGACGACCCTCACGAGAGCATTGCCGGCACCTGCGAGCTGCCCGCGACTCTGGTCGAGAAGCTGTTCGAGCGCCTCGCCCGAGGTCGTCAAGGCTTCCTGAGCGGCCGCAACGCGCTCTTCGATCACCGCGACGACACCCTCTCCGGTTTCCGCCAGGGCCGCGCGGCGTTGCAGCAGGATCTGGTCCAGGACCTCGGCTGCGCCCTCCAGCGTGACGCGAATCTGCGACGCATGGTCGTCGAGCAGGGCCGCGAGCCGGTCGCTGGTTCCGGACATGTCGGCGTGCCGTTCGTCGAGAATCTGGCCGAATCGCTCGCCAGACACTGTGAGAGCCTCGCTTGCGGCACTTGCCCGCTCGTCCAGAACGACCAGGAACCGGTTCCCGGCCTCTCGCAAGATGTGCGCGCTTTTCGTCAAGGAGACGCTGGATGGCCTCGTCGGCGCCTTCGACGAGGTTCCGCGTGGCCGCAAGATGGGAGTCCAGGATCGCTGCGATCCGGTCGTTGGCGGCTTCGAGATCCGAGCGGCGCTCGCCGAGAGCGCCATCGAACGTCTGGGCCGAATTGTCCAAGATGTCGCGTGCGGTGACGACATGGTTTTCGAGCAGGCCGGCCATGTGATCGCCCGCCACTGCCACATCGGCGCGATGGCCTTCGAAGACCTGGGCCAATTGGCCGACCGTGTCCTGCAGCAGGGCGCGCACGTCGGCAAGCCGATCCGCCACCAGCGCGGCGATCTGCTCGCCGAGCGCCGAGGTTTGGGCCCGGCCACTGGACAACAAGCGTTCGAGTTGCTCGGTGGCGGTCTGTGAGGTGTCCTGCGTCAGGGCGACATGGTTGTCGAGGAGGGAGGCCAGCCGGTCGTTTGCGGCCGAGAGTTCCAGGCCATGGTTCTCAAGGGCCGTACTGACGCCGAGGGCCGATTGTTCGAGCGCCGCCTGGGCGTCGACGGTGCGATCGGAAACCAGGGCAACGAACTGGTCGCCGGTGGCCGCCAACTGCGCGTTCCGTTCCGCGAAAAGGCGTTCGAGGTTGTCGTTCGATCCGTCGAGCACCGCGCGAGTATCGGCGACGTGTCCGCCCAGCAGGCCCGTCAGATGCTGGCGCGCGGCAGCCAGGTCCGAATCGTGCGAGGCGAGAAGTTGCTCCATGTGCGCGGCAGCGGCATCGATGGTGCTGCGGGCCTGTTCGGTCCGCGACCCGATGACCATGGCGGCGCCTTCCGCAACGGCCACCATCTGCGCGTCCCGGTCAGCCAGCATGCGGTCGAGTTCCGCGATTGCAGCTTCGACGACCTCGCGCGAGGTCGCGGCCCGGCCGTCGATCATTTCGAGCAGGTGTTCGCCGTGTCCGGCGAGTTCGGCGAGCCGCGAGTCGAACAACCCCGCAAGCGCTTCGTTGGCGGCATCGAAGGTGGACTGTGCTGCCGCAGCCCGGTCCTGCAGCAATGCGGCGAGGTGGTCGGCCGCGCCTTCCAGTTCCTGGCGGCGCTGCTCGAACGCCTGGAGAAGGTCGTGGCTGGTTGCCGCAAAGCTCTCGCTGGCCGCATCGGCGCGTTCGCCCACAAGCGCCGCGATCCGCTCACCGGTCGCCTGGAGTTCCCGATCGAGGCCCGCGCCCCGCTCCGTCACGCTCTCGTAGATGTTGTCTTGGGTGGCCACCAGGCGGGTTGCCAGAACATCGCCCCGCTCTGCCACATCCTCTCCGATGCGGATCGCGATACCCTCGATACGGCCGACGATGTCCGCGCCACGTTCGTCGAGGTGGTTCACGAGTTCTTCGCTGGCGCGACGCAGTCGCTGCTCGACGCCGGCGACCTCTTCAGCGATACGGCTCGACACCGTGCTCGACGACGCGGTGAGCTTGGCCGTCACCTCCTGCGTGGTAGCCACGAGACGATCGGCGATCTCGGCGCCGTGTGCCTCGATATGGGCCGCCGTCGCTCCTCCGGCCTGGGCCATCGCATAGGTGATATCCTCGCCCTTGGCGCCCAGAGCCGCGACGGCCCGGGCACTGGCTTCTGAAACATCGTTGGCGATCTTCCCGCTCGCGGCCTCGAGATCCCGGGCGATCGACTCATGCGCACCCGCAATGGCGCCCCGCACGCGGTCGGCGTTGATCAGGATCGCCTCGCGTTCGTTGGCGAGTTCATCGATCATCCCGCGGATGCGGCGCTCGTTTTCGGTGTAGGACCGCTCGAGGTTGGCCACTTCCGAACGCACCAGGGTTTCGAGCTCTCCGGCCCGTGCATGGGCGCGCTCGATCCCGTCGCCCATCGAAGCGACTTCCCGGCGGATGGCGTGAGAAAGGCTTACGACCTGCTCGGTCGCGAGCGTTTCCGGTTCGGCGAGGCGCATGGCGATTTCTGCCATCGACCGCGTCGTCAGCCGCATTTCCTGGGTGCGGCGCATCAGCGCCGCCAGGATGAAGAACAGGACGATCGGCCCCACGGTCGAGCCCAGCGCCAGCAACACTTCCGGGCGGCTGGCCGATGCGGCGTTCAGGCCTCCCTCGAACAGCCCACTCTGCGAAATGCCGTACAAGCACACCGCCGCCCACAGCAACGATCCCAGGCCGGCCACCAGAAAAGGTGTCGAACTCGGGCGCTCGCTCAGGGCCTGCAGCATCTGCCCGACGGACCGCCGGTCGTCGTTGGCGTGCAAACCGGTTTCCGTCATCAACCGCGCTGCCGAGCGGTTGGCATCGTCGGTTTGGCGCAATTCGGGCGTCGCGGAGGTGGAGTCCTCCTCCGGGCTGGCGAACTCGTCCTGGGCGGTGTCCGGGCGTGTGTCCCGCCTTCGGTGACGAGGTTCGGGCGAGCGCTCCTGCTCCGACCCGAGCGCGGCAGCGCCGGAGGCCTGGTCACCGCTGTCGATCTTCACCAGATTGAGGGCTTCCTCGATCGCCAGAAGGGCCGCCGCGGCCGGGTCCCTGGCTTCATTTTGAACGCCCATACTCACCTCGCCAAACTGCGCAGGATCGACGCTCGCCGTGGAGCAAACGTGCCTCGGTGACAACATCCGGCAGATATTGTCACCCGTCTTGCGCGGAACATTAACCAAACCGCAGTCTACTCTCGGCTGCCGGTGTTGCAAACCACCCGAGGGTGGCTTCGGTCAACGTCGTTAACGTCTTGTTCACCTTTTGGACTGAACTCGCGGGACCTCCGGAGCGGTTGGGACGATGAGCGTTGGATCTTCTTCGGCCTCGCCCAAGCAGGAACACGATATGAGATTGTCCAGTACCGTTAAGGCATCCAGCGGCTTGAGCGATGGATGGGCCGGGCTGCGCGGGGGAGACCGCGTTGCCGAATCCAGCAGTGAACGACCGGTGGATCTCGTCCATCTCTCGCGCCAGACACTTGGGGATAAGCGGCTCGAGACGGAACTGCTCCGGCTGTTCGTGCGACAGGCCGAGCAGATCTTGGCAACCCTGGATGGCCGCCCCATCGAACGGCTCGCCCGGCAGTCAGCGGGCGATCTGCTGCATACGCTTTTGGGATCGGCCCGGGCCGTTGGAGCAACCTCGGTGGCGGTGATCGCGCAACGTCTGGAAGCGGAGCAGCGCCAAACGAACCGCGACGCTCTGGCGGATACGGACCGGGCTCTGCTGCGTGATGCCGTAACTCAGACTAACGGTTTCATCGCCGAACTGCTCGAGGCCGCATGACTGGTGTGCGTGGCTGGGCCGGGCGCCAAGCACGCACTCGCCAAGGTTCGAGAAAGGCTCTAAGACCGCACGCGGCGGCCTGCGCTATCCCCAGGAACGCTGTCGGTGCGACCCTTGGCGGAGTGCCGGCCGACAGGTGGATCGAGGAGCCGATCGGCGGGACATGGTTAAAATCACCTTCATAGAATCCACCGGGCAGTCTCGCCAGGTCGAAGCCGAGGAGGGTTCGACGGTCATGGAAACGGCTGTCCGCAACGCGGTTCCGGAGATCGAGGCGGAATGTGGCGGGGCCTGCGCGTGCGCTACCTGCCATGTCTATGTCGACCCGGCCTGGGTCGCGGTGACCGGCAAAGCCGAGCCGATGGAGGAGGACATGCTGGACTTCGCCTTCGAGGTGCAGCCGAATTCCCGCCTGTCCTGTCAGATCAAGGTCAAGCCGCAGCTCGAAGGTCTGGTGGTTCGGACCCCGGCTCGTCAGGGCTGAGCCGGGTCCCCGTCCGGCACCACCGGTCCCGCGGGAGACAGAGAGGGTCTTGGCAGGGCACCGGCACTGGGCTAGTGGTCCGGCCAAGCGCTTGCTGCGGCGCCGATACCAGCAGCCCCTGCCTTTGAAGCACAGGGAAATCGACTACCGACCAGGTGTCGCGGCCCTCCGCGGCATCTTGCGGGCGAGCGCGCGCGCCAGGGAACGGGAATGAGCGAGAACTTGAACACCGACGTGGCCATCGTCGGAGCCGGGCCGGTCGGCCTGTTCGCCGTGTTCGAGCTGGGATTGCTCGACATCAAAGCTCACCTCATCGACATCCTGGGCAAGCCCGGCGGCCAGTGCGCAGAGCTGTATCCTGAAAAGCCCATCTACGACATTCCGGGATTTCCCATCGTCACCGGGCAGGGCCTGGTCGACAATCTCATGGAACAGTCCAAGCCGTTCCGCCCGACGTTCCATTACGGCGAGATGGTCAGCGCCGTCGAGGTACTGGGCGACGCTGCGGCGCCGCGTTTCCGGCTCTCGACGGATGCCGGAACCGTGCTCGAATGCAAGACGATCCTGATCGCGGCCGGCGGCGGCTCGTTCCAGCCCAAGAAGCCGCCGATCGCCGGCATCGAGGCCTACGAGGGAACGTCGGTGTTCTACGCGGTCCGCAAGATGGACGCCTTCATGGGCAAGCGCGTGCTGATCGTCGGGGGCGGCGACTCGGCCCTGGACTGGACGCTGAACCTGCACCCTCTGGCCAGCCGCGTGACATTGCTGCACCGCCGCGACGCGTTCCGGGCGGCGCCGCATTCGGTCAATGCCATGCGCGACTATGTGGCCGAGGGTTCGATGGACCTGCTGCTCGGCCAGGTGACGGCGCTCGAGGGCGCGAACGGCCAGCTTAGCGCCGCGGTGGTGAAGCATGACGACGGCTCGACCACGACGGTACCGTGCGATGTGCTGCTGCCGTTCTTTGGCTTGACCATGAAGCTCGGGCCCGTCGCCGACTGGGGCCTGAACCTGCACGAGAACCTGGTGCCGGTCGACACGGAGAAATTCGAGACCAACGTGCCCGGCATCTTCGCGATCGGCGACATCAACACCTACGCCGGCAAGCTGAAGCTGATCCTGTCGGGGTTTCACGAGGCCGCGCTGGCGGCCCAGAAGATCCACCGCTACGTTTATCCCGAGAAGCGGCTCACCTTCCAATACACGACGTCGTCGACCAGCCTGCAGAAGAAGCTCGGCGTCGCTTGAGCATGTTGCCGGCAAGTCGGCACGGGTGGGTGGATAGCATTCACCAGTCTGGATCGAACTCGATCCGGAAGGTCGCGATCGTTGCCGCCCGAGCCTAGACGGGCCTCGATATAGGCGCGCAGCCTTGCTTCGGGGTCCGGCGTGCTGGAAGTTTCAGTCAGGTCCGCAGGCACGAGCGGCCCAGTGAGGAAACGGCCGGGCCGCGTTCCGGACGCATGGATCCACCATACCGGCCGCCCTGAGCCTAGAGCGAATTTCATGGTGTCCTCGGTCCCGCCGCGTCCCTGAGCCGGAACCTCGTTGTCCCAGATGGCGATCAGCAGGTCGCAATGGCGCACGACGACACGCCCGGCGGCTTCGTAGGAGCGCCATTCAGCGCCGCCACGCCGGCCGTCGAGGGCGAGTACGCGCGGGCCGGCGCGTCGAACCAACCCGGCGAATTCCTCGGCACTTTCCGGAAAGTCACGCACATATTCTTCCTCCGTGAAGGGGAAAACCGCGGTGAGGTCATAGCCACGGTCGATCGCAACCTGCGCAACCAGGCGGTCTGCCCCCACGGCCAATGAGGATAGAAGCGTCAAGCGAGGCTTTGCGGTCGCTGCCTGCTCCGCAGCCCGGGTCATGCGGGCCGATGGCTCTCTGGCGATCTTAGCGCAATCGGCCCGAACCAGCTCGAGCACCTGCGCCACGGCTTTGCGTAATCGGGGCAGCGCCGCGGCATCGAGGGCCCGCGTGCCGGTAACGCCGACCCGGAACGCGAGCGGCAGGCGTGCGGGTCTGGCTTCGTCCGGCATGAATCGGCGCGATCCTGAAGGCTGCCGCGAACTGCGGCGCTGTTCGTCGATGTTCATCCAGCACGGCCCGGCTTTCAATGATTCGCGATGCCCATGGCCAAAGCATTCGACTGGCCCAACCTGCGGCCGCGTGTCATGCTGGCATCGGCCGTGTGGCCTCATCGCGCTTACGAGCACCCTATGAAGCAGGCAGCATTGGCGATTTTGGTAGGGCTGGGGCTCTGGGCCTCGTGTCAGCCGCTCTGCGCCCGTCCGCTGACGGTCGAGCGCCTGCGTCAGGCACCGGATGATCCCGCCAACTTCCTGATCGACGGCCGCTACCAACGCGGCGAAGCGCTCTTGGCCCGGATGCGGCAGCATGGCGAGCTTCCCGATACGCTGCGCGCCGGACGGTGCCGGTTCGATCTGGCGGGGGACACGGGCGTCGCCTATTACGTCAAATCCTGCACCTAGCCGCCGCAAGCGTCTTGGGGCCGTGCGCCGTAGGACGGCTACATCCGCGAAATCTCCCGGGCCTTGATCAAGGACCGCCACTCGGAAACCTCCTCCAGCATGATGGCGGCGGTCCTTCGGGCCGTATCTCCGACCTGGGTGAAGTTGAGGTCCGATTCGTCGAGTTCCTTCACTGTGGCCCTTAGCGTGGCCGCCATCGCGGCGTACCGCTGCGCCAGCTTGGGATATTCTCCCTGCGAGCGCAGGCCGAGAAAGATGGGCGCGAGACTTGGAAAGACCAGGCAGGCGATGCTGACGACAAGCTTGGTCTGTTCCGTGAGGCCGCAACAGGTGAAGACCAGGCGCGAAATCACCGCGATGAGACTGAGCCAATAGCAGGCATTCGCAAGCCACCAGAGACGTCTGGCAATAACGTCGAACTTACGAGCCCGTGACGAATAGAACGCGATTTGGTCGTCGACGAGATGGTCGAAATGGGCGCGTACAGCACCCAGGTAGGACGGCGTGACGCGGGCACTCACCAAGCCGACCGAACGCGATGCCGTCCGGATATACCAACCGGGCCAGTCGACCTCGGGTCCTGCGCCGGACGGTGCCGGCGAGAGGCCCTCGACGGTCCCTCCGACCAGGGCCAGCCCCGGCATCTGGCGGAGATTTTCCGCTATCGAGCGATAGGCGACGAAGCGGCTGTGCCAGCTTCGGCGGTCGCTGAGGAACGAAATCAGGAGCACGGCGAAAATCGCTGCGACGTCGAGCCCGAAGCCGATCCCTTGCGCCAGGGTGCCGAAATTCCCCGGAGCGGCTTGCGCCCCGAAGGGAAGATTGAAATCGCGTGTCAGGTCGGCAAAGTAGAACGCCAGGAAGAGGCCCAGCATGGCCACGAAACCGAGCGTAATCCGCAATACGCCGGCGATCCTGTAGGAACTCGCATAGGCGCTCGCCAGCTCGTCGGCATGGCGGAGCAGCGGATCGATTCGCTCCTGCACGGGAAGCCTGTCGGTCTCCTCCTGGCGAGAGAGCACGGCAGGGCTCTGGTTCACCGTCGCCGGATTCGCCCCCGGGCCCGGCCGCAGGGTCGCCGCACTGCCGACAGCCAGAAGGCGCTCGTAGCCCCGAAACAGGGTGGCTGCCCACGAGCCCCTGGCCGTGTCGGCCAGAAACGAGCGCACCTCGCCCGCACCCGAGGCTGCGTCGTGGGTCGAGCCCGCCGCCGCTGAGGGAACCAGCAGGATGCGCTTTATCTCGGTCTCAAGCGCCGCCTGCCATGCGGTGCCCCTGTTGCGGAAGATGATCGGCTGTGCCGCATCCAAACTCACCACGATGACCGGAAGGGACCGCTCCTGCGCCTGACGCAGCAACCAGGTGGACCCGCCTGGGTGGCGCGCCCCGGCGCGATCGTTCCGAAGCAGGATGAGCAGGTCGCACTGATCCAGTATGATCGTCGCGGCGGCAACTCCATTGCCCTCCAGGCCCGCAACCGCATCATCGATCTCGAACACTGCAGCCGCGCTGCGGCAGAGCTCCGAGAAATCCACTCGCTCCGCCTCGGTGCGCTGGGTTGCCGCGATCTGCTCGCGAAGTCCGGGCAGGACGGCACAAAGCTCGAAGCCGTTGCGCTCGGCTTCTCCGGCCCAGAGCCGGGCTGTTTCATTGGACAGGGTGCTGAACAGCCGCAACACCGGAAGGCCGGTGAAGAGTTCTGTTCCCGGCTCACCGGTCTCGGCCGTCGCCCGGGTTGTCGTGGCGATCGCCTCGAGCAGCGTGGTCCCCAGGCCGCCGAAGCGGCTGTCCGGCACGAGCCCACGCTGGCTCGCCAGTCCCACGTGGAGGATGGGCCGGAGGGCATCGGGCGTGGCCAGGTGCTGTTCCGCGCTCCCGCTCATGCGCTCCGGGTCCTCATGGGTCACGGCTCGGACAAGGTTCTCACGGCGTGGCACCGGAATCCGCCGCTGTCCCATGCGCGTTGAGGACTGCGACGCCCTTGGCGAAATGGTCCTTGGCCTCGTCGGCGCGGCCGAGAACCTTCAAGACGCTCCCCACCCCGGTATGGGCCATGAAGACGCTCATGCGCCAACGCGTGTTGGTCGGGTCTCTGGCCATGAGAGACTCAGCCTTCGCGAGCGCGCTCGAAGCATGCTCCAGGGATCCCGCAGGGTCGGTCGCGAGGAGCATCGTGGAGATGGCGTTATGGGCGTCGATGACGTCCTGCTGCCACTGGCCTTTGTCGGGATTTTTACCCGCGACGCTTTCGGCAGCCGCCAAGGCGTCCTTGAACCGGGCAAGCGCTCCGGTCATGTCGCCGGCGCGCCGCAGGGCGACGCCGGCCCGCTGCTGGCTAACGGCGATCTCGTGCTGCCATTGGTCGTTCTGTGGATAGGCCGCGGCCAGTCGCACCGATTCGGCCTGGTCGGCGTCGAACAGGGCGAGCGCGCCGGCCGTGTCCCCCAGTTGGGACAGCGTGTCTCCTAGGATCGTCCGGAAATCCGCGACCGACACGGCCCGGTCGGCGCTGCCCGGGTCGGCCGCAGCCAGTCTTTCGGCAATGGCCAGGCCGGCGCGAAGATGTTCCGCGGCACCGGCGAGATTTCCCTGGGCAAACAGATTGGTCCCGACAACATGCTCGGCTATCGCGACATCGTTCTGGCGACCGACATCGCCGGGCGCGGCGTCTGCGGCCTTCCGGAAGCTCGCGAGACTGGCTTGGAGTTCGGGTTGCGCCGCGGGGTAATTGCCCTGCTGGGTCAACACGCTGCCGATGGAGCCATGGAACAGCGCCGCTTCGCGCTGCTGTCCGGGGTTGCTGGGATCGAGGTCGGCCAGATGCTGCGCGATGGCGAGCCCGTCATGAAACGCCTTGAGCGAACCGGGGAGGTCATCCTGGGCGGCCAACATGGAGCCGATGCGCATCTGGCTCGTCGCGACATCGTGCTGCCATTCGACGTTGGCGGGATCCTTCACCGCGAGCGCCTGGGATGTGGCCAGGCCGGCACGCGCATGGACGAGAGCGCGGGCGATATCGCCGACCGCATAGAGCACGCTGCTGGCGCGGTCCTCTGCGAAGGCCAAGGTGCGCTGCCATTCGAGATTGCCCGGCGCCTTGTCGGCAAGTCGATGGGCAACTTCCAACTCACGCGTATAGATCTTGACCGCGCCTGCGGGATCGCCTCGCGTTCTCAGCATGTCGCCGACATGTTCCAACGAGATGGCGAGGTCGCGCAGGACCTTCTCGTCCTCAGGATTGGCGGCGATAGCCCGTTCGTTGGCGTCGAGGTCGCTCCGATAGAGCGCGAGAGCGCCCGCCGTGTCGCCCATCTGGCGCAGCGTCGTGGCGATCCGCTCGCGGCTGACGCGCAGGTCCCGGGCCCAGCCTGCATTGTCGGGATTGCGCGCCACGACCGGCTCCATGATGGTGGCCGCACCCTTATAGGCCGCGAGCGCGCCCTGGAGGTCGCCCTCGGTGCTGAGTGCGTCGCCGATCTCGTTCTGGGTGACGGATCGGGCCCGTTCCCGGGCGTCCGAGGGAGCTTCGGTCGCGGCCCGGTCGGCCAAGGATGCGGCGTCCCGGGCGCGGGCGAGCGCGCCCGGCGTGTCACCCAGAGCCAGCAGCACGTCGGCGAAGCTCGATTGCAGTTTCGATTGCGCATCGGCGAGATCGGGCGCCAGTCCCTCGGCGGGTGTCGCCATGCCGAGCGTGCCGAGATTCGCCTCGGCTGTCTCGAGCAGCAACCGCGCCGCCTGCTTGGTCATCACGCCGTCGCGCAGGTGATCGTTGACGGTGCGAACGATCCCGGTCGCACCGTTGAGGGCAGCCGTGAAGTTGCGTTGGGCTGACCGCGCCTGGCGCTGCGCTTCCAGCCGTTCCCGCATGGCCAGCACGGCGGCACCGGTCGCCAGGAGGAGCAATATGCTGACCACCGCGACGGCAAACCGCGTGCGGCGCGCGACCCGGGTCGCGGCCTCGGCCCGGGCCTCGGCGGCCGCGGCTTCCAGCCGCAATTCGCGCTCGGCATGCTCCCGCTCGGCAGCGCGGCGCGCGTCGTCTGCATCCTTCGAGGCTGCGATGAAGGCTGCGGCGAGGCTCGAAACCTGGTCCGGACGCGTTTCCGCGAGTTCCAGAGCCTCGGCCAAGGGGCGACCGTGCGGCAGCAGAAAGTCCGGGTGACGCTCTTCCTGCGCCCAACGCTGGGCTGCATCGTCGACCCGTCCGCGCACGCGCAGTGCATCGCGCACGGCCGCGATCAGGTTTTGGGCGCGCGGCCAACCCGCGATCAGCGCCTCGTGCGCGACTCGCAGCCAAGCCTCTCCGCCCTGGTCCTCGGCGATGAGCAGGCGGGCGTTCACGAAGGCGTCGAGCAGGCGGTTGGCTGCCGGGCTGGCGCCGGCGCGCGATCTGAGGCAGGCCCGGCTGGTCACGAGGCCGTCCACGCCGACATTGACCAGGAACGACAGGACCGTCGGCAATGTCCCGGCAGCGTCCGGATCGAGATCGGCCAGGGTGGCCTCCGCTCTCCGCTCGACGACGCCGGACAGGCCCCCGAAGGCATCGTAGGCCCCGACGGACAGAACATTGGCTTGCGGGTCGCGGGCCCGGAACAGTTCGTCGAGCGCGAATTGCAGCAGCGGCAGAGAGCCGGGGGTCAATGCCGCCTCGGCCAGTTCCTCGTCAAGACCCGGGCCGCCCTGGCGTCCATCGAATCTCAGCCCCGCGGCCTGGGCAGGCCCGACGATGATCTCGCTCATCTCCCCCGGAGAGGGTGAGAGAAGGTCGAACTGGACTCCGCGCTCGCGCAACGCCGCAAGGGGCGGGGAGGCCTGGAAGGCTCCGTAAAGATCGCTGCGCAAGGTGGCCACCACCCAGGTGGCGCCGGTGTCAACAAGAGCCGCGAGGGCGCTGCCGAACTTGTCCCTTTCGTCCTCGGCGACCCCGAGCGCTTCCTCGATCTGATCGACCACGAGGAGAAGCCGCGCTTCGACCGGGCGATCGAAACTCTCGCGGGCCGCCACTACCTTGCCGGCCCGCATAAGGGCGGCCCGGACCGCGCGTGCGGCCGCTTCGGGGGCGATAGCCCAGAGGCCGGCGAATTCCGCCGGGGTCTGACTGTCGCCTGCCGCGAGTTCGGGCAACACGTCTGCCCGGTAGAGCGCCTGCGCCAGCCCGAGCAGGAGGTCGCCGCCCCCTTCGCTGGGGCGGAGCGTGCAGCGCCGCCAAACGTCGATGCCTGGTACGGCGCCGATCTGCGTGAGCCGCGGCACCAGCCCGGCTCGGGCCACCGAGGACTTGCCCGAGCCGCTGGCTCCGAGCAGCAGCAGAAAGGGGGCACCGCGCCCGGCGGCTTCGGCGAGCCGCTCCCGCAGCAGTTCGACCACCCGGCGTCGGCCGAAGAAAACCTCCGCGTGCGATTCCTCGAAGGGCTGCAGGCCCCGGAACGGCGACCCCTTGAGCGCGACCGGCCAGGTCACCGCGTTGGCCAGGGCAGCCTGGTTTCGCTCGAGCCATTGCCGGAGGTGCTGTTCGACCCGGCGTTCGAATTCGTCGGTCGTCTCGAAGCTTTGGTAGGCCGCGGTGAAGTGCCCGGCGTCGGTCTGGAACCAGCGTGACCAGAACTGCTTCAGTGCCTCGAACTGGGCCTTCTCCAGGTCGACGTGTTCGGCA
Source organism: uncultured Alphaproteobacteria bacterium (assembly GCA_963851175.1). Lineage (GTDB taxonomy): Bacteria > Pseudomonadota > Alphaproteobacteria > Rhizobiales > Beijerinckiaceae > Lichenihabitans. The sequence goes on along the minus strand of CAWKNU010000002.1, from coordinate 418,882 downwards.
TCCAGTAGCACCGCTGCGGTCTTCCGGTAGACCAGCACGTCAGGCGTGCCCTTGGCCTTGGCGGCGCGCATCGCCTCTTCAAACTCGTATTCCGTCCCGGTCGGGGTGGTGCCATCCGGCCGGCGATATTCGGGCGGCAGTTCGAAGCCGAGCCGTTTCCACAAGATGCACACGACCAGATCCGTCTGCGACGGTAGCAGGATCTGATCCTGAAAGGTCTTGTCTGCCGTGTAATAGTTGCGCTCCCAGCGGATCGCTTGCAGCACCGTTCCGCCGCTGAGCTCGCCATTCAGGCGCTGAATTACGCGCTCGACGCGTTCGCGTTCGCCGAAAACGTCGGAGGGCGACGAAATGAAGACGCGAAATACACGCGGTTCGGCCACGTCAGCCTCCGGACCTCAGCGCAAAGGCGCCGTAAGCCACAAACAATTTCAGTCCCGATCGATTTCGTCAATCGCCCTACAATCGCCAAATTTCAGCCTGGACCGCAAAGGCCGTGGTCGATCGTGCCCGGCGATGCTATCTGCAGATCCGAGGTTCCCGGCGCGACGGTTCGGCGCGGTTGCATGTGGGTTTAACATGAAGATTGAAGCAGTTGATTTCTTTTACGTCTCCATGCCGGAAGTGACCACGGACGCCGACGGAAGCCAGGATGCGCTGGTGGTTCGGGTCGGTGCCGGCGGCCTCACCGGATGGGGCGAATGTGAGGCTTCGCCCCTGGTGTCGATAGCGGCCTTCGTGACCCCGATGTCGCATGGCGTGTGCCGACCGGTTTCGGCGTCGGTTCTTGGCCAGAACCTGGACAGACCTGAGGACATCGCCCGCATGTCGGCCTCCGTGGCCTACAACAGCATGGACCTGCTGCAGGCGGCCCATACCTGGTCGGGCGTCGAGATGGCGCTTTGGGATCTGCTGGGCAAGGCGAGGGGAGAGCCGGTCTATCGTCTGCTCGGCTACGATCAGGCCCATAAGAAGACCCCCTATGCGTCGCAGCTCTTCGGCAACAGCGCCCAGGAAACCCTGCAGCGCGGCCGTAATGCGCGCGCTGCCGGATTTCGGGCCGTCAAATTCGGCTGGGGGCCGTTCGGCACCGGCACGGTCGAGGCGGACGTCGAGCAACTCGACGCGGCCCGGGAGGGCCTGGGGCCGGACGGGATCCTGCTGGTTGATGCCGGGCAGATCTGGCTCGACGATGTGGAGGCCGCCGCAGCGCGCTTGCCGGCTCTCGAGCGCAATCGCGCCACCTGGCTCGAAGAGCCGTTCCATGCCGGCGCACTTGGTGCCTATGCGGCGCTCGGCGGGCGAACGAGCGCCTTGAAGACGGCGGGCGGGGAAGCCGCCCACAACCGCTACATGGCAGAGCACCTGATCGAGTTCGGCGGCGTCGGCTTCATCCAGATCGACTGCGGGCGGATCGGCGGTATCGGACCCGCCAAGGAGGTCGCCGATTACGCGGCGGGGCGCGGCGTCACCTATGTGAACCACACATTCACGTCCCATCTCGCCCTCAGTGCGTCGCTGCAGCCCTTTGCCGGCCTGCGCGACCATGAGATCTGCGAGTATCCGGTGCAGCCGCGCCAACTTGCGATCGATCTCACCACGAGCCATATCCGGCCGGACGCGAACGGGCAGGTGTCGGTTCCCGACGCACCCGGATTAGGCATCGAGGTCAGCCCGGCCGCGCTCGAAACCTACAAGGTGGATGTCGAGATCAAGGTCGGGGCGCGCACGCTGTTTAGGCCCGCCGTGGCGGCGTAGGGGGCGGCCATGCTCGAAACCCCAACGTCCGCGAACACGATCTCATCCCATAAAACGTAGGCCATGCAGACCATCATCGAAGAGATTGCCGGCGATACGGCGGGCGTGCGCTGGGAAGTACCGGTGTTGCGTTTCTTGCCGCGGGCCGGTGCTAGCGGGCCGTCGGTCTATCTGCAGGCCGCGCTTCACGCCAACGAGCAGCCCGGCACTGGCGCCCTGCACCTGCTCTGCGCGCAGCTTCGGCGGGCCGAAGCGGCGGGCCACCTGCTCGGCCCCGTTACTGTGGTGCCGACCGCCAACCCGATCGGCCTCAGCCAATATGTGGCCGGGCAGCAGATGGGGCGCTTCGATGCTGCGTCGCGGATCAACTTCAATCGCGAATATCCGCTGCTGCCGCATCCCGACCCGGCGCTGCTGGCTGAGGCCAGCCCGCGCTCGGCCCCGGAGGCCCTGAAGGCACGGCTGCTGGCGCTGGCTGTGCCCTGCGACATCGTCCTCGACCTTCACTGCGACGACGAGGCGGTGTCCTACATCTACATCCACGGCGCGCTCTGGCCGGCCGCACAGGACCTGGCGGTGGCGCTCGGTTCGCAAGCCGCGATTCTGTGGGACGGGGCCGACGGGGGCGCCGCCTTCGAGGAGGCGGCGCTGGCGCCGTGGCTCGCTGCACCAACCGAAAAAGCGCGGCTGGCCCAGCGGGTGGTGGCCACGGTGGAACTCCGCGGACGCGCCGATGTCTCGGGCGAACTCAGTAGCCACGATGCCGACGGGCTCCATCGCTTTCTGGTAGGGCGCGGGGTGATCGCCGGCGACGTGCCGGCAAAGGCATCCTTCACCGGGCGGGCCAGGCCGATCCGGCAGGTCGAGATGGTGCGCTCGCCCGTGGCCGGCGTCATCTGGTACCATTGCCAGCTTGGCGATACGATAAAGGCTGGCGACCCGCTGGCCACCATTCTTCAGCGGCCAGGCCAGGAGGACGGCGCCGTCGAGGTTCGCGCGCCTGCCGCCGGCTACGTGCTGACGCGGCGCGCGCACCGCTACACCAGGACCGGCGAGGATCTCCTCAAGCTGATGGCCGACCAGGAAAGCACTACCTACCGCCCCGGAACCCTCGAAGCCTGAGAGCAGGCGCCCTCAGGCTTCGACCTTCTGCTGCCTGTCGGCCATGAGCGTGCCGGCGAAACGCCGGATGCGGGCGCAGGCCTCCGCCAGTTCGGGCTCGCCGGCCGTGAACGACAGGCGCACGAAACCTTCGGCGCAAGCCCCGAAGGCCGCGGCGTCGAGCAGCGAAACGCCTGCTTTCCGCAACAGCGTCCAGGCGAAGTCGAGGGAGGTGAGGCCCGTCGCCCGAATGTCGAGCAGCACGAACATGCCCGACTGCGGCGAGAGCGCGGCGACGCCCGGACAACCGGACAGCAGGCCGACTACGAGGTCGCGTCGGCGCCGGTAGACGTCCCGCATGGCGCCCGTGGTGTCCTCGTAATCGAGCACGGCTTCCAGCGCGCCCTCCTGGACGAAGCCCGGCAGGCCGTAGAACATATTGAGCGCGAGGCTTTCGAGATGCGTCGCGAGGTCCGTGCTGCCCAGAACCCAGCCGACACGCCAGCCCGTCATGGCGTGGGACTTCGACAGGCTGCCGATGGTGACGGTCCGCTCGGCCATGCCGGGCAAGGCCCGCAGCGGCACATGCTGGCCGTCGAACACCAGGCTTTCGTAGACTTCGTCGACGATCACCCAGAGGTCATGGGAGATCGCAAGTTCGGCGATGGCGGCGAGTTCGGCCTTGGTCAGGACGACGCCGGTCGGGTTGTTGGGATTGGCGAAGACGATCGCCTTGGTGCGCCCGGATACGGCGGCCCGCAGGGCGGGCACGTTCAGCCGAAACCCGGAGGAGGCGGGCGACGGAACGGTCACCAGCTTGGCGCCGGCGGCCGCGAGCGTGGCCTCGTAGGTCACATACATGGGTTCGAGGACGATTGCCTCGTCGCCCGGCTCGAAGATGCAGAGCGAAGCCGCGAACAAGCCGTTCTGGGCACCGGCCACCACCGTGACATTGGCGGCCGAGACCGGCTGCCCGGAGTGACGGGTGGCAAGATCGGCGATGGCCTGCCGCAAGGCCGGCTTGCCCGGAATGTCGGTATAATGGGTGTCGCCGGCCTCGAGCGCCGCAACTGCGCGCCGAACGATCGCCTCGGGAGTCGGGAAGTCGGGGTCCCCGACGCTGAGAACGATCACGTCCTCGCCCCGCGCCTGAGCCTGCCTGGCTTCGTGGTGGATATGCCAGGCGGCCGCGCCGGGCGCGTCGATGCGGCCGACGAGTGACGAAAAGCGCATAGTCGAACCTTTGTAGACGGGGGGCGCGGGTGTGCGCTCCTGAACCTTCGCCGTCCGGCTCTGGCACAGAACCACACCCGGGACCAGGGCAGGCTTGGTCCCGGCCGTGCTGGAGCAGCCGGAGAGTCACCGCAAAACTCCATTGCCGGGCGCTAGGAATGGGCCGCCTTGGCTGCATGATCCGGCAACGGTTCGGGCTTGCGCCGCGACTCGGCGAAGTGGTCGAAATGCCGCCGGAAGCTGCCGAGCCCCAATGTTTGGGATCGCAGCTCGATGATGAGATCCTGGAGGTCGGCTTCGGCCATGCTGGCCTCCACTTCGTCCCATCCGGGCCATCCGGGCCGCTCCCCGTAGCCCTGGATGCGCCCGCCGCGCGCCGTGATCAGCCGCTGCGCATTGGCGGTGAAGCGATTCGGCACCAGGATGGTGAGTTGGTCGATGGGCTCCAGCAGCATCGGTCCGGCTTTCGCCAGGCCCTCGGCCAAGGCCCGGCGGGTAGCGGTTTCGAACGCCATGTCGGAACTGTCCACCGTGTGGAAGCTGCCGTCGACCAAGGTCACCACGACGTCGACCACAGGGTATCCTAGCGGGCCATGCGCGCAGGCGGTTTCGGCTGCCGATGCCACGGCCGGGATATATTGGCGCGGCACCGAGCCGCCGACCACCCGGTCGACGAACAGGAAGCCTTCCCCGCGTCCCCGCGGGGCGATCTCGAGCTTCACTTCGGCGAACTGCCCATGCCCGCCGGTCTGGCGCTTGAGCCGCGTGTGCTGGTGGACCGAATGGCGGATCGTCTCCCGATAACCGACATGCGGGCGCGACAATATCGCCTTGAGGTTCGCGGTCTTGGCGAGGCGTTCGACGGCGGCCTTGAGATGCTGGTCGCCCTGGCCCAGCAGACGCGTTTCGTTGGTTTCCGGGCTGACCTCGATGGCCAGTGAAGGATCCTCTTCCACCAACCGGTGCAGGGCGCCCGACAGCTTGACGTCGTCGCCCTTCTCGGCCGCTATCGCCATGGCATAGACGGGTGGCGGCGGGGTCGGAAAATCCGGCGCCTGTTCGGCTCCGGACGGGCTCAAGGCCGCGCCGACCGACACGTGCTCCAGCCTGCCCAGCGCCACCAACTGCCCCGGCTCGGCCACCGGCACCTTGGCAAGCTCGCCGTCATGCAGGTGATAGATGCCGCCGAGGCGCGAGCCGTTCAGGCTCATGCCGTCCTTGATGGTTCCGCGCCAGACGCGCGCGTAGGCGAGGCGGCCCATATGGCCGGCGTGGGCGATCTTGAAGACCTGTGCCAAAGGATCGTGCTCGGGCTCAAGGCCGACCCGGGTCGCGGTCTCGGAGGGCAGGGGAACGTCGTGGCGCAGAGCCTTCCACAGGCGCTGAATTCCGTAGGAATGTTCGGCCGAGCCCAGCAGCACCTCGGCGATCACGTCATGGGTCTGGTCGGCATGGATTCGGTCGAAAACTTCCCCGGGCGTGGGCGCCAGACCCTCGATGATCTTCTCGAGCAGCCGGTCGTCGTGGTCGGCCAGCGTTTCGGCGACCGCATCCCGGATCTCCTGCTCGCCTTCGACCGCGTCGGCCGGGTGCTCGACGACGTTCGGAGCTTTGCCCGTCGCGATATCTGTAAGCTCGTCCGCTCACGACGTCGGCGTAGCCGGAGACGTGGTCTCCGTCGCGGATCGGCACCTGCCGCAGCACCAGGGGACGTTTCGACAGGGCCTGAAGGGCCGCGATGGTGTCGCGCACATCGCCCTCGAGCACATCGACGCGGTTGATGAAGACGAAATGCGGTACGCCTTCATCCTCGAGCCGCTTCAGGAACGGCGCGGCGTTCAGGGCCTTGGCCGGGTCGGGGTCGCACACCACGACGGCAACGTCCACCACCGCCGCAGCGCTGGTCCATTCGAACGGCAGCTCGACCGACCCTGGGCAGTCGAGAATGGACCAGAAATCGCCCAGGTAGCTGCAATGTCCGAGGCGGATCTCGCCCGACGAGCCGCGCCCGTCCTGTGCGCGGCGCGCGGTCTCGCCGGCCGCGGTCATCAGCCTGTTGAACAGCGTGGACTTGCCGCTTCCGTAGGGTCCCACGAGAGCGATCGAACGTGAGCGGACTCTTTCCCCCGAGGGCGAGCTTTCCGGCATGGCGTGTCCTCCGACCGCCGGCGTCCGGAACTCCCGCGAACCGTATCGCCGGGGATGATTATCGTTGCCGGAGCAGTCTGGCGCATTTCGCGCCCCGACGCCAATGGTCTTCGGTGTCAGGCTGCCGGGGGGAGCGCGTCGGCGCGCGCGTTCAGGACGTTGTCGAGAAACTGCCGGGCGCTCTCGGCCCAGGTATAGTTCAGCGAGAAGGCGCGGGCCCGCTCGCGCGGCACCGAGAGAGCTTGCCGGCAGGCCAATCCCAGGTCCTCGTCGAGAACGCCGGCATCGCTGTCACCGATCACGTCGCAGGGGCCCTGCACCGGATAGGCGGCGACGGGCAGGCCGCTGGCCAGGGCCTCCAGCAGGACGATCCCGAACGTATCGGTGCGGCTCGGAAACACGAACACATCCGCGCTCGCATAGATGCGGGCGAGATCTTCCCCGACCTGCGTGCCGAGGAACGTCACGTCCGGATAGCGCTGCTCGAGCGCCACCCGGGACGGGCCATCGCCCGTCACGACCTTGGTGCCGGGCAGCGTGAGTTCGAGAAAGGCTTCGACGTTCTTCTCGACCGCGACCCGGCCGACATACAGGAAAATAGGTCTCGGCAAGTCGAGCACCGAATCCTGACGCGGCCTGAACAATTGGTGGTCCACGCCGCGCGACCAGCGCATGACGTTCCTGAAACCGCGCCCGTGCAGTTCGCGCGCGACGCTCGGCGTCGACGCCATGACGCCGGCGCCGGCGTTGTGGAACCATCGCAACCAGGCATAGGACCATGCCCGGGGAACCGGCACCCGGGCCGCGATATAATCGGGGAAATTCGTGTGATAGCTCGTCGTGAACAATCTACCCGTGCCGATACAGGCGCGGCGCGCCGCGAGGCCGATCGGGCCCTCGGTCGCGATGTGGACGTGGTCCGGTTTCCATGACGCGATCCGGGCCGAGACCGCGTGCGCGGTCGCGAAGGCCAGGCGAATGTCCGGATAGGTGGGCATGCCGACCGACCGGAACCCGGCAGGCGTCAAGAGTTCGACTTCCGCGCCGATCTGGCGGGCTTCGGCCGCCAGGGCTTCGATGGACCGAACGACCCCGTTGACTTGGGGATGCCACGCGTCGGTCGCGATCAGAATGCGCATCAGGCCGCGACTTTCGCCTCCGCTTCAAAGGCGGCTTCGTCGGCCACTGTCTGCGGCCCGAAGCTCAGCCATCGCACGACTTCAAGCCGACCGTCCATATGTTCCGCAACGACCGAACACGATTCGACGAAATCCCCGGTATTTACATAGACGACGCCGTTCATGTCCTGGATTGTGGCGTGGTGGATGTGTCCACAGATCACGCCGTCCACGCCGACCCGAATCGCTTCCTGGGACAACGCCTCTTCGAACGCCCCGATGAAGCTGACGGCGTTCTTCACCTTGAGCTTCGCCCAGGCCGAGAAAGACCAATACGGGAAGCCAAGTTTGCGCCGGACAAGGTTGAAATAGGTGTTGGTGACCAGCGCGGTGCCGTAGGCCCAATCGCCCAGAAGTGCGAGCCAGCGCGCGTGGCGCACCACGATGTCGAATTCGTCGCCATGCGTGACCAGGAATTTCCGCCCGTCCGCCGCGACGTGGATGGCGCTGCGCATGACCTCCACGCCGCCGAAGGTCATCCCCACGTAGTTGCGGGCGAATTCGTCGTGATTGCCGGGCACGTAGATCATCCTGGCGCCCTTGCGCACCTTGCGTAGCAGCTTCTGTACGATGTCGTTGTGGGCCTGCGGCCAGTACCAGCCCGAGCGCAATCGCCAGCCGTCGATGATGTCTCCAATAAGGTAAATCGTGTCCGCGTCGTGGTGGCGGAGAAAATCCAGCATCAGATCGGCTTGGCATCCCCGCGTTCCGAGATGCAGATCGGAAATGAACAGGGCGCGATAATGAGCCGACTTGTGCGTCATCGCTGGTTTCGGCGCTCCTTGATCACAATCCCGTCTCTAGCCGAACTTGCGTGGCAAGCGTATGACAGCATGGTGATAATGCACCCCATTATCCACCCTCGCAATCGGGCCTAGCGAAAGCTGGCGAGGGGTGGCGCGGATGCCACGGCTTGATGGGGCACGCGCCAGCGCCATCGAGCGCGCCACGCGGAGGGGAAGATGCGGTTTTTTCTGGGTATCGTGATCGGCGTCATTCTGGTGATCGGCGTCGCCTATATTCACGATGCATCCATCGACCCTGCCAGGGATCCTACGAGCCGGGCGATGGTGAACTGGGACGTCGTGTCTGAGTCCCTGCGGGCCCTCAGCGGCTGGTTGCAGGACCAATGGGCATGGCTCAACGAGAAATTCCACGGCGCGACCTGACGGAAGAGGCTCGATCAGGGTCACGGCGTTCGATATTCCAAACGTTTTCGTTTATTGTCTCAAACGGCGCGGCCACCGGGTGAGACGATGGGGATAGAAGGCAGAGACAAGGCCAAGGCGCTCGAATCAGGAGCGCTTGCCCTGTCGGGCCATCTCGGCAAGACAGTTCAGCGGCTGCGTAAGGCTTACAGCCTGTCGCTTTCCGAACTGTCCGAGCAATCGGGTGTCGCCAAGTCGATCATCAGCCAGATCGAGCGCAACGAAACCAATCCTACGCTGGCAACGATCTGGCGGCTCGCCCATGCGCTCGACGTGTCGATCGAGAAAGTCCTGCAGGGCAATGAGGACGAGCCCTTCATCGAGCGATCGTCCAAGGGCGACACGCCCATCCTGATGTCGGATGATGGGCGGTGCCGCCTCGCCATCATCGGCTGGATCAAGACGGTCGACTGGCTGCAATGGTACGATTTCCGCGCCGAGCCCGGCGGCGTCCTGGAATCGGATGCGCACCAGCGTGGATCGGTCGAATGCCTTTCGGTGCTGGAGGGCGAGCTCGAGGTCGAGGTTTCGGGCCGCGTCGAGCGGGCCAAGGTGGGCGAGACCCTTCGCTACCGGTGCGATCGCCCGCACGTGATTCGCAATGCCTCGCAGGCCCCGGCCTCCGCCACCATGGTGTGCATCCTCAAAGCCGCCGTGATGGACTGAGCCGGGATCCGGCGCTTGGCGCCGGGGCGATTCCTCAGGCCGCGGTTTTCTTCAGCGCGCCGAGGCGATGCCACACGAACCAGGCTCCGGCCAAGAGCAGGAGCCCCACGATCGCGATGTCGAACTTGTGAAAGGTCGAGCGCAGGGCCGGGTTCTTGTCCCACTGCTCCCCGAGCATCGCCCCGATATAGGCCAGCGCATAGCACCAGATCCATGATCCGAGGAACGTGTAGAGCTGAAATTTCAGCATCGGCATGCGGGCGATCCCGGCCGGCAGTGCGATGAAGGTGCGAACGACCGGCAGCAGACGGCTGACGAACACTGCGATCGAGCCATAGCGCGTGAAAAACCGTTCGCTCCATTCGAGATCCTGCCGGCCGAGCAGAATGTAGCGTCCCCAGCGCTCCACGGCGGGCCTTCCGCCATGTGCGCCGACCCAATAGGCCAGTGTGGAGCCGAGATTGCACCCGAGGGCGCCCGCGGTCGCGAGACCGACCAGCCCGAAGCGGCCGGTCGATGCCAAATAGCCCGCGAACGGCATGATGATCTCGGACGGCAGGGGAATGCAGGCGGATTCGATGGCCATGAGGACCAGCACGCCGAAATAGCCGGTCGCGGAAATCACGCCGGTGATGAGCGACGCCAAGCCGGCCAGGACATTCTCAAGCATGAGGCAACGATCCCGCTTCGAAGGAGGACAAGGAGCAAGGTGTAGAGGTCAGGTCCGGTGGTGGTCTTTGCGCGACGCCCCGGAGCCTTCACGGTCGGTCGGCCCACGGCGGGTTGACGCGCCAAAATGCAGTCAAACGGCTGTCCTTTAGCTGAGAATGGGGTATGGGCTGTCCAAATTGGGTGGTGCCCACGGCTCCGCTGTGCCTGGTCGAAGTAGATCGGGCCCTGAACAGAATCGAGCCGACATGCCGAAACTTATTGCCCTGTTCGTTGTCCTGACATGCACTTCGGGTCCGGTCCTGGCGCAAGCGCCGGACTCGGTGTTCCTGGAAGACATGACGTGGACCGAGCTGCGGGACGCCGTCAAGGCGGGCAAGACCACGATAATCATTCCGGTTGGGGGTGTCGAACAAAGCGGGCCCGACATGGCGCTCGGCAAGCATGATGCGCGGGCCAGGTTTCTGTCCGACAAGATTGCGCGCCGGCTCGGCAATGCCCTCGTGGCGCCGGTCATCGCCTATGTGCCCGAGGGCGGCATCAATCCGCCGACCTCGCACATGCGGTTTCCGGGCACCTTGACGGTTCCACCCGACGTGTTTCGCAAGACCGTCGAATCAGCCGCCCAGAGCCTCAAGCTGCACGGCTTCAAGGACGTCGTCCTGATCGGCGAGCATGGCAGCTACCAATCCGATCTGAGAACAGTGGCCGATCAATTGAATCGCTCCTGGGCTGGAACCCAGGTCCGGGCGCATTTCGTTGCCGAATATTACCATGGTGCCACGACGGGATTTTATCCCGTGTTGCGGAGCCGTGGTTATTCGGCCGAGGAGATCGGAACCCATGCCGGACTTGCGGATACATCTTTGATGCTCGCGATCGATCCCCGGCTCGTTCGCACGGACGACCTGCATACTGGAGCGCATCTCGACGCCGCCAACGGGGTTTACGGCAACCCCCGGCGCTCAAGCGCCGAACTGGGCCAACTGGCGGTTGACGAAATCGTCAACAAGACAGTCGAAGTCATCAAGACCGATATCCGCGCGCGATAAGCGCTCTTCCCTCAACTGATTTTCGGTCGAAAGACCTCTTCCGGAGCCTCTATGTTCAACTGGCATCTTGTGAGACGGCTTTGCCTTTCCGCTTCAGCCGTCGTCGCAGCCTCCTGGTTTTGCCCCGGCGCGCAGGCCCAAACCTCTCCCGTTCGCGAGTACAAGGAAGCGCGGCAGCCCCGCGACGACCTCGTGGTGCAACCCGTCGACGTCTACAAGGGCACCACGGCGGGACACCTCAGCCCGGCGGTGTCGGGCGCGCTCAGCCGTGTGTACGTTCCCAATCTCCATTCGGGGGATGTGGACGTGATCGACCCGGCCCTGATGAAGGTGGTCGACCATTATAGAGTGGGGCGCGATCCCCAGCACATCGTCCCCTCCTGGGATTTGAAGACGCTGTGGGTCACCGGCAGCGCCAGAAGCGGCACGATCCTCGGGAGCCTTACGTCAATCGATCCTTCGACCGGCAAGCCTACCCGGTCGATGACGGTGGACGACGCCTATAACATGTATTTCACCCCGGACGGGGCGTCGGCCATAGTGGTGGCCGAGTTGCGACGGCGGCTCGAGTTCCGCGACCCGCATACGATGAAGCTGCAAAGCTCGCTCTCGGTGCCGCAGTGCTACGGCATCAACCACGCCGACTATGCCGCCGACAACAGCTACGCGATCTTCACCTGCGAGTTCATCGGAGCCCTGGTGAAAATCGACGTCGCCAACCGCAAGGTTCTCGGCTACTTGAAACTCGCGAAGGGCGGGATGCCGCAGGACGTGCGCATCTCTCCAGACGGAAAATTGTTCTTCGTCGCCAACATGATGACCGATGGGGTTCACGTGGTGGATGGCGAGAGTTTCAAGGAGATCGGCTTCATTCCGACCGGACTTGGCGCGCACGGGCTTTACCCCAGCCGCGACGGCAAGAAGCTCTACGTGTCCAATCGCGGATCGCATTCGGTGGGCGGCCCGCCGCACGGCAAGGGCAGCGTTTCGGTGATCGATTTCGCGACCCGCAAGGTGGAGCAGACGTGGCCTATCCCGGGCGGTGGCAGTCCCGACATGGGCAATGTCACGGCCGACGGAAAGCATCTCTGGTTGTCGGGCCGCTTCGACAACGTCGTCTATTGCTTTGATACGACGAGCGGAAAGGTCGACATCATCCCGGTCGGCAGGATGCCGCACGGCGTCACGGTGTGGCCGCAACCCGGGCGCTACTCGCTCGGCCACACCGGGGTCATGCGGTAGCGTGATCCTGCCGCGGCTCACCACCTGAAGCGTTCTCCCCTACGCTGCGCCGCCCGGCGGTGTGGACGAGGGTGTCAGCGGGCCGGCACCGCCCAATAGGCGCTCAGCGTCAGCGTTGCCCGCAGCGTCGGTTGCTGCGGGGCCGCGTCGGTGCCGGCGAGTCTTTCCACCGGTTCCAACGAAATCTCGTCCACCTGCACGAGGGGCGTGCCGCTTTCCAGGCCGAACAGGGCCTTCTGGATAGCCTCCATGGTCCCCTCGGCGACGGCACGCGCCTCGAGATGGCCGGGCGGGCCGGTTTCCTCATGCTTCGCTTCGGTCTGGCTGGACGTGACGGCGCTGCCCGAGTCGGCGAATCTGCTGCGTAAAAGCGTATCGAGTTCGGCTGCCGCCAAGGTCTCGCTCTCCGCCACGATGGCGAGATTTGCTGCAGCCTCCTCGGCGGGCGGCTCGCCCGACCTGATCTGTGAGGCCCGCAGGCTCTGCATGACGAAGTCGGCCTTGACGTCGCGCTCGGCAAGCGCCGCCGAAAGGTCCGCCAGTGCTGCCGCCACGGAAAACCCCGCCAGAACGAGAAGTCCTGCCAGCACGATCGAGGCGGCGAGCGGTCGCTCGATCTGGATGTTGGTGTTCATGGCTTTGCGGCTTCGGCGTGAGCATCGGCTCGCAACTGAAGGTGGAACCGGTCGCCTGTTCCGGTCTCCATCCTGATCATGGCTGCGGTGACCCCGACATCCTTGAAGCGTCCGGAGTTTTCCAAGGCGGGTACGAGCTCGGCAATGTTCTGCGTGACGCCGGAGATCTGGATCTGGTTTTTCTGGACGGCCAAGGTCGTCAGATAGGCACTGTCCGGGAGAGCTGCCGAAAGCGCATCGATGACGTCCACGGCTCTGGGACGAGACGAGTTGCGCAAGGCCCGCAAGGCCTCCTCGGTCGCCGTGCTGGCCTTGGCCCGTCGCAGCGACGCCGCGAGGACGGCGTTCCTTTGCTCGATGACCTGATCCTGATCCGCGATTTCCGATCGCACGGTCCCAGCATACCACCACGCGCCAGCGATGATCGCGAAAAAGCCGAGGCCCAGGGCCGCCACACTGATCCGGACAGAACGGCGCAGCCCCGGCATGCCCCGAAGCGACTGGTCGCTGATGGAAATCCTGCTCACGGCGCCGCTTGACTCGCGGGTGACCAGCCGAACCTCGCTCGGGTTCGCGGCCGAAATCGCATCGACGCAGGATTGGACGAGACGCTTCGGCACGACCCCGATCTCGACCGACAGCCGCGTCGGGTCGCCCGGTATCGGCGCGAGGACGGTCTTGTAGTGCACATCGGCGACGCGCCACGGGGTGATCCTGTCGATCTGGTGCCTCACGAAGGCGTCGAGGTATGGCGCACTCTGGGCCGCGACCGGCTCAAGTTCGCGGCGGAACACCCAGGCGGGTGGGATGTGGATTTCGATCACCGCGCCGGCCAATCGTCGTGCGAGGTCCGGAGGCTCGAACCGCGCCGGTGCGGCCCCGACGATGTGTCCGATCGCCGAACCATCCGCCGCAACGACCCTGGTCGTCCCATCGGCCATCTCTACGCGCGTAACCGGCTTGCCGCGGCGATGATTGAGCGCCCACAACAAAGCTTCGGCCAGACCGTCGACAAACCAATCGAACCCGCGTCTCGGACTCGTCAACAACGCCATGGGATAATCAGATCAGCGGTTGCCAGGATAGAACATCGGGGAGCTGCCCGGGACGGTCCGACACTTGGAGCACCACCTCGTAGCGCCTCTGGAACCGGCCCGCCACCGTGACCCGGGCCAAGGCGCGAAAGACGGATGCGTCGGAAAAGCTGGCGAAGCCGCGGCCCGGGGAGGGTATGGGGGCCAGGGCCGACTCGGCGCTGGAGAAGCCCTGCTCGCGCTGTTGTATATAGGCGTCCACCCGGTCGGCGTCTCCGCCCAGCAAGGCCGCAAGCACGAGTTTGTCGGCCAGGACGGGGTCGACTTTCGCTGACCGGCTGGCGACGGTGAGGGACGGAAGAACTGCCCTGGCGAGCGCCGGCGGCAGGTCCCAGGCCTGCGCGATCAAGTTCCTGTGTTGAATAAGCGGGGCAGAGCCCCCGGACAGTGATGCGGCTCCGCCGTCTTCCGGCTCAGGAACCCCGACCGCGACGGTGTCGGGCGGGTTCGCGGTCCGCTGTCCGGGCGGCGCCGTTCCGGGCGTTGCGGCTGCAGGTTTCTTCTGACTCCGGAAGCGTACGATGCCCGCCGCGATCGCGTCGACCTCGCTCGAAGATGCCCCGGCGGCGCCCAGCAATGCTCCGATCAATTCCAATGGCGCCTCGTTGGCATCGACCCTCCCCGATTCCGAGACGTAGTCTATGGCGATATTCACCTTGTGGAGACGAACCTCGAAGCCCCCGCCGCGGCGGCGCTCAGGCCCGCCGGTTTCGACATAATGCGCCACGAGGTCCGCCGTTGCCCGTCCGAGTTCGTCGGCTTGCATCACATCGGCATAGAGCGCTGCCGCCCGCGCACCGCTCATGCTGCTGCGCATAGCCACCGCGGCCAGTCCCGACAGGACCGCCGCGAACATGAGAACGATGAACAGCGCCGCCCCGCGCTGTCCGTTCGCCCTGGAGGATTTCTCACGCATGGAGGTCGATGAAGCCGTGCAAGGCCGGGCCCCCAACGAAGACGAGCCAGGCTGCCGGGGCCAGGAAGGCGCCGAACGGAACTGCCGCGGGTTGCGCCGTTCTGCGTCGCCCGGCGAGCAGGATCGCGATGGCCGCAAGCGAGGCTATTTCGAGCGCGATGATCTGATCGTCGAAACCCAGCCAGATCCCGCAGGCTCCAGCAAGCTTGACGTCGCCAAAT
This sequence comes from uncultured Alphaproteobacteria bacterium, assembly GCA_963851175.1. Classification (GTDB taxonomy): domain Bacteria; phylum Pseudomonadota; class Alphaproteobacteria; order Rhizobiales; family Beijerinckiaceae; genus Lichenihabitans. Next base: position 403,761 of record CAWKNU010000002.1, on the reverse strand, counting down.
CCAAGCCCGTCGCGCCCGGTCGCGGCCCGGAAGCCGCGCGCCACGCACCAAAAGGCAACGAATGCGGCCGCGCCAGCTACGCTGCAATCGACCAGGACCTGGGATGTGTCCTGCCAACCATTTCCAGCCAAGATCGAGAGCACGAGACCGTGCAGCACACCCAGCCCGGCGATGGCGGCCGAGGCTCCGTCCGGGATAATGAAATCCTCGAGGTCCGACCGCACGACGACGATGACCGCGACCAGCCAAAAGCTCGCGAAGGTGGCGTCCGGCTCATCCAGAAGCAGCGCGGCGGCAAGGGCGCCGGCGATCAGGATCGAGACATTGGCCAGGGCACGGCGCCCCTTGTGAGAGAGACCGCCGGCGATCGGCCGTTTGGGCTCCGGCAAGGTGCTCGCCGAAATATCGGCTGGGGCGACGAGGCGTTCCGTCACGAGCAGCAGTCCCTTGCGACGGCGCGCCCGCGCACGAAACACCCAGGCCGCGCCTTTCAGTATTTGCGGATCACCGCCGGCTGCACCTCACGTCGCATCGATAGCAGGCGGTCATGAAACTCTTCCGTGACCTGCTGGGCGTCGACCGGCGTGGTGATGATGCGCGGCCGGATGAAGATGATGATCTCCGTCCGGTTCACCGCATTGTCGTGGCTGGTGAGAATGTCGTTGAGAAACCTGATCGAGGAAAGCCCCGGAATGCCGGAGCGCGACGCGCTCTGTTTGTCGCTGATGAGCCCGGCCAGCATCACGGTCTGTCCGTTGGCGACCGCGACGGAGCTGCGCACCCGGCGCTGCGAGATGGTGGGCGTGAGCGTGACATCGTCGGTCGACGTAACGGCGCTGATTTCCTGTTCGACGTCGAGCGACACGATGCCGTTGGCGTTCACGCGGGGGAGCACATTGAGGATGATGCCGGTATCCCGATAATCCACCGTGTTGACGATTGGTGCCGTGGTGGACGTATCGACCGATTGCGCCGTGCGGGTCAGGATCGGCACCTGGTCGCCGACTTGCAGAACGGCCGGCTGTCGATCAAGCACGACGAGCGAGGGCGAGGACAGGATCTTTACGCTCGTGACGCTTTGCAGCGCGTCGAGCAGCAATTTGGGATTGGCAGCAGGTCCAACGAGCAGGTTGAGACCTGCCGCGCTTGGGGTCTGCAACGGCACGCCGGAAGCACCGCTCAGGCCGAGAGCGGCGCTTTTGTTCCGAACGAAGAACTGCACGCCATATTGCAGGTCCTGGGTGAGCGTGACTTCCGCGATCGTCGCCTCGATGTTCACCTGCACCGGCATGCGGTCCATCTGCCGGATCGCGCGTTCGACGAGCCTGTAATCGGGGGCGCTCGCGTTGATGAACAGGGAATTGCTCGTCGGGTCGGCGGTGACCCGCACCTTGGGCAAGGAAGAGTGCGCCCCCGATCCCGATTGCATATCGCCGCCCGCCCCGGGACTGGCGTCGTCCCCAGCCCCCTTTCTGGCCGCATCGGCCACGAAGGCAGCCTTCAAGGCTCCGAAGGGGGTCTGGCCGCCTCCGCTGGCGCCGCCCGCGTTGCCCAGGCCACCGGCACCCCCACCGCCGCCCGCCCCGCCGTTGGACTGTGCCGTGGTCATGGATACGGAACTCGTGCTTTGCGAGGGAGCCACGCCGCTGGGCTCGAGAGAATTCCGGTCCGATTGGCCGCTGGACGAGGCGCCGCTACCGAACAGGTCGTTGAGAGCGGCCGCGACCGTCTTTGCCTGCGCATATTGCAGCCGATAAACCTTGACCCCCGCGGCCGACGGATCCGACCGGTCGAGACGAGATACCCATTTGCGGGCGAAGTCGATCCCGCTGCTGCGACGCGATACGGCGAGAACGGCATTGAGCCGTGTCATGGGCTCCAACTGCACGGAATTCTGCGACATTCCGCCCTCGCCCGTGTCAAGGATGTGATTGATCTCGCCGATGATGGTCTCGGGGGAGGAATTGGCGACCGGGAGAATCGCGACGGATTTCGACTGCAGCCAGTCGACGTCGACCGTATTCGCCGCCTCGATCGCAGCCTGGCGTTCGGAAGCCGTGCCTTGCACTATCACCAGATTGGTCGAAGGGTCGACCCGTACGGACCCGGCGCGGCTGCCGAACCCTTCGAGCAAGTGGCCGAGGTTGGCGGCGGGTACGAATTTCGCGGCGATCACCGAGGTTCCGAACCCTTCGCCGGTTCCACGGTAGTCGACACTGCCGATGCCGCCGGGATCGGCCGATGGCACCACGCGGTAGAGATCCTGGTCCTTGATGATGGCCGCGCCGATCGACGCAAGGGAGCTCTCCAGGAGCGGCACGAGCCTAGATCGGGGAACAGGTTGCGACGACGTGAGGGTGATCTGCCCGGCAACACGCTTGTCGACGAGATAATTGACCTTGAGGATGTCGCCGAGGATCGCCTTGCTGACGGCTCCGACCTCGGCATTTTCGAAGTTGAGTTCGTAGGACCCGGTTCCACCCGACACCAACTGGTTGCCCGCGGCCGCGACGTGCACCCGCGTCTCATCGGTGGCCGTCGCCGTCGCCGTCGCCGAAGAGGCGACCGGAGTAATGCCAGCAAAGATCTGAGCTTCGGGTGCCGGCTTTCCTGTCAGGTTGCCGTAGTCTTCCCTGGCGGTAGCCGGGCGATTATTGAACGAAAACGACAGGTGATCGACCGGACTGTCCTGGGTCGCCCCGAGTGGGCCAGGTCCCTGCTGAGAACAACCTGAAGAAAAGGACAGGCTGGCGACAACAAACGCAAGCTTGGCAATCGCAGCTATATTTGAGCGAGACGATGAGACCTTGGCCAAGCTTTCAATCCAACCCGCATATTACAAGAGGATGAAGCGCGATTTAGCTCGAGCTCCCTGTGGCACTTTGCTTTGGGCGCAGAAGATGATTTAACGGTATAGTAAGAGGCTTATGCTGTCCAGATCGTCCTCGCGAGATAGCCATGGACCAAACGGAATTCGCGCGGAAACTGGTGGCCGCCGGCGCGCTGGATGTTGAGCTTGCGGCGCTGTCGCGGGACAGCGGCGACGGCAGGTCTTTCGCCAAGCGTCTGCTTGGCGCTTCACGGATCAAGCCCGCGGAATTCGCGGATCTTTTGGCTGATTACGCGAGCCTGCCGCGGGCCGATATCGAGCGGCTTCGAGCAGGCTCCTCGCTGGCCAGCGAGTTTTCAGTTCCCTTCCTGCATGAAGCGGGTCTTTACCCCTATCGCGATTCCGGAGGCCGCCCGCGGCTCGCTGCCGCCGATCCCTTCAACCTGGATGCGGTGGATGCGATCGTGCTGACGCTCGGAGGCCAAGTCGAACTCGAGGTCGCGACGTTCGAGGACATCGAAATCGCGCTCGATGCCGTAAAGGGCGGGGCCGCCGATACGTGGCAAGGCGAGCAGGATCACGCTTCGGTGGAAGCGGACTCCGACAATTCGGATACGCTGCGAGACCTTGCCAGCGGAGCGCCCGTGGTGCGGGCCCTCGATGACATCTTCGACCGCGCCGTGTCGTTGCGGGCGAGCGACATCCACTTCGAGCCGTCCCGGCGCGACCTGCAGATCCGGGTCCGCGTGGACGGGGTGCTCAGAACCATACCGGCGCCGCGCGGCATCGCGGCCCGGGCCATCGTGTCGCGCATCAAGATCCTCGCGTCGCTCAACATCGCCGAGCACCGCCAGCCGCAAGACGGGCGCATGCGGGTGAAGGTACGGGGGCGAGATTTCGATATTCGCGTTGCCACCATGCCGACGACCTCCGGCGAGGCCGCGATCCTGCGCCTGCTCGACCGGAGCGGTCGACTGATCGAGTTCGCGCAACTCGGATTCAATGCGCGCGATCTCGCCGGGCTGCAGGACAAGTTGGCCCAGCCGCACGGCATGATCATCGTCACTGGCCCGACGGGAAGCGGCAAGACCACCACCCTCATGGCGGCCCTGGCCTCCCTCAACGACGCGACCCGCAAGATCCTGACCATCGAGGATCCGGTCGAATATGAGATACCCGGCGTGTCGCAGTCCCAGGTTCGCACGGCGGTCGGGCTTACCTTCGCGACGGCGTTGCGTGCGTTCCTGCGCCAGGACCCGGATGTCGTGATGGTCGGTGAGGTGCGTGACGCCGAGACCGCCAAAATCGCCATTCAGGCGTCGCTTACCGGCCATCTGGTCATGACGACCCTGCACACCAACACGGCCGCCTCCGCGATAACCCGGCTCGTCGACATCGGCATCGAGCGCTACCTGATCGCCTCGACCCTGACGACCGTGATCGGCCAGCGCCTGTTGCGCGTGCTTTGTCTGGATTGCCGGCGACCCTACAGGGTCTCGCGCGCCGACCTCGAGCGCAATCCCCGCATGGTGGGGCTTGGAATCCAAGCGGGCGCGGAGCTTCATGGTCCGGTGGGCTGCGAGCGCTGCGGTCATACCGGGTTCCGCGGACGGCGTGGCGTCTACGAAGTTCTTGACGTCACCGAGACGGTCCGACGCCAGATCCTGGCGGGGGCCGATGACGCAGCGGTCGAGCGAGCCGCCGTGGCGGACGGGATGGCGACGCTCGTCGACGATGGGCGGGCGCGCTGTCTCGAAGGGGTCACGTCGGTAGAGGAAGTGTTTCGCGTAGCGGGCCTTCGCTGAGGAAAGCTTCGCCCAGAAGAGCGGACGATGGCGCAATTCCGGTACACTGCGGTCGGCACCGACGGGCGTTCGTTGACGGGGGAGACTGCCGCTCTGGACGAGCAGGCGGTTGCCATCGAACTCGGCCAGCGCGGCCTTATGGTCGTGTCGCTCAGCAAGGTGAAGGGCGAAGGCGGAGGGTGGTTCGCCAGCTCGATCGACCAACGCACCGTCACGGCGTTCATGGCGGAACTGGCGCTTATGCTGAGAAGCGGCTTGCCGCTCGACGAGGCGCTCGACCTTGCGGCGCGCGGCCTGTCCGGGCGGCTCAACCGGGCGATCGGCGCCTTGCGGGCCGATGTTCTCGGAGGCTCGAGCTTCGTCCAGGCGCTCGACAAGCACCCCCAGATCTTCTCCAAGGACATCGTGGCGATGGCACGGGTTGCCGATGCCACGGGGGATCTCGACGGAGTCTTCGCCGAGGTCGCGGCGCAGCGCGAGCGAACCCATCGCCTGAGCGAGAAGATCACCGGCGCCCTGCGCTACCCAGCCTTCCTGATGGTGTCGGCGCTAGGTGTGCTCGTGTTCTTCCTGCTGCAGGTCATCCCGCAGTTCGCCGGGCTGTTTTCGGACTCGGGCAGCGACCCCGGCCCGCTGGTCCGGTTCATCCTCGGGCTTTCGAGCCTTCTTATCGATAACGAGGTGCAGTTCGGCATCAGCGCCGCGCTCCTGCTGCTGGCTGGCCTCATGGTCTGGCGCACACCGGCCGCGCGCGCCGTGGTGAGTGCCGCATTCCTCAAGCTTCCGGGTATTGCCTCGGTCTGGGAGCTGTGGCGCTCGTCGAGATTTCTGGCCAATCTTTCGGTCCTGCTGGGGCAGGGGGTTCCCCTGACCGAGGCCTTGAAGGTCCTGGAAGACGTGGTCGGCCTCGAGGGGCGGGCGAAGCTCGCGGCGGTCGGCGACGCGGTGCGGCGTGGCGGCCGCCTGCATGAGGCGCTGGCCCAGGCGGGCCTCCTGCCGGCTGTCGCTGTCCGCATGGTTCGTATCGGCGAGGAGACGGGGGAACTCGCCAAGATTGCGGGCGATGCCGGGTCGCTTTATGCTCGGCAGCTGGAAAAGCGGCTCGAAAGCATTTCGGGCGTGATCGCGCCGACGGCGATCATCGTCATAGCGGGGCTGATCGGCGGGCTCATGGTGACGATCATGACGGCGCTCGTCAGCGTCAATCAAGCGGTCCTGTAGAATATCGAGGCGACCATGACGTTTTCGTCGAGAGCCGCAGTACCGGTGCGGGACCGGGAAGGCCGCATCCGTTTGATTGCGACCGCCCAGGCAGGCTTTACGCTGGTCGAGATGCTGGTGGTTCTGGCGATCATCGGGCTGCTCGCGGGTCTTGTAGCGCCGCGAGTGTTCGGCCAACTCGCCGAGGCGAAAATTCGCACGGCCCACATCCAGATCGAAAGCCTAAAGAATTCGCTCGATCTATTCTTTCTCGATGCGGGCCGGTTCCCGAGCACGTCCGAGGGGCTGGCGGCACTCGTGACACATCCGGCCGATCTTGCCAATTGGAACGGACCTTACATCAAGGGCACCGCCGTGCCGCGCGACCCCTGGAACAATCCCTACATCTATCGCTCGCCCGGGCAGAATGGGCGGCCGTACGAAATCGTGTCCTCCGGTCCGGGCGGGAAGGCCGACGGTGCGACCCAGATCGCAAGCTGGTAGGGGCGGCGCTCCCCGCCTGCCAGTCGCGGCGCGCAGCGCACGACGCGCTGGCTATGTGCTGATCGAGGTAGCTGCCGCTCTGGCCATAGCCGGCATGGTGACGGGCCTGGCGCTCTCCAATGTGGGGCATGGCACGACGCCGGGCAGCCTTCTCGCATTGACGTCGGCTTCGGTGTCCCTGCTGCGGGACGCTCGGACCGCGGCCGTCGCCCGCAACATCCGGGTCGCCGCCACATTCGATTCGCGCCGCCGCCAGTTGAACGCCGGCGCCCAGGTGCTGTTGATCCCTGCCGATGTCCAATTGACCGTCCTGGCCGGTGGAAACTGTCCGAGCGAAGGCTCGAAGTCGCAGATCCTGTTCCGCCCGGATGGAACCAACTGCGGCGGCGTTTTGCGCTTCGCCAAGGGCCGGCTGGTTTATCGAACCCGGGTCAACTGGGTGGATGGACAGATCGATGTTGTCGAAGGCGGCTAAAAACCCTTCGGACGGCGCGTCCCGGGCCGGGTTCCTGCTCACCGAGGTACTGGTCGCTCTCGTCGTGGCCGGGCTCTTTTTCGCTGTGCTCAGCCGAGCCTTTGCGTTCGCCTGGGGGGTCGCCCATGTGCCCGGTGATGTGATGTCGGGCATGATCGTCGCCCGTGCTGCCGTGGCCGACCAGGAAGCCGATCGCGACAATGGCCAGGTGGGCCGCTTTTCCTATGTACGGACTTTCGGTTCCACGACGATGCTGCCGCGCCCGCCGCGCATTGCTCCGGCTCCGCTCGGCACCGGCCCGCCGGATGCCGGCGCCAAAGCACGCCCCGACGCTCCGACTCTGCGGCTGCGTAGCATCTCCGTGCTCGTCAAAGCCCCTTTCGGCCGGCGGCTCAGCCTTGAAACGGTCCGGCTCGATGCCCCGTCCCAATAAGTCCCGGGCAGGTTTCGCCCTCATCGAGGTTTTGGCCGCGCTCGTCATCACGGCGAGCCTGGTGGCGGTCGTACTGCCGTTTGCCAGCCACCTTCTTGCCCGATGGCGGACCGGCCAACCCGAGATCGACAGTGCCGATACGTGGATGCAGGCGATCGCGCGCCTGAGCGACGATCTGGCCCAGGCGGTACCGATCACCGGAGCGGGCGCCTCCTCCGAGGCAGTCGAATTCCACCTTGCTCCCGGGTCGGTAAAATTCGTGCGACCCTCTCTCGGCGATCGCGCGGATCTCGGCCTGGAGACCGTAACCTACGTGGTCGGCTCAAGTCCGGCAGGCGACGTGCTGGTGCGATACGCGCAGCCCTTCGTCCCCGAACGTTTCGGTGACGAAACTCAGGCCAGCCCCAAAAGCATCATTCTCGATGGGCCTTTTCGACTTGCATTTGCCCCGATGAAGAGCGGCCCTCCAGCAAGCGCCGCAGGGCCGCCCCCCAAGGCGATGCCCGCGGGCATTGAATTGAGGGTTCGCGGGCTCTCCCGGGCAAGGGTGCCGGCCGCCCCCATCGTCCTGCCCATCGAGGCCCGCGGCAGTGGAGCGAAGCCAGCCCCGCCGGCCCAGAAGGAACTCTGAACGGACGGGTGTGCACGGCCCGGCTTGGGCCCGGCCAAGCCGGGTACCGCAAGCTGGGCGTGAAAGTCCGTCTATCATGCCCTTGAGTGAAGCTCGCCCTCCTCGGCATCCGAGAGGCGGGAAAACAGGTACGCGTTGACCACGATGCCGGCCAGAAGGCCGACCAAGAACGTCAGCATGATGCCGCACTCCTCTAGGTCAGGTATTTGGTGTTGTGAAAGCCCGCGCTGAGCACCAGCCGATGGATGGCGATCCCCAGGAATACGAGCGACATCCCTTCCAAGATCAAATCCGCGCTGAAGGCGTACATGATTTTGCTCCACATTGGACCACGGGATGGGACCGTGGTGAGGATCAGTGGAACTGTACTGCACAGTTCCTTACAATGTGTTTGTCGCTGCAGCCCCGGAGCGGGTTCAACCTTTCCTGATTATTTTCCACTCGAGAGTTGGACATCGCCAGTGCAGCCGATGCTTCGCCCCCTTTGTTCCCTCGCGGGTGGGTCATCGGAGCAGGAAGCGCACCGGCTCGAGCGGCTTGGGTGGCGCCCGTTCCCCCAACGTCTCCAGGAGATCGATCTCGATCAGGCGCACCAGCGCGTCGAGTGGCAGGCTGTTCTGGGCGCTGCCGAACGGCTCTTCGAGTTCGTCGCCCAGCGCATCCAGCCCGAAAAACGTGTAGGCCACGAGCGCGGTCGCGATCGGCGTGGTTATTCCGAGCGAACCCACCAAACCGAAGGGCAGCAGGAAGCAGAACAGGTAGGCGGCGCGGTGGATCAGCAACGTGTAGGTGAACGGCAGCGGCGTGGATTGCAGTCGCTCGCAGGCAGCCTCGGCCGATGCGAGGCCGGCCAGCCGCGTCTCGAACATGACGTAAAGCACGTCGCTGATGCCCCCGGGCCCACGGAACGCCGCGAGGTCGGCCGCGATCGCGCCCAGCACGGCACTCGGCACGTTGCGCCGCTGCAAGGCGGCGGCTTCGTCCTGGGGAAGCCAGGCTTGCGTGGCCTCCACATTGCTGTCGTGGCGCAGCTTGCCAGCAAGCGCATGGGCGAAGCCGATCCCACGCCTGACGATCCGCTGCCGGGCCTCGGCCCGCTCCTCGCCCGGCAGCAGCGCCATTACCTCGCGGCTCAGGCTTCCGAGGTCGGCGGCCAATTGCGACCATTGGCGTCGCGCCTCCCACCACCGGTCGTAGCAGGCGTTGTTCCGAAAGCCGAGAAAGATGGAAATCGCCAGCCCCAGAACCGTGAAGGGCGGGACCGTGAACTGCGCGAAGGCGGCCGGACGCCACCAGGAAAGCGAGAACACGCAGAGCGATAGGGCGGCGATTGCCAGGATCTGCGGCGCGATCCGGGGCACGATCGAGCCATGCATGATGAAGAACAGCTGCGTCAGGCGCGGCTTGGGTCGGACGATCAAAGCTCTACTTCCCTGGTCGCGTTCGGCAGTACCGCGGCACCCTCCCGGGCCGTGTCACGCGCCCGACCCCGGACGAGGCTTTAGCCCTTGGGGCCGCCGAGCGAAAGCCACGCCGGCCACCAAACCCGGGGGGCCGCAGTCCCAGCGATGTTTGCCGAGCGGCATGAACCGCGATAGGGAACCGACCTCGAAGACTCCGCACATCGGTTCCTGAGCAAGAAGCTCCGGCCTGCTTGCGCGGCCCCGATGCACCGCAGGCCCATGTCCCGAAGGGCAACGGCCCGGCGCTCTCATCTTCCACGTTGCTCGGAAAGCCCCTTCGATCCATGCGTTCGACGTTCGTCATCGCCAGCGCCGTCGGCATCGTGTTGGCCGGGGTCATCGTGGCAGCTTATGGGTTCGAGCCGATCCTGCGGGCTCTCGAGGCCGTGGGTTGGGGTGTCGTTCCGGTTACGCTCGTGCGTATCGGGGAGGCGGCCGGTGCCGCGTTCTGCTGGTGGTTGCTGCTGGAGCGCCGGACGTGGCGGCTGCTCGATGCGTGCCTGCTGCTGCGCTGGGTTCGGGAATCGGTGAACGTGCTGCTGCCGGTGGCCCAGGTCGGGGGCGAAGTCGTGGGCGCCCGGCTGCTGACCTTCCGCGGCGTTTCGGGCAGCGAATCCGCCGCCACCGTGGTGGTGGATCTTCTGGCCCAGACCGTGACGCAATTCTTCTTCACGCTGATCGGCCTAGCGCTTCTGGTCTCGGTCGGGGGCGCCGACACGCTGGTGCGCTGGGTCGCTCTGGGACTCGCCGTGATGGCGCCGGCGCTGGTCGGCTTCTTCGTGGCACAGCGCTTCGGCGGCATGCACCTTCTGCAGAAGCTCGTAGCCAAATTCGCTGGCACGCCACAATGGGCAGCGCTCGGCGGCTTCGACGCCATGAACGAGCGACTGCTGGCGATCTATCGTCGACCAGCCCCGCTCGCCACCGTCTTCGTTCTGCACATGGCGATCTGGTTCTTCGGCGTCCTGGAAGTCTGGATCGCGCTTCGTTTCATGGGTCACCCGGTGCCCTATTCGACGGCATTGGTGATCGAGAGCCTCGGCCAGGCGGTGCGCGGGGCCGCCTTCGTGGTGCCGGGCGGAATCGGCGTGCAGGAGGGCGGCTTCGTGGCGCTTTGCGCCGTGTTCGGCATACCGGCGCCGGTCGCGGTGGCCCTGTCGCTGGTCAAGCGCTTCCCCGAGATCGCGCTCGGTCTTCCAGGCCTGTTCATCTGGCAGGGCCTCGAGGCTCGCCACCTTCTGGACCGGCGTGCGTCGCCCAACTCCTCGCCAACGTCGGGCGAGTAGGCGGCGTGAATCGGCGCCATCACGGTGCCGCACTTGGGACTCACCTCAGTCTAATGTTGCGGCGCGATGATGCGCGCCGGCGGGGGTCGGGAAAGCGAAATGACAATGATGGATTCGAGGCGTAGGTTTTTGGGCGGCGTTTTGTGCGCGGTGTCATGGAGCGTGAGTGGTTTGGCGCAGGCGCAAAACACCTCCGCCATCCAGCCGGGCTCTGCGTCGTCCGGGCAAGGTGCCGATCCGGCCGCCTTGGCGGTGCAGGATTTCTACGACGTGCTGTTCGATTCGATGCGCCACGCCGCCCAACTGAAGATGCGGGGTCGCTATGACAAGCTATACCCGGCGATGGTCAAGATCTTCGATGTGCCGACCATGACGCGCCTCGCGGTCGGACCGGAGTTCGCCAGGCTTTCGCCCGACCAGCAGGCCAATTTGCGCGACGCGTTCGGCAAGCTGCTGGTCGCGACTTTCGCCAGTACGTTCGACGACTTCAAGGGCGAGCGCTATACGGTCGACGGAGACGTACTGCCTCAGGGCGCGGACAAGCTCGTCAAAAGCCGGTTCATCGGCGAGGGCGCCCCGGTCGCGATGAACTTCGTGCTGCGCGGCAAGGCCGAAAGCTGGCGGGTGATCGACATCTACCTGAACGGCACCATCAGCCAGCTCGCGACCTGGCGCTCGCAATATGGGTCCGACCTGCAAACCGCTGGATACGACGGCATGATGCAGGCGGTGCAGAAGCAGATCGATAACGACATGAGGGCGTTCTGAGCATCGTTTTCCTGGTCCTCGCGGCAGCGGCGTGCGGCTACACGCTGTTGGCCGCCATCGTGGTCGCTTGCGCCCGGCGCGCAGGCGCGCGCGATGCCATGCCGAGTGCGGCAGGGCCGGGCGTGACGGTGCTCAAGCCGCTGCATGGCGCCGAGCCTGAACTCCATCGCAATCTCGCGACGGTGCTGCGGCAGGACTACGCGGGCCCGGTCCAGGTCATCTTCGGGGTAGGGGATTCCGCCGATCCGGCGGCCGCGGTGGTCCGGCAGCTCAAGGCGGAAAACCCTGAAGCCGCGATCGAGCTTATGGTCGACGCCCGCCAGCACGGTCACAACGGCAAGGTTTCCAACCTGATCAACATGGCCGAACATGCCCAGCACGAGGTGCTCGTGCTGGCCGACAGCGACATGATCGTTGGGCCCGATTACCTGGCGCGCCTAGTGTCTGCCCTGAGGGCGCCCGGGGTCGGCGCGGTAACCTGCCTGTATCGCGGGGTCGCCTTGCCCAATGTCTGGTCGCGGCTCTCGGCCCAATGGATCGACCAGCACTTCCTGCCAAACGTGCTTGTCGGCCTGGCGCTCGGCTTGGCCAAGCCCTGCTTCGGCTCGACGATCGCGTTACGACGCGAGACCTTGGACCGGATCGGCGGTTTTGCGGCTTTCAAGGACGTTCTGGCGGACGATTATGCGGTCGGCGACGCGGTTCGGAAGCTGGGCCTCACGGTTGCGGTGCCGAAGGGTCTGGTCCTCGGTCACCTTTGCGCGGCCGAGTCGCCGGGGGCGGTCCTGCGTCAAGAGCTTCGCTGGGCCCGCACCATAAGGTCAGTGGATCCGGCCGGCTTCGCGGGTTCGCTCGTCACCCATCCGGTTCCGCTGGCCACGATCGCGGTGTTCTCATCGCATTTCGCGGCTCTCGCGCTGGTCCTCCTGGCCATTGCTGTTGCATCTCGGTTACTGTTGTGGCTTTTGATCAGCCAATTCATCCGGATGCGCCCGAAAGGCCTTATTCTGGGCCCGGTCCGCGATTATGCGGCCTTTCTGATTTTCGTTCTTAGCTTCTGGCCCGGTTCGATCGACTGGCGCGGCCATCGCTTCGCGCTTCGTCCCGACGGAACACTTGCCTCGCCCGACACCGCAGGATCGTGATGCGCACACTCTTTCTTCAGGCTCCCTCTTTCGATGGCTATGATGGCGGCGCGGGTGCCCGCTACCAGATGAAGCGCGAGGTCAAGTCCTTCTGGTATCCGACATGGCTGGCCCAGCCGGCCGCCATGGTGGAAAACTCGAAGCTGATCGATGCGCCACCCCACAAGCTCAGTTTCGAGGATATCGCGCCGCAGGTGAAGGATTACGACCTCGTCGTGATGCACACCTCGACGCCGTCGTTCAACTCGGACATCCGCACGGCGCGCCTGCTGCGCGACCTCAAGCCCAGCCTCAAGATCGGGTTGATCGGCGCCAAGGTGGCCGTGGAACCGGAGCAGAGCCTGAACGCCTGCGAGGCGCTCGATTTCGTGGCCCGCGAAGAATTCGACTTCACCATCAAGGAAGTCGCCGAAGGCCGCGACTTTGCCCATGTCGATGGCATCACCTATCGCAACCGCGACGGGATCATCGTGGCCAACAAGGATCGCCGCGTCCTCGAGAACATGGACGAACTGCCGTTCGTCACCCCGGTCTACAAGCGCGACCTCGACATCGACAAGTATTTCGGCGGCTACCTCAAGCACCCCTATATCTCGTTCTATACGGGCCGCGGCTGCAAATCCCGCTGCACCTTCTGCCTTTGGCCGCAGACGGTCGGCGGCCACAATTACCGCACCCGGTCGGTCGGCAACGTGATCGACGAACTGCGCTACGCGGTGGCGGCCTTCCCGCAGGTGAAGGAGTTCTTCTTCGACGATGACACGCTGACCGACAATCTGCCCCGCGTCGAGGAACTGGCCCGCGAAATCGGCAAGCTCGGCATCACCTGGTCCTGCAACGCCAAGGCCAATGTGCCGCGCGAAACCCTCAAGGTGATGCGCGACAATGGCCTGCGGCTGCTGCTGGTCGGCTACGAGTCCGGCAACCAGCAGATCCTGCACAATATCAAGAAGGGCATGCGCACCGATTTCGCGCGCCGCTTCACCAAGGATTGCCACGAACTCGGCATCGTGATCCACGGCACGTTCATCCTCGGCCTGCCGGGCGAGACCAAGGAGACGATCGAGGAAACGATCAACTTCGCCAAGGAAATCAATCCGCACACCATCCAGATCTCGCTGGCGGCGCCCTATCCGGGCACCTTCCTGTACAAGCAGGCCAAGGAGAACGGCTGGCTCTATGACGAAAGCCAGGACCTATTGACCGAGGGCGGCACGCAGATAGCGCCGCTCAACTACCCGCATCTGAGCCATACCGAGATCTTCACCTCGGTCGAGGATTTCTACCGGCGCTTCTACTTCCGGGCTCCGAAGATCGCCTCGATCGTCGGCGAGATGGTGCGCTCCCCCGAGATGATGAAGCGTCGCTTGCGCGAGGGGGTCGAGTTCTTCCGCTTCCTGCGCGACCGCAAGGAAGCCGCGTAGCCACGCGACCCTCACCCCCAACCCCTCTCCACAAGGGAGAGGGGAGAAGCCGGTGCCTCAAGGGCGGGAGCACATGGCCATGGCCATGGAGGTTCCTCCCCTCTCCCTTGTGGAGAGGGCAGGGGGTGAGGGGCACTAATTGCTTAGACACCTCGTCATCACGGCCGATGATTTCGGGCTCGCGCCCGAGGTCAACGAGGCGGTCGAGCAGGCGCATCGTGAAGGGGTGCTCAGCGCCGCCAGCCTGATGGTAGGCGGGCCCGCCGCCGAGGAGGCCGTCCGACTGGCCAGGCGCCTTCCCGGGCTCCGGGTCGGCCTGCATCTTGCCCTGGTCGAGGCGCAGCCCGTGCTGCCGCCCCGTTCCGTGCCGGACCTCGTCGACGCCAGCGGCTGGTTCCGCTGCGACACCGCTGCCTACGGGGCGGCGATCTTCTTTCGCCCGAGCTTGCGCCGGCAGATCGCGGCCGAGATCGAGGCGCAGTTCGAAGCCTATCGCCGGACCGGGCTGACGCTCGATCACGTCAACGCCCATCAGCACTTTCACCTCCATCCCACCATCGCGGGTCTGCTTATCGAGATCGGGCGCCGCTACGGCATGCGCGCGGTTCGGTTGCCGGCCGAGCCGAGTTCGGTCGTGCGCGCCATCGAACCTTCGGCCCCTCGGGCGTTGCAGGCCATCACGGCCCCGTGGACCGGGATGCTGGGCCGCAGGCTGCGGCGCGCTGGGCTGCGGGTGCCGAACCAGGTCTTCGGCCTCTCCTGGACGGGGGCCATGACGGGTGATCGCGTCCAAGGCCTGGTCGAACGGCTACCCGAAGGCCTGACCGAGATCTACACCCACCCGGCCACCCAGGGCGCCTTCAAAGGCGCGGCGCCCGGCTATCTTTATGCCGAAGAGCTTGGCGGGCTGGTCGAGCCCGGCGTGAAGGCTGCGGTGGCCCGCAGCCGCGCCTCACTCGGCGGCTACGGGGACGCTCTCGCGTAGGGTCTCGCCTTCGTGAACCGGAGCCGTGGCCTTCTTGCGCGGAGGCCCCATCAGCGCAGGCTGGAAGAACACCGCTGCGACCAGGGTGCAGCCTAGCGACAGAGCCAGAAGTTCGCCCATGCTGGAAGTGCCCGGGTGCTTCGACGACCAGAGCGAGCCGAACGCGACCGCGGTCGTCATGGCGCTGAAGAACACGGCCCGGGTCAGGCTCGATTGCAGCAGATGCGTTTGCCCGGCCCGCCACGCCATGACGAAATAGATCTTGAACGCCACGCCGAGCCCAAGCAGCAGCGGCAGCGCAATGATGTTGGCGAAGTTGAGCGGCAGGCCTATCAGGACCGTGATCTCCATAGTCAGCACGCCGGCCAGCAGCAGCGGCACGAGCGTGAGCAGCACGTCCGTCAGACGCCGGAGCACGATGTAGAGCAGGATCGCGATCGAGCCGAAGGCCAGCAGGCCGGCTTCGATGAAGGCCTTGATCACCGAGCGGCCGGAATCCTGGATCACCACCGGCTGGCCCGTGGCGTCCGGAGCAACCGCGAGAACCGCATCGCTGAACTGGGCGAGATTGTCGTTGCTGTTGCTCAGGTTCTTCGGCGTCACCTCGATCCGGGCACGGCCGTCCGGCGCCACCCAGTTGCGCACCAGATCCTTGGGCAGCGTGTCGAGCGTGACTGGCCCGGCGGTGAGCAAGGCGCGCAATTGGCCGATCAGGATGTTGAGCGGAGGCAGGAAAACATCGCGCGCGGTCTGCCGCGCCTCCGGAGGCGCCGCAGCGAGCTTGCGGAGGTCGTCGGTCAGCCGGCGCGTGGTCTCGGCGGCATCGCCGGTCCCCTTGGCCGCAGCATGCGTCAGCCGGTCGGCCGCGGCCTTGATGGCGGTGATGTCTTCCTGGTCGGTGGGGGCCGCCATGCCCTCCGCAGGGTTCAACGACGGGCCGAGCAGGTCGGCCGCATCCTGAAGGATGGGCAGCTTGGCGTCCTGGCCCGAGGGAATGAGGTTGTTGAGGGTCTGGGCGCTGCCGACTTCAGGCACCTTGGCAAGTTTGTCCGCGACCGACTGGGCCTGGTCGAGCGACGGCTCGAGAACATCGATCTTGTTGGGCGTGGTGGCGGGGTCCTTCATCAGGTCGAGCAAAGTCGCGACCAACTCCACCTTGGTGCTGTTCAGGTTCAAGGGGTTGAAATCGAACTTCACCTGGCGCAGCAGCGGGCTGCCGACCACCGCGAGGCCCACCGTGATCCCGATCACCCACCAGCGGTGGCGGGTCAGGAATGCGTCGAGCGGGGCGAGAAAGCGGTAGCCGACTTCCCGGGTCTCGGACGGGGGATGGAAGATCGTCAAGAGGGCCGGCAGCAGGGTGATGCTGACCAGAAACGCGAAGATCATGCCGTTTCCGGCGATCAGCCCCAGTTCGGAGATGCCCTTGTAGTCCGTCGGCAGGAAGGAGTAGAAGCCCGCCGCGGTCGCTGCAGCGGCCAGCATCAAGGGCCGCCCCGCCCGTGCGCCGGCTGCGGTCACGGCGGTGATCAGTTTGGGCTCGCTGTAACGCTCGTCGCGGTAGCGCACGGAAAACTGAATTCCGAAGTCGACCCCGATGCCAATGAACAGGACCGCGAAGGCGATCGAGATCAGGTTGAGGGCGCCGACCGCGGCAAGGCCCGCCGCCGCCGTCAGCAACAGGCCGACCAGCGTGCTCACGGCGACCGCGATGATGAGGCGACCCGATTTCAACGCCATCCAAAGAATGAAGATCACGGCCAGGACCGTGATAGCAGAGTTGAGCGCGAAGCCCTCCTTGACGGTGCCGAATTCCTGGTCGTCGAGCGGGATCTGCCCGGTCAGCCGCACTTTGACGCCGTGGTCGGGCGTGAGATGAAGGTCTTCGATGGCCTGGTTCACGACCTCGGTGGCCGCCTGTCCGGGCTCGATATTGCCGTAATCAAGCTTCGGCTTGATCTGGACGAAGCGCCGCTTGCCAACCTGTTCGGTGTCGGAGGCATCGCCGGAGAATAATTGCTGGAACGAGAAAGGAACGGTTTTACCGGCCAGCGCGCCTTCGATCGTATCGGCTGTCTTGCCGAAGAACGGCGCGACCTGGGTCAACGGTGTTTGGCCTTTCTCGATGCCGATCGATGCCATCGAAATCGCGGTCATGAAGCCGCGAAGACTGGGGTCCGAGGCGAGTTGTGCGAGCAGCGGCTGCGACTTGGTCAACTGGTCGACGGTCGCCTGCACCTTGTCCAAGGGCTGAAACAGCAGCCCGTTCTTGGCGTAGAAACCCTCCTCCACAGGGAGTTTCACGAATTCGAAATTGTCGTGCCGATCTTTCAGGCGGTCGACGAGGCTGGTGGCAGCACCCTGCGCGGCCTCGGGCGTGGCGCCATCGATGACCACGAGGATCAGGCCGTCGCTTTCCGGAAAGGCAGCCGTGAAGGCGGCCTGCTTCTGACGCCATGGCAGGTCTTCGGCAATCAACTTGCTCGAATCCGTATTGATGGCGAAATGCGTGACCGAGTAATAGGCCGAGAAACACGCCGCGAGTGCCGAAATCAGGACCACAAGTTTGGCATGGCGGCAGCATGCGGCGACGATCCGCGTAACGATCGTGGTCAACATTCGGTCGCTATAAGCCTCGTATCGATGACGTTCAGGGTGCGTTGCAGCGTAGCGCTACTCGGATAAGGCTCGAATTTCAAGAACACGTTCCAATCGGGCTACCGCCAAGCGGCTGACCTGGAACCCGTGAGGCCGCGCCAGAAGCGAGCGTCGAAAGAAATAGCAGTAGGGGAAATTCAACGGAGCCGGAGACTTCGAGACAGGGTTTAGCGGCCAATAGCCGACAATACCGGCGACAATGGGTCAAGGATTCCTATGATGCGGGCGAGGCGCACCGAGCCGGGGTGCTGGACCGCGGAGTTCAGTCAGCCCGGGCCGCCGCCTCTTCCGAGCATTTTTCTCGCAGTGCAACGATGCCCGCCATGTTGCGCACCTTCAAGCCGGGCCTGGGTAGCCTTGCCCATGGCGAGACCGCATCGGCCGCCGCATTGTACCCGAATGCAATGGGTCGACGTTTTGCGAGGAAGCTCGTGGCGGGCATGGCTGCATCCCTGAAGCGCTGAACGTGACACTTTCGCGTGGACTTCCAACCCTTGCCGGTGCTGTTTCGTTCCGGCACGGTTCAGGAAAGAGGCGCGTAAAACTTCCGCAACCTGCGTGTGCGGCGCAATGCCGAACCGTGCCATAGGTCGGGGCGGATGCGGCGAACGACGCTGCGGAAGCCGAACAGTTTGGGAGCACATGGGAGGCATGCGGTTCGATGGGTGAGGCTGGGCAAATCCTCGTGGGCATCGTCGGTGCCGCGCAGGGGGTCAAGGGCGAGGTGCGGGTGAAATCCTTTACCGGCCATCCGACGGCGATCGGCGATTACGGCGCCCTGGCCACCGAGGATCGGGCGCGGTCGTTCGAGATCACCGCCGTGCGGCCGCTGAAAGACGACATGGTCGTGGTGCGTTTCGCTGGCGTCACGAATCGCGATGCCGCGGCCACGCTGACCAACACGCGCCTTTACATCGATCGAGCGATGCTGCCGCCGCCCGAGGAGGACGAGTTCTACCAGGTCGATCTCATCGGGCTCGCGGCCGAGACCGAGGATGGACGTCGGCTCGGCCGGGTCGCCGCCGTCGAGAACTATGGGGCGGGGGATCTGCTGGAGATCGTGCCGGACGCGGGCGAATCTCTCCTCATACCCTTCACCAAAGCTTTCGTGCCGACGCTCGACTTCGAGAAGCGCCTCGCCGTCATCGCGCCGGGCGCGCTGGGAACCGCCGACGCGGAACCGGAGCCCTCCTGATCATGTGGCGTGCGACGATACTGACCCTCTTTCCGGCCATGTTTCCCGGCCCCCTGGGCCTGTCGCTTGCCGGCACGGCTCTCGAGGGCGGCGTGTGGTCGTGCGAGACCGTCGACATTCGATCTTTCGGGCGGGGCCGGCATCGCGCCGTCGACGATCGGCCCGCGGGCGGCGGGGCCGGCATGGTCATGCGGGCCGATGTTTTGGCGGCCGCTCTCGACGCGACACTGACTGCGGACGATGCTCGGCCGCGTCTCCTCATGAGCCCGCGGGGGAAACCCTTGAGCCAGAGCCGCGTCCGGGACCTGGCGTCAGGGCAGGGGGTCGCGGTGCTGTGCGGTCGCTTCGAGGGCGTCGACGAGCGGGTAATCGAAGCGCGCGGGCTCGAGGAGGTCTCGCTCGGCGATATCGTGCTTTCCGGGGGGGAGATCGCGGCCCTGGCGCTGCTCGACGCCGTCGTGCGGCTGCTGCCCGGTGTCATGGGAAAAGAAGCGTCCGGTACGGAGGAGAGTTTCGAGAACGGCCTGCTCGAATATCCGCACTACACTCGCCCGCGCGAGTTCGAGGGCCTCGGCATTCCCGCCGTACTGCTCGGCGGCGATCACGCCAGGATCGCGGCCTGGCGGCGGGCCGAGGCCGAGCGCATCACGCGGCAGCGACGGCCCGATCTGCTGCGTCCATCCTGAATCGGCGGGCCGCCTGCTCGCCGAACAGGCGCTGGTCGCCGGCGCGAGAAGCACCTTCTCACGGCCCCTTGGCGAATTCCGTATCGATGTCGAGAACGATAGGCGTGTCGAACACCGGCGGAAGCCCGTAATCGTGAGGGTCGATCCGTGCTGTCGCATGGACCCCGACGCGCGGGTGGCCCATGAAGCCCTTGCCGGCGCCGACCATTTCGACATCGAAGGCGAGCGGCCGAGACTTCCCCAACAGTGTGAATTGGCCTTCTACCCGTCCGTGGTGGTCGTCGATGCGGTGGAACGCGGTGGACACGAAGGTCGCCTCCGGAAAGGCGGCCGACTTGAGGTAGCTGTCGCCGGAAAGCGCCTTGGCGAAACCGGCCACGGGGCTCGCGATCGAAGCCGTCCGCACCTTGACGTTCAGGGACGAGCTTTCGGGCTTGTCGGGATCCCAGACCAGCGTGCCAGCGACGGTCCCGAACCGAAAGACGCTATATGCATACCCGATGTGCGACACCTTCGCGATAACGGCGGTGTGGTCTGGGTCGATCGCGTAGCGGCCGGCGGCCGCCGTTCGGTAGTCCGGCCCGCCGGCAAACACGCCCGGGGGCAACTGCGCGGAGGCCGGAACGGCCAGGCTCAGCATCGCGGCCGCAAACGCTATCGCCGCGCCCGATTTCCACATCGACCGTCTCCTTTTTGTTTTCACACGCCCCGGTTCGGAAGCCCGCAACCTCTCCGGTCACAGCCCGTCGAAGAGCGCCGTTGAAAGATAGCGCTCGGCAAAGGACGGTATGATGATCACGATGTTTTTGTTCTCCATACCGGGACGCGCGCCCACTTCGAGCGCCGCCGCCACCGCTGCACCTGAGGAGATTCCGACCGGGATACCCTCCAGCCGCGCCACGAGGCGGGCCGTGTCGAACGAGGTCTGATTGCTCACGGTCACCACCTCGTCGATCAGCGAGCGATCGAGGATCGACGGGATGAACCCTGCGCCGATGCCCTGGATCTTGTGCGGTCCTGGCTGCCCGCCCGACAGCACCGGGGAATCCTCCGGCTCGACCGCGACGATCTTGATCCCCGGCTTGCGGGACTTGAGGACGCCCCCCACGCCGGTGATCGTGCCGCCGGTCCCGATGCCTGAGACGAAGACATCGACCGCGCCGGCCGTGTCGTTCCAGATCTCTTCGGCGGTCGTGACCCGGTGGATTTCCGGGTTCGCCGGATTGTCGAATTGCTGGGGCATGATGGCGCCGGGCGTGGAATCGACGATTTCCTGGGCTTTCTGGATGGCGCCTTTCATGCCCTGCGGAGCTGGCGTCAGGATCAGTTCCGCCCCCAGCAGCACCAGCATCTTGCGCCGCTCGACCGACATGGATTCGGGCATCACCAGCACCAGTTTGTAGCCGCGGGCCGCCGCCACGAAGGCCAGCGCGATGCCGGTATTGCCGGAGGTGGGCTCGACCAGCGTGGTGCGG
The DNA here is from genome assembly GCA_963851175.1 of uncultured Alphaproteobacteria bacterium. Taxonomy (GTDB): domain Bacteria; phylum Pseudomonadota; class Alphaproteobacteria; order Rhizobiales; family Beijerinckiaceae; genus Lichenihabitans. Next base: position 382,798 of record CAWKNU010000002.1, on the reverse strand, counting down.
CCCGGGGCGATGCGGCCGGCCCGCTCCATGGCATCGACCATGCTGACGCCAATGCGATCCTTGACGCTGGCCAGGGGATTGAAGAACTCGAGCTTGGCCAGCAGTTCGGCCCGGCAGTTTCTTTCGGCCGCGATACGGCGGAGCCGAACCAGCGGCGTGTCGCCGATCGTGTCCGTGATCGAGTCATAGACGCGGCCGCGGCCAGGGCTTTTGCGCGGCGCCGTCGAGTCGGCGGCAGCGGTGGACGGAGCGAGCGACATGGCGGTTCCTCATGCGAGTTTTGCTGGCCGCCATCATAGTCCAGCCAGACGGGCCGAAGAAAGCCGCGCGATCGCATTTGCGTCCGGTCGGGGTGCGCATGTCCCGCCTAGATCGCGAAGTCGATCCCCGAGGGCACCGAACCTTCGCCTGCCTCGGCGCGACGGCACAGATCGTCCACCGTGACGCGGCCGAGTTCCTCCATGAAGACCTGGTTGGCCTCGGCCAGAGCCGGCTCGATAACGGCTTCGACCAGCCGCAGGCGGGCTTTCGGCTTGCTGTCGCTCTCGCTCGTCCGGCTGGCGGCCCGCACGATCTCCGCGGCGGTGATACGCCGCCGCTCGCGCGCCAGCTCGTAGCCGCCCCGCGGGCCGCGGTGACCTTTGAGAATGTTGGCCCTTACGAGTTCCTGAAGCAGGGTCTCGAGATGTCGCGGTGCCAGATCATGCCGCGCCGCCAGCGCCTTGGCCGCCACCGGGGCGGCGCGGGCATGCAGTGCGACGTCGATCACCGCCGCGACCGCCAGGAGGCCGCGGGGCGGGAGCAGGTTCACGGCTCTTCCAATGACAGGTTGACCCCCGTGGACCCGAAGCCCGCCTCGCCGCGGACGGTCTCGTCGAGGTCGCCCTCCACCAATGTCATGCGTTCCACCCGGGCGAAAACGAGTTGTGCGATGCGGGCACCGCGCACGACCTCGTATGCCTGCCGCCCATGATTGATCAGGATGACCAGGATCTCGCCGCGATAATCGGCGTCTATCGTTCCGGGCGCATTGAGCACCGTAACGCCGGACTTGAGTGCGAGGCCCGATCGTGGGCGCACCTGCGCCTCGAAGCCTTCGGGCAGGGCCATGGCAATGCCGGTCGGAATGCTTTCGCGCGCGCCGGGCTCGATGACGATCTTGCTGTTCGGCGCCAGGGCCGCCAGCAGGTCCAGGCCGGCTGCACCGGCGCTTTGATACGCCGGCAGATCGAGCCCCGCGGCGTGGGGTAGGCGCATCACGTTGATGCGCTGGATGCTCGCGTTCATGGCTGACCTTCTTGCCGGGATTTTGTTTCAGCGGCGCCTGCATCGAGCCTGGCCGCGAAAAGTGCCACGAGGCGATGTGCGACCTCGGACTTGTCCATGCGAGGCCAGGACTCGGTGCCAGCCCGTGTAACGATGTGGACCTCGTTCGACGATCCCCCCATGACGCCGCCACCAGCACTGACGTCGTTGGCCACCACCATGTCGCATCGCTTCCGCTCGAGCTTGGCCGCGGCGTTGGCGAGCAGGTTTTCGGTCTCGGCCGCGAAGCCCACGACCAGCCGAGGCCGACCCGCGATGCGCCCGGCCACCGTGGCCAGGATATCCGGGTTCCGCTGCAAGGCGAGAACCGGCTCGGCGCCATCCTGTTTCTTCAGTTTTTCGGGCGCGGCTTGTGCGGTTCGCCAGTCCGCGACCGCCGCCGTGCCGACGAAGATGTCCGCCGGAAGAGAGGCTTCGACGGCCCCGAGCATGTCCTGCGCGGTCTCGACATGGATCGTGGTCAGCCCCGGCGGATCGGGCAGGTCGACCGGCCCGCTGACCAGCACCACCTCGGCGCCGGCCTCGGCCGCTGCGATCGCGATCGCATGGCCCTGGCGGCCCGAGGAGCGGTTGGCCAGATATCGGACCGGATCGATCGGCTCATGGGTCGGACCCGAGGTAACCACGACGCGCCGGCCGCGTAGCGGCGAGGCCTCCGCGCGATCGGGACCGATCAGGCCGGTGACGGAAGGGGGCAGCGGCACAAGTGTGCCGGCGTCCAGCGCGGCACCGATGGCGGCCACGATATCCAGCGGCTCGGCCATGCGCCCCGGACCGTATTCGCCGCAGGCCATGGCGCCATCGTCAGGGCCGACGAACAGGACGCCATCGGCCCGCAGCAGGTCGAGATTACGCATTGTGGCCGGGTGCAGCCACATGCGCAAATTCATGGCCGGCGCGACCAGCACCCGCTTGTCGGTCGCCAGCAGGAGGGTCGAGGCGAGATCGTCGGCCAGTCCGTGCGCCATCTTGGCCATCAGGCCGGCGGTCGCAGGCGCAACGACCAGCAGGTCGGCATCGCGGGAAAGCTCGATGTGCCCCATGGCGGCCTCGTCGGTCAGCGAAAACAGATCGTCGTAAACCGTATCGCTCGTCAGGCTCGCGAGAGACAGCGGAGTGATGAAGTGCTTTGCCGCGGCCGTCATGACGGCCCGCACGCTCGCTCCACGTTCCCGAAGGCGGCGAACCAGATCGAGCGTTTTATAGGCCGCGATGCCGCCCCCGACGATCAGGAGGATGCGCTTGTCGCTGAAACTCGTCGCCGCCGCTGTCATCCTGTCCTCACCGAGGCAGATCCGGAATGCTGTCTCTTCGCCTCTCCGGACGCGCTTTAGTTGTTCTACATGGATTCTTCGTGGAAACGAAGGCCAAGCAGAGAAGCACGCCCGATCCGGCCGGGCGAGTGGCTCGGAATTCGCAGCGCGCGGCGGAAACCATGCGGCTAGCTGGCGCAAAACCGCCGTTACTGTAAAATTTATCCGGTATTTTTGACCTTTCCTGGTGAGATGGAGATCGATCAATATTGTGGGATGCGAAGCAGCGTGATCTACTTCCTTCCGTCGACCTGACGGAGACCACCATGCCTACGACGAAGAAGGACGCGGCACCCAAGAAGGATGCTGCTGCGAAAGGTAAGACCGCTAAACCAGCCGCTGCCGAAGAGGCCAAGAAGAAGCCGGCCAAAAAGAAATGATCTTTGGCCGCGCGCTTCGGTCTACACTGAAGCGGCGGCCCTTCGCGACAAAGACGCGGCGTCGAGAGCGGATGAAGCCATTTTCGCATGCACGAGGGCCGAGGCACCCTGGGTCGGCCCCGGGCGAGGCCTGCGGGATCGCTTTCGCCCAGCGGTTTTGAAATGGGCCGCATGGCCCCGTCCGGCTGCTCCACCCCTCGAAAGCGTCGACGCGCACGGCTCGATCGTGTTTCGCTCTTCGTATCGCGTATCGGTCTTCCGCAACCGGCGCCGCAACGGGTGAGCTATCTCGGCCCGCTGCGCCGGGATCTTGCCGGGGGATATTGCACATCCTCGCGGTCGGGCCACCTAAGGGGAGCGCGTCCGTCCCGCTGTGGGGCGGGGCGGCGGACCCGCCCACGGGTCCGAGACAAACCGTCGGCTTGACCCTCAGGCCAGCTTCCCCCACAACGCGCGCGACGTGTTCGGAACAGTGCAATGATCAAACCGCCGCTGCAAATCCTGCTCTGTGCTCCCCGGGGCTTCTGCGCCGGCGTGATCCGGGCGATCGATGCGGTCGAGCAGGCGCTGAGAATCTACGGCCCGCCGGTCTATGTGCGCCACGAGATCGTCCACAATAAATACGTCGTCGAATCCCTGAAGAAGAAGGGCGCCATCTTCGTCGAGGAACTCGACGAAATACCGCCCACGAGTGCCCCCGTCATCTTTTCCGCGCATGGGGTGCCGAAGGCGATTCCGCTCGAAGCCTCCGCACGCAAATTCTTCGCCATCGACGCGACCTGCCCGCTGGTCACCAAGGTGCACCGGGAAGCGGAACTGCATCATCGCCGCGGCTATACGGTGATCCTGGTCGGCCATGCCGGCCATCCGGAAGTGGTCGGCACGCTCGGGCAGCTGCCCGAGGGCGCTGTGATCCTGGTCGAGAACATCACCGACGTGCATCGCCTGGCGGACGAGGCCGGTGCGGAACTGCTCAGTAAGCCGCTCGCCTTCGTGACGCAGACGACGCTCTCGGTCGACGACACGCTGGGCATCGTGGAGGCCCTGAAGGAGCGTTTTCCGGCCATCGTGGGACCGCACCGGGAGGACATCTGCTACGCCACGACCAACCGCCAGGAGGCGGTCAAGCGCATCGCTCCGACCGTCGATGCCATGCTGGTGGTCGGCTCGGCCAATTCGTCGAACTCGCAGCGCCTCAAGGAAGTGTCCGAGCGCGCCGGCTGCCGCAACTCACAGCTCGTGCTGCGCGCGAGCGACATCGATTGGACGCCCCTCGATTCGATCAGCACGATCGGCATCACGGCGGGCGCGTCGGCTCCTGAGGTGCTGGTGGAAGAGATCATCGATGCCTTCGCGACCCGCTATGCGATCGAGGTCGAGACGGTGGCTACGGTCACGGAAACGATGTTCTTCCCGCTTCCCAGGGAATTGCGCGAAACCGTGTGAGGGCCCGCTTTGGCCGGCCCACACATGGGCGTCGTCCGGCGCGCCCATTCCTTGTGCAATCCCGGGCGAGCAGATAGTTGAGTTGACCCGCTCGGCGCGCGCCGGCTTCTTTCTCGCACCCGGACGGCCCAGGTGAATGTCTTTGCCATGTTACAGCTCGGAGTCGCGACCGCGATCTTCATCGGAGCCGCGAGCAGCGCCAAGGCCTGGGCGATGGCTCCTTCGGGCGGCAAGATCGTGTTCACGATCATGCTCTACATCATCGGCAACTTGATCATGATGCGGCTGCTCCGGCAGGTCGCCATGGCGACCGCCTTCAGCCTTTCCACCGTCCTGCAACTCGTTGCCGTGAACCTCGTGGCGATCCTGGTTTTCGGCGAGAAGCTGGGGCTGGTGGAAAGCATCGGGATCGTCTTCGCCATCGTGGGCGTCGTGCTGATCACGCTCGCACCCCGATTCACCTGATCGTCAGCTTCGCTCCGGATTTGGGGCGTTTGACCGGGGCGGGAGCTGTCGCTAACACGGGCTCGGCCGCAGGATCGTGGCCCGCGCAGGCGCGGGGCTGATCGGGCGCGCCTCCCGCCGCTGAGGACCGCAGGTCCTGGATCATTCGATGGCCGTTTACACCGAAGTCACCGCGCCCCAGCTCGAGCGGTTCATTGCAGATTACGAGCTCGGCGCGCTGCTGTCCTGCAAGGGGATTGCCGAGGGGGTCGAGAACTCCAATTACCTGCTGCACGCGGAAGCCGGCTTCTTCATTCTCACGCTGTATGAGAAGCGGGTCGCGGTGGACGACCTGCCTTTTTTCCTCGGCCTGATGGACCATCTGGCGGCACGCGGCATCAACTGCCCGCAACCGGTCAAGAACCGCGCCGGACAGGCCCTGGGGCAGCTTGCCGGTCGCCCCGCCGTGCTGGTGACCTTTCTCGACGGAGTCTGGATCAAATCGGCCGGCGTGCAGCAATGCGGGCAACTTGGGCGGGCCTTGGCGCAACTGCACCAGGCCGGGGCCGATTTCGGCCTGCGGCGCCCCAATGCGCTGTCGCTTGCGTCCTGGCCCAAACTGTTCGCCGCCGCGCAAGACCGGGCCGACGAGGTTTCGCCTGGCCTCGCTGCGGAAACGGCGGCCGAGATCGCCTTCCTGGAAGCTCATTGGCCCGGCGGCCTGCCGCAAGGCGTGATCCACGCGGATCTCTTTCCGGACAACGTGTTCTTTCTCGGCGACCGCCTGTCGGGGCTGATCGATTTCTATTTCGCCTGCACGGACGCGCTCGCCTATGACCTCGCGGTGTGCCTCAACGCATGGTGCTTCGCCGAGGAGGGCGGATTCGATCGGGCCAAGGGGGCGGCGCTGCTGGAAGGCTATCGCGCGGTGCGGCCCCTCAGCGCGGCCGAGGTTGCGGCTTTGCCGGTGCTGGCCCGCGGTGCGGCGCTGCGCTTCATGCTCACCCGGCTGGTGGATTGGCTCAACGTACCGCCCGGTGCGCTGGTCAAACCCAAGGACCCACTGGAATACCTGAGCAAGCTGCGTTTCCATCAGAGGGTGCGCACCGCCGGCGAGTACGGATCGCCATGACTGGGATCACCATCTGGACCGATGGCGCCTGCTCGGGCAATCCGGGCCCCGGAGGCTGGGGTGCGATCCTGCGCGCAGGCGCGCACGAGAAGGAACTGTTCGGCGGTGCACCCGCGACCACCAACAACCGCATGGAACTCACGGCCGCCATCATGGCGCTCGAAGCTCTCAAGGGGCCCAGCGAGGTCGACCTGCATACCGACTCGCAATATGTCCGCGGCGGCGTGACCGGCTGGATCAACGGCTGGAAGCGAAATGGCTGGAAGACCGCCGACAAGAAGCCGGTGAAGAACATCGAGCTCTGGCAGCAACTCGATGCTGCGACCGAGCGGCACCGCGTCCGCTGGCACTGGGTCAAGGGCCATGCCGGCCACCCGGAGAACGAGCGGGCGGACGCGCTCGCCCGCCAGGGCATGGCACCGTTCCTCGGAAGGCGCGGGGGTGCAAACGCCGCGCTATAGCCGGCGTCAGCGCCGCGCGATAAATGGCACGTGCGGCGCGGCCGTGCGGGGCAGGGCGCCGCCGAGGCGCGGATCATCCATGATCTCGAAGCCTGTCGCATAGGGGACGAAGCCGCAGGCCTGGTAGAACCGTATGGCGCCGGGATGATCGAAATTGCAGGTGTGCAGGTGTACGCGCTGCGTGGATTCTGCCCAGGCGAGCGCGAGCGCCGCCGCCATCATGCGTCGCCCGAGACCGCGTCCCGTTCCCTCCGGGACCAGGCCAAACCAGGTGATCTCCACCTCCCCGGTGTTGCGGCCTTCGAACTCCACGACGCCGACGTGCTTTCCTTCGAACTCCGCGAAATGCGTGTCGCGCATCGCATCCCTCGCAGCCTCGAGAACCGAGCCTGCATAGGCACGGCTCCAGAGCCAGGGCGTGCCTATCGCCTGAAACAGCGCGCGGCACCTTTCCCGATCGGAGGGCTGGACGGGCAGCAGTTGCAGAGGGGTAGCGATCGCCCTGGATGGGGGAGCCCGCATCTCCAGCCAGGTCACGGCGTTGACCAGCTTGCCCGGCGGGACCGTGTAGTAGCCATCCGCAAGATCGACGCTGTCGCCCATTGTTCCTTTGCTTTGCGACGATGTTGGTTTTCCAGGACCCAGCATGCCGGCCAGGCCCTGTCCGATCCTGGCGTTCGCTGCGGCTTACATGCCCTTTTCGACTTGGCCGCGGATCTCGCCGCCCTTGTTCTTCTCGGTATGGATGTTGAAGTACATGTCGCCGTTGGCCAGCGTCTTGGCCTGATCGTCCGTCAGCGTCGCGGAGCCTTCGAAGGGGCTGGCCAGGGAGTCCTTGATCGGCACCATGACGCCGGCGTTCTTGCCGGCGGGCGCCGGCCCGTGGAAATGCGCCGCCGTGGCGGGCCCGGTCAGGTCCGAGTAGCCGACCTTCCAGGACAGTTTCTTCGAGTCCGTATCATAGGTCGCCGTGACGTGACCGACGCCCTTGCCGGGATTCGGGGGCACTTCGGTGTCGGCCCGGAGGTCGGCCTTGTAATTGACGGTTTCGGCCCGAGCGGGTGCGGTTGCCATCAGGCCCACGACCACGAGACCGGCGAGCGGTGCAAAACGAACCATGATTGTTCCTCCCTGGAAGAGGCGCTAGCGCCTTCTGCCCAAGAATATAGGGCGGCTCGCCGCCTGGCCAATGCGCCGGTCAGCGGGAGAACTTCTTGTACTTCAGGCGGTGCGGGATGACGCTGTCGATGCCGAGCCGCCGCTTCTTGTCTTCCTCGTAGTCGGCGAAATTGCCCTCGAACCATTCGACGTGGCTGTCGCCCTCGAAGGCCAGCATGTGGGTGGCGATGCGATCGAGAAAAAACCGATCATGGCTGATGATGACCGCGCAACCCGCGAAGCTTTCGAGAGCGTCTTCGAGGGCCCGCAGCGTGTCGACGTCGAGATCGTTGGTGGGTTCGTCGAGCAGCAGCACGTTGGCCCCGGATTTCAGCATCTTGGCCAGATGCACGCGATTGCGCTCGCCGCCCGACAGCATGCCGACCTTCTTCTGCTGATCGCCACCCTTGAAGTTGAAGGCCGAGCAATAGGCCCGCGAGTTGATCTCCTTTTTGCCGAGATAGATGATCTCGTTGCCGCCGGAAACTTCCTCCCAGACCGTCTTCTTGTCGTTGAGCGCGTCGCGCGACTGGTCCACATAGCCAAGCTGGACCGATTCACCGATCGCGATATCGCCGGCATCGGGCTTGTCCTGTCCGGTGATCATGCGGAACAAGGTGGTCTTGCCCGCCCCGTTCGGGCCGATCACGCCCACGATGCCGCCGGGCGGAAGCTTGAACGACAGGTCGTCGATCAGCAGCTTGTCTGCATAGCCCTTGTTCAGGTTCGCGAAATCGATGACGTTGTTGCCGAGCCGCTCGGCCACGGGGATGACGATCTGGGCCGTCGAGGGCGCCCGGTCGGCGCTCTTTTGCAAAAGCTCGTCGTAACGCTGGATGCGGGCCTTGGATTTGGCCTGCCGCGCTTTCGGGGAAGAGGAAATCCACTCCTGTTCGGCCTCGAGCTGGCGCATCCGCGCCTCTTCCTCGCGGCCTTCCTGGGCCAGCCGCTTCTGCTTCTGCTTCAGCCAGGTGGAATAATTGCCCTCATAGGGGATGCCGCGGCCGCGATCGAGTTCGAGAATCCAGCCCGTGACGTTGTCGAGGAAGTAGCGATCGTGGGTCACGATCAGGATGGCACCCGGGTAATTGCGCAGATGCCCCTCGAGCCACGACACCGTTTCAGCGTCGAGATGGTTGGTCGGTTCGTCGAGCAGCAGCATCTCGGGCTTTTCGAGCAGCAGCTTGCACAAGGCGACACGCCGCCGTTCGCCGCCGGACAGCTTCGACACATCCCAATCGTCCGGCGGGCAACCCAGGGCCTCCATGGCCTGATCGACCTGGGCATCGAGATCCCACAGGCCCTGGGCCTCGATCTCGTCCTGCAGGCGGGTCATCTCGTCGGCCGTCTCGTCCGAGTAGTTCATGGCGAGTTCGTTGTAGCGGTCGAGGATGTCCTGCTTGGGCTTGACGCCCTGCATGACATTGCCACGCACATTCAGCATCTCGTCGAGCTTGGGTTCCTGGGGCAGGTAGCCGACCCGCGCGCCGTCCGCCACGAAGCCTTCGCCGGCGTAATCCGTATCGATCCCGGCCATGATGCGCAGCAGCGTCGATTTGCCCGACCCGTTGACCCCCAAGACACCGATCTTGGCCGTCGGGTAGAAGGACAGGTGAACGTTGTCCAACACCTTCTTGCCGCCCGGGTAGACCTTGGTCAAACCTTGCATGTGATAGACGAATTGAGGGGTGGCCATGGCTGAACTTCGTGGCTCGCGAAACGAAAGGGATGATTGCGGCGGAGAGGTAGCAGGCGTAAGGCCCCGTTACAAGGCGCCGACGGGGCGTTCTCAGCACCGCGCCCCGCTCATGTTCCTGAGTACGGTCGTGCTCTAGCCGCGAAGCCCCCCGCCGTGCTAGGCGAGCCAAGCTTGGGGGAAGCCGCCCGAAGGCTCGCCTTCGGATAATGGAGAAGCTCGTGAGCTCAGTGACCGTCGCATCCGACAGCCCGACGAACCCGCCAGGGACGATCGATGCGCCGCCGCCGTCCCAAACGCCGGCGCAGGCACCCCCACTGTTCTCGCCCGATACGGCCGGAGACGACGGCTCGATCCGGGTCGCTGCGGCAAAATTCCTGGCGGAGTTCGCTTCGCACCCGCGCACCGGGACGCCTTACCTGATGGCGCTGTTCGGCTCTGCCGGTTCGGGCAAGTCCGCGCTGCTCCGGCAGGTGTTGAGCCAGCTCCGAACACTTGGCGGCGGACGCTCCAAGGATCGGGCCGACGCGCCCGATCTGCCAAGGGTCGTGGGCCTGCGTGTCGATGCGTCGAGCGGAGCCGAGGCCCAATCCGCCCTCATGTCACGCGTTGTCTCGGCCCTCAGCCTCGCCTATCCCAGCCTCGCCGAGGAGGCGATCTTTGCCGGCGGCGATCCGGTCAAATCCGCACGCGCCGCGGGAGAGCGGGTCAACGAACTTCGTCGCAAGCTCGATTCGGAGCGGCAGGGGCTCGGCGAACTTGGCGGCCGCCAGGCAAGGCTCGCCGAAGTTGTGCTGTTCGAATCTCCCGGGTCGCGGGTGGACGCCTATGCACGCACCAACCGGGCGCGCATCGAGTCCCGGCTGCGGGCGTTCGGGATCCCGGTTGCGGACCCGATCGACAGCTACAAGCATCTGGTGCGCGAAGCGGCCGAAGGGAGCGCAGGCACCTCGCGGGTCGGCTTGGTGCTGCGCAGTCTGTGGGGCTTCAAGGGCCAAGGAACGCTGATCGTCCTCGCGGTCGCGCTGGTCCTCATCGGGTGGGGGGCCGGCTACCTGGCGGAAAACCAGGATGCCTGGGTGGGGTGGCTGAACGGCGGCGGCGATCGTTTTGCAGGTCTGACGGCCTGGGCCCAGAACCACGCCGGGTGGCTCGCGCCGATAAGCCACGCCGCCTATGGCCTGGCCTTCGTGGCCATCTTGGCCGACATCGTGCGGGCCATCCGATTTCTGCAGCCTGTGCTCAAAGGCGCTGCGCTGCTCAGCGGAGAAATCGACGAGCGCCGGCGCGATCTCGACGGCCTCGTGGCGCACCAGACCCGACGCGTCGATCACCTCGCTTCGGAAGCCGAGGCTGCGGTGCGCACCGCCGAGAACGCCGAGCGCCGGGTCGAGGCGCGCCGAGCCTCCGGGCTTCTCGAGCCGGCCCTCTCGCCAGACGGCGAGTTCGGCACCGCTGTCTCACCCCAGGAGGCGGCCGAGGCGTTCTTCGCCGGGCTCAGCGACGCCATGACCAAGGACGCGCCCTCGAGCGACGCGCCGCCGCTCGTGGCGGACTCGTCCAACAGGGCGGTCGCCAGCCGCCCCGGTGTGCCGGAACAGACGCCGGCGCCCGACCGCATCGTGGTGGCTATAGACGAGCTCGATCGCTTGCCGTCCGCCAAGGCGGCCGCCTATCTGGAGGCGGCACATCGGCTGCTTGCCCGCCCCAACTTCGTCGTCCTGGCGGCCGTCGAACGCAGTCACATCCTGACCGGCTTTTCGGAGACCGATCCCGCGCTCGCCGCGACCCGGCTGGATCGCTGCGTGCAACTCTCCTACGACCTCGACGCCGATGCCGCCATGCCGCAGCCGGCGAGCGCCGCGGATGGATTGAATGCGGGGCCGGATCGCCGGGCGGGGATCGACCTTCCCTGGCAGTCGTTCGAGACGCCGCTGGTGAATGCCCTCGGGGTCTTTGCGGGTCCAAACCCGCGCGGCACCAAGCGGTTCGTCAACAGCTATCGGCTGGCCCGTGCCGACCCGCGATTGTCCAATGCCACACCGGCCGAACTCGCAGCCCTTGCATGCGCCTTGGCGCTCGACCGCAGCGGTGCTGCGGCCGAACTCGGTGGTTACCGGGACTCGGCTGCGGCGAGCGACGGAGCTGTGGCGCCGAACGCGCATATCGCGCGGGCGCTGGCGGCGGCCCAGCAGGCGATCGGATCGACGTTCACGCCGGCCGATGCACGGCGCGGCTTGCAGGTGGCGCGCATCTACAGTCGTCGCGGGTAAGTGCGCGGCGCCCTACGGCTTTGGGGTGGGGCGAAGGGCTAGGGCATAGCCCTGGCTTTGAATGATGGGCGACAGTTTGCTGCGGCGCCGAACCTCTCCGTCCGGCGCCGCAACCTTTACTGTCTCGGCCGGCTCAGCTGCCGCTGCGATCCGACGTCCAGCCTTTGTAGTCCTTGATGTTGTCGCGGGTGACCAGCGTCGAGGGGATGAGCGTGACCTTTTCGGCGGGAGCCTTGCCGTTGAGCAGATCCACGCCGATGTCGACCGCCTTGCGGGCCATCCCGAAGGGGTCCTGGCTGGCCGAGGCCTCGATCATCGGCGAGCCAGCATCCTTCAGTCCCGCCTCGATGTCGGGGGCACCGTCGACCGACGTGATGATCATGCCGGTGCGGTTCAATTGCTTGGCCGCGAGGTTTGATCCGAGCGCCTGGGGATCATTGATCGCGAAGATCGCGTCGACCTTCGGGAAGCGGGTCAGCAGGCTCTTCATCACCGTCAACCCGCCGTCACGCGAGCCCTTGCCGTCCTGATCGCTCGACAGCAGCTTCATGTCGGGTGCTGCGGCGAGCGCCTTCTTGCAGCCGTTCACGCGGTCGACGACCGAGGACACCTGCGGCCCGTTCTCGATGATGACGTTGCCCTTTTTGCCCAGCTTGTCGATGAAGTACTGGCAGGCGATCTCGCCGGCCTGAACGTTGTCGGTCGTGACCGCCGCGTCGGCACCCTCAGCGTTGGTGTCGACCGCCACGACCTTGATCCCGGCCTTCTGGGCCTTCTCGATTGCCGGCCGCAGGGCCTTCACGTCACCTGGATTCAGCAGGATCAGGTCGACGCCGGCAGCGATGAAGTTGTCGATCTGGTTGACCTGCTTACCGAGGTCGTAGTCGAAGCCGAAGGTCAGGAGCTTGACGTTCGGGTTGGTCTTCTTGGCCTCGAACTCGGCGCCCTTCGAGAGCGCGATGAAGAACGGGTTGCCGAGCGAGCCGAGCGAAACGCCGATCGTCTTCAGCTCCTTGGCCTGAACGCCGCCGGTCACGAGAGCCAGCGCAGCGCCGGCAAGCAGAAGTTTCTTTAACATGATCTCTCCCTAGTCGTTGGCGGTCGAGCCCCAAGGGCGACCTCATCCTCCCCGGCCATCGGTCCGGGTGATGTTCGTTGTGTGGAGGTCGGCCGAAGCCGCCCTCCACGTCCTTGCCGGCCGGGTCAGGTGCGAGCCCCGCCCTGGTTGCGCAGTCGGTCGAGCGCCACGGCACCGATGATGACCAGGCCCTTGATGATATATTGCCAGACATCCGACACGCCCGCGAGGATCAGGCCGTTGGCCAAAACCGCGATGATCAGCGCCCCAATCAAGGTTCCGATGACCGAGCCGACGCCGCCGACAAAACTGGTGCCTCCGAGGATAACGGCCGCGATGGCATCGAGTTCGTAACCCGTGCCGAGCTGAAGCCCATTGGCCGACTGGAGCTGCGCGGCTTGCATCAGTCCGGCGAGCCCTGACAGGATGCCCGAGGTGCCGTAGACGAACAGCAGCACCGCCCAAACCTTGATTCCGCTCAGCCGGGCCGCGGCCGGATTGCCGCCGACAGCGTAGATGTGAACGCCGAGCACCGTACGGCGCAGAATGAACCAGGACACGGCAACCACGAGCAGCGCGATGACCGTGAGCCAGGAGATCGCGCCGAGGCCGGGAACATTGAAATTACTCGCGATGCCTGCAAATCCGAGGTCGGAGTTGAAGACGGTCGTGTCATTGCCGAAGAGCCGCGCCAGGCCGCGCACCGCCGTCAGCGAGCCAAGCGTGACGATGAACGGCGGCAGCTTCAGCGCTGCGATCAGAGCGCCGTTGATAAGGCCGAAGATGAGGCCGACCAGGAGGCCGACCGGAACGCTGAGCAGCGAGAAGCTGGTCACCGAGACCAGCAGGGCGGCCATTGCCGACACGGCCAGAATGGAGCCGACCGAAAGGTCGATGCCGCCGGTGAGGATGACGAACGTCATGCCCGTGGCCAGAACGGCGTTGATGGAGGCAAGTTGCGCCACCACCGGCAGGTTCTGCGAGGTGAGGAACCGGCCGATGCCGAAGTCGAATGTTCCGGTATCGCCGTAGGCGCTGAGGAACTGGAACAGGATTGCCAGCAATACCAGCACGGGCAGCATGCCGGCTGTCTGCATGAAGCTGCGCATGCGTTGCTTGGCAACCACGGAGGAGGCGGACTCGGCTTTGGCGGGAGTGGCGGTGCTCACGTTTCCTACCCCTGTCTTATTCTGTGGAAGTCGCAAACCTGCTCATCAATGCGCGGTCGGCGGCGAGGCCCCTGGATCGTGACCCACCGCGACCTGTCCGGCCGGGGCCATGTCGCCGAGTTCGAAGCCGCCAGCCGGCTGACCCGTGGGAGCCTGACGCTTCGCCGCGGTGGCCAAAGCTATGATGTTTTCCTGGTCGATGTCGTCGCCGGTGACCTCGCCCTCGAGATGGCCTTCGCGCATCACGATGACACGGTCGGCTATGCCGACCACCTCGGCCAGTTCGGAGGAGATCACCAGGATGCCGGCCCCGGCCTTCGCCAGATCGTCGATGATGCGATAGATCTCGGATTTGGCGCCGACATCGACGCCCCGCGTCGGCTCGTCCAGGATCAGCACCATGGGCCGAGTCTCGAGCAGGCGCGAAAGGAGGCATTTCTGCTGGTTACCGCCGGACAGCGAGCCCACGGTGATGTCCGGCCCGGCCACACGGATCTTGAGCGCCGCGATGGCGTCCTTGCAGCGCTGCATCATCTTCTTGAGGTCGAGGACACCGGCCTTGGCATCCTTCGGGCAGATCATCAGGTTGATGTTGTCCTTGGCCGACATGTCGAGCAGCACGCCTTCGGCCTTGCGGTCCTCGGTAAGGTAGACGAGGCCGATGTCGATCGCGTCCTGCGGCGAGCGGATCTGCACGGCCTTGCCGGCGAGCTTGATCTCCCCCGCTTTCTTCGGATCGGCGCCGAAAAGCATGCGGGCCATCTCGGTCCGCCCCGCGCCGACGAGGCCGGCCAATCCCAGCACTTCGCCCGGGTGCAGGTCGAACGACACGTTGCGGACGCGGTGTCCATCGCCGATGTCCCGCACCTCCAGGACCGGTGGCGCGTTGGGGCTGAAGCGATGGCTTTTTTTGTAGAAGGACGAGAGATCGCGGCCGACCATCATCTTGACGACCAGTTCGGGGGTCATCTCGTCCCGCATGATCGTACCGACATAGGTGCCGTCGCGCAGCACCGACACACGGTCGGACAGCTCGTACACCTCCGCCATGCGGTGGGAGATGTAGATGATCGCGAGCCCATCGCGGCGGAGCTGACGCACGATGTCGAACAGCTTTTCGGATTCGCGTGACGACAGCGCGGTGGTCGGCTCGTCCATCACCAGGATGCGCGAATTGGCATGGACCGCGCGGGCGATCTCGACCATCTGCCGCTCGGCAATCGACAGGGCACCGACGAGAGTCTCGGGCGTATAGGAGGCACCTATGCGGCTCAGCACGGCCTTGCAGCCCTCGTTCATGACGGCGCGGTCGATCAGCCCGGCCTTCTTGGGCTCGCGATTGAGATAGATGTTCTCCGCCACCGTGAGGTTGGGCGCGAGCGCGAGTTCCTGGTAGATGATCGACACGCCTGCCTCTCGCGCCTCGATCGGTCCGTTGACCTTCACCGGCTTGCCGGCAATGCGGATCTCACCCCCGGGATCGGCCTGGTAGGCCCCCGACAAGGTTTTCATCAAGGTGGATTTGCCGGCGCCGTTTTCCCCCATCAGGGCATGGACTTCGCCCGGAAAGATCGTGAGCTCGACGTTCTGGAGCGCCTTCACGCCGGGGAACGTCTTGGAAATGTTGCGCATCTCCAAGATGGGTTCGGCCTTTTCCATCGCACGCTCGGCGCCGGTGCTCATGCTCCGATCCTCCCTTGTCCGTCCCGCCGAGTGCCACGTGCTCATGCGTTGGAGCATTATGGTTGAGAGTGTGTCCGGGAGCGTCACTCTGTCAATCCAGTCGCAGACGCATCTTCGCCCTAAACGTGCCTCACGTTTGTGCACAGACGCCAGAGCTTGTGCGCGCCTGCGACAGGCGGCCACCTGTCCGGATGCCGTCTTCCGGCGCCACCGGACACATGGTAATCCGTCCCTCGCAGAAGGCGGCGACGCCGCGCACCACGAGACCTCAGGAGATTCATGTGAGCACCCTCGACATTGCCGCTCTCGACGCGACGCCGCTCACGCGCGATCCGTTCGATTTCGTCATCGTCGAGCGCTTCATCCGCCCGGATCGGTTTGCGGAGATCGTGGCCGATTTCCCGGCCATTCCGGGTCCCGGGTCACACCCGCCGGCAGAACTGGCGATCCGGGGAAAGTTCCAGGCCATGATGGCCGAACTTGAAGGGCCGGCGTTCAGGACCGCGGTCGAGCGCAAGTTCGGCGTCGACCTGACGGACCGCCCGACGATGTATACGGTACGGGGCTTCGTGGGCGACAGGGACGGGCACATCCACACCGATTCCAAGAGCAAGATCATCACGGTCCTGCTGTACCTTAACGAGGGATGGGAAGCGGACGGCGGCAGGCTCCGGTTGTTGCGATCGAGCGACAGCCTGGACAATCCCGTGGCCGAAGTGTCGCCGAATGGCGGGACGCTGCTGATCTTCCGGCGCTCGGATAATTCCTGGCACGGCCACAAACCGTTTACCGGACAGCGGCGAGCCATCCAGCTGAACTGGGTGACCGGGGACGATGTGGTCGCCTCCGAGCAGCGCCGCCATGCCTTCGCGACGCGGGTGAAAAAGATCCGCAATATGATCCTGCCGATGGCCGGCTGATCGAAGCGGAGAGCGTCCGCCCGCGGCAATCCGTTTGGAACTAAGCCTTTCTCATCGCGTTCATCCGATTACAGATTTTCAGCAATCCTGGAGATCTGATTGAGGCGGACTGCGTCGGACCGAGCAGCCGTCGAAGGCCGGTTTCAGCGTGGAGTCCGCGCATGCGTACCAGCGGACATGTGACGAGGCTGCACATGCGGATTGTTGACGCGACATCTGATGGGCGTCTCCGATCGGTGGATGTGAGCCGGGAGGGCCGGGTTCCTTCAGGCATTTCGGCCGGCCTGTCAGCGAGCTTGGCGCCGGATCTCGGCGGAGCGCCGGGTCATGTTTCGGTCCGTTTGCCATGAGGGAACGGTGCCAGAAGTTCCTCGGCTCGGCGGAGGCCCTCGGCCCATCATGGCAGGCGGGCTTACCTTGAAAGCCGAACGCATCCAGCTTGCGCTCGATATCGGTCGGACCGGGATTTGGGTATTAGACACCACGACCGGAGATCTGACCGGCGATGCCGGGATCTCGTCCCTGTGGGGCCTGTCGGGCGACACCGCCATGTCCGCGGCGCTGTTTCGCGCGTCATTGCATCCAGACGATGCGGCTCGGGTAGCCGAGGACCTGCAGCGGGCCGCCGCCCCCGCAGGGCCGGAGACGGCGCAGATCGAATTTCGCATCAAGCGCGGCAGCGATGGCGCGGAGCGATGGATTTCCATCCAGGGTCGCCGCTTCAGTCCGCAGGGGCCGGAGGGGCCGCTCGAACTGATAGGGGTCGCCCGGGACATTACGGCGCGCAAGCAGCGCGAGACCCACATCTACCTCCTGATGCGCGAGGTGACCCACCGGTCCAAGAATCTTCTGGCGATCATTCAGGCCATGGCTCGCCAGACCGTGAAGGACAGCGTTACCGCGGCCGAGTTCGAGGAGCGGTTTTCGGCCCGTCTTAGAGGGCTCGCGGCCTCGCATGATCTTCTCGCCGCGCGGGATTGGTATGGGGCCGCGGTGGAGGACGTGGTGCGCTGGCAGTTGGGGTCTGCTTTGGAACAGGCTCAAAGTCGCGTCACCCTGCGCGGCCCGGCCTTGTTCCTGAAGCCCGAGGCCGCACAGAACATCGGCCTCGCGTTCAACGAACTCGCCAGCAATGCCACCCGGTTCGGGGCTCTTTCGGGTCCGGTCGGCGACGTCGAGATCGAATGGTCGCTCGACCCCGAGGATGCGACACCGCGCCGCTTCCACATCGGCTGGCGGGAATCCAATGGTCCGGCGGTCGCGCCACCGCAGCGTTATGGCTTCGGCCACAAGGTGGTGGAGAGATTGGCGGCGCGGGCTCTCGACGGAACGGTCAGCCTCACCTTTGCGTCGACGGGCCTGCAATGGTCCCTGCACATCCCGGCGTCCTTCGTCGTGGACCACGATGCCATTGCGCCTGTCCTGAACTGACCCGGCCCCTCGAGTCCGGAACCCGGCGACCTCGCACGGGCTTCCTCGATCTTCCTCGGCGGCGGTAACCTCGTCCGCGGTTCGGCGCATGCTCCGCACATCGCTGCACCAAGGGGGCATGTACAAGGTCGTGGCCCGCGTGCATTGATATGCCCCGAACGGCATTCAACAAAAAGAACGATGCTCCGGCCCGGCCGGCAACTCGGGCGCTGGAGCGGCCCGTGCAAGGGTGCGAAGGCCCCCGGATCGCACGGTCGCCCCTGGTGCCAGGTCCGCTGTACAGAACAACAGCCCGGACATTCCGGGTGATCGCAAGGGAGGTAGACGAGTGACCACGCGCTTGAAACTTTTGGCGGGCGTTGCGCTTGCCGTGTCGACGGCTTTCTCGGTTTCGGCGCGCGCCGAAACCAAGGAAGTCCAGATGTTGCATTGGTGGACGTCCGGCGGCGAGGCCGCTGCCCTGAACGTTCTCAAGCAGGATCTTGCCAAGCAGGGTTTTGCCTGGAAGGACGTACCGGTCGCGGGCGGCGGTGGCGATGCTGCCATGACGGCTCTCAAGGCCATGGCGGCAGCGGGCAACTATCCGACCGCTTCGCAGATGCTCGGCTACACGGTGCTCGACTATGCCCAGGCCGGCAAGATGGGCGACATCAGCGACGTCGCCAAGAAGGAGGGCTGGGACAAGGTGGTTCCGGCGCCGCTCCAGAAATTCGCCGTGTATAACGGCAAGTGGGTGGCGGTTCCGGTCAACGTCCATTCCGTCAACTGGCTGTGGATCAACAAGGCCGTGATGGACAAGATCGGCGGCACGGAGCCCAAGAGCTTCGACGACCTCGTGGCGCTGCTCGACAAGGCCAAGGCGGCCGGGGTCACGCCGTTGGCGCTCGGCGGACAGAACTGGCAGGAGGCCACCATGTTCGACAGTGTCGTCCTGTCGACCGGTGGGCCGGACTTCTACAAGAAGGCCATGAACGATCTCGACGACACCTCGTTGAAGTCGCCCACGATGAAGAAGGCCTTCGACAACCTCGCCAAGCTGAAGACCTACGTCGACCCGAATTTCTCGGGCCGCGACTGGAATCTGGCGACCGCCATGGTGATCAAGGGCGATGCCTTGGTGCAGGTGATGGGCGACTGGGCGAAGGGCGAATTCAACGCCGCCAAGAAGAAGCCGGGCACGGATTACCTGTGCTATCGCTTCCCGGGCACCGACGGCAGCGTCGTGTATAATTCCGACATGTTCGGGATGTTCGACGTGCCGGCCGACCGCAAGGCCGCGCAGGAGCAGCTTGCTACCGACACCTTGTCGAAGAGCTTCCAGATCGCCTTCAACATCGTGAAGGGCTCGGTCCCGGCCCGTACCGACGTGTCCGACGCCGAATTCGATGCCTGCGGCAAGAAGGGCATCGCCGACCTCAAGTCCGCGACCGAGAAGGGCACCTTGTTCGGTTCGCTGGCACAGGGCTACGGCGCCCCACCGGCCGTCGCCAACGCCTACAAGGACGTCGTGACGAAGTTCGTGCATGGCGAGATCAAGACCTCCGACGAGGCGGTGTCGGAACTCGTCAAGGCGATCGACGACGCGAAGTAAGCCTGAGCGCTCTCATCTGCCCGCCACGCGGATGAGAGCGCCAGTCCGATTGTTCCGCCCGAAGCGTCGCCTGGTTTGACCCTAGGATCGGAGGAGAGGGGATGTCGTCGCTAGCCACCGTCGATCCGATCCTCACGCGGGCGCGCTCGCGGACCACCTTGCGCTCGCGCCTGGGCAGCTTCGTGCCCAAGCTCGTTCTCGCGCCCAGCTTCATTGCGGTCGCGGTGTTCGTCTACGGCTTCATCCTGTGGACGATCTATCTGTCGTTCACCAACTCGAAGGCGTTCCCATCCTCAGTGCTGACCGGCGCGCGCGCCTATGACCGGCTTTGGCGCTGGACCTTCGACAGCGATCCGCCCTCGAGCTGGTACACTTCGATCACCAACATGGCGATCTTCGGCGTGCTCTATATCGGGCTCGCGCTGGCCATCGGTCTGCTGCTCGCCATCCTGATCGACCAGAAGATCCGCGGCGAAAGCGTTCTGCGCCCGGTCTATCTGTACCCGATGGCGCTCTCCTTCATCGTCACCGGCGTGGCCTGGAAGTGGTTCCTCGATCCCGGGCTCGGCCTCGAGCACACGCTGCACGGCTGGGGCTGGACCAGCTTCCATTTCGACTGGATCAAGAACAAGGACCGGGTAATCTACACGGTCGTCATCGCCGGGGTCTGGCAGGCTTCCGGTTTCGTGATGGCCATGTTCCTGGCCGGCCTGCGCGGCATCGACAACGAGATCACCAAGGCGGCCCAGATGGATGGGGCCAGCAATTACCAGATCTACCGCCGTATCATCATCCCGATGCTGCGGCCGGTGTTCCTGTCGGCCTTCATCGTGCTGGCCCACATGGCGATCAAATCCTACGATCTCGTGGTGGCGCTCACCAGCGGCGGCCCGGGCGGCTCGGCCTGGCTGCCGTCGAACTTCATGTACGAATATACGTTCAAGCGAAACGAGATGGCGGTGGGCTCGGCGAGCGCCGTGATCATGCTGATCGCCATTAGCGCCATCATCATACCCTACCTGTATTCGGAACTGCGGGAGCGCGCCCAATGAGCGTCGCCGCCGGGCGGGTCCGGCAGCCTGAGAGCGCCAGCAAGGCAGCGGCCAGCCGGGTGCTGATCTACGGTCTCCTGGCCGTGTTCGCCCTTGTCTATCTGATGCCGCTCTTCGTCATGCTGGTCACCTCCTTCAAGACCATGGGGGAGATCCAGGACGGCAACATGCTGGCGCTGCCGACGGCGCCCACACTGGCGCCTTGGGCGCGGGCCTGGGAAGAAGCCTGCGTGGGCCTGACCTGCGCTGGCATCAAGGGCTATTTCTGGAACTCCATCAAGATGGTGGTCCCGGCGGTGCTGATCTCGACGGGGCTCGGTGCCCTCAATGGTTACGTGCTGACGAAGTGGCGCTTCAAGGGACATCGACTGGTGTTCGGCCTGATGCTGTTCGCCTGTTTCATCCCGTTCCAGGCGGTGCTGCTGCCTATGGCGACCATCCTGGGCAATTTCGGCCGCCTGGGGAACGATCTCGAATCGCTGACCGGCTTCCGCTTCGGGTTGGGCAATCCCACCGCCAACCTCGTCTTCGTGCACGTCGTCTATGGACTGGGCTTCACGACCCTGTTTTTCCGCAACTACTACGAGGCGTTCCCGACCGAACTGGTGCGTGCCGCGATGGTCGATGGCGCCGGCTTCTTCCAGATCTTCTGGCGCATTATGGTGCCGAACTCGATGCCGATCTTCGTGGTCACCGTGATCTACCAGTTCACCAATATCTGGAACGACTTCCTGTTCGCCTCCGCCTATGCGGGCTCGGGCGACGTGATGCCCATGACGGTGGCGCTCAACAACGTCGTCAACACCTCGACGGGTGTCGTCGAATACAACGTCAACATGGCGGCCGCGATGATCGCCGCGATGCCGACGCTGATCGTCTACATCGTGGCGGGTCGCTATTTCGTGCGCGGCCTGATGGCCGGCGCCGTGAAGGGTTGAAGTCCGATGGCGTTCCTCGAAATCAAGGGCCTCAAGAAGCGTTTCGGGGCCGTGTCGATCCTCAAGGGCATCGACATCGATCTGGAAAAGGGTGGTTTTCTGGTGCTGGTCGGCCCGTCCGGCTGCGGCAAGTCGACCCTGCTGAACACGATCGCCGGCCTCGAGCCGATCAGCGAAGGCGAGATCCGGCTCGAAGGGGAAGCGATCAACGACCTGCATCCCTCCAAGCGCGACATCGCCATGGTGTTCCAGAGCTATGCGCTCTACCCCAACATGACGGTGCGCGGGAACATCGCGTTCGGCATGGAAATGCGCGGCGTTCCGAAGCCGGAGCGGGACAAGGCGATCGCGGCGGTGGCTAAGACGCTGCAGATCGAGCATCTGCTGGACCGCAAGCCCTCGCAGCTTTCCGGCGGCCAGCGCCAGCGCGTCGCCATGGGCAGGGCGCTGGTGCGCAATCCGCGCGTGTTCCTGTTCGACGAGCCCTTGTCCAACCTCGACGCGAAGCTGCGCGTCGACATGCGGACAGAGATAAAGCGCCTGCACGCCACCACCGGAACCACGGTGGTCTATGTGACTCACGACCAGATCGAGGCCATGACGCTGGCCACCAAGATCGCGGTGCTCAAGGACGGCGAAGTGCAGCAGGTCGGCACGCCGGCCGAGATCTACAACACGCCGAGCAACCTCTTCGTGGCCGACTTCATGGGGTCGCCGGCCATGAACCTGCTCAAGGCCACGGCGGTGGACGAGAATGGCCGCACGGTGCTCAAGCTGCTGCAGACCGGGCAGACGGAGGTGACGCTCGCGCCGCCACCAACGATCGCGGCAGGGCCGTTGCCGTTCGGGCGCGAACTCATCCTCGGGATCCGGCCCGAGGCGATCACCGACCGCGACGGCGCCGACCGCAATTCGCGCGCCATCCAGATGATCGACGGGCTGGTCGATGTGGTGGAACCCGCGGGCTCGGACACGTTCGTGGTCACCCGGCTCGGCGGCAAATCGATCACGGCCCGCATGCGATCCGACACCGACGTGAAGATGGGCCAGAGCTTCCCGTTCGCCTTCAACCTCGACAAGGCGGTAATGTTCGATCCCGAGAGCGGGAGACGATTGTAGGAAGAGAGGCAAAGCCCGGGCTTCAAGATCCGGGACCGGAGGAAACGATGGGGCTGAAGCTTATCGGGGCTGGCTTTGGCCGAACCGGCACATGGTCGACGTTCGCGGCACTGAACCAGCTTGGCTTTCCCAGCTACCACATGCAGGAAGTCATCCTGAACAAGGCCAACAAATCGCACCTCGATTTCTGGCGCAAGGTGGCCAATACGCCGCCCGGCACCCAGCACGACTGGGGCCAGGTGTTCAACCGGTACACAGCGACCGTGGACAACCCGGGCTGTTGCGTGTGGCGCGAATTGCTGGTGGCCTACCCCGACGCCAAGGTCCTCCTGACCCTGCATCCGCGCGGTCCAGATGCCTGGTACGACAGCACGCTAGACACGATCTACTTTACGGAAAAGCTTTGGCAGTTCAAGGTTCTGGAATGGCTTACGCCATTCGGACGGAAGTTCGGCGACATGAGCCGCAAGCTGATCTGGCAACGCTCGCTCGGCGGCACCATGCCGAACAGGGCCGAGGCGATCGCGCGCTACAATGCGCATATCGAGGAGGTCAGGACCGCGGTGCCGGCGGACAAGCTGCTGGTGTTCGACGTGTCGCAGGGGTGGGACCCGCTCTGCGCTTTCCTCGGGGTGGCACAGCCCAACACCCCGTTTCCGAACCTCAATGACCGGGCCGCTATCAAGAAGACGATCGCGGGAATCATGATGGGCGCCTATGTCATGCTGGCCGCCTATGTGGTGGGCGCGCTGCTCTTGCTGGGCCTCGTCGTCTGGCTGGTGACCCGCGCATGGTGACGAGCAGTTGGCTATTGTGCTCCGAAGCGCCTTCGGGACTGGTCAGCCCTGGCCGGCGCTCGACGAAGGCGTCTGCGCCACCGGGGCGGCATGCGGGTGCGGGTGGTTACGCGCGGCGCTCAATCGTGCTCTGACGGCCGTCGCCAAAAAGCTTAGGCCATAAGCGGCAGCTGACAGAGCCGTGATCCAGAAACTCACCGGCCAGTCGGTCCACCAGGCGAGCGCGACGCCGCCCCAGGCTTCGGCCAAGGCCAGGCCGGCCGAGCACGCGACGGCGATCCCGAACCGGGCTGAAAGATTGCGCGCGCTGGCGGCCGGGCCGACCATCAGCGTGAATACCAGCAAGACGCCGACGATCTGTGCGGCCTCGGCCACCGCCACGGCCACGATGGCCAGGAACAGGGTGGCGAGCAGCCGTAGCGGCACGCCCTTGGCCTCGGCGAGTTCCGGCTGCAGGCTGGCGAACAGCAGGGGCCGCGCGATGACGCCGAGCGCCAGCACGCTCGCCAGAGCCAGCCCGACGAGGCTGGTCAGGGCGCCCCTATCCACCCCGAGCACATTGCCGAACAGCAGCGCGGTCGCCTGGGTGGCGAAGGCCGTGTAGAAATGCAGGAACAGCAGCCCGAGCCCAAGGGCCAGCGACAGAATCATGCCGATCGCGACATCGCGGGCGCTCAGCCGCTCGCCGAGCGCCCCCATCGCAAGGCCGGCCAGCAGCGTGAAGCCGATCAGCCCCCAGAAGGGCGAGATCCCGAGCAGCACCGCGCCGGTCGCGCCCGTAAAACCTACATGCGAGAGCGCGTGGCCGGCAAAGGTCTGCTGGCGCAGCACCAGGAAATAACCCACGAGGCCCGCCAGGATCGCCACGACCCCGCTCGCCGCAAACGCGGTGCGCATGAAATCATAGCTCAGCATGGCGATGCGCTCCGGCATGATGATGCGTGTGGTCGTGCCCGCCGCCCTCGCCATGGTCGTGGCGATGGGCTTCCCCCTCGGCCTCGCTGTCGCCGGCCATCACGAAGATCCGCTTGCCGATTCGCAAAACCTCGATCTCGGACCCGTAGAGCCGGGACAATATCGGCCCGGTGATCACTTCGTCGACCCGGCCGAGCACGGCCTGGCCGCGTCCGACATAGAGCACGCGGTCCATGGCGGGCAGAAGGGGGTTGAGCTCATGGGCGCTGAACAGCACCGCGCAACCGAGTTCCCTGTTGAGGCGGGCCACCAGTTCGACGACGCCGCGCTGGTGGGTCGGGTCGAGGTTGACCAGCGGCTCGTCGAGCAGCAACAGTTTCGGTCGCCCAAGCAGTGCCTGCGAGAGAAGCAGGCGTTGCCGCTCGCCGCCCGAGAGTTCCGCGAGCGGGCGCCGCGCGAGGTCGGTGGCCCCGACCAGATCGAGGGCCCAGGCAACGTCCCGCCGCTCGCTCGCGCCGAGGCGCGGCAAGCCCCATCGATGGCCGGAGGCCGAGGTGGCGACGAAGTCCCAGCCCGTCCAGCGCAGATCGATACCGCTGCGCACCTGCGGCATGTAGCCGATACCGTCGTTGCCCCGCTCGGCGGGCCTGCCAAGGATCGTGATCGTGCCGTGGCGCGGCCGCAACAAGCCCAGCATGGCGCGCATCAGCGTTGTCTTGCCGGCCCCGTTGGGTCCGAGCAGGCCAATGAACTCGCCGGGCTCGATGCGGAAGCTCACGCCGGACAGGATGGTGCGGCCGCCAAGCGCGAGCGTGACGTTGTCGAGGACGGCGAGGCTCAAGGCGAGGGTTCCGCGAGAGCGCGATCGAGCGCCTCGAGCTGATCCATCATCCAGGCCTGGTAGGTCGTGCCGGCGGGTTCTGTTTCGGTCACGCCGACCACCGGCACCTTGGCGGCACGCGCGATCTCGACCAGCCGCTTCACGGCCTGATCCTCCGCCTGGCTGTTGTAGATCATTACCCTGACCTTGTGGCTCCTGAGGTCGTCCTCGAAGGCCGCGACGTCCGAGGCGCTCGGCTCGGTGCCGTTCATCACCGCCATCTGGAACGCCTTGTTGTGCATGGCGAGGCCCAGCGCCTCCGCCATATAGCCGAAGACCGGCTCGGACGCCGTGACCGGAACACCCGAATGTCGCGCCTTCATGGCCGCGATCTTGTCCGCGAGGGGCTTCAGCGACGCCGCAAACGCTGCCGCTCGCTCGGCGTATGCGGCCGTGTGGGCGCCGTCCACCGCCGACAGGCGGCCTGCGAGTTCGAGGGCCAACACCGCCATGGTGTGCGGATCATACCAAAGGTGGGGGTTGTCGCCAGCCTTCCGGCCAACCAGGGTGGCGACCACGATCTGCTCGCGACCCGGGGCCGGATCGGCCTGCAGCAGTTTTTCCATCCATGGATCGTAGTCGGCCCCGTTGGCGATCACGACCTTGGCGGCCTTCAGGGCTCGCGCAGTGGACGGATCGGCCTCGAAAAGGTGCGGGTCCTGGTCGGGGTTGGACAGGATGCTGGTGACGGTCACGTCGGACCCTCCGACCTGCCGCGCGAGATCCCCATAAAAATTCTCGGCCGCCACTACGTGGACCGAAGAGGCGAGGGCGGGACTTGCCACAGCGACGGCGAGAGTGCCTGCAAGTACGAACGACTTGAACGATGGCATGTGACGTCCGGGTTGGGCATCGTGCAGCGGCACTCGGCCGGGCATCCGGTATCGTTATATCATAACATTTGCAGTTACAACATATCACCTCGCCGCTCGGCTTGAAGGATCGAGCGGACTGCCTCACATAGGTCGGGCGAGGTGCGATGAACGGGCAATCGGTTGAGGGCGAGGCAAGACAGGCGTGGCTGAGGCGTATCGAGGCGCTGTGCGGTGAGCGCGGCCTGCAACTGACCGCCCTTCGCCGGCAGGTGCTGCTGTTGATCGCGGATGCCGCGGCACCAATGACCGCCTACGCGCTCATCGACGCGCTCGCCGAGGCCCAGGGCAGGCCCGTGGCGCCCCCGACCGTGTACCGGAGCCTTGAGTTCCTAGTGGAGAATGGCTTCGTGGTACGGGTCGAGAGCCGCAACGCTTTCGCGGTCTGCGATGCGCCGGGGCACCATCACCACGGGATCATGCTGATCTGCGCGAAATGCGGGACCACCGCCGAGGTCGACAACCACGCCCTCGACGACCTGTTGCTGCAGACCGCCGCCGAATCCGGCTTCCGGCTGGAGAAGCAGATGGTCGAACTCGAGGGCCTTTGCGGCCGTTGCGCGGCGGCCTAGATCCTGAGCGTTGAGCTAACCATGCTCACAAGTGTCGAACGCCCAAGACTCCGTTCCACTTTTCATTGAGGTATTCGCAGACAAGGCGCCGATGGCAATGATGGGGGGTAGCTTCTGAACATAGTAGACAAGCGTCTTCGAACATCTCCGGCCGAAGCTGGCTCTCGATCTGCCGCTCGGCCATTAGTGCAAGGAAGCGCGCCTGATACACTCCCCAATCGCCCTTCTCTTTCTTGAAAGCTTTCAGAATCGCATCAGTAGGCGCAAGAAGTGGTTGATGCACATATTGGATGCCGCCGATCCTCTTAAGAAAGTATGCAAGGTCGTCGGCCTTGGCGAATGCCGCTAATTGGGAAGTATTGTGCAATCGGACATCTACTACCCTTTTTATGCCAGCCGTTAGGAGTCGCTCAAAGAAACCTTCCGCGCTCGTTTGCGTAAAACCAATCGTTGCTAAGTGAACCTGAGACAAAAAACTACTCCGCAGCTGCCGAGATGATTGGTATTGGCCGACGGGCCGAAAAAGCAACGCGACGAGAGCGGCTTCTATAGGCAGCGGCAAGTTGATCTTCCCGGCTGGCAAACAAGTCACTGCTGCCTTGTTTTGCCATCGCTAACAAGTGGCCCTCAATCTCTGCTTGGCTTCTCTCGGAGCCGTCTCCGAGGACATGTCTGATCACCATTTCTCGTTTGGCAAGGGCGCGCCCGACTAAGAGACACCGATGACAATCGAGCGGATCGTGTTCGGAGCACATCAGTGCAATTCTGTAGCGGGAAGCCCCGTCGAAGACGCGATCGAGTCCCTTCTCGAAGGTCGTAGCGCGCGCCATCGCCTCGTAATCAGCGACCCCGTCGCAGAAAAATTGAGGATCTTTCGGCCTCCCTCCCAATTCCGCGCCTAAAAAGGAGTAAGCGACGTTGTCTGCGCGCAATTCGGCATGCAAGTTGTCCCGGTTGAATTGAGGAAAGGTACGCGAAAAAGGCACGCTCCTGACGTCGGCGACAGCAGTAATGCCGCTATTTCGCAGGAGCTTGAGGAACTGCTCGTAAGAATGAGACGAGTGACCGATCGTCAGAACTTCGTTCCCTTGTTCTGCCAAGAGCACCTCCAAGCCGTAGCGGCTATGCGCGTCCAGCCATCGTAGCAGGTCAGGTCGGAAGGAGTACCCCAGCGATCAGCTTGTACGCGTATCCTAGATAGACCTCCCCCAAGCTGATGCAAAGGATGGCAGGCCCGATCGGAAACGTCCCATCCGTCCCTGCGAAGTACCGGCGCTCTATCGAGGGATCGGTGACACTAAGCAGATAATGTTCTCCGTTAAGCGAGAACCGGCCACGCACTTTGCGTTTCCCGTTCCCAAATTCTGCTCCCTCCGTGCCTACGCTGATAGCGAGGTCGACGACCTTAATGAGCCTTAGCGAGTACCCGCAGGACATGACCGCGGACTCCGCCACACGATCATGCAATCCATTGTAGCTGGAGCTGGCGTTGTCCCATAGCGGGCCTCTCACGTGATCGAGCGCGAGCTCAACCTCGGCCGCGCTCGCTTTACGAACAAACTCCCAATAAAATCCATCGTCAATCAGGTGGTTCTCTCTCTGGTGCCCTTCGGATTGCGCTCCTTTCAGAGGGATAGTGATTACGTCTAAGAGCTTGGGGTCCTGGCCATTTTCATAGCGGCGCTCTTCTTCAGAGAGTTCGCCGGTTGCCCGAGAACTTACCGGCCGAACCCACTCTCCGACGGGGCCTCCACCAATCACCTTCCCAGCGATACAGCGGCCGGTATTTTTTCGCGAATTCGCGAGACAGAGGATAGTTCTCTTGTACCCAGGCATGCGTCATCCGTTGTCATGTTCCGATGACTGTGATGTACACGCTTGTAGTGTGTAAGAAAATGTTTTCTACGGTGGGTCTCGTTGTGTTTGTAGGGATTGCAGAGGCTAACCCTACCCGAACAGGTCGGGCATCGGCTCCCGGCTGTGCCGGTAGGCGGAACGCAAGGTGTTGGCCAGCAGCATGGCGATGGTCATGGGCCCGACGCCGCCCGGAACCGGCGTGATCGCCGACGCGACCTCGGCGGCTTCCTCGGTGGCGACATCTCCCACGAGCCGCGTCTTGCCTTCGCGGCTGGGAATGCGGTTGATCCCGACATCGATCACCACGGCCCCGGGCTTGATCCAGTCGCCGCGGATCATCTGCGGGCGCCCGACCGCGGCGACGAGAATGTCGGCGGTCCGGCACAGGCCGGGCAGGTCGGCGGTGCGCGAATGCGCGATGGTCACGGTGCAGTTGGCGTCGAGCAGCAGTTGCGCCATCGGCTTGCCGACGATGTTCGAGCGACCCACCACGACGGCGTTCTTGCCCGTCAGCGTGGGGCCGAGTACGCGACGCAGCAGCACCATGGAACCGGCCGGCGTGCAGGGCACGAACGCCTCGTCGAGTGCCCCGATGCCGAGCCGCCCGACATTGATCGGGTGGAAGCCGTCCACATCCTTGTCGGGGTCGATGGCGCGGATCACCGCATCCGTGTCGATGCCCTTCGGCAGCGGCAATTGCACCAGGATGCCGTGAATCGTCGAATCGGCATTGAGAGCGGCCACGTGGTCGAGCAGCGCCGCCTGCGAGGTGTCGGCCGGAAGATTGAGCTGCACCGATTTGAACCCGCAATCCTCGGCGGTGCGGCTCTTGTTGGCGACGTAAACCTTGCTCGCCGGGTCCTCGCCCACGATGACCACGGCAAGCCCCGGAGGTTGTCCGGTGCTGGCTTCGAGAGCGGCAGACGCGGCCTTGACCTTGGCCGTGACCTCCGCCGCGATGGACTTGCCGTCGATCAGCTTTGCGCTCACGAGAACACGACCGTCTTGCGGCCATTCAGGAACACCCGGCGCTCGAGGTGCATCTTCACCGCCCGGGCCAGCACGCGCGATTCGACGTCGCGACCGACCGCCACCAGATCGTCGCCCGACAGCGCGTGGGTCACGCGCTCGGTCTCCTGCTCGATGATCGGGCCCTCGTCGAGATCCGCCGTCACGTAATGGCCGGTGGCGCCGATGATCTTGACGCCACGCTCATACGCCTGGTGGTAGGGCTTGGCGCCCTTGAAGCTCGGCAGGAACGAGTGGTGGATGTTGATGATGCGGCCGAACAGCGCCGTCGAGAACCCGTCCGACAGCACCTGCATGTAGCGCGCCAGGACCACGAGTTCCGCCCCGGTCGAGTTCGACGAGGTCGAGCACGCGCTGCTCCTGCTCGGCCTTGTTGTCCTTGGTGACCGGCCAGTAATGGTATTGTAGCCCGGCGGCTTCGGCAGACACGCGCGCCGCCTCGTGGTTGGAGACTACCGCGGCGACATCGGCCCTGAGCCAGCCGACCTTGATCTGATACAGCAGGTGCTCGAAGCAATGGTCGAAGCGCGACACCATGATGAGGATGCGCGGCCTGCGGTCGCCATCGGTCAGGTCGAGATGCATGCCGAACCGGGCCGAGGCCGGGGCAAGGGCCTGGCGGATGCTGTCCGCCGAAACATCCTCCGACGCCGTGAAGTGGATGCGCATGAAGAAGCGATTGGTGATGCGGTCCCAGAACTGGGAGCTTTCGGCGATGTTGCCGCCGAGATCGGCCACCCGACCCGTCACGGTCGCGACAATGCGCGGGCGGTCTTCGCAGGACAGGGTCAGGATGTGGTTCTTATCGGCCATGGGGTTCTGCGTAGGATGGAGCGGAGACGTGCAATGTTGCGCATACAGTCTTCGCATCGCGCGAGAAAGCGACAATGCGTGGCGTGATTAGCAGAAAATTTGTGCATAGGAGGAAACAAATTAGGGGGAGCCACGGTGCTCTCTGTCAACTCTCGGCGTCGTCTGAGCTTTGAAGCAGTTCGGCCTCGACCTCGTCGTTGCCCTGCTGGCCCGCCTCGAGGCCGAATCGCGTCGCAACATCGGGCGCATAGCGCAGCATGTCGGGCCGTAGCCGCAGCAGCGCGAGGTCCTTGGCTTTGCTCTCCAGCATCACGTCGAACACGCGGTCGGGCATGGCCCGCATGAAGGTGGCGAACTCGAACGGGTGACAGAAATCGGCATGGCCGGTCCAGACCGGGGCCACCTTGACGAGCTTGCTCTTGCCGGTGACGGCGTCCTTGCGCTTGACCTCGCGCAGTTCCGTGCGCGGCGACGAGAAGTGGATCTTGGGCCGCACGCCCTGCGGCCAGGTATCGAGGATCGCCCGCACGGTCGGCGCCATTTCGAGCCGCTCCGGGTTGAAGCACCAGAAGTGCTGATGATCGAAGATCAGCCGCACTCCCGTATGGCCGTGGATCCACAGGACGTCGGCGGCGCTGAACCTGAGATCGTCATGCTCGAGCACGAGGCGCCGGCGCACGGGTTCGGGCAGGGTCTTCCAGGTCTCGACCCAGCGCGCGTTGCTGGCGGGGCGGTCCCCATAGGTGCCCCCGACATGGATCACCATGACGGCCTCCGGCCCGAGTTCCATCAAATCGAGCATCTCGGCCTGGGAAACGAGGTCGGCGACGCTCCTTTTGACGAGCTCCGGATCGGGGCTGTTCAGAACCACGAATTGCGACGGATGGAACGACAGGCGCAGGTCGAGCGCCTTGGCCTTGGCGCCGAGCGCAGCAAGCTCGGGCGCGCTGTCCCGCACCATGGAATGGAACTGCGGCATGTCGGGATGGGTCGCATAGGGCGCGAGATCCGAGGACATCCGGTACATCGTGATCCGGTGCTTCGCCAGGAAGTCGAAGATGCCGTCGAGATACTCCAGCGAGACCTTGAGATGCGGATTTTGCTGCCAGCGCCGCGCGTCGTTGCTCTTGAGTTCGGGCGCGCCCAGAATCTTGACTGGGAATCCGAGTCGCAAGGGCGGTTCTCGGAGGGCGTCGCGCCGGGACACCGGCGTGGAAGAGGAAAGGGCCACGTCGGTTACAATCCTCGCGGGCTTAGGGGGGAGAGCCGAAGGGGCGAACTCGAGGCGCTAACGCAACAACGCCGGCTAAGTTTTGCGGGAGGGTGCCGCGCGGATCGGTTCGTCCAACACGCGGCAAAATCGGGCAGACTTGCCTTGCGGCGCCATCCGGGGTTCTTTCTGACCCGTAGAACGGGAGACAACGCTCTGACAGGTGCTTTGAACACAGTGGCCGAAAAGCTTGTCGGCCTGCTCGACTATGTGGAACAGGTCGTCAAGCTCGACGAGCGCGTCGCGTTCCGATTGGCCGATTATCGGCTGGCGGACGGAACCGTGCTGGCTCTCCCGGGAGCCGAGACCCGCAACGTGCCGGGCGTCGGGCACGAATGCCGCGACCAGGATGGTGCGATATGGCTCAGCGTCGAACGGCTTTCCCGGCGCGAGCCGCCCAACCCCCCTGAGGCGCTGGCGCCCTGGCTGATCGTCCATGCCGATCCGGCTACGCGTCCCGTCATCATTGCCGAGCGTCTCGAAACCGTCAGCGCCACGGAGCGCAACGCTTTGCTGGCCTCCGAGGCCGCCATCCCGGAGGATTTCGAGCCCGTTCCCGAGCGGCCCGA
Source organism: uncultured Alphaproteobacteria bacterium (assembly GCA_963851175.1). GTDB lineage: Bacteria > Pseudomonadota > Alphaproteobacteria > Rhizobiales > Beijerinckiaceae > Lichenihabitans. The sequence goes on along the minus strand of CAWKNU010000002.1, from coordinate 350,614 downwards.
AGACGCAGGGCTGCCGCCTCGCTTCGATCTCAAGCTCCGGCTTTCCGATTGCCCGCATACCGCCGCCGAACTCGAAGCTTGGATCGAGGAACCCTGGACGCTCTGGGCCGAGGACGAGCGCGTTCGGCGACGCACGATCGCGATCTACGCCAAGCTGTATAAGCTCCAGCAGCAGCTCGAACTCGGTGGCGCGGACGGCGCTGTCGAAGCCGTGTGGGGCATCGGCACGGTGCGATGGAACCACGAGGGCCGCCGAATCGAGCGGCCTTTGATCGAGCGGGTCGTGGAACTCGAACTCGAGGACGACGGCACGATTCGGGTCAGGCCGCGCGACGTGGACGCCCGGGTCGATCTCAAGCCTTACGAAGAGTTCGGTTGCCCGAACCTCAACCTTCTCGACGACATCATTCGTCGCGAGATCGCCAGGGCAGGGGAGGACGAGGGTATCACGCCCTATCGGCCCGAGACGTTCGAGCCGATCTTGTCCGCCGCGGCCACGCGGCTTGCCTCCAATGGGGTCTATGCGCCGGGGCTGGCTGCGAGCGAGCCGGTCGCCGACACCGCGGAAGGGCCGCGCGTCACTGACGACTGGACCCTGTTTGCGCGGCCGCGCTCGCAGCACGTCGTTCTCGACGACATCGCCCGGTTTCGGACGCTGGCGCGAGAGGGCGATCCGATCCAGGGCCTGGCCGAACGGCTCGTCACACCGCCCTCGGGGGACAATGGAGCGAGCTGGGCGCCGTTGAGCGATCAGCTGGGAACCGCGCAGCCCGACGACGCCCCACTTGGGGAAGATCCGGTCGACCGAGGTCTTCTTCCCGAAGCCGTTCAACGAGGACCAGATCGCCATCGTGCGCCGCCTGGCGCAGAGCGATGGCCTCGTGGTGCAGGGGCCGCCCGGCACCGGCAAGACCCACACGATCGCCAACCTGATCTGTCACGCCATGGCGCTCGGCCAGCGCGTGCTGGTGCTGTCGCGCGGCGAGGCGGCCTTGGCGGTGCTGCGGGAGCAGTTGCCCGAAAAGGTGCGGCCGCTGACCATCTCGATCCTGTCCAGCGAGCGCCAGGGCCTGCGCCAGGTCGAAACCGCGATCCGCGAAATCCAGGCCGTGGTGGAGGAAAGCCGGCCGGAGATCCGCCTCTCCGCCATTCGGCGCTGCGAGGCCGAAATCGTCAAGATCCGCGACCGCCTGGTCGCGATCGACGCCGACCTCGACCGAATCGCGGAACGCCAGACCGCGCCGGTTGGACCGCTGGCCGAACGTCCGGCCGATCTGGCCCGGAAGCTGGCCGGCTCGCGCGAGCGCCATGCCTGGTTCACGGACAGGCCAACGGCTTTCGCCTCCGAAACCGACCTGACGGACGCCGACATCGAGGCATTGCGCGACGCGCGCCGGGCCGCGAGCGCGTTCCTCGATCATGGCGAAGCGGCGCCGCCCCCGGCTGAAAGCCTGCCGGACACGCGCCAGGTCGCGAACTGGCATGACGACCTCCTCCGGGCCGCGAGCCTGGCCCAGGACTCCGCCGCGGGGCCGGCCCATGCGCTGCGGGTCACATCGGATGCGATCGAGAGTGCCATCCGTTGCGCTGCGGCGCTTCGTGATCTTGCCGCGGCACGCGAAGCCGTCGATCGGCGCACCTGGCTCGCGCCCGTGCTCGAGGGGGCCTTGACGGGGGAGGACAGCGCGGGCTGGCTCGCGATCCTCCGGGACGTTGCGGCGGCGTTCTGGACCGTGGAAGCCGAGCGCACGCGCCTCGTGCCCTTCGCGGTCGATGTGCCCGACGCCGTGCTGGACGACGAGGTCGCGCGGGCCGCGATCGCTCGTGCGGCGGCGGGGGAACGACTGTGGCCGAGACTTTCCCTCGGCCGCTCGGTCAGCAAGGACCTTGTCGCGGCCGTGCTGGTGCGCGGCGCAGGGCCGGGCGACGGTCAGGACGCCTGGCAGACCGTGCAAAGCCACCTCGACCTCTTCGACCTTCGTTTGGAACTCGAGGCGCGGTGGCGGGCCTTCGCGAAGGAGTTGGGCACGGCGGCCGAGGAGGACTCGGGCAGCCTGGCGGCGGCCGCGCATTACCTGCGCGATCTCGACAGGGCACGGGCCGTGATCCCGCTCATTGCCGCGATGGCCCGCAACACGCCGCCGCTCCAAGCGTTGGCCGCCGATCCCGGACTGGCGCGCGCGCTGTCCAGCCAGCTCGAGAATGCGATCACGGCGGCGAAGCTCGGGGTCGCGGACATCTCACGTGCAAGCATCGCGGCGCTGTTCGTGGGCGACGACCGTACCTCGACGATGGCGCGCCAGTTCTTCGCCGAGATAATAGGCCGAGAGGGGGTCGACACGGCCAGGATCGAGGCGCTTTGGAGCGGCATCGAGGCGCGTATCGCGAAACTGCGCGCCGTGGCCGGTCACCTCCAAGCACTCGCGGCCCTATGCGCGCGGGTGGCCGCGGCGGGCGCGCCGGACTGGGCGCACCGGCTGAGGACCGTGCCGCCTGACCCGGATGGCGACGCGCTCGTTCCGGATGACTGGCGCGCCGCATGGGATAGCGGTGCCGCAGAGGGGCATCTCGCTCGCATGGACGGTCGCGAGGACCTGCTGGCGCTCGCCCGCGAGCGCGACGCGGCGGACCGGCGCGGACGCAAGCTCTTCGTCGAACTCGTGCGTGAACGTGCCTTTCATGCCCTGGAGCGCCGGCTATCGCCGCGTGTCAAATCCGCGCTTGTCGAATATGTTCGAGCGCTCGGCCGGCTCGGTAAGGGGACGGGCAAAGGCGCCGGTCACCACCGCCGCGCCGCCCGCGACGCCATGGCCCGATGCTACGATGCCGTGCCGTGCTGGATCATGCCGACCTGGCGCGTCGCAGAACAATTACCGTCCGATCTCGCCGCCTTCGATCTCGTGATCCTCGATGAGGCCTCCCAATCGGACGTGACCGAAATCCCGGCACTGCTGCGCGGCCGCAAGATCCTGGCCGTCGGGGATGACAGGCAGGTCAGCCCGACCGCGCCTTTCGTGACACAGACCAAGATCGAACAATTGCGTCACCATTACCTGCGGGATCTGCCGTACCGCAGCCTGCTGGAGCCGGGCGAGAGCCTGTACGATCTCATGCGGGCCGTGTTCCCCGACAGTCGGCTGATGCTGAAGGAGCATTTCCGCTGCGTCGAGCCGATCATCCGCTTCTCCATGCAGTTCTACCCCGAGAAGCTGATCCCGCTGCGCATCCCCTCTGCGCAGGAGCGACTCGACCCGCCGCTCGTCGATATCTTCGTGCCGCACGGCATCCGGGACGGCGGCCGCAAGATCAACCGTCCCGAGGCCCAGGTCATCGTCGACGAGATCGCCACGCTGCTCGAGAACCCAGCGCACCGGCACCGTTCCATCGGCGTGATCTCGCTGATCGGCGCCGAGCAGGCGGAACTGGTCCGGGTCATGTTGTCGGACCGCTTCGGCGAAGAGATGATGCAGCGCCATGCGATCCTGTGCGGCGACAGCGCCACCTTCCAGGGCAACGAACGCGACATCGTGTTCCTGTCCATGGTGGCCGATCGCAAGCGCCGCACGACGCTGACGATGCTGCGCTACGAGCAGAGGTTCAACGTCGCCGCGTCGCGGGCCCGGGATCGGCTCGTGCTGGTGCGCTCGGTGCCGCTCGAGGATCTCAATCCCAAGGACCTGAAGGCAAAGCTGATCGCCCATTTCGCCGATCCGATGCCGACGCGGCCCAGCCAAGCCGAGGACCTTTATGCAGCCTGCGACTCGGAGTTCGAGCGGGACGTGATGCGCCGCCTGCTGGAACTGGGCTACCGGGTCGAGCCGCAGGTCGGCGCCGAGGGCTTTCGCATCGACCTTGTCGTCGAGGGTGCCGAGGGCCGCCGTCTCGCGATCGAATGCGACGGGGACAGCTTCCATGGCCCGCAGCAATGGCGCGAGGACATGCGCCGGCAGCGGATACTGGAGCGGGTCGGCTGGCGGTTCTGGCGCTGCTTCGCGTCGAGCTTCTATCGCGATCCGGATGGCGTCATGACGGACCTGGTCGACGCGCTGAAAAAGCAGGATGTCGAGCCGCTGACCGGCACGGCAGGGGCCAGGGCGGCGTACCGGTTGACCGAACATCGTATCGTCACGGCAACATCCGACCCGCCAACACCTCCGGGGGACAAGGAACTGCCCGCGCCCGAGAGCATCAACGGCGCCGACCTCGCGCCCCATGCCGGCACCGGCATCAAGGTCGGAGATCGGGTCGCGCTACTGTTTGCCGATCGCAAGCGCTTGACGATCCGCATTGCGCAGGACGGCGCCGGGGAAGCGCGTGGATCGGTGTCGCTGACAACGCCTCTCGGCCAAGTTCTGGCCGGTGCGGAGGAGGGGGATGAGATCGAGGTTCCGGGGCTCGACGGCGCGCCGGCCACAGCGCTCATTGAGGCTGTCGAGGCGGCAATATAGTGCGCCCCGCAGTTGAGCGTTGGCAGAATGTATCGGGGGCGGCGCAAACCGCCCCTGGGCCGGTTACTTGACGACCAGGCGAGCCACCTGCCATGCGGAGCGGCTGTAGTAGGTTTGGCTCTTGAGTTCGGGGTCGCTGTCATAAGGGTAGATGACGAACAGCGGACCCTTGTCGCGTACCGGCATGTATTCGCCGTTCCGCTTCAGGGCCAAAATCGTGTGGTGCTTGGTGAAGTCTTCCATCGGGATTTCGGTGCTGTAGTCGTTGAGCGCATAGGCGACCACATGGCCACCCTTGGCCCCGACATCGGCCATCAGCTTGTCCATCGGGACGCCCTCGAACTTCATGGGTCCCTTGTACCAAGGCGTTGTGGTTTCGACCGTCACCATGCCCAGCGCTTCGAGCATGCCGCGGTCGAATTGGGCGCCATCGGGGCTGTTGGTTTCGGTGATGTCCCCTGAGATCGTCAGGATCGGCTTATCCTTGGGCGTGCCGAGTGAACCTGCCTGGGCCGATACGGCGGCCAGGATACCGGCGCACGCGAGGGCCACACCACCGATCCACGAACGTGTTTTGTTGGCCATCATGTGCCCGAACTCCAGTTGCGACGCACCTCCATGCCAGAAATCGCTTAAAGGCGCGTGAATACAATATCGTTAATGAAGCGCCCCGCTCGAAGCGTTTAGCGGCGCGTTTTGTGCTAGGATGACACAACTACGGAAGAATTAACCATGATTGCGACAAAACATCGCAAATGTTAGGGCGCAACCGAGGCGGGTCGTTAATGCCAATTAACCATTTCAGGTTAAATTAACTCCTTTCACTAACGCGCGATTCATATATAACCCAGGTTATCGCCCGCAGGGTCCGATTAGGGTTGCGCCCGTGAACAAGCATGTAAATCCGATGGTGGTCCCAAGCCTGTGCAACGAGGCCGTGCGCGGGTTCATGAACGAAGCCGATCGCGAAGCCATGAAAGAGGCCGCGGCCCGAAAAATCGAGGAACTGTTCGACATCCTCTGCATCGACCATCGCAGCGACCATAATACGCGCGACACACCGGCCCGCGTGGCGAAGATGTTCGTCGAGGAAACCATGCGAGGGCGCTTTACGTCGCCGCCGCGCATTACCGATTTCGAGAACGTCGAGCACTACGACCAGCTCATAGTCACTGGACCCATCGCCTTGCGGTCCACCTGTGCCCACCATCTCATGCCCATCTACGGACATGCGACGATTGGAATCCTGCCGGCAGCCAATGGCCGGATCATCGGCCTTTCGAAATACGACCGGATCGTCGAATATTTCGCCTCTCGCTTGCAGATCCAGGAAGAACTGGTCAAGCAGATCGAGCGCTTCATCGTCGATACGACGGAACCGCGCGGGCTCGCGGTGCGGATCAGTGCGGTGCACATGTGCAAGACCCATCGCGGCGTCTTGGCACCGCGCTCCAGCCGGATGGTCAACAGCTCCTATTACGGCGACATGCTCACAGACAAGGAACTCAGGTCCGAGTTCTTGCAGGAATGCGCCATCCTGGACCGCAACGCGGACTGACCCCGGCACAACCCGTGCGAGCACTTGGCAGCGAGGCGGTCTTGAACCATCAGATCGGCGTTCAGCCTTTTCAGCCGGTGCGAACCGCCGGCATCTATCGGTCGACCAAGACCTACGACCACAACGAAGGCCTGTCCTGCTGCTTCCGGCAATGGCGGGCCAAGCATTCCCACTGCAGCCTGATTCACGGCTACGCGCTGGCGTTCAGGTTCGTGTTCTGCTCGCATCAGCTGGACGAATGCAATTGGTGCTTCGACTTCGGAGCCTTGAAGCCCGTGAAGGCTTGGCTGCACGAGATGTTCGACCACACCATGATCGTGGCTGTTGACGATCCCGAGCGGGAGCGCTTCGAGGCGCTCGCGCGCGAGGGTCTCGTGGACATCCGCATCATGCCGTCGGTAGGCTGCGAGGCGACCGCGAAATATGTGTACGACAAAGTAGATGCAATCATTCGCCAGTTGAGCGAAGGGCGCGCCTGGACGGAAAGCGTCGAGGTGAAGGAGCATGGCGGGAATTCCGCGATCTACTCCATGGTTTGATAAGAATTCCTCTTTATCGTCGCGCCATCAAGCCGAGAGGGGTGGTGGGCCCGCGGAGGTTCGGTGTCGCTTCGAGCCGGAAAAATCATTCTGTTCATGGTCATGTGCGGCTTAGCCGTTGCCGCCATTTACGTTTCCACGTTGACCGCCGAGCGTCATGATGCCCTCCGTCGCGTTTCGCGCTACGACATAACCTGGCTGGCCAGTCAGGCCGGCGCGGAATTCGTACGGCTGGAGCAGCGGATCGCCGCTGCCGGCATTCCAGGTTCGAAAATCGACAGCGACGAGGTTCAGCTCAGGCTGGATATTCTGTCCAACCGCCTCGAACTCATCGACCATGGTGAATTCAAGGATTTCGCATCCCATGATCGCGAGATCCTGGCGACGATCCAGTTTCTGTCGCGAGCCATCAAGCAGGTCCAGGCCCTGGTCGGTGAGCTGGACCGCCCGGGTTCGATCGTCAGGGCTCTCGAGATCCTCGCGCCGCTGGACAGCAAGCTCGCCTACATCGCGTCGGCCGCGCACACCTACAGCGGCGACAAGGTGGCGCAGGACCAGGCCGAACTGCTTCGGCTGCACTGGACCTTTTCGGTCATGGTGGCCGGGCTGCTGCTCTGCGGATTCTTCCTGGTCGGCCTGCTGGGTTGGCACAACCAGCTTCTCGAACGCGCACGCTCCCACCTCGATACGCTGACCAAGGACCTCAGGCGGACCTCGACCGATCTCGAGCTCGCCCATTCCGAAGTCCAATCGGTGAATTCCGAACTGCACTCGCGCAACGAGATCCTGCAGCGTCGCGACCGCGAACTCGGCACGCAGAACAAGCGGTTCGACGCCGCGCTCAACAACATGTCGCAGGCCCTGTGCATGGTGGACGCGGCGGAACAGCTGGTGGTCTACAACCAGCGTTTTGCCGAGTTGTTTGCGCTCGATTTCGCCCCCATGCCAGGAATGCTGCTCCCCGATCTGATCAATCTCAGCGCCAGCACCCATCTCAGGGAAATCTACGCCCGGCAGGGCGGCCTTCGCGGAGACAAATCCTTCGTCAGCTTCGTGCAGGACTTCGAGGATACGCGCACGATCTCCGTGGCACATCAGTCCATGCCGGACGGCGGCTGGGTGGCCACCTACGAGGACATTACCCAGCGGCGCCAAGCGGAGGCGCAGATCACCTATCTGGCCCACCACGATGGGCTGACCGGCCTCGTCAATCGCCGCTATTTCCACGAGCAGCTCAAATCCGCCCTCGCCCGGGCGGAGCGGCACGGAAGCCGTCTCGGCGTCCTTTGCCTCGATCTCGACGGGTTCAAGGACGTGAACGATTCCCTGGGCCACCCCATCGGCGACGCGCTCCTCAGGGAGGTCGGAACACGCATCAAGGAGAGCGCACGCGAGGGGGACGTCGTGGCCCGGCTCGGGGGCGACGAATTCGCTATTCTGCAGGTCGATGTCGAGGGGCCCGAGAGCAGCAGCGCCATGGCGACACGCCTCATCGAATGCCTCAGTCGCCCTTACGTCCTCGACGGTTCGGAAGTGGTCATCAGCGCCAGCATCGGTATCGTCATGGGTCCGATGAACGACTGCGCGGCTGACGATCTGATGAAGAACGCGGATCTGGCACTCTACCGGGCCAAGGCCGAGGGGCGCCGCGGCTTCCGCTTCTTCGAAGCCGACATGGACCTCGAGATCAAGGCCCGGCGAGCCCTCGAGGTGGACCTGCGCAAGGCCATGGCGCACGGGGAATTCCAACTCTATTTCCAGCCGATCGTCGACGTCCGAACACTGCAGGTCTCCGGGTTCGAGGCCCTCCTGCGCTGGCACCACCCGGCTCGCGGGATGGTGTCTCCGGCTGAATTCATTCCCGTTGCGGAAGACATCGGGCTGATTTCCGCACTCGGCGAATGGGTGCTGCGGCAGGCCTGTGCTGAAGCCGCGACCTGGCCCGGCAGGATCACGGTCGCGGTCAATCTCTCGCCCGCCCAGTTCAAGACCAACAATCTGGTCGAGGCCGTACAACGCGCCTTGACGGCCACCGGACTTTCCGCTTCGCGGCTCGAACTGGAAATCACCGAAACGGTCCTGCTCAGCGAAAGCGATGCAACGCTGATGACCTTGCATCAGCTGCGCACGCTCGGCATCCGCATCGCCATGGACGACTTCGGTACCGGCTATTCCTCGTTGAGCTATCTTCGAAGCTTCCCGTTCGACAAGATCAAGATCGACCAGTCGTTCGTGCGCGAACTCTCTACTCGTCCGGACTGCATAACGATCGTCGGATCGATCGCGGCACTCGGCTCGAGCCTCGGCATGACCACCACCGCCGAAGGCGTCGAGACGGCCGACCAGTTCGCACAATTGCGGTCCGTCGGTTGCGACCAGGTCCAGGGCTATCTGTTCGATCGGCCCCAGCCTGCCAACAAGCTGAGGTTCTCCTTCGCCAAGCCGGTGGACGCCGAAGCCGCTTGATGGGCTGTGCCGGAACCCTCCTCCGACGCTGCGCGATTGCTTGAACCGCGACTGAAGCTCCATTACACCTCGCCCCCCTGGAGCAGGCCGAATCGATGTCGCAATGGAGGGACGACCGCAACGCGCTCTCGCGGGCACGGTTGCTGAAGGCGATGCCTCCCATCTTCCCGGTGCAGGTCAGAGTGCATGCCCTGGCGCGGGCCCTGATACCGCCGCTGCCGCGCCTCGCCGTCGAAAGCTATTGGGCGGCCCATCCCCTCCGCGCAGATCGTCTCGCCCGCGCGCTCGCGCGTCAGTCCGGCACGCCCCAGGGCTGGACCTGGAGGCTGTCCAGGGGCTCCGACCCTGGGCTCGGTCGCACCTTCCGCTCGCCGCCGGCGCCGTTTCGGGAAAAAGCCAGAGCATTGGGCCGCGGCCGCTGCTGCATCTGCGGCCAGCCGGTGTTCAGATTCGGTTGGCACCGCGACCTGTGGAACGATGGCAAGCCGAACGCCAGGGCGAACTGGCACGCCTGCTGCGTCGCGGCCTGGAAGTTCTGGATCGCGCCGAACGATCGCATCGGGCTATTGCGGCGGCTCCAAGGCCGCAAATGCGTCCTGACCGGCAAGCGCCTGCTCAAGACTGCCGAGGTTGACCACCGCGTTCCCTTGTTCCGGGTGTGGCGTGACCACCGGCATCTGCCGTGGCCCGACCTGCTGGCGTTTTGGGGCGGCCCCAACCTGCAGGCGATCAATCGACAAGCCCATGCGGCCAAATCCGCCGGGGAGGCGGGGGAGCGCGTGAAGGCGCAGCCGTCGGACGCGGACGGGAGATCCAGGTCCGAAACTATAGGCCCGAGCTTCCCTTAGCCCGCGGCCGAACTGGCGGCTTGGCCGTCCGGAATTGCGCCTTTGGCGACGGCTTCCAGGACCCCGTGAGCGCGCGAGCCGATGCCGAATGCCGCGACGACCTTGTCGTGGAACCTCGTGGAGAGATCCTCCTTCTCCGAGGCAGCCTGCTCGGCCGCCAAGGCGCGGTTCTGGATCGCCGCGGCGCGGGCCTCGGCCGCTTCGGCTCGCTGCTTCATGGCGAGCATGCGCTTTTCATATTCCTCGACCTGCACCTTCATGGCGGTCGCAAGCTTCTGCCACTGCGATGTCACGTCCTCGGCCGCTGCCGCTTCTGCCTGGGCGCGCTCGGTCACATCGGTGACTTGCTGTTCCAGTTGCTGACAGCGCTGCAGCAGGGTGTCGAGCGCGGTCGAAGCCTGATCGAGAAGCCCGAATGCGGTCTCGTAGTCGCGCCTGGGTTTGTTCGACTGCAACTGTTCGGCCGGCGCTCCGGTTTGCTGGACCACCTTGTGCATCAAGCTGGCAAAGTCGGGACCGACCGGTAGGCTGCTCGGCGAGGATCCAGTGTGCTCCACCATCTCGCGCCCCACTTGCGATCGCTGAAGCTGTTGCCGCAAAGCCATCGAATCCTCCGTCCGTCCACCAAGCGAGCAAAGACCCCGGATGGTTAACAAATGGTTAACGCCGTCCTGCTGACGCTCGTGCGCGCGTGCCTGTGGGACCGGTCCACGGTGCGGGAACCGGCACCCCTCAACATCGGATTACCCAGGTGTGGTCGCGCCGACCGGCGTGGTTTCGACTGAAACCGGCTCCAGCAACCACCGAGATTCCCGATTATCTTGCCGCAAACCGCAATCCTGCACCGGTCGATTAGCGCCGTTTTAACGCAAGCTGCCTGGAATAAACTTTCGAGCTTTGACGATCGCCGCGATCCGTCGGGAGAAAGCCAGTGACCTTGGTGCAGAATCCGCCCGCCTCCGACAAGGCCGCACTGATGGGCGACGCCGGCAGCCCAAAGAATTATTCCATGGACAATGACAACGGCGCTGCCCCGAAGCTTCGGGAGCCGGCCCTGGTGTTCACCAGGCCCGATCATGCACCTAGTCCCAGACGCGATTTCACCGCCGCCATGGAACTGGTCGACAAGGCATCGCACGTCATCGACGCCTTGCAGGCCCGGGTTCGGCAACTCGAACTGGAAACCCGGGAGGTTCGCGAGCGCTCGCGGCTCGAAGTGGAGGCCGCCGAAAGTCTCGCGGCCGAATGGCAGCGGCTAGCACGGGCCACCAAGACCCAGCTCGAAGATTGCGAGAAGCGGCTGGCGACCATGAAGCAGAACAGCGATGCCGCAGAGGCCCGTGCCGAACAGCTGAAGGAGAAACTCGACTCCCTGCAGCACCTTGCGGCCGAGGAGGCGGACCAATCCGCCCGGTTCCACGACAAGATCGTCTCCGCGTTCGGGACCGGGACCCGCACCCAAAACGCCCTCGACACCCTCGGCCTCTGAACCGACACCTGCTTGAGCGGCGGACCATGGCGTGGCAGCCGGAACGAAAGCCAAGGTTTCGACTGCACTCCCAGGGTCTGACCCGCAAGAAGCCCGTACTTTTGCACGGCAAGCCCGAACGCATTAACCTTACATAAGTTGTAAATCGGCCGTAGCTCTCCGCGAGCAAGCATAGACCCGGACCGCAGCCAGCTGACGATTAATGCGCGATGTTAACCGTGCTTACGAGCATTGTGCCAAACAGGGCTGAGGCTGATTGCCTTTTGTCAATATTTTATTAAGTTTGTCCACATCGGAATGACACCACTTTGAGGACGAACATGAGCTTGACCGACCACAGTCAGCAGCCCACGCAGATGATCCGGAAGCATGACGGGATCAACGCGTCCGGCTTCAGCTCGCGCCTTCTGGACAAGGAAATGGCGGCCCGAGGCAACCGCGACCGCAATCATCGGGCGCCGCCGCGGGAGCAGCTCGCGGACACCGAGGCCGACAACGACGTCGCGCTCGATCTCGTAACGCGCGCCGCCAATACGATCGACGTCCTGCAGACCCGCTGCAACCAGCTCGAAGCGAATGCGGCAGAGCTGCGCGAACGCCTGCGGACCGAAACCGACACAGCAGAACGGGTCATCAAGGATTGGGAGCGGCTTGCCACCGCCATGAAGACCCAATTGCAGGAATGCGAGACCCGCATCGCGGGGCTGCAACAGCGCCTGGAGGCGGCCGAGGCGCGCGCCGAAGCCGGCGAGATCCGTGCCCAGGCCGCGGAGCAGCAGGCGACCGTGGAGGAAGAGATCGCGGCCTCGTTGCGGGAAAAGATCCTGGCGGCATTCGGCTCCGGCTCGCACACCCAGGCAGCCATCGAGTCCGTGGTCAGCAACTGAACGCGACGCCGCTGCCAGCCATGCTCGGCCCGGGCCTGTGCTGGTCCGGTCCGGCATCGGCAGGCGAGGGTGTCACCGCTGGCACTCCGCGCAGAAGAAGGTCGAACGGCCGGATTGCACGATGCGGCGAATGGTTCCGCGGCACGTCGGCGTCTGGCAGGCATGGTCCTCGCGGTCGTAGGCGCGAAAGCCGTGCTGAAACATGCCGAGCGAACCGTCGGCATGGCGATAGTCTCGCAACGTCGATCCGCCAGCCTCGACGGCTTCCCGCAACACGTCCTTGATCGCGGCGGCCAGGCGCATCGCCCGGACCGTCGGTGATCCGTCCTTGCGGGCCAGGGTGGCGGCGGCTCGCCGTGGCGACAGGCCGGCGCGATGCAGGGCTTCGCAAACGTAGATGTTGCCGAGTCCGGCGACCAGCCGTTGGTCGAGAAGCGCGGCCTTGAGCGGCGTCCCCTTGCCGGCCAGCAGGGTCGCGAGCACCGCGCCGTCGAAATCCGCGCTCAATGGCTCGACGCCTATGTCGCGAAACAGCGGATGCCCTCCGAGTTCCGATCGCGGGACCAGCACCATGAAGCCGAAGCGACGGGGGTCGCTGTACGTTATGACAATGCCGCTATCGAGCTCGAACCGAACGTGGTCGTGCAGTCCTGCAGGAGCGCGGGCGCGGTAATAGGCGCCTGGCACGTTTTCGGCACCGTCCGCCTCGATCCGGAACGACCCGGTCATGCCGAGGTGAGACGCGAGCACGGTTCCGTCGTCGAGCCCGATCATCAGATATTTGGCGCGTCGCTCGATGGCCTCGATACGCCGCCCGAGAAGCCTCTGCGGGAAATCGTCCGGAAAGGGAAACCGCAGGTCGGGCCGGTTCTGCTGCACGCCGAGGATGGTGGCGCCCGTCATGGCTGCGGCCAAGCCGCGTCGCACGGTTTCGACTTCGGGAAGTTCGGGCATGATGCTAAAGCGTCCGTTCAGATCTTAGATTGGGGTCGAGGCGGTCTCTGCGCCAGGCGGTCCCAAGCTTCACAAGGGCCCGATGACGTCCTCGCCTCCTCGCAGATCCCCAGGTCCGGAAACCACGCATTTCGGTTTCACCGACGTTGCGCTCGACTCCAAGCAGCGGCTCGTCGACGACGTGTTCCACACTGTCGCGGAGCGCTACGATATCATGAACGACGTGATGTCGGGCGGCCTGCATCGCGTCTGGAAGGATGTGCTGGTCTCGATGGTCAAGCCGTCGCACCGCGGTCTCTACCGGCACCTTGACGTGGCGGGCGGCACGGGCGACGTGGCCCGCCGGGTCGCCAAGGCCGGGGGCGCCCGCACCGAGGTCACGGTGCTCGACATCAATCCCGACATGCTGCGGGTCGGCAGGAGCCGCCTCGGGCGACAGGCGAGCGCGTTGCGCTTCGTCGCCGGCAATGCCGAGTCGCTGCCGCTGCCCGACCGCTCCTACGATTGCTATACGATCGCATTCGGCATCCGCAACGTCCCCCGGATACCGCTGGCCCTGGCCGAAGCCTATCGCACGCTCAAGCGCGGCGGCCACTTCCTGTGCCTGGAATTTTCAGCCGTCGACGTGCCGGCTCTCGACCGGATCTATGACGCTTTTTCGTTCAACGTCATTCCGACCATGGGCCGCCTGATCGCCGGCGACGGCGAGCCCTACCGCTATCTCGTCGAGTCGATCCGGCGCTTCCCGGACGTGGACACGTTTTCCGACATGATCGCCGAGGCTGGGTTCCGGCGGGTTTCGGCCACGCGGCTGACCGGCGGGGTGGTGGCGATCCATTCGGCCTGGAAACTCTAGCGGATGTTCGCAACCATCGGCCATGTCGTGCGCCTGGCGCGCGCCGGCTTTGTGCTGGCCCGTGAAGGCGTCTTTTCGGACGTCGACGCGAGAGCCGTACCGGTCGAGGGGCGTCTGCCGCTCGCCTTGGCGAAGCTCATCGCGCGCCCACGGGCGACCAGCGGCACCTCGGGGCTGGTGGCCGCGGTGGTCCGCCTTGGGCCTTCTTACGTCAAGCTCGGCCAGTTTCTTGCGACCCGGGCGGATGTCGTCGGGGTGGCGGCCGTCAAGGACCTCGAAAGCCTGCAGGATCGGGTGCCGCCGTTTCCGCGCAGCGTCGCCGTGCAAACCATCGAGGCGGCGTTCGGCCGGCCGATCGCGGAAACGTTCTCGAGCTTCAGCGAACCGGTCGCCGCGGCCTCCATTGCGCAGGTCCACAAGGCCCGCCTCACGGAAAGGCGGGGCGGCGGCGAGGTTGCCGTCAAGATCATGCGGCCAGGCATCGAACGTCGCTTCAAGCGCGACCTGTCCGACATGTATTTCGCCGGGCACCTCGCGGAACGCTGGTCGCCTCAGGCCAAGCGGTTGAAACTGGTCGAGGTGGTGGACACGCTGGCCCGTTCCGTCACCATGGAAATGGACTTCCGGATCGAGGCCGCGGCGGCATCGGAATTTGCCGAGAACGTCGCCGCGGATCCCGATTTCCACGTGCCGGCTATCGACTGGGATCTCACTGCCAAGGACGTGCTGACCCTCGAATGGGTGGACGGCACGTCCTTGTCGGACCTGGCCAGCTTGCAGGCGCGCGGCTTCGATCTTCCGCGACTCGGCCGGACCGTGATCCAGGCCTTCTTGCGCCATGCCATGCGGGACGGGCTGTTTCACGCCGACATGCACCAGGGCAATCTCTTCGTCGATCCCCAGGGGCGGCTGACGGCGGTGGATTTCGGCATCATGGGGCGCCTCGGCGTAAAGGAGCGGCGCTTTTTGGCCGAGATCCTCTACGGCTTCATCACGCGCGATTATCGCCGCGTGGCGGAGGTGCATTTCAAGGCCGGTTACGTGCCGCACACCCACAGGGTCGAGGACTTCGCACAGGCGATCCGCGCCATCGGCGAGCCGATCCACTCGCGCACCGCCGACCAGATCTCGATGGCGAAACTGCTGACCCTGCTGTTCGAGATCACGGCGCTGTTCGACATGCGCACGCGGACCGAACTCGTGATGCTGCAGAAGACCATGGTGGTGGTCGAGGGCGTCGGCCGCACGCTGGATCCCAAGCTCGACATGTGGGCCACATCCGAGCCGGTTGTGCGCAGCTGGATCGAGGACAATCTCGGACCCGCGGGAAAGATCGGCGATGCGGCCTCGACCCTGATGGCTTTCGCGCGGACCAGCCTTGCGGTGCCGGAGCTTCTGATCAGGGCGGAACGGATCGTTTCGGCGCTGGAGGATGCCGCCGAAGAAGGTCTCGGCCTGTCAGGCGAAACCATCGAGGCGATGGCCCGCGCCGAGGCCAAGCGCGTGCGCTGGCTGACTCTGGCGCTCTGGGTCATCGCCGTCGTGCTGGTCTTCCGCGGGCTGCGGTAGCTTTCTTGGACGGCCTGATTACGCGGCGCGGCGGTCGGATGCGGATGGCTTTTCCGCCTCTTCGAGCAGCGTCGCCCAACGCCGCTCTTCTCTGGCGCTGGCACGCCGACCCCATCGGGCTTCCCGGGCGCGTCCGGCGAGGCGCAAGGTTGGATCGCCCTCGCTAGGGTCCGCAAGCACGGATTCGACGTCCTGCCGCGTGATTCCCATGTCGCGAAGCAGATGATCGTCGAGGGTGGCGAGTTCGGCCATGACCTTGCGGCGGCGCCATGCCACTTGCAACCCGTGACTCCAGCCCATCAGCCCCGATAGGCTGGCCATCGATCTCGCCAAGACGGTGTCGGCATGCATGACGTTTCCCTCATTCTGCAACGAACAGAATAGCGGGAAGGGGGAAATCATAAAAACGAATGTTTCTTATGGCTTTCATCACGGATAGTGATACGGAGGTCGGGCTCTGCGGTCAGTATGGCCTCAGAGTCGCACCCTTCGCTTGCGCTGATTGAGCCAAAATGCCGGCCCTGCTTGATATCGATCAGTTGAGAACGTTCGTCGCCATCGCGGATGCGGGGACGTTCACCCGCGCTGCCGAGACCGTGCATAAGACGCAATCGGCCGTCTCCATGCAGATCAAGAAGCTAGAGGAGGGTGTCGGGCGCGCCTTGTTCGAACGGGATGGTCGTGCCTCCAAACTCACTGAGGATGGCGAGAAGCTCCTCGACTATGCTCGGCGGATCGTGCGCTTGTCCGGCGAAGCCTTGGCGAGCTTTGCCGAAGCCGAACTGGCCGGAAGGGTGCGTCTGGGCGTGCCGGACGATTACGCGGATCGCTACCTGCCGGAAATCCTCGCGCGATTCTCGCAATCCAATCCACGGGTCGAAGTCACGGTCGTGTGCGAGCCCACGGCGATGTTGTGCGAAAGGATCGACGCGTCGGATCTCGATCTTGCGATCGTGACGCACGTGGAATCGCGCGGCGCAGCATCGATCATCCGGCGCGAGCGCTTGCTCTGGGTCACGTCGGTCCGCCATTCGGTGCAGGAACTCGATCCGCTGCCCCTGGCGCTCGGGCGAAGCTGCTGCAATTGGCGACATGCGGCATCCATGGCGCTCGAAGCAGTCGGGCGACGCTATCGGGTGCTTTACTCGAGTTGGAATTCGACCGCGGTGGGCGCTGCCGTGCTGGCCGGTCTCGCGGTTTCGGTGCTGCCGGAGAGTGCGGTGCGGTCAGGCATGCGGATTCTCGGCGCCGGTGACGGTTTCCCGTCGCTGCCATCCTGCAAGATCGCCTTGCTACGAAACAGGGGTGAACCTTCGGCCCTGTCGAACGCGCTGGCCGGTCACATCGTATCCAGTCTCGACAATCTTTCGGGGAAAACCGAGCGAGGCGCTTTGGCGGCTGAGTGAGCGCTTCCGGGCGGACGCCGTCTCAGGTCCAGGTGGCGCGAATCAGTTCAATCCCGCGCTGACAGCGCCGAAAAAGCCGTTGAGGTGCGAGCCAATGCCGGTCACCCCGGTGACAACCGCGATGGCGATCAACCCGGCGATCATGCAATATTCGATTGCCGTGGCTCCCTCCGTAGCCCTCAGGAATCGCCGAATCAGCAACATGGTCTGGGTCTCTGGTTCGGCCAGAGACTACCCCCCGCATGTTAACAATTTCGATTATTGCTGGCGGAATAAGACCTACGTCGATTTAATCACCGAAAGCTAAATCGGCCGCGGCCAAAGTGTCTTTGGCGAGCGAGTGCGACAATCGCGCCGTGGCCAGATCAGCCAGCGGTTCGGGCTGAAGCGATAGGTGCGACGCCGGTCTTGGTCTGTCTTAGGCGACATCGAGATCAGGTGCCGCTATGGGTGGACAAGAAAGACGGAGAGCCTAATAGGCAAGAAAAAGCCCCGGTTCGCATCGCGAGCCGGGGCTTCTGTAACCTAAAGTTACATGGACTTCATCTTCTTGTGCTTCTTCGCGTGATGATGCTTCTTGCTCGAGTGCTTCTTCTTGGGCATCGCAGTGGCATCGCTAGCAGCCGGAGCCGCTGCGCCAGCCGCAGGTGCGGCCATTGCGGGGTCCGCGGCCGGGGCCGCCGCGTTCGGATCGGTCTGGGCAACGGCCATGCCGATTCCGAGGACCGAGGCCGCGCAAGCCAGCATCAGCGATTTTTTGAACGAGGTCATTTTGCACTCCCTTGGAAAGCCGTTCCCGCGCGAGAACGGCAAAGCAGCATAGTGTTGCGGCAACGCGCGGCGAAACAGATTGTTTCGATAGGAGCGATCCAATGTGCTGGATCGGCCAAATCGGCACGGCGTTGCCAGTGGCGGCCCTTGCGCCTATCTAGCGTGCGCGGCCCCGCGGCCTGCTTTTTTCCTCCGGCATCCCATGCCGGCCATCGGCGTGAACGGACAGCATGGCTCGCGACACAACGGACTCCACGCCCATCGAATCGCGTGACGAACTGGCGGCTTGGTTCGAGCAGGGCAGCAAGTCCGGCGATGCCTCCAGGATCGGAACAGAGCACGAGAAGTTCCCCTTTTTCCGCACCGACCTGGCCCCCGTGCCTTATGAAGGGCCGGGAGCGCGACGAGGCGGGATCAGGGCTCTGCTGGAAGGCCTGCAGGAGCGCTCGGGCTGGGAACCGATCGAGGACAACGGCAACCTGATCGGACTTGCGAACGATGGTGCCGGGGGTGCGATTTCCCTCGAGCCCGGCGGCCAGTTCGAGCTTTCGGGCGCGCCGCTCGACACGGTGCACCAGACGCGCGATGAACTTGATGGGCATCTGGCGCATCTGAAGCGGGTTGCCGAGCCGCTCGACATCGGGTTCCTCGGCCTCGGTGCTAGTCCCAAATGGAGCCTTGCGGAAACCCCGGTCATGCCCAAGGGGCGTTACCGGATCATGGCCAATTACATGCCGAAAGTGGGCACTCGCGGCCTCGACATGATGTTCCGGACCTCGACCGTGCAGGTCAACCTCGACTATGCGAGCGAGGCCGACATGGTGAAGAAGCTTCGCGTGTCGCTTGCGCTGCAGCCCGTCGTGGCCGCCTTGTTCGCCAATTCGCCCTTCACCGAACGGCAAGCTCAACGGACTGCAGTCGATTCGCTCCCACATCTGGCTCGACACCGACAAGGCGCGGTCGGGCATGATGTCGTTCGCGTTCGAGCCGGGCATGGGCTTCGAGCGCTACGTCGATTATGCGCTCGACGTGCCGATGTACTTCGTCAAGCGCGGCAGCACCTATCACGACGTGACCGGCCGGAGTTTTCGCGATCTGCTGGCGGGACAATTGCCGGATCTCCCGGGCGAGCGAGCGACCCTCTCGGATTGGGCCAATCACCTGTCCACGATCTTTCCTGAAGTCCGCCTGAAGCGCTATCTCGAGATGCGCGGCGCGGACGTCGGTCCTGCTCCGATGATCGCCGCTCTAGCCGCGTTGTTTGCAGGGCTGTTGTATGACGCAGCCGCGCTCGATTCAGCGGCGCAGTTGGTCAGCCCCTGGGACACTGAGTCTCGCCAGAAGTTGCGCGACGAGGTTCCACGCCTGGGGCTCGGGGCGCAAATCTGTGGTCAGAGCGTGCGTGAGGTGGCGCGGGACGTGTTGGCACTGGCCAAGGGCGGCCTCCAGCGACGGCGCAAGCTGGACAGTGCCGGGCATGACGAAACCGGCTATCTCGCACCGCTCGAAAAGATCGTGGACCGGGGCCGGACCCTGGCCGAGGATCTGATCGAGCAATTCAATGGTCCGTGGAAGGGAAGCGTCGATCCCGTGTTTGCGGAATGTGCCTACTAAAATCGACGGTCAGTTGTCCGGGAGACCAGGCAGGTAGGCGGGCTTGCGGCTGGTGGCCGAGAATTCCGCCCGCATGGAGCCACCGACCCGCAGGCAGGTGTCGCTTCCTTCGGCTTTGACGAAGCCCGGCCCGGCCCACTCGCATCCGGTCGCATGATGGGTTTGCTGGGGCCGAGGCGCCTCCTTGGCCTTTGCGGGCGTACCGGCGATGGATGCCGCCAGGAAGCCAATTGCGATGATGCTGCGCATGCGGGTTCCGTTCCTGAGAGCCGCGAATGACGCCGGACCTTGCACGAGGCGCCCCCTGGACCGCAAGGGCGGCTCGAAAACCGGCCTGCTGCCCCTCAAGGCTCCGGTTCTGCCTTGCTGGCCGGAGCCGTTCGGGGAAAACGCGCCATGCCTTCCAGTTCGTCGAGGTCGATGGTGTTGCGCATGTATTGGCGCGAGGCGTCCCGGAAGGGCTGAAAGTCCCAGGCTTTGGTGGTGCCGATCGTGAGGGCAGCATCGACGAGATGCCGGCGTTGCTGGCTCTCGCGCACCGCCCGGTCGAGCCCCGGAAGATCCCAGCGCTTGGCGACCTCGGCATGGAATTCGGCCACGAGGCCGGCATGCTCGGTTTCGCCCGCCCGGTTGATGGTCTCATCCGGATCGGCCTCGAGATCGTAGAGCTGGTCGGGGTCGGCCGGCGAATGGATGAACTTGTAGCGTCCTCGCCTGATCATGACCATCGGTGCGACCGCACCCTCGGCCAGATATTCGCCAATCACTTCGTCGTGCCCCCCGGTGCGGGTGAGATGCGGCACCAGGCTCCGGCCATCGATGGGGCTTGCCAAGCGGGCCGGATCTCCGCCGGTCAGTTCGACCAGCGTCGGGAGCACGTCGACCAGCGACACGGACGCCGATACGCGGCCGGGCTCGACAAGGCCCGGCGCGGAGATCAGCAGCGGTACGCGAGCGCCCCCTTCGAAGAAGTTCATCTTGTACCAGAGGCCACGCTCACCGAGCATCTCTCCATGGTCGCCGAGAAAGAACACGATGGTGTCGTCGAGCCCGGTGGCCTTGAGGGCCTGCATAAGCCGGCCGAGCTGCGCGTCGCAAAACGCGATCGCGCCGTAATAGGCGTGCCGGGCATTGCGGATCTGCTCGTCGGTGATCTTGACCGCGTCCATGGCGCAGACATGCCGGATGCGCGCGCTGTGAGGGTCGAGCGCGACGTCTGCGCCGCTCACGCGCGGCAAATCGATGTCCTCGTGGCGGTAGAGGTTCCAGTAGTCCGGCGTGATGGCGAACGGGTCATGAGGATGGGTCAGCGACACCACCATCATGAAGGGCCTGTCGTCCTTGCCCCTCACGTGGTCGTAGATCGCCCGCTCGGCCGCGAAGGCGACCTCCTCGTCGAAGTCAATCTGGTTGGTGCGCACGCAAAGCCCGGCGTCCGTGACCGAGCTCATGTTGTGGTACCAGGAGGGCCGCTCGAGCGGATGCTCCCAATCCGGCGTCCAGCCGTAATCCGCAGGGTAGATGTCCGTGGTGAGCCGTTCCTCGAAGCCATGCAACTGGTCCGGCCCGCAAAAATGCATCTTGCCGGACAGGATGGTGCGATACCCCTGCCGCCGCAGGTAATGCGCGAAGGTGGGAAGATCGGCCCGGAACTCGGCGGCGTTGTCGTATCCGCCTGACCGCGAGGGCAGGGTGCCGGTCATGAAGGCGGTGCGCGAGGGCGAGCACAGCGGGCTGTTGCAATAGGCGCTTTCGAACACGACGCCGCGCTCTGCCAGGGCCTCGAGGTTCGGCGCCTTGACCAGCGGATGCCCATAGACCGGCAGGAACGCGGGCGCCAACTGGTCGACCATCACGATGAGGATGTTGGGTTTGCTTGGCATGATTCGGCGGAAGGATCTCGACAGGGGAAGGTCCAGGACAGCAGCCGGGCGTTCGTTGTGCTGATCGGCAGGCGGTGATCTTTGCCTTGCAGGCGACGATCAAGCGGTTCGGGCGGAGTCGCTGGAGCGCCCTTCAGATCAGATCGCGGACCGCCAGCCAGACGCCGTAGATGAAACCCGCGCTCAGCGCGGCTCCGATCAGGCCGGCTACGAGGCCCGACATCACCAGCATGCCGTCCCGCTCGACCTGTCCCAAGCCGATCAGGCAGACCGCGAGGCCATAAGGCACCTGGCCGATCAACGGCGCGGCGGTCAGCATGCCGAGCGCCATGGTGATCAGCAGCACCGCGCTCAGCACGGCTCCGGTTCGCGGGTCGAAGACGTGCCAGCGCGGGCGCGACCATCGTTCGAGAATACTTACCAGTGGCAGGGCGCGGCCCACAGCGCGTCGAAGATCCGCCTGGGCGACCGAACTCTTCAAGACGGCGCGCGGAAACCACGGTTCGGAGCGGCGCGTCGCGATCTGGGTCGCGAGCAGGATCAGCAGCAGCGCCGACGCGGTGGGCACCGGTGGAGGCATCGGCAGGCAATTCGGCAACCCGAGCAGCACCACAAGAATCGCGAAGGAGCGATCACTCAGCAGGCCGAGGATGGATCGAAAGCTGATGCGCTCCTCAGGCTCGGCCGCAAGCGTCGTGAGTACCTGGGAGAGGCGCATAGGTGTGGGCAAGTCCTGCGGGAACCAGTGGTCGTTCGATGAAGGCATGTGCTTTGGCAATGGCCTTCCACTTACGAACGACGCTGCCGCGCCTGGTCGGCGACGATCACCAAGGTGCCGACCTTTTAGCCTTCGAGTGCCGCAAAAGAAAGCATCGACGCCCTCAGACCAGGGAACGCGGACCGGCCGGCCGCAGAATCACGGCTTGAATTCCCTGATCTACGCTCCGGCTGTCGCGCCGGAGGTCGATGTGTCGTGCGGACCGGATCTGCCCTCCTCGATCCCGAGATGACGGCGCAGGAATCCCATCAGGAGCGGGTCGCGGTAATCCTGGATCAGCAGCGAGGCCCCGTGCCCGCGCAGGTCGTTCTCATCGAGAGGCGCCGCGATCCCGACCACCGGCAATCCCGCCGCCGCGGCCGAGGACACGCCGGCGCTCGAATCCTCGAACGCCACGGAACGCCGCAGATCGCCCCCGAGAAGCTCGATCGCGGTCAGGTAAGGCATCGGGTGCGGCTTGGGGCTTGCGACCTCATCGGCCGTGACGATGGCCTTGAACCGGGCCCGGATGTTCAGCGCCTTGAGCACATGCTCGGCGCTCTCGCGCGGCGCATTCGTGACGACCGCCACCGCGATGCCGGTCGCATCGGCCCAATCCAGCAGATCGAGGAGGCCGTCCGCCGGGTCGAGGTCGCCGACCATGGTCCGGTACTCGGCTTCCTTGCTGTCAAGGATCGCCGCATGGCGGTCGCTGGGCAGGTGCGGAAGCAGCTTGGCGCCGACCACCTCGTTGGATTTGCCCATCACGAACTTGCGATAGGTGCTCCAGTCCAGGGTCACGCCGTGCGGGGCCAAAATGGTCTGAAAGGCGGCGAAATGGAGATGGTCGGTATCGACGAGCGTACCGTCCATGTCGAAGAGCAGGGTGGGAGACATGCGGCGGCTTCTACACGCTGGCCCGGGCGAAAGCGAGCTTGCTGCGCGAAGCCCTGCCATCTGCTATCGTGCGATCGCGACCATCGCCGGAGGACCCCGGCGTCAACGGAGCCTCACCCACGATGCGTCATCGCGCCTTTCGGTTCGTCGGCCTCCTGCTGATCGCGGCCACCCTGGCGGCCTGCGACAAGTGCGCCGACAATTTCCTGGTCGATCCCTTCGCCAAGCCCCACTCGTGCCATGAGGCTCCCGGGCCACGCTGAATTGCGCCGCAGGGGCGCTCCTCCGATCGCGATGTTCGGTTCAGCCGAAGAGGCGCTGTTCCACCGCGGCCCAGGAACTCTCGACATGGATCGCTCCGGCTGAACACCAGCGCATCCGCATGATGGGCCTCGATATGGCTTCCGCCCACGAAGCCTATCGGGCTCATGCCGGCCGCGATGGCGCCCTTTACGCCGAATTGGGAATCCTCGATCACCACGCAGGATCGCGGATCGACATCCATCGTGGCGGCAGCGAACAGGAACAGATCCGGGGCCGGCTTGCCGCGCGCAACCTGCGAGGAGCTGAAGATGGCCTCGTTGAAATATCCGGTCAGCCCTGTCAGGCGCAGGCTGTTCCTGATGCGCTCCGGACTGGACGAGGAGGCGACGCAGCGTTTGACCTCCGAATGCCGCTCGAGAAACTCGATGATGCCCGGCATCGGCCTGAGTTCCCGCTCGAACAGATCCCGGATGGCCGGCCAGATCCGCTCGGCGACCTCGACCCCGATGTTCGCCCCGGTCTCGTTGGCCAGCTTGATCAGGATGTCGGCCTGCTTCATGCCGAAGTAGCGGGCGATCATTCCGTAGGTCACCGGAACCCCGGCGTCCTTCAGCACGCCCGTCATGGCGCGGATCGAGAGGACCTCGCTGTCGACCAGGACGCCGTCGCAGTCGAACACGATCATTTGCGGGGTCATGGTTCTCCTTCGACCGATGGATGGCGCGCCGGAGCCAGGTTCGCTCGATCTGTGGCGCGATGCCCTCATCGCAGGTTCCCGAAGCCAAGGAAAGCCGACCAGGATGCCAGGGCAATCGGGTGACGGCCCTTTCCGCCCCATGCTGAGCCGAAGGGCCCGACCAGGAGTTCTCGGCACAGGTTCGCCGGATTGCTTCGAGGCATCATCCTGGCTAAGCCTGGGAGAGTTCCCGACCCGAGATCACTCTCCATGCATGCGCGCGTCACCGTCACGCTGAAAGCCGGCGTTCTCGATCCTCAAGGAAAGGCCATCGAGGGCGCCTTGCACGGGCTCGGTTTTCCGGCGATCGACAGCGTGCGGCAGGGCAAGCTCTTCGACATCGTCGTTGCCGAAAACGATCCCGCCAAGGCCGAGGCGGAGTTGCGGGCGGCTTGCGAACGGCTGCTGGCCAATCTCGTGGTCGAGGACTACGCCATCGAGATCCTGGACGGGCGCCCATGAGGGCGGCGATCGTCCTGTTCCCCGGGATCAATCGCGAGCGGGACGCCGCGCGGGCCCTGCGGCTCGTGACCGGACGCGAGCCGGACCTCGTCTGGCATAACGAAACGAGCCTGCCGGCCGGCACCGACCTCGTGCTCCTGCCGGGCGGCTTCTCCTATGGGGATTACCTGCGCTGCGGCGCCATCGCGGCGCGCTCCCCCATCATGGATGCGGTGCGGGCCCATGCCGGCCGGGGCGGGCGGGTTCTCGCCATCTGCAACGGGTTTCAGGTCGCCTGCGAGGCGGGCCTGCTGCCGGGCGTCCTCATGCGCAATGCCGATCTGCACTTCGTGTGCCGCATGCAGCATCTGAAGGTCGAGCGCACCGATACCCCGTTCATGGCGGGCTACGATCGCGGCCAGGTGGTTCAGTTCTGCGTGGCGCACGGGGAAGGCAACTACACGGCGGACGATGCCACGATCGAACGGCTCGAGGGCGAGGGGCGAGTAGCGCTCCGCTATTGCGGTCCGGAAGGCGATCCCGGCCATGGCGGCAACCCGAATGGGTCGCGCAACCACATCGCCGGCATCTATTCCGAGAGCCTCAACGTGCTGGGCCTGATGCCGCATCCGGAAAACGCCGTCGACCCGCTGACCGGCGGGACCGACGGACTCGGCCTTTTTCGCAGCCTTGCGGCCTGATGCGAGGACGCACCGCAGATGCTGCGCCGGGGCATGAAATCCGTCCGCGGGGCTCTGGCAATTTTGGCCGGGCGGCTCTACATTGGTCGGGCGGGGCTGCGGGGTGCGTGTGGATCTGTATTCCCGGGGCCTTATCGATTCTGAAGGGAGCTGTCCCTGACCTCGCTCGTGGGCTTGGTCACATGGCGCCCACCTACGTTGTAGGTTCCCGGGATCGATGTCCCACGGCCACTGTGGCTCCGCACTTCCTGGACGTCCTGCCTCGATGAATCTTCCCGCGGACAAGACTGCGCTGCGGAAGGATGTTCTGGCCCAGCGGGCCAGAGTCTCGCCCGGCGTGCGGCAGAGCTTCGCCCAACGACTCGCCGAGATCGGCCCGGACCTCGTCCACCGCCATGCCGGTGGAGGTAGCACGGTCTCGGTCTACCATCCCATCCGCGACGAGGCAGATACGGTTCCCCTTTTCCAGGCCCTGACGCAGGCCGGCATTGCCACGGCGCTGCCCGTGACGGTCGCGCGCGGCCACGCCTTGCGGTTTCTTCTGTGGCGATCGGGCGATCCGGTTGCGCCCGGCAATTGGGGCATCCCCGAACCGCTTTCCACCGCTCCTTCGGTCGATCCCGATCTTTTGTTCGTCCCGCTCGCCGCCTTCGACAGGCGCGGCTTCCGCCTCGGTTATGGGGCGGGGTTCTACGACAATACCCTGGCGGCGCTGCGCACCCGCAAGCCGGTCCTCGCGATCGGGGTCGCGTTTTCGGTCCAGGAGGTCGCAAGCGTGCCGACCGAACCGCACGACCAGCCGCTCGACGCCATCATCACCGAGACCGACGTGATGTTCTGCGGGCGGGGCTAGACGAATGCGCATTCTGTTCGTTGGTGACGTGATGGGCCGCTCCGGCCGCGCCGCAATCCTGGCCGAACTGCCCGGCCTGCGAGCCCGCTACGCGCTCGATTGCGTGGTGGTGAACGGCGAGAATGCGGCCGGTGGGGCGGGCATCACCGAAGCCATATGCAACGACATTCTGGGGGCCGGAGCCGACGCGGTGACACTCGGCAACCATGCCTTCGATCAGCGCGAAGCCCTGATCTTCATCGATCGGCAGCCCCGGCTCGTGCGCCCGCTCAATTATCCGCCTGGAACACCGGGCCGGGGCGCCACCCTGGTGACCCTGGCCGACGGCCGCCAGGTCCTGGTCATGAACGTCATGGGTCGCGTCTTCATGGACGCCCTCGACGATCCCCTCGCGGGCCTCGAACGGGAGATCGAGGCCTGCCCGCTCGGGCGGGCGTGCGACGCCGTGATCGTCGACGTCCATGCCGAGGCGACCAGCGAGAAGAACGCCATCGGGCACGTGCTCGACGGAAGGGCGAGCCTGGTGGTCGGCACCCACACCCACATACCCACAGCCGACCACCGCGTGCTGTCGGGCGGCACGGCCTATATCACCGATGCCGGCATGACCGGCGACTACGACAGCGTCATCGGGGTCGAGAAGGAGGAACCGATCCGGCGCTTCATCCGCAAGCTGCCGGGCGGCCGCTTCGAGCCGGCAAACGGGCCCGCGACTCTCTGCGGCGTAGCGGTGGAAACCGACGATGCGACCGGCCTGGCCCTCCAGATTGCGCCCGTTCGGATCGGCGGAAAACTCAGCCCCGTCCTGCCCGATTTCTGGAACTGAGGGCTCGTACCAGCGGAGGAGGAGGAGCAGCGATCATGGTGGAGCGGCGGGATTTCGGTCTCAACCGCCGGGCCTTGCGCCTGGTGGAAGATCTCGTCGACGACGCAGCGGCTTTACGGGTCGCGCTATCGGTCGGGTCGCTCGGCGAGCGCCTGATCGACACTGGGGCCAAGGTGCCTGGGAGCATCGGGGCCGGTCTGGCTTTGGCCCGCATCACCATGGGTGGACTGGCCGACATCAGCCTGCAGGATTCGGCGCTGACACCGCTCTGGCCCTGGCGCGTGTCGGTTCGCTCTTCCCAGCCGGTGGTGGCCTGCCTCTGCAGCCAATATGCGGGCTGGAAGCTTGGACGCGATGCCAAGGACTCCTATGACGGGCTCGGCTCCGGGCCGGCGCGGGCACTGGCGGGGCTCGAGCCGATCTTCAAGCTTCTCGGCTATTCCGAAACGGCCGGGCAAAGCGTGCTGGTCGTCGAGAGCCACACCCCGCCGCCCGCGTCCGTGGTGGCGGAGGTCGCAAGGGCTTGCAGGATCGATCCGCTCCAATTGACCATTATCCTGGTGCCCACGGAGTCCCTGTCAGGGAGCGTGCAGGTCGCGGCCCGCGTGCTTGAAGTGGCTCTGTCCAAGGCTCACCAGGCCGATTTTCCGCTGGAGCGCATCGTCGAGGGTCTTGGATCGGCGCCTTTGCCTCCACCCCATCCCGATCATGGGGTGGCGATGGGCCGGACCAACGACGCCCTCATCTATGGGGGGCTGGTGCATCTCTTCGTGACAGGTCCGGCCCCCGATGCGCGTCGTCTGGCCGAGCATCTTCCGAGCACGATGTCGCGCGATTACGGCGAGCCCTTTCGCGAGATCTTTGCGCGCGTCGGCGGCGATTTCTACGGCATCGACCCGCATCTCTTCAGTCCCGCGGCCGTCATCGTGACCGCGATCGAAGGCGGGGAAACCTACCGGACCGGAGCCATCGATGCGGCGCGCCTGGAGGCGTCCTTCGCGTGATCCCAACCTGTCCGATCAAGGCGCCGAGACGGGTTCCGGCACGAGCGTGGTGGTGACCAGCCTCGGGTCGCCCCCATGGCACCAAGAACAAAGCCGCGAGACGCCCCGCACATGGATCAGGTTTGGTGTGTTCGGCAGGTCCTTGAAGGGGGTAGGCGCTCTCTCCCCGGGCCGAATGCCTAGGCCGTCACCTCCGGCTGTGCGCCCTGTTCATGCAAGACCGGCGCTTCGTCTGCCACCGTGGTCCGCCGAGTTTGGCGTCGGGCCTTTGCGACGGCGGCCTTTGACGAGTTGTTCAGAGCGAACATGTCGAGGCTCTCTTCGGCCGAGTCGACCACCGGTGTGATCGCGAGGTCCGAATAGTTCCGGGCGGCCGGGTCCTTGCGAACTTGGTCTCGCATGCGGATCAGCTTCCATCCGTAGCGTGCAAAGCGGACGTATTTAACGGCGCTCTTCCAGGCGTGGCGGATGTGGAACAGCCCCGCGGGCACTTGGGGAAGCTCGGGCCGGCGTTGGGTTCGGTCCTTCCGCCTCAAATAGCCGCACTGCTGCGGATGAACCCCCTCGAACGCCATCGCGCCGTACACTTGCAGCACGCCGCGCATGATGCGGACAGGATTGATGCCGTAGGCGAAATTGCGGCGCATCATGCGCTCGATGTGCTCATCCGTGTAATACCAGTCCCACATGTCACGATAGCATTGTTGCCACTCGTCGCGGCTCATGCGTGGATGCTCGACGGTGGCGGTTTCGAGATCGTACTTGTTGAGATCCGGATCCATCCAGATGCCCTGCTGATGCAGCTTCTGATGGTCTTCCGATCCAGGCAGCGGCGTCAGCATGGTGAATTCGAGCAGATCGACCGGCAGTTCACGCTGGACGATCTCCACATC
Source organism: uncultured Alphaproteobacteria bacterium (assembly GCA_963851175.1). Taxonomy (GTDB): domain Bacteria; phylum Pseudomonadota; class Alphaproteobacteria; order Rhizobiales; family Beijerinckiaceae; genus Lichenihabitans. The sequence continues at coordinate 321,954 of CAWKNU010000002.1, read as the reverse complement.
CCTGCGGATCGACTGCGGGGTGTCTCCCGGCAACCCCATGATGAATCCCGCATAGGTCACAGCGCCGGCAGTTTTCCACGCCTGAAACATCTTCCGGTATTCAGTGATCCGGTTCTGGTTCTTCTTCATGTAGGCGAGATTGTCGGGATTGATGCTCTCGAGCCCGATGAAAGCGTAGCGGCATCCGGCGCGAACCGCCTTCTCGATGAAGTTCGGGATCTTATGAGCGAGCGTGTCGACCTGGATCAGGAAAGACAGCCTTAGACCCTGCTGCTCGCGCAACTCGATCATCCGGTCGAAGATCGGCTCCCAATTCCGGTTGCGCGCGAAGTTGTCGTCGGTGATGAAGAAACGCGAAATGCCCTGCCTGGCATTCTCGCGCACGATTCGCTCGATATCGTCGGCATCGCGCCAGCGCGACTTGCGTCCCTGGACGTTGATGATCGTGCAGAACGAACACTGGAAGGGACAGCCGCGCCCGGCATCGAAGGATGAGATCACGCCATCATAGCGTTTGACGATATCTCGCGGCAGCCACGGGATGGTCTGTCCCTGGAGGTTCGGCAGATCGTCCATGTAATTATAGAGCGGCTGGGCCTGGCCGGCGTAGATGTCCTTCAGCAAGGCCTCGAAATGCTCCTCGGCTTCCCCGGCGTAGAGGGTAACGCCAAGGTCGACTGCCTCCTGCAACTCGGGCGTCAATTCCTTCAGCATCGAGAGCACGCCGCTGACATGGAAGCCGCCGATCGCGACCGCGACGCCGCGTTGCCGGAACTGTCTCGCGATGGCCATGGCCCGCGGAAACTGGTTCGACTGGACCCCCACGAGGCAGACAAGCCCGGCGTGACCGGGACGCTTGATCGTGCGTGCGATGCGCCCGATCGGGATCTTGATGTTCATCTCGTCGTAGGCCGCGATCTCGATCGCGACGTCGTCGCCCAAAGCCCGGCGGCCTGCGCAGTCCTGTGCTATCGAGTAGAGGCACGCCATGGAATTCGACGGGATCCACGCCCGCAGCCATTGAATAACGTAGCCATCCTTGTCGTAGTGCGACGGCTTGATGATCTCGATGTGGAAGGTTGACACGGGCCACCCCACTTTTAGAGATAATTTTCGAGATTATGGGGAACCAAATCGAATTTGAAGGCGTTAACTGAAATTTTTTAGAGGTGTGGGATTTAGGCCGCGATGCCCATTTGCTAGCGGGATGTAGTCCGACGCCAACAATGGTCGCGGTCAAGAGTCGGGGTTGGGCACTAGTATCGTCGTGACCAGCCTCGGATCGGCGCGCTTGAGCGCCGAATGCAGGGCCTCGTCGCTTGCAAACCGACCCTTGAGGAAACGACCCTCCGCCCGAACCTCGAGTTGATCCACCGCGAAGGGCCAGGGATCGACCACAACGGTCTCCGCCACACGTGTACCCGGCCGGAGCGTGAGTTCGACCCTCTCCTCGCCGGTCACGGGAACCTCGGGCAGGCGCGCCTCCTGGGTAACGCCCCAGCAGATCTGCAGCGACATCCAATCCAGCGCCGCAACCAGCAGCCGATTATGTTCGAGCACGTCCTCGGTCGTCACGGCTGCCAAGCGCTTGTCGGCATGCAGCGCGGCGGTCACGCCATGGCGAAACGCGCGCTGATCATCCAGGAAGGATCGAACGATGCGCCTGTCGTCCGGGGTGGCCGCGTCGAAATCGAAGTGGCGCGAATAGATGGTTTCCGCGTGCAGCGACACCAGCAGGGCCGGATAGCTGCCGTACAGCCGGGCGCGCCTCACCCCATCCGTCCAGAGCGCCACATGGTCGGGCGGTCGCAGTCGCATGAACTCCCGCGGCAGTCCGGTGTCGGGGTCGAGCTCGGGAGCCAGTTCCCAACCGAGCCAGCCGAGGTCGTGCTGCTCGGCTCCGAGGCAGAACTCGGCATGCGGCTCCGGGCGCGCGAAACGCTCGTTGCCCCAGGCCCGCGCCATCTGGCCGGAGAGCCAGGAATGGCTGGGCTGGGGAATGGCGATGACGTCTTCGCCGGATTTGCGAAGCAGCATGTGGGCTCCCTGATAATGGTCGCGATGGTGATCGCCTCTGCTCGTTACGCGCTTTCGCTATGATGGGTTTGACGGGGCCGACACGAATTGCTCGCCCTCGGCGCCAAGCGACGGTCAAGTGGTTAGTAGGGCGGTTGCACTTGCTGCTTTGAATGAATGTCGACACGCTTTAGAATGTCCTGAGCCAGAGAGGTCATAATGCAGCAGGTCTCAGGGTCCGGCGGCGCCGGCAGCATCTTCAACGTCGTGATGATCAAGCCTACGCATTATGATGACGAAGGCTACCCGATCCAGTGGTTTCGCTCGGCGATCCCGTCCAACACCCTGGCCTGTCTGAACGGACTCGCCGAAGATGCGGCCACTCGGCAGGTGCTCGGCCCCGATGTCCAGATCCGGCTCCATACGTTCGACGAGACAAACACCCGGGTCCGCCCAGAGCGCATCATCCGCATGATCGAGACGGCCGGCGGGCGTGGCCTCGTGTGCTTCGTGGGCGTGCAGTCGAACCAGTTTCCGCGCGCGGTCGATCTCGCCAAGCCGTTCCGGGCCGCCGGGCTGCCGGTCGGCATCGGCGGCTTCCACGTCTCCGGCTGCATCGCCATGCTGCCGGAACTGCCCCCCGAGATCCGTGCTGCCCAGGAGCTTGGCATTTCGCTGTTCGCCGGCGAAGCCGAGGACCGGCGCCTCGACGAGGTTCTGCGCGACGCCTATGCGGGCAAGATGGCGCCGCTCTACAATCACATGGACGACCTGCCGGCACTCGACGGGGAGCCGCTGCCGATCTTGCCTCGCACCAAGGTGCGCCGAACCACGGGGACCTTCTCGAGCCTCGATCTCGGACGCGGCTGCCCGTACCAGTGCTCGTTCTGCACCATCATCAACGTCCAGGGCCGCAAGAGCCGCTTCCGTACGGCCGACGATCTCGAACGCATCCTGCGCCAGAACTACGCCCAGGGGGTCAAGCGCTTCTTCATCACCGACGACAATTTCGCCCGCAACAAGGACTGGGAAGCCTTCTTCGACCGCATCATCAAGCTGCGCGAGGAAGAAGGGATGGTGCTTGGCTTCACCATCCAGGTCGACACTTTGTGTCACAAGATCCCGAACTTCATCGAGAAGGCGACGCGCGCCGGTGCCGGCCGCGTCTTCATCGGGCTCGAGAACATCAATCCCGAGAACCTGATCGCAGCCAAGAAGCGGCAGAACAAGATCACGGAATACCGGGCCATGATGCAGAAGTGGCGCGACCACGGTGCGCTGACCTGCGCGGGCTACATTCTGGGCTTTCCGGCCGACACCAAGGAAAGCATCCTGCGCGATGTCGAGATCATCAAGCGCGAGTTGCCGCTCGACCTGCTGGAATTTTTCTTTCTGACGCCGCTCCCCGGCTCGGAAGACCACAAGAATCTGCTGGCCAAGGGCGTCTGGATGGATCCGGACCTCAACAAATACGATCTCAACCACCGCGTCTCGCATCACGGCAAGATGTCTGATTCCGAATGGGAAGAGGCTTATCGGGCGGCCTGGGCGTCCTATTACAGTCTCGATCACATCAGGACGATACTGCGGCGCGCTGGCGTCAACCGCTTGCGCTACCTGAAGTCGCTGCTCTCGACGCTGCTCTGGTTCCACCTGATGATTGCCTACGAGAACCTGCATCCGCTCGAAGGCGGCGCGTTGCGGCTCAAATTCCGCAAGGACCGCCGCCCTGGCCTGCCGATCGAAAGTCCGCTTGCGTTCTACCCCCGGATGGTGCGCGAAAGCGTCCGCAAGCTCGGCGGTTACTGGTCCACAATCCTGCAGTTCAAGGCCATCATGAAGGAGGTGCGCGACGCACCCGACCGGGCGAGCTACACCGATGTGGCCATCACGCCGCAGGAGACCCAGGAGTTCGAGGAACTGTCGCTCTATCATGCGACGACGGGGGGCGAAGCCGCGCTCGCCCGCAAGCGGCGGGACGAGGCGATCCGGGCCGCGAGCGCCGTCACGGCCCGGCCGCAGGTCGCGGTCGGTTGAGTGGGTCGCGGCCGGGCGGCGTAGGAAGTCCGTCCGGGGCGCATCGAAAGGGCCTGATCGGAACCCGATCGCGAACTTTTGGCCGGAGCCGAGTGGTCGGGCGGACCGACCGGCTAACCTCCGGCTTTGATATTGAGGTCGGCACGCTCTAAGAGTGGCTCCAGTCAGAGGTCTCAGAATGGAACAGATCCCCGGGCCACGCGGCGGCGTTTTTAACGTCGTAATGATAAAGCCGACGCATTACGACGACGACGGATACCCCATCCAGTGGTACCGGTCGGCGATTCCGTCCAACACCTTGGCCTGCATGAACGGGCTCGCCGAAGACCTGGTTCGGCGGCAGGTGCTTGGCCCTGACGTCGACATTCGTCTGCACACGTTCGACGAGACCAACCGCCGCACCCGTCCCGAGCGCATCGTCCGCATGATCGAAAAGGCGGGCGGGCGGGGCCTCATCTGTCTCGTCGGCGTGCAGTCGAACCAGTTTCCGCGCGCCGTCGATCTCGCCAAGCCCTTCATGGCGGCCGGTTATCCGGTCTGCATTGGCGGCTTCCACGTCTCCGGGTGCCTCGCCATGCTGCCCGAGATGCCGGCCGAGATGAAGGACGCCCAGGCCCTGGGCATTTCGTTTTTCGCCGGCGAGGCGGAGAGCGGTCGGCTCGACCAGGTGATCCGCGATGCCGCCGGGCCCGGGCTGCAGCCGATCTATAATTACATGGACGATCTGCCGCCGCTCGAAGGCGAGCCGCCGCCGATCCTGCCCCGCACCCATGTCAAGCGAACCTCCGGCTCGCTCTCCAGCATCGATCTCGGCCGCGGCTGTCCCTACCAGTGCTCGTTCTGCACGATCATCAACGTGCAGGGACGCAAGAGCCGGTTTCGCTCGCCGGAGGACCTCGAGCACATCATCCGGGAGAACTACGCCCAGGGCATCAAGCGGTTCTTCATTACCGACGACAACTTCGCCCGCAACTCGCGCTGGGAGGTGCTTTTCGACAAAATGATCGAACTGCGCGCGGAGGGGCTGAAGATCGGCTTCACGATCCAGGTCGACACGCTCTGCCACAAGATCCCGAACTTCATCGAGAAGGCGGGCCTTGCCGGGGTGCGCCGGGTGTTCATCGGGCTGGAGAACATCAACCCCGACAACCTCATCGCGGCCAAGAAGCGGCAGAACAAGATCACCGAATACCGGGATATGCTGCAGAAGTGGCGCACCCACGGGGCCATCACCTATGCGGGCTACATCCTGGGTTTTCCGGCCGACACCAAGGCCTCGATCCTGCGCGACATCGAGATCATCAAGCGCGAACTGCCGCTGGACATCCTGGAGTTCTTCTTCCTGACACCCTTGCCGGGCTCGGAGGACCACAAGACCATGTTGGCGAAGGGCGTCTGGATGGATCCCGACGTCAACAAATACGATCTGAACCATCGGGTCTCGCACCACGCGACCATGTCGGATTCCGAGTGGGAAGAGGCCTATCGGGCTGCCTGGGAGGCTTTCTACACGCCCGACCACATCCGCACGATCCTGCGCCGGGCCGCTGCCAACCCTATCGGTCGGCCCGGAACCACGCTGTCCACCATCATGTGGTTCAAGCTGATGATCGATTACGAGAACGTGCACCCGCTCGAGGGTGGCGCGTTCCGGCGCAAGTCCCGTCTCGATCGCCGCAGCACGCTTCCGATCGAAAGCCCGCTGGCGTTCTACCCGCGCTATTGGGCCGAGACGCTGCGCAAGGTGGCTGGATATTGGAGCTTCTATCGGCGCTCCAAAGCCACCTTGAAGGAGGTCCTCGCGGCACCGGACCGCATGACCTACACCGATACCGCGATCGAGCCGCCGCGCTCGGATGAGTTCGAGACACTCGACCTTTATCACGTCACCACCGGCGGCGAGGCGGCCTTGGCCCGCAAGCGGCGCGACGAGGTGATCCGGGCCGGAACTGCGGCGGCAGCGCGGCCCCGGGAGGCGGTTGGCTAGCGGCGGCGACGAGCCCTGCATCCTGACATCGTCTATCCTGCGCGCCGTAGCGCCTCCGTGCGAGCCCATATTGCACGCCAAAGCCGCTCCTAGACGCATGCAACGGGGTACCAACTTGCCCCGAGCGTGGTATTGGGAGCGGCACCGTTTGCCGCCGCAAGGTCCGGCAGATCGTCAAAGCCAGAGGAACCCTTGATGAAACCGATGAAGTTCGGAATAGGTCAGCCGGTCAAGCGGGTCGAAGATGCGAAATTCATAACGGGGCAGGGGCAGTACACGGCCGATGTCGAGCGGGTCGGCAGCTTGCATGCGGTATTCCTGCGCTCGCCGCACGCTCACGCCAGGTTCACCGTCGACACCGCCCAGGCGGCGGCCCTGCCGGGCGTCAAGCTCATCCTGACCGCGGCCGACGTTTCCGATCTGGGTGGTCTGCCTTGCCTGGCGCCGCTGGACAATACCGACGGCAGCATGATGCGGCAGCCGGTCTATCCGATCCTGGCCGATGGAACCGTGCGCCATGTCGGGGATGCGGTCGCGATGATCGTGGCCGACAGCATCGAGATGGCCCGCGAGGCGGCCGAAGCCGTCGAGGTCGAGTACGAAGCGCTTCCCGCGGTCGTCGAAGTGACGGACGCGATCGCGCCTGGGGCGCCCTCGATCTGGGCCGAAGAGCCCACCAACATCGCCTATGAAAAGGAACTTGGCGACAAGGCCGGGACCGATGCCGCCTTCGCGTCGGCCGCCAAGGTGGTCAGCCTCACCGTCGTCAACAATCGCCTGGTCGCCAACTATCTCGAGCCGCGTGCCGCTTCGGGCGAGTTCGACCCGAGCTCGGGCCGCTATACGCTGACGACCAGCAGCCAGGGCGTCCACGGATTGCGCGCTTCGCTGAGCGAGAACATCCTGAAGATCCCACCCGAACAGCTGCGCGTGATCACGCCCGACGTCGGCGGCGGTTTCGGCACCAAGGCGGTCGTGTACCGCGAATACCCGCTGCTGTTGGTTGCCGCCAAGCGTACCGGCCGCCCGGTGAAATGGGTTTCCGACAGGTCCGAGCATTTCCTGGGCGATGCCCAGGGCCGCGACAATTACACCACGGCCTCCATGGCGCTCGACAAGGACGGCCGGTTCCTGGCCATGCGGGTGGACATCCTCGGCAATCTCGGATCCTACCTGTCGCAGTTCGGGCCCTACATCCCCTGGCTCGGGGCCACGATGGCGACCGGGACCTACGATATCGCGCTGGTGCATGCGCGCTGCCGCGGGATCTATACCAACACGGTTCCAGTGGACGCGTACCGAGGCGCCGGGCGACCTGAAGCCGCCTATGTGCTGGAGCGACTCGTGGATACCTGCGCCCGCGAGACCGGCATCCCGCGGGAAGAATTGCGGGCCCGCAATTTCGTCAAGTCCTCGCAGATGCCCTACAAGACCCAGACCGATCGCACTTACGACGTCGGGGACTTCGAAGGCGCCATGCGCGAAGCGCTGGCCGCGGCCGACTATTCCGGCTTTGCGGGGCGGGCCGAGGATGCCAAGAAGCGCGGAACCGTTCGGGGCATCGGCTTCGCCAGCTATATCGAATGCACCGCCTGGGGCGATGGCGAGGAGGGGTCCGTTGCGCTCGAGCCGGATGGGACCTTCACGGTTCTGGTCGGCACGCAGTCGAATGGCCAAGGCCATGCCACCGCCTATGCCCAGACCGTTTCCCAATATCTGGATGTTCCGCTCGAACGCGTACGCGTCGTGCAGGGCGACACCGACCGGGTGAAGACCGGTCACGGCACGGGCGGCTCGCGTTCCATTCCGGTCGGGGCCGCGATGGTGTCGCGGGCGTCCGACACGCTGGCCCGCAAGCTGACCGAGCTCGCTTCGGAAGAACTTGAGGCCGCCGTAGGGGACCTCGAGATTGCTGACGGCGGCGTGCGGGTCGCAGGTACGGACAGGGCGATCAGCTACGAGCAGATCGCCAAGCTCCCGGGCGCCACGGAACAGATCCGGACCGCCACCGAGGAGTACACCCCGCCGCAGGCCACCTACCCGAACGGCACGCATGTGTGCGAGGTCGAACTCGATCCGACGACCGGCATCGTGGCGGTCGAGCGCTACACGATCTGCGACGACTTCGGCATGACCCTGAACCCGCTGCTTCTTGCCGGACAGGTGCATGGCGGCGTGGCCCAGGGAGTCGGGCAGGCCTTGCTGGAACGCACGGTCTACGGGTCGGACGGGCAATTGGTGACGGCGAGCCTGATGGATTACTGCCTGCCACGCGCCGCCGACGTTCCGTTCATCAACTTCAAGACCCGCAACATCCCGTCCACCACCAACCCGCTCGGGTTGAAGGGCGCCGGGGAGGCCGGCACGATCGGAGCCTGTCCAGCCGTGATGAACGCCGTGGTGGACGCGCTGTATCGCGCCGGCGGTGTTATCCACATCGACATGCCGGCGACGCCCTCGCGGGTGTTTGCGGCACTCAACGGCGCACCCGCGAACGCCGGCGCGGTCAGGTGATCGAGCGGCGGGGCAGGTCTGCGCCGGCATGCCCGGGTCTGCACGGAGCCATGGCCTCGTGCGGGGCTCCGGCATCGGCTTGACACTCGCGGCCTATTTGTTACGCAGCCGAGAGATGGGGCGGGACAGCATGCGACCGATACCCAGTGCAGGGTGGCGCGGTGTGATCGCGATGTACCGGGCAGCTCGGCCTGGATTTGGAGACGGAATGGCGAGCGCGATGCGAGCGAAGCGGGCATGGCGTTCGGGCGCCATCCATGGGGTTCGATCGGTCCTGGGGTTAGGGCTCGTTCTGCTCTGCGGCACCACCAATGGGGCCGTGGCGCAAGGGGTGGTCAAGGCCAAATACGGCGATTGGGAGATGCGGTGCGAAACTCCGCCCGGCGCCAGCCGCGAGCAATGCGCGCTGATTCAGAGCGTTGCCGCCGAGGATCGGCCCAACGTCAATCTGGTGGTAATCGTCTTGAAGACCGCGGATGGCAAGAGCCGGCTTCTCAGGGTGGTGGCGCCCTTGGGCGTCCTGTTGCCGTCCGGATTGGGCCTGAAGGTCGACCAAGCCGACATCGGCCGGGCCGGCTTTGTGCGATGTCTGCCGACAGGCTGCATCGCCGAGGTCACCATGGAGGACAAGCTCGTCGACCAGTTGCGCAACGGCACGACGGCGACCTTCATCATCTTTCAGACCCCGGAAGAGGGTATAGGCATTCCGATGACCCTGACCGGTTTCAAGGACGGATTCGAAAAGCTTCCCTGACCCGCACGCGTGGTGGGGATCGGGGGCACGCCGGAACGTGCAAGGCGGAGCGTGGAATGAAACGAGCGGTGGTTGCATGTTTTGGAGCGGCGATGTGCCTGGTCGCCGTCTCTCTGGCCGGCTGCGCGGGGGGCGGGGACGATTTCCTCGCCTCGAAGGGGGGCTCCGGCTCGGCGCTCGGCAATCTGCTCGCTTTCAACACCACCCATCCTGCGGCGGTTGCGACGGTAGCGGGCAACAAGGAAGAGCCGCTGCGATGCCCCCCCATCGAGGTGTTGGACGGAACCGCATCGATTCGGGTCTACAACGGTGCCGACCAGAGCAACGACAATGTGCGCTACCAATATTCGATGGGGGACGTCGCTCGGGAATGTTCGCGAGCCGGCAAGGAGATCGTGATCAAGGTCGGGGTCGAGGGGCGGGTGCTGCTTGGACCGGCGGGCGCACCCGGCACGTTCTCCATCCCGGTCCGAATCGCAGTCCGTCGCGAAAGCGACCAGAAGCCCGCGGTGGCAAAACTGTACCAGGTGGCTGCCACGGTCGCGTCAGGCCAGACCGAGGGCGACTTCACGCTGGTGCCGGAGCCGTTGACGGTACCACTGCTGCAGACCAATGCCGATGAAGACTACACGATTCTCGTTGGGTTCGATGAGCACGGGGCGACCCCCGCCGCCAAGGCGCCTGCTCGGACGCGCAAGCGCGGTACCCGCGGCTAAACCTAACGGCAGTCGCCCTTGATCGAGCCGCGCCCGGCATGGGAACCGGCTTTATCGCCTTGACTTGGCCTAGACCGGAACCTTGGCCCCGCTGGATAGTTTTCGGCAGGTGGGTCCAAGGGAGACAACAATGGACACGGATCGTTTCAAGGGTGCAGCCAAGGAAGTTGGCGGCAAAGTTCAGGGCGCTGTGGGCAACCTGACCGGTGACAACAAGACCGAGTTGGAGGGGCGCTTCCGGCAGGCCGAAGGCAAGGGCCAGAACGTCCTCGGGCAGGCGAAGGACACCATTCGCGACACGGCCAGTTCCGCGTCCGACATGGCGCACAACGCCTTCGAGAAGCGGGATGAATATCTCGGTCAGGCCAAGGACGCCGTGCTCGGCGCTGCCGGCAGCGCGACGGATTTCGCCCAGCGGGCGTACAACAACCCCGGCGAATATGTAAGCCGTGCGCAGGATGCGGTACGCGGCGTAGCCGGAAGCGCTTCGGATGCGGCCCAGGACGCTTACAACAATCCCGGCCGCTATCTTCGGCAGGGCACGGACGTGATCGAACACCAGGTCGAGGAAAATCCGCTGCTTGCCCTGCTGATCGCAGGTGCGATCGGCTATGGGCTGGCGCTGCTGATCCACGGGCGGGGCTGAAGACCGCGCCGCTGGCTGCCCCGGGTGTGAACCGCACGCCCGGGCCGCCTTGGCGCGCGTGTTAGTCTCGGGTTAGGTCAATCTCTTTGTTGTCTCGAACCGCTCACGCTCCAGTCATAAAGTGCGGTATAAATGACTGGAGCGCCCGAAGCAGGGAACTTGATCCTTTGTTAACCGTTATCCGAACCAAGCGGATGTGGTTTGCAGAGAGCGAGCGCGGAGGTCTTACGTGACGCAGTTTCGAATTGGCCTTCTGGCTGTGGGTTGGGTGGTGTTCCAGGCGATTCTCGTCGCCGACGTGATCTATAGGGTCGCTCACGCGCAGATGTAATCCGCCGGTCAAAAAATCCATTTTACCCAATAAGGCCGAAACCAGCGCTGGTTTCGGCCTTATTCATTGAGCAGCAGCCGGTGCCCATTCCCGTTCAGTGCAGGCGATCGGCGAGGCGCTTGATTTCGCCAGCGACAAGGTCGGAAGCGCCGGTGCCCTGGGGGTCGCGCCGAAGCATGATCTCCGCGGCTTTGACGGCAGCATCCGCCGCTGCGGCCCGCACATCGGTGGCGGCCTGGGATTCGGCCATGGCGATCTTGGTTTCCGCCTGCTTGGTGCGGCGAGCCACGAACTCGGCCATGCGCAGTTCGGTTTCACGGGCCATCAATTCTGCCTCGCGCCTGGCCTGCGCCACGATCGCGGCCGCCTCGGCTTCGGCCGCTGCCGCCTTGCGCTTGAACGAGTTCGAGCAGGGCAGCGGCTTCATCGTGCAATTTCTTGGCTTGCCCGAGCTCGTTGGCGACCCGGCCGGCGCGGTCGTCGAGAGCCTTGGTCAGCTGCTTGTGTACACCTTGATAGCCCAGGAACAGCACGAAGATGAGAAAACCGACCGCTACGTAGAACTCGGCGTCGAAATGCATTGGCTGGCCCTTCAGTTCGTCTTTGCCGCAGCCATGGCGGCAGCGACCGCCTCCGGCGAGGCAGTGCGGCCGGTCAGATGCTCGATGATGGCGCTCGCGGCATCCCGCGCGATGCCCTCCACGTTGGTCATGGCCCGCGCCTTGGTTTCGGCGATCTGAGCTTCCGCGGCAGCGAGCTTGCGGTTGAGCTCGGCGTCGAGCGCGTGGCGCTTCGCCTCCGTCTCGGCATGCAGCTTGTCGTGAGTTTCCTGGGCCAGGGCCTGGGCCCGGGTCTTGGCGCTATTTAACTTGGAATCGTATTCGGCACTGGCGGCCGCCGCCTGTTCCTGCATGCGGGCCGCATCGGCGAGATCGCCGTCGATGCGGGACTTTCTGGCTTCCAGAATGCCGCCGACACGGGGCAAGGCCACCCGCGACATGAGCCAGTATAGCGCCCCGAAGATGATGACCAGCCAGACGATCTGCGGCACGAAATTATGCGCATCGAACGGCGGGAAGACTCCGGCCGGGTTCACCAGGTCGGGCGAATTCTCGGCACCGGCGATGACGGCATTCGGATCGGGGGCAGCCATGGAAGCTCCTGAAACCAACAAAGTGTGGCCGGCCCGAAGGCCGGCCGATCGCAATTACTTCACGAACAGCAGCAGGATCGCCACGAGGAACGCGAAGATGCCGAGACCTTCCGCCAGCGCGGCGCCGATGAAGGCACGGCCAAACTGGCCGTCGGCAGCCGACGGGTTGCGAAGCGCGCCCGACAGGAAGTTCCCGAAAATGGCGCCAACGCCGATTGCCGCGGCGCCCATGCCGATCGCCGCAAGGCCGGCGCCGATGTATTTTGCCGCATCAACGTAAGCGGCGGCCATTTCCTTGGCGGTAGTGGGATCCATGTTCAACTCCGGTTGTAAATTTCGGGCACTATATGTTGTTCGGATATTTATCAGTGACCCGGATGGATTGCGTCATTCAGGTAGACGCAAGTCAGGATGGCAAACACATAGGCCTGCAGGACGGCGACGAGCAGTTCGAGTGCCGTCAGCAGGATGATGCCAATAAGGGGGAGGGGAGCGAGCAGGGCGGCGACGCCGCCGGCCCCAAGCAGCAGAACGATGAAGCCGCCAAAGACCTTGAGCGTGATGTGGCCAGCCAGCATGTTGGCGAAAAGACGCACAGAGAGGGAAATCGGCCGGGCCGCGAACGAGATAACCTCGATCAGCACGATGAAGGGCAGCAGCACCGGCGACACGCCGGACGGCACGAACAGCTTCAGGAAATGGAGCCCGTGCCGGACGAAACCGTAGACGATGACCACGGTCATCACCAGGACCGCGAGCGCGAAGGTGACCACGATCTGGCTCGTCACCGTGTAGCTGAACGGCAGCAAGCCGAGGATGTTGGCGAAGAACACGAACATGAACAGGCTGAACACGAAGGGGAAAAAGCGCATCCCTTCCTGCCCGGCCGTGCTTGTGACGGTATTGGCGACGAATTCATACGACATCTCGGCCGCGGCCTGCAGCCGGCCCGGCACCAGCGAACGACGCGAGGTGCCGGCGATCATCAGCAGCGTGATCAAGCCCAGGATGATCACCATCAGCAACGACGCGTTCGTAAACGACGCATCCATCATGCCCATGGGATGGAAATTGATCAGCCGTTCGACATTGAACTGGTGGATCGGATCGATCGCGTTCTCGGGCACGTCCCAACCTCGTGTTTCGCTCGTCCCCGGGGGGCACGTTCAAGATGCCGCAGGGCCTGCACCCGCAGCATCACAACTCTACCGTCCGCCGGGACGCCCCGACGAACCCACCGCGATTCGGTAGACGTTCCAGAAGCCGGCGGCCGTGCCTAATCCGATGAACAGGATCAGTGCGACAGGCGAGGAGCCGAACCAATGGTCGATCGCCCAGCCGATCACCGCGCCTACTACGACCGAGGCCACGAACTCCGACATGACTCGAAAGCCGAGATTGACGGCCTGCCCAAGTCCTGCGGGCGAGGAAACGCCGGTCGGATCGGCCTGAGGTGCGGAGGTCTTCCGGTGGCTGTCGAGCGCGCTCGACAAATCCTTGAGACGGGCCCGCTGGGCCGCATCGTCGCCGTCCTCGGGGGGGCCCATGTCGTGGTCTGCGCGCTCCCTTTCGCGATTAATACCTTTGGTGAAAGATCAGCCAAAAACCCGCGAAAGCAAGGCCGGAGGGCCCCGTCGCAGGCGGCCGCACCATAGGTATGTGGTCGGGACGGTGTCAAGGCGAGCGTAACGTACATTTACCTCAGATCCGGCGCTTTCGTCGGGAAGGCCTCGGACCAGAGCCGGAGCATAGGCGTTGACGGGTGCTCTTGATTAGCGTTTCGCTCCGTGGAACGCGAAAGGCTCGAGCCTTGCGCGAGGAGAGCTCCTCAATGTGCGAAAAACGAGGGATCGGCATCGCCGCCGCATCGCTGGTAGCGCTGTTCTTGTTGCCCCTGCAGGCTCTTGCGGAAGAGAGCTTCAGGTCCGGTGTTGCAGCGCTGGCGCTTTGGAGCGACCCGGTATTCTCGTCCGAAGCCAGAGGGGCCGCTAAGGTGCTGGCGGCGCGCTACGGCCATGGTGGCCCGGTGGTCGTGCGGGCCAACTCGACCGCAAAGCTCGTCGCCGGGCCGGACGGCATTGCCGGGGCGATTGCGGCCGCGGGGCGCGGGCTCGATCCGGAGCGTGACCTGCTCTTCGTGGTTTTGACCTCGCATGGGTCGCCCGAGGGCATTGCCGAGAAAGGTGGCGGCCGAACCGGGCTGGTGCCGCCTGCGGAACTTGCCCAGCTGCTGGCCACAAGCCCGATTCGGCACAAGGTGCTGGTCGTTTCGGCCTGTTATGCAGGCACCTATGCGGCGCTGGCCGATTCCGACACGTTGGTCATCACGGCCGCGGACGCAACCCACCCGTCCTTCGGCTGCGTTCCCGGCGCGGTTTGGACCTATTTCGGCGACGCCTTCTTCAATCAGGCGCTGCGGCGAGACGCGTCGATCACGCAGGCTTTCGCGGATGCGCGCTCGATCGTCTCGGCCCGTGAGAACGCCCAGGGCTTCGCGCCGTCCAACCCGCAGATTGGGGGCGGCGAAAACGTGCTTCCGATGCTAGAGGCCTCGCCCTGACAGCAAGCTTGGCCTTTCACGACGGCCCCGAAACCATTATATGACGAAGGGGCCGACGCCCTTTGCGTGACCGATTCGCTGATCTGATAGGGTTCGGAAACGAGGCCGATTGTGCGGCGGAGAGCCGGAGCAATCGGAGTCGCTTGCGACAGTTTGGTCGCGATTGCGCATGATCCGCTTCGAAGCGTTTCAGATGGAAGGGATGCTGCCCCCCTCAAATCGAATCGGGCATTCCCAGCCAGAGTGGCGTCCGCGGACAATGGCTGGGCTGCCCTATGGTGGAGTCGACCCGAGGGTCGAAGAAAGTTGCTTATACGATGGCTGAACCTGTTGCCTCGGCTGCCCCCGAACCCGTGCCGAACGAATATGGTGCCGATTCGATCAAGGTGCTGCGCGGCCTTGATGCCGTTCGGAAGCGTCCGGGCATGTATATCGGGGACACGGACGACGGCTCCGGCCTGCACCACATGATCTACGAGGTGGTCGACAACGCCATCGACGAGGCGCTTGGCGGCCATGCCACCTTGGTGACCGTAACGCTGAATTCCGACGGATCCTGCACGGTCACCGACAACGGCCGAGGCATCCCGACCGGCATCCACACCGAGGAAGGCATATCGGCCGCCGAGGTGATCATGACGCAGCTGCACGCCGGGGGGAAATTCAACCAGGATTCCTACAAGGTCTCGGGCGGACTGCACGGTGTCGGCGTGTCGGTCGTCAATGCGCTGTCCTCGTCCTTGAAGCTGCGCATCTGGCGCGACGGCACTGAACATTACATGGAATTCAAGCACGGCGACGCCGTGGACCGCCTGCAGGTAGTCGGGCCTGCGCCCGAGCTCGACGGAGCTCCCAAACGCGGCACCGAAGTGACCTTTCTGCCGTCGACCGAGACCTTCACCATGGTCGAGTTCGATTACGGCACCATCGAGCATCGGCTGCGGGAACTGGCTTTCCTGAATTCCGGCGTGCGCATCGTCTTGACGGATTCGCGCCATGCCGAGGTGCGGCGCGAAGAGCTGTTCTACGAGGGCGGGCTCGAAGCTTTCGTGCGCTATCTCGATCGCGCCAAAAGCGCGCTGATCGACAAGCCGCTCCTGATGCGGGGCGAGCGGGACGGCATCGTGGTCGAGGTCGCGCTCTGGTGGAACGACAGCTATCACGAGAATGTGCTGGTCTTCACCAACAACATCCCGCAGCGTGATGGCGGCACCCATCTGGCCGGCTTCCGGGGCGGGCTCACCCGGCAGGTGACGGGCTATGCAGAGCGATCGGGCGTCAGCAAGCGCGAGAAGGTCGACGTGACCGGCGACGATTGCCGCGAAGGGCTGACCTGCGTGCTCTCCGTGAAGGTGCCGGACCCCAAGTTCTCGTCGCAGACCAAGGACAAGCTGGTCTCCTCCGAGGTCCGTCCGGTGGTCGAAAGCATCGTCAACGAGACGCTCGGGCAATGGTTCGAGGAGCACCCCGCGGACGGCAAGGTCATCGCGTCAAAGGTCGCTGAAGCCGCCGCGGCCCGCGAAGCTGCTCGCAAGGCGCGCGAACTCACGCGGCGCAAGGGCGCGCTCGATGTCGCCAACCTGCCCGGCAAGCTGGCCGACTGCCAGGAACGGGACCCGGCGCTCGCGGAACTCTTCCTGGTCGAGGGCGACTCGGCCGGTGGTTCGGCCAAGCAGGGCCGCAACCGCGAGTATCAGGCGGTGCTGCCGCTGCGCGGCAAGATCCTGAATGTCGAGCGAGCGCGCTTCGATAAGATGCTGTCCAGCCAGGAAATCGGCACGCTGATCACGGCGCTGGGCACCGGCATCGGGCGGGACGATTTCAACCCGGACAAGCTGCGCTATCACAAGATCATCATCATGACGGACGCCGACGTGGACGGCTCGCACATTCGCACGCTGCTGCTCACGTTCTTCTTCAGGCAAATGCGAGAACTTGTTGAACGGGGTCACATTTATATCGCGCAGCCTCCGCTTTATAAGGTCAAGCGCGGGCAGTCCGAGCAATATCTCAAGGACGAGCGGGCCCGCGAGGACTATCTTACGGAAAACGGCCTGGACGGGGCCGTGCTGCGGCTCCGCTCGGGTGAAGAACGCGCTCGCGGCGATCTGCGCACCGCCGTCGATCAGGCGCGTCTGATCCGCGCGATCCTGGCGCAGCTGCACAATCGCTACGACCGCGAGGTCGTCGAGCAGACCGCCATTGCGGGCGGCCTCAAGCCGCTGTCGGTACTGGGGGACGAGGAAGCCGCGACCCTGGCAGAACTGATCGCCGGGCGGCTCAATGCGCTGGCGGAGGAGACCGAACGCGGCTGGGAGGGCTCGATCGAGAACGGCGGCTATGTGTTCACGCGTACGCTGCGCGGCGTGCGGGACGCGGCCGTGCTGGATGCCGGGCTGCTGGCTTCGGCCGAGGCCCGGCGGCTCGACGAGCACGGCGCCGCCCTGGGGGAGATCTATGGGCAGCCGGCGCTCTTCGTCCGCAAGGCCGACAGCACGGTCGTGGCCGGGCCGAGTGCTCTGGTGGAAGCCGTGATGGCGGCCGGCGGCAAGGGCATAAGCCAGATCCAGCGCTACAAGGGATTGGGGGAGATGAACCCCGAGCAGCTCTGGGAGACCACGCTCGACCGCAACGTCCGCTCGCTGCTGCAGGTCAAGATCAAGGAGATGGACGAGGCCGACGACATGTTCGTCAAGCTGATGGGCGATGTCGTCGAGCCGCGGCGCGAATTCATCCAGGAAAACGCCCTCAGCGTAGCCAACCTCGACGTATGAGGGCAGGGCGCGCCATCTTAGACGCGGCAATGGCTCGCATCCGCAGGGCGCCGTGTCTCCGCCGTTTGGCAAAGATGGGCACCGCCTCCTTCACGGCCAAAAAACCGCCCCGATGATCCGGGGCTTCGCGGCGCTCCTGGCCTGCCAGCTCGTCGGCGAGGTTGTGGCTCGCGGGTTGGGCTTGCCCGTACCCGGGCCGGTGCTGGGGCTGGTGCTCGTGGTGCTCGCCTTGCACCTCGTGCATCGACGTCATCCGGGGGACCCGAGCGCCTGGGAGCGCACCGATGTGGTGCGGGTGTCGGACGGGCTGCTCGGAGGCCTGGCGCTCCTGTTCGTGCCGGCCGGCGTCGGCGTCGTGCAGTATCTGGGGCTTTTGCGGCAGCAGGCGCTCGCCTTGGGGGCCGCCCTCGTCGTTTCGACCGTGCTGACCCTGCTGGTGACGGTTCTGGTCTTCGTTGGCGTGAACCGCCTCATGGGTGGCGGCGGTGAGGACTCGGCATGACGAGCGCCGGCCTCTGGGTCTACCTGTCGACCGCGCCCTTGTTCTGGCTGACCCTGACGCTTCTGGCCTGGCTTGCGGCGGATGCTCTGGCCCGCGCGTCGGGCCGTCACCCGCTGGTTAATCCGGTGCTGATCGCGGTCGCGCTGCTCGGGGCGATGCTGCTGGCCTCGGGCACCGATTACCGCACCTATTTCAACGGCGCGCAGTTCATTCACTTCCTGCTCGGGCCGGCCACGGTGGCGCTCGCGGTACCGCTCTACCGGAACCTTGCCATGGTGCGGCGCTATTTCGTACCCATGATGGTGGCCCTGCTGGCCGGGTCGGTGATCGCGATCCTGTCCGCCGTGGCCATCGCGTCGGCCTTGGGAGCGCCCCATGCGATCCTGGTGTCGCTCGCCCCGAAATCGGTCACGGCCGGCGTCGCGATGGCGATCTCGGAGCAACTGGGCGGAGAGCCTTCGCTCACTGCTGTTCTGGTGTTGCTCACCGGCATCACGGGCGCCGTGATCGTCACGCCGATGATGAACCAGCTCCGCATCGGGAACTACGCCGCACGGGGTTTTGCGGTCGGGCTTGCGTCACACGGAATCGGCACTGCGCGGGCCTTTACCGTCGACCCGATCGCCGGCACTTTCGCGGGCATCGCAATGGGGCTGAACGCCGTTGTCACGGCGTTGCTGGTTCCGCTCCTGCTGAAGCTGTTCTAGCCACGCCCTCCGGGCTTGGCCGCTCTTGCGCTTTTCTGCGATGCTTGCATAAGCGGCGGAACGAACCGCCCAAGGACAAGAGATGACCCGCCTCGACGACAAGCTCGCCCGGATCCGTGCCGGCCAATACACCAAGGCCGACTTCATCATCGCGGACGCCAAGGATGGCGACATGGGGCCAAGCCTGACGTCGACAGGCCCCAAGCGGGACAACGACGGGACCTGGACACGCTACAAGACGCGGCCCGAGTTTCTGGACGACATCGCGCTCGTGGTCGAGCAGGACATCGTCGACATCATGCTGCTGTCGGCCTCGAACCTCGAGGCGCTCGCCAAGCGGGGCGTGTTCCGCAATGTCGGCGTCAAGCCCGCGATACGGGCCAATGATACGACCGACGTCTGGGTGTGCCGGGGCGCGACCTACAGCAAGGCGCCCTCGCGCCCGTTCCGCTCCGCATCCCTGTCCCGCGTGATGCACGGGTTCGGCGAGAACGCCGGGGGCACCGACCTCGGACTTTATTCGATCACCTTCAACAATGACCTCGATGGCGATTATGCATCGCTGCTTGCCTTCACGGATTTCCGGCGCGACGCGGAAGCCCTCGGCTTCAAGTATTTCCTGGAGGTCTTCAACCCGAATGTCGAATGCGGGATCGCGCCCGATCAGGTTCCGGCCTTCGTCAACGATGTCCTCCTGCGCTGCCTCGCCGGCCTGACGGAGGCCGAACGCCCGCAGTTCCTGAAAATCCCGTTCAACGGGCCCAAGGCCATGGAGGAGCTGGCCGCGTTCGATCCAAGCGTAATCGTCGGCGTGCTCGGTGGCGGAGCCGGAACGACGCGGGACTGCTTCGAGCTGCTGTTCCAGGCAGAAAAGTACGGCGCGCGGGTCGCGCTGTTCGGGCGCAAGATCAATTTGGCGGAGCTGCCGCGCGCGATGGTGGCCATGATGCGCCAGGTTGCCGACGGCGCCGTGAAGCCCGAGGAGGCCGTGAAGGCCTACCATGGCGAGATGCAGCGCCAGGGCATGAAGCCGCTTCGGCCCATCGAGGACGACATCCTCGTTACGGAGTCCGTCCTGAAGCAGGTTTGATCTGCTGCTCGAACAGGGAGGTCCGGTGTGGCAAGACGGGGCTTCGTGACCGGAGGCTGCTGGTGCGTCGACCGCAACCGCACCATCGAGTTCTGGCCCGAAGAGGACATGTCGGTGCCGACCTCCGGGCTCGAGATCCGCGGCGGCGGCTCGGCCTGCAACCTCGCCATCGACATGCGCAAACTCGATCCCGATATGCCGGTCGAGACAATCGGTCTCGTGGGAGCCGATGAGGAAGGCCGGTTCCTGCGTGCCGAAGCGGAGCGCCACGGCATCGGGGTGGCCCAGCTTGCCGTCACCGACGAGGCCCGAACCCATTCGACGGACGCCTATAGCTCGAAGCGCTCGGGCCGGCGCACCCACATCTTCGATGAAGGAACAAGCGCGCTTCTGACGCCCGGCCATTTCGATTTCGCGACGACAACAGGGCGCATCCTTCACCTGGGGCTCCCCGGCGTGCATCGCCGCATGGATGTCCCCTGGGGCGCGGATCTCAACGGCTGGGTGGCGGTGCTTCGCGCCGCCCGGGCCGCGGGGTTGCGCACCAACCTGGAGCTCGCGACCGTCGCGGCCGAGAGGATCGGCGCACTCGCCCGGCCGTGCCTGGCCGAGCTCGACTACCTCGTGGTGAACGATGCCGAGATCGGCGCCATCGCCGATATGACCACGGTCAAGGCCGGCATCACCGACGAAAAGATGTGCCTGTCCGCCGCACGCCATGTTCTCGAGCGGGGGCGTATGGGCTGCGTCGTGGTGCACTATACCATGGGGGCTATCGCGGTGGCGCGCGACGGCGCCGAGTGGCGCAAACCTTCCGTGCGGGTGCCAGCGACCGCCTATGTCGGAGCCAATGGGGCAGGGGACGCCTTTGCGGCGGGGCTTCTTCTGGCGCTGCACGAGGACTTCGGGCTCGATGACGCCCTGATGCTGGCACATGCGTCATCGGCGGCCTGTTTGCGCAGCCTGTCGACGACCGACGGCGTCGAGCACTGGCGCGCCTGCCTCGACTTGGCGCAACAATGGGGCTGGCGCGACCTCGCCCCGATAGGGCAATGATCCTGCTAAGGTGATCGGGAGAATTTCATGCAGGCGCTGGTACTCGAAGGCATTCGAAAATTGTCGCTGCGGGACATCGACCTTCCGCAGACCGTCGGCCCGAAGGATGTGAAGATCGAGGTCGACACGGTCGGGGTCTGCGGCAGCGACGTTCACTATTACACCCACGGTAAGATCGGCCCTTTCGTGGTCAAGGAACCCATGGTGCTCGGCCACGAAGCGGCCGGTACGGTTCTGGAGGTCGGGGCCAAGGTCACGGGCCTGAAGCCCGGTGACCGGGTCTGCATGGAGCCGGGCATTCCGGACCTCGAGTCCCGGGCGTCCAAGCTCGGCCTCTACAATGTCGATCCGAGCGTCACCTTCTGGGCCACCCCCCCGATTCACGGCTGCCTGACCCCGACCGTGGTCCATCCGGCCGCCTTCACGTTCAAGATGCCCGACAACGTGTCCTTCGCCGAGGGAGCTATGGTTGAGCCGTTCGCGGTCGGCCTTCAGGCCGCGACCAAGGCCAGGATCACGCCCGGCGATCTCGGGGTCGTGATCGGGGCCGGGCCGATCGGCATCATGGTTGCCCTGGCGGCGATCGCCGGCGGGTGCTCGCGCGTGCTCATCGCCGACCTCCTGCCGGAAAAGCTCAAGATCGCCTCTGCCTATCCGGGCGTGACGGCCGTGAACATCCGCGAAAGGCCGCTTGCCCAGGCGGTGGCTGAAGAAACCGAGGGCTGGGGTGCGGACGTCGTCTTCGAGGCGAGCGGTTCGCCCAAGGCATTCGACGGCATCTTCGGGCTTCCTCGCCCCGGGCGGCTGCGTGGTGCTGGTCGGCATGCCGGTGGATCCGGTGCCGATGGATGTGGTTTCCGCCGCCGCCAAGGAAGTCCGCATCGAGACGGTGTTCCGCTACGCCAACGTGTTCGATCGCGCGCTGAGCATGATCGGCTCCGGCAAGGTGGATCTGAAGCCGCTGATCTCGCACACCTACGCGTTCAAGGACTCGATCGCAGCCTTCGAACGCGCCGCCGAGGGCCGCGCCGCCGACGTCAAGTTGCAGATCAAGATGTGACGGGCTCCGCCCCGTCGGACCATGACCGTCTTCTTCACCTCCGACACCCATTTCGGCGACATGCGCGTCCTGCGCTTCGACCACCGCCCCTTCGCGACCCTCGAGGAGCATGACGCGGCTCTGGTCGGGCGCTGGAACGAGGTCGTGGGGGAGAGCGACACGGTCTGGCACCTAGGCGATTTCGCGCTGGGACCCGGCCCGGCCCGCGTCGCCGAGCTCGTGCGGGCGCTGCGCGGCGAAAAGCACCTGTTGATCGGCAACAACGACGACATGGCGACGATCACGGCGCCGGGTTGGGCTTCGGTCGGGCACTATGCGGAACTGACCGTCGACGGCCGCCAGCTCGTGTTGTGCCATTACGCATTCAGGACCTGGAACGACATGGGCCGGGGCGCTCTCAACCTGCATGGCCACTCGCATGCCAAGCTGACCCCGATTCCGAAGCAATACGACGTCGGGGTCGATGCCCAGGATTTTCGCCCGGTGACCTTGCCTCAAATTCTCGCAAGTCGGCGGCGTGGTGCCCGAAGTGGAGGCCCCTCAGGCCTGAAGACCGTCACCCGGAAGCCTCAGACCTGAGCTTAGATGCGCCCTGACCAGTCCCACCCCTGCCGAGCCCAATCGACCAAGACGCGTGGCATCCCTCACCTCGATCGTGGCAATCTTGGCGGTTCTGACCATGGATGGTGCGGGAAGATTCGTCAGAGTCATCGGGGCGTCAATGATTACGTCGCCCGGCCAAGTGCGGTGTTCGGAACTCGTGATCATCGCAACCCACAGAAGGGAACCGTCTCCGCGCGCTCCATCAGAGAGCACGAGCGCGGGTCGAAATTGGCGGATGCTGCGGTCCGTATAAGGAAACGGCACGCGGACGATGTCGCCTTGCTCAAAGGTCGCCATAGACTTTCCGGTCGATCTCGGAATCCCATTCTGTGAAGGTCCGGAACGGATCTTCGAGGGCCCGCTGATCAGGCGCCTTGCTCACGACGACTCGGTTGCCCTCGATCACATAGGCGAGTTGATCCCCCTCCTTGACATCGAGCGCAGTCCGAACCGGCTGAGGTATGGTGGTTTGGGCCTTGCTGGTCAGTCTGCTGGTGATCATCGGCCTCTCCTTCAGCCAAGCAGTAAGGAAAATCCTTACCACCGTCAAGTAAGAGCCCCGAGCCCCGCTCTTGACCGGCCTCCATGGCCGCACCACAACGAGGGCGGCGCGCCGGTTCCGGCATCGTCCCTGCCTGCAACCGGACCGGCTTTGATCAAGGTTCTCGATCTTTATCGCGCCAAGGTGGCGCGCGGCGATTTTCAGCGCGATCCCGCCCAGGAGCAGGTGGCGGCCAAGCTCGACGACCTTTCGGGTCGCCTGGCTGACGGCAATGCGCGGCAGAATGGCTGGGGCCGCCTCTTCGGCCTCAACGGTAACGGACACACCACGCGCGGGCTCTATATCGTCGGCGATGTCGGGCGTGGGAAAACCATGCTCATGGACCTGTTCTTCGAGGCAGCGCCCGTCACGCAAAAGCGCCGGGTCCATTTTCACGCCTTCATGGCCGATGTGCATGTCCGGATCCATGTATGGCGGCAAAGCAAGAAGCGCGGGGCCGAGAAGGGCGACGATCCCATCGCGCCCGTGGCCTCCGCCCTGGCGGCCGAGGCTCAGTTGCTCTGTTTCGATGAATTCGCCGTGACGGACATCACCGACGCCATGATCCTGGGTCGGCTCTTCAAGGCCCTGTTCGCGGAGCATGTCACGGTCGTCGCAACCTCCAACGTCGAGCCCGAGAACCTCTACCTTGACGGGTTGAACAGGGCTCTGTTCCTGCCCTTCATCGCCATGCTTGAGGCCGAGATGGAGGTCGTGCGGCTCGAGGCCGCTCGCGACTTTCGCTACGGCAAGCTGATTGAAGCCGCGGTCTGGTTCAGCCCGGCAGACGCTGTCGCTCGCGCGGCGCTCGACCGTGTCTTCCTGGCCTTGACCGGGGTCCCGCATGGGACGGAAGGCACGCTGCCGCTGCTCGGGCGTGCGATTATGATCCCGGAAGCGGTCGGCAGCGTGGCGCGATTCCCGTTTGCAGCGCTCTGCGAGGCTCCGCTCGGCTCGACCGATTACCTCGCCATCGCCCGCGCGTTCGGAACGATCATCGTCGATGGCATCCGGGTCATCGGACCGGCGGAGCGCGATCTCGCCAAGCGGTTCATCACCATGGTGGACACGTTCTACGACGAGCGGGTCAAGCTGATCGCATCGGCGACCACCGAACCCGAAGGGCTTTACCTGGCCGAGGACGGGCGGGAGACGTTCGAGTTTCGGCGTACCGTTTCGCGCCTGCACGAGATGCGCTCGACGGCCTATCTTGCGCTGCCGCGTGGCCACGGCCTTAGTTCCGGCAATTCCGCCGGCTTGGTGGAAACATGAAGGACGATGCCGTGTCCTCGGACCCATCGGGCCGCCCGCGTCTGCGGCAGGGGCTGCGCGTGGTCCTGGCCATCGCATATTTCGGGGTTGGCGTGGTTCACCTGACCCGGCCCGACGCCTTTCTGCCCATCATGCCGGACTGGGTGCCGCAGCCGCGCAACGTCGTGCTCCTGACCGGTCTTTGCGAACTCGCCGGCTCGGTCGCGCTGGTGACGCGGCGCTTGCGCTGGTGGGCCGGGGTCATGCTGGCCCTTTATGCAGTCTGCGTGTTTCCGGCCAACATCAAGCACGCGATCGACAATGTGAACATACCCTCGATCCCCTCGTCCTGGTGGTATCACGGCCCGCGGCTGCTGTTTCAGCCCGTGTTCGTGTGGTGGGCGCTCTTCGCCGGGGGGGTGATCGACTGGCCGTTCCGGCAAGGCCGCCAAGCAAGTCAGGACCGCTACCTGCCCGGGCCAGGCAAAGCTTGCCGTACGCCGGATCGAGAAAGCAAGATGACCGGACCCGGCGCAAGAAACGGCCCCGCGATGCGACGCAGGAGAGGCTTCAGCTTATGGCCGTCTCCTTGGCGGGAGGACCGCGGCAGGGCCGAGGCATTTGAGGGCGGCTTGCCGACGGGGCTCTACAGGCTCGTCTGGCGGCTGAGCGGCGGCGACCAGGTCTGGCTTTGCGTTCTGTCCGGCCTCGTCGCGGTCCTCAACACGGTGCCGATCGAGATCCAGCGGCGCGTTATTGACCGGTCGCTCAAGGGCGGCAGCTTCCGCTCCGTGCCCTGGTTCGTTCTGGCCTATGCGGCGGTCGTTCTCCTGCAAGGCTCCATCAAGCTCCTGTTCAACCTCTACCGGAGCTGGGTTTCCGAGCACGGGGTCCGTACCCTGCGGTCCTTCGTCAACCAGGTCGAGGCGAACTCCCAGCGCGCTCACGCGGGCGGCGTCGACCAGGGAACGGAAGTGTCCATGGTCATCGCCGAAAGCGAGCCGATCGGCGCCTTCATGGGAGAGTCCGTCTCCGAGCCGGTGATGCAGGCCGGCGTAATACTCAGCGTGGGCGGTTATCTGGTGTTCATCCAGCCCCTGATGACGCTCGTCATCGCAGCGGTTTTCGTGCCCCAGTTCGTGTTCATACCGCTCATGCAGCGCGCCGTGACCCGTCGCGCCAAGCTCAGGATCGCGATGCTTCGCTCGGCCGGCGGAGCGGTGGTCGACGGCGACGCCGGCATCGACAAGCATGCCCGGCAGGATGCCCGATTTGCCAAGGTGTTTGCGCTCAACATGGGTGTCTACAAGTTCAAGTTTTCGATGAACTTCCTGACCAACCTATGCCATCAGCTCGGCATCGCGGGCATCCTCGGCATGGGCGGCTGGCTTGTAGTCAATGGCAAGACCGAGGTCGGCACCGTGGTGGCCTTCATTTCGGGCCTGGGTACGGTCAAGGATCCCTGGGACGACCTGACGACCTGGTTCCAGACCCTGATGACCACCCGCGCCCGCTACGCGCTGTTCCGGGATGGGGTGAACAAGAAGACAGCCGACGCCGGGAGCAAAGCCGCCGAACCGATGCACGCACCGGCCGCGGAAGCGAACGCCGGTGCGGACTGACCGGCTAAGGGGTGGCTATAGAGGGCGGGTATCTCCTGCCCTGACGGATGAAAGGCAGGCCCGATGGTGCTCGCCTCCTGTGTTTTCACATGGACCCTACGAGTGATCCCGCTCGCTCTCTCTTGCTCGCCTTCGCGCCATCTGCTATGGGCGGCGCGGTTGTGGAAAAGTCCGGGCATCCTCATATAGGAGCCAGGGATTTCACCAGCCGAAATCCGTTGCTTTCTCGTGCCGGCCCAAGCGCCGGCCCGCCCTCAAGGCGGTTGGTCCCCTGGTCGGGGATCGCCGGTGCCAGGAAGCACCCCTAAACACCAACCGCCGGTGCAGCCCGGAAGCTCCGGGCTTTTCAGGAGAATGAATGTCCGCAGTTGTTTCATCCGGTTCATCGGGCGCGCCGACGCGCGATGATTTCGCCGCTCTGCTCGACGAGAGCTACGGCAAGAACGAAGCTTTCGAAGGCACGGTGGTCAAGGGGATCATTGTCGCCATCGAGAAGGATGTGGCCGTCATCGACCTCGGTCTGAAGACCGAAGGCCGCGTGGCCCTCAAGGAATTCACCAGCAACGGCCGTGAAGAGGCCCCCGGCCTCGGCGACGAGGTCGAGGTCTACCTGGAGCGCATCGAAAACGCGCTCGGCGAGGCCGTGATCTCGCGCGACAAGGCGCGCCGCGAGGAAAGCTGGGTCAAGCTCGAAAAGGCTTTCGAGAAGCAGGAAAAGGTCGAAGGCATCATCTTCAACCAGGTCAAGGGCGGCTTCACGGTCGATCTCGATGGCGCCATGGCGTTCCTGCCCCGCTCGCAGGTCGACATCCGTCCGGTGCGCGACGTCGCCCCGCTGATGGGCGTGCCGCAGCCGTTCCAGATCCTCAAGATGGACCGCCGCCGCGGCAACATCGTGGTGTCGCGCCGCACGGTTCTCGAAGAGTCCCGCGCCGAGCAGCGTCACGAGATCGTGGCCAACCTCGAGGAAGGCCAGGTGATCGACGGCACGGTGAAGAACATCACCGATTACGGCGCCTTCGTGGATCTCGGCGGCATCGACGGCCTGTTGCATGTCACCGACATCGCCTGGCGCCGCGTCAACCACCCGACCGAGGTGCTGACCATCGGCCAGACCGTCAAGGTCAAGATCATCAAGATCAACCACGAGACGCACCGCATCTCGCTCGGCATGAAGCAACTGCTCGACGATCCGTGGCAGGGCATCGAGGCCAAATATCCGATCGATACGAAGCTGACCGGCCGCGTGACCAACATCACCGACTATGGCGCCTTCGTGGAACTCGAGCCGGGGATCGAAGGCTTGATCCACGTGTCCGAAATGTCCTGGACCAAGAAGAACGTCCATCCCGGCAAGATCGTCTCGACCAGCCAGGAAGTCGAAGTGCAGGTTCTCGAAGTGGATTCGGTCAAGCGCCGTATCTCGCTCGGGCTCAAGCAGACGCTCGCCAATCCGTGGGAGAGCTTCGCCGAACACTTCCCGGTCGGAACGATCGTCGAGGGCGAGGTCAAGAACAAGACCGAGTTCGGCCTGTTCATCGGCCTCGATGGCGATGTGGACGGCATGGTCCACTTGTCCGACCTCGATTGGAACCGTCCCGGCGAACAGGTCATCGACGACTTCAAGAAGGGCGACATGGTCAAGGCGCAGGTTCTCGATGTCGACGTCGAGAAGGAGCGCATCTCGCTGGGCATCAAGCAGCTTGCGGGCGACCCCTTCGTGTCGCGGGCTGGCGAGGAAGCCGGTGCGGGCGAACTGCGCAAGGGCGCGATCGTGACCTGCGAGATCATCGACGTGAAGGAAGGTGGGGTCGACGTGAAGATCGTCGGCACCGATCTGACCGCGTTCCTCAAGCGCAACGAACTTGCCCGCGATCGCAACGATCAGCGGCCCGAGCGTTTCGCCGTGGGCGAAAAAGTCGATGCGCGGATCACCTTGTTCGACCGCAAGGCGCGCAAGATCTCCGTCTCGATCAAGGCCCTGGAAGTGGCCGAGGAGAAGGAAGCGATCGCCCAGTACGGCTCTGCCGACTCGGGTGCATCGCTGGGCGACATCCTCGGTGCGGCGTTGAAGCGCCAGCGCGACAACCAGAGCTGACACCTTCCGCCGGGGCTTCGGCCCCGGTTGCATCCAACTACTCAGGCCCGCGCGACACGCTCGCGCGGGCTTTTGCTTTCAGGAGCCTTCATGCGCGCCGTCGGAATCGATTTCGGCACCACCAACAGCGCGGTCGCGGTGGCCCACGCCGACGGGCGGGTCGAGGCCTGGTCCTGGCCCTCGGCGGCCGGACCGGTCGGCGTCTTCCGCACCGCGCTGGCCTTCTGGAGCGAAGGGCGCATCCCGCGTGCCACGATCCATCATGTCGGCGGCCCGCAGGCCATCGAGCGAGCCCTGTCCGGTGCCGGTCATGGCCGCTTCGTCCAGTCGATCAAGACCTATCTGGGAAGCCGCGCCTTCGCGGAAACGCGGCTGTTCGGGAAGTCCTTCTCGATCGAAGCTCTGATCGCGACCTTTCTGGGCCATCTGGTACCGGACCGCAGCGCCATGGATATGGGGCAGGGCGGGGTGGTGGTCGGACGTCCGGTGGTATTTGCCGGCGAGCGTCCGGATGAGGATCTGGCCGTGGCACGGCTGAAGGGATCGTTCAGCCAAGCCGGCTTCGGCGACGTGGATCTGGCCTACGAGCCGCTCGGGGCCGCCTATTGGTACGCCCGCGACCTCAAGCAGGACCAGACCGTGTTCGTGGCCGACTTCGGCGGCGGCACCAGCGATTTTTCGGTGATCCGTTTCGAGCGGCGCAACCGCCGTACGGTGGCCGTGCCGCTGGCGCACGGTGGCGTCGGTATCGCGGGCGATACGTTCGATTACCGCCTGATCGATCGCTTCGTGGCGCCGCAACTGGGCAAGGGCTCCCACTACCGCTCGTTCGACAAGCTCCTGCCCATCCCGGCCTATATCCACGCAGCCTTCGCCCAATGGCATCAACTCTCCTGGCTGAAGGCGCCACGCACCATGGCGGAATTGAAGAAGCTCGCCGCCTCGGGCGACGATCCGGACGGGTTGGCCAAGCTGATCGACTTCATCGACCTGGATCTCGGCTTCGAGCTCTACCAGGCGATCAGCGCCGTGAAGATGCGCCTGTCCGTCGCCGAAAGCGCCGATCTCGATTTCGCGACCGCCGGTATCGCGTTGTCGGCCCGGGTAACCCGGGCCGAATTCGAGACCCTGATCGCGCCCGATCTCGCCCGCATCGCCGAGAGCGCCGATGCGACCTTGGCGCGCGCCGGACTGGGGGTCGACGATATCGACGCGGTATTTACGACCGGCGGCACCTCCCAGGTCCCGGCCGTGCGGCGCCTCTTCGTCGAGCGCTTCGGGGAAGCGAGACTGCATTCGTCCCATCCGCTGCAATCGGTGGCGTCCGGGCTCGCGCTCTACGCCGCCGATCTGGCCTGAGCCGCCGTCCCACGAACGGCGCGGAACGCGAAAGCCGACGCGTCGCTTGCCTCTCCCACCCCGGACCATTAAGTCTGCCCCGTCAGCAGCGATGCCTCGCGGAGCCAAGCCCTTCATGTCGATGCCTTCAGGGTCAACCGCCGATTATCTCGTCGACCGCCGTCGCTTGCGGCGGAAGGTGACCTTCTGGCGCTTCCTTGCCGTGCTGGTGGCGTTGCTGGCCGTGATCGGCGTCGCGGTCCGAGGCCGGACCAATCTGATGACCGATCTCACGCCCCACATCGCGCGGGTCAAGATCGGCGGACTGATCACCGGGGATGACGAAACCTTGCGGCTTCTGCGCGAGGTCGGCTCGTCGCGGGCCTCCGCCCTGATCTTGCAGATCGAAAGCCCGGGCGGCACGACGGTCGGGTCCGAGCGCATCTACGATGAAATCCGCAAGGTGGCGGCCAAGAAGCCGGTCGTGGCCACGGTCGACACGCTCGCGGCTTCCGGAGCCTATATTGCGGCGCTGGGCTCAGACCATATCGTGGCCTATGGCAATTCGCTGGTGGGCTCGATCGGCGTGCTGTTCCAATATCCGAACTTCACCGACCTTCTCGACAAGGTCGGCGTGAAGGTCGAGACCGTGAAATCCTCGCCACTCAAGGCCGCGCCGAGCGGCTTCGAGCCGACCAGCGATGCGGCCCGCGCCGCGATGGCCTCGCTGGTCGGAGACAGCTTCACCTGGTTCAAGGACCTGGTGAAGCAACGCCGCGGCATGTCGGACCAGGAACTGGCCGTGGTGGCCGACGGCCGGGTGTTCACCGGCCGGCAGGGCTTGCCCTTGAAGCTGATCGATCAGATCGGCACCGAGGCGGATGCGATCGCCTGGCTCGAAACCAGCCGTAACGTCGCCAAGGGCCTGCCAGTGCGCGATTATATGCCGAGCCGGAGCCGCGGACCGTTTGGCCTGTTCACGCTCGCGGCCGCCACCGCCGACGCTGGCGGCTGGCCCGCAGCCGGCACGTTCCTCCGCAGGCTGGCCTTGTCGGCCGAGGCGCCTCGGCTTGACGGCCTTGTGTCGGTTTGGCAGGGTGCCGGCGGCGAGTAGTGGCTCGGACGCATCCGCGCGACGTCCGGCGTTGCGTGCGTAACGTCGGTCGAAGTGGGGGCGCAGGTGATAAAGTCGGAACTCGTCCAGCGGATTGCCGACCAGAATTCGCATCTCTATCAGCGCGACATCGAGAAGATCGTCAACGCGATCTTGAACGAGATCACCGAGGCGCTCGTGCGCGGTGATCGGGTCGAGTTGCGCGGTTTTGGGGCGTTCTCGGTCAAGCGGCGGGACGCGAGGCTCGGGCGCAACCCCCGCACCGGGGCCCACGTGGACGTCAACGAGAAGGCCGTGCCCTTCTTCAAGACCGGAAAGGAAATGCGCGACCGGCTGAACCAGCAGCAGGCCTGAAGCGGCCGCGCTCATCACCATCGTGCGTTGGAGGTGTACTCGATGAAGGGCTTGCTCAAGGCCATCCTGCTCGTGCCGATCGCCGTCGTTGCAGTGGCTTTCGCAGTCGCCAACCGGCAGGTGGTGTCGATCTCGTTCGATCCGTTCTCGCCGGCCGAGCCGGCTTTTGCCCTGGTCGCACCGCTGTTCCTGTTGATCTTCATTCTGCTCATGGTCGGCGTCGTGATCGGCGGGATCGCGAGCTGGTTGGGCCAGGCTCGCTACCGCAGGGCCGCTCGGCATGCCCAGGCCGAGGCCGGGGAGCTTCGTGCCGAAAACGAGCGGCTTAAGACCGAATTGACCATCCAGGCCCGCCAGGCGCAGGACAGCAGCAGGACCCGGCTTCCGGCTCTGGCGGCTTACGACGCCTGACGCGACGCCAGCCCGGATCGGCATTCATGCGGAACGTCACGCGCCAGGAGATCGACCGCGTTCTCACTTATCCGGCGCTGATCGAGGCGCTCAGCGAGGCTTTCGCGGGCGCCGGCGAGAGTCCGGCGCGCCATCATCACGAGATCGGTCACGGGGGTGAGACGCACGCCACCCACTTGCTGATGCCGGCCTGGACCGAGCAGGTTCCCGGGCGAGGCGGCTTTCTCGGCACCAAGATCGTCAACATCTTCCCTACCAACCGCGAGCTCGGCCTGGCGTCGGTGCTGGGGGTCTATGTCCTCCAGTCCGGCGAGACCGGCGCTCCGCTCGCCGTGATGGACGGCACGCGCCTGACGCATTGGCGGACCGCTGCGGCCTCGGGTCTGGCGGCCCGGTTCCTGGCGCGTTCGGACGCGCATCGTCTGCTGATCGTCGGTGCGGGCGCGCTCGCGCCCTGCCTGCTGGAAGCTCATCGCAGCGTCAGGCAGATCACGCATGTGACCTTGTGGAACCACCGCCGGGCCGGTGCCGAAGCTTTGGCCGCGAGCCTCGACCCGAAGGGCATCACGCTGCAAGTGGCGGGTGACCTGCAGGGCGCGGTCGAGGCCGCCGACATCGTGTCCTGCGCGACCCTGGCCAAGGAGCCGATGATCCGGGGCGAATGGCTGAGGCCCGGCACGCATCTCGACCTCGTCGGGGCGTTCAATCTCACCATGCGCGAGGCCGATGACGAGGCGCTGCGCCGCGCCCGGGTCTATGTCGACACGCCGGGGGCGTTGAGCGAAGGCGGGGACGTGGCGCTCGGTCTCCGCGGTGGAGCGATTGGGCGCGATCACGTGGTGGGCGACCTGCACGGCCTGTGCCGCGGCACCGTGCCGGGCCGGGGAAGCGCGGCCGAGATCACGCTGTTCAAATCCGTCGGCGCGTCGCTTGAAGATCTTGCAGCCGCCATGCTGGTCTGGAAGTCTCTTGGCGAGAGCGACACCTGAAGCAGGCGCGCGTGCAACATCCTGCGCCAGGGGAAAGCCATCATGGTCACGCGAGGGTTCACGGGTCGTCCAGGAGGAGGTGACGCGCGCGAGCGGTTGCCCGCCGGCCAATACGAAACCCACGACTTTCCCGTGCTGCAGATCGGCCCGACGCCGCGCATCGATTTGGCGCAATGGCGCTTCGTGCTCTACGAGCGCTCCAGGCCTCGCAAGAGCTGGAGCTGGGAGGCCTTCGAAGCGCTGCCGCGGACGACGTGGCGCCGCGACATCCATTGCGTGACCAAGTGGTCCAAGTTCGACACGACCTGGGAAGGGGTCACGATCGACGACCTGCTGCGAGACGCCGGACTCGAGGAAGCCCCGAGTCCTTTCACGCTGGCGGTCTCGTTCGACGACTACTCGACCAACGTCCCGACCGCCGATCTCCTGAGTGGCAAGGCCATGATTGCGACCCGCTACGGCGGGGAGGCGATCGCTCCGGACCACGGCGGCCCGGCACGGCTTCTGGTGCCGCATCTTTATTTCTGGAAGAGCGCGAAATGGCTGCGGGCCTTGCGCTTTACCGAGAAGGACGAAGCCGGGTTCTGGGAACTGAACGGCTACCACATGCGCGGAGACCCGTGGCGCGAAGAGCGCTTCAGCGGAGACTAACCGCTCCGGCAGCTTTGCCGCGCTCTCGCTCTGCTGCCTTCGGGTCAGCCCAGGCTATGAAGCCGCCGTTGCGGTAATCCGGCTTGCCGTACGAGAAGGCCGCGCCATCGGGTTGCACCACGATGCCGCCCGCCGCCCGAAGTACCGCGTCTCCGGCTGCGGTGTCCCATTCCATGGTGGTGCCGAAGCGCGGATAAATGTCTGCCTCGCCATCGGCCAAGACGCAGAATTTCAGCGATGATCCGGCCGAGCGCCGGTCCCCGATCGGCAGGCGTTCGAGAAAGGCGCGGGTCGCGTCGTCGCAATGCGATCGGCTGGCCAGGGCGACCCAATGGTCGGGCGGAGCCGGTCGCGTGCGCAGCGCCTTTTTGCCTGTCGCGGCCGACAGTTCGGCGCCGGGCGCGACGCGGCACGAAAAGGCGGACCGCCCCGCCGACCACAGCCGCTCGAGCGCCGGCGCATAGACCGCGCCGGCCACCGGCGTCCCATGTTCCACCAGCGCGATGTTGACGGTGAATTCGCCGTTGCGACTCAGAAATTCGCGCGTGCCGTCGAGCGGATCGACGAGAATGAACCGGGACTCGACGGGCGGTTTCTCGCCGCGCGCGCAGGCTTCCTCGGCAACCACCGGAACGCCGGGCGCCATGCGGGCAAGTTTTTGGATGATGAGGGCTTCGGCGAGTTCGTCGGCCTCGCTGACCGGGCTTCGGTCTGCCTTGATGCGCAGATCTGCGCAGCCGCGGGCGTAGATTTCCATGATGGCCGCGCCGGCCTCGACGCAGAGGGCACCAAAAACTTCCGCCCAATGGTCGCGCGCCGCGTCCTCGAGGGGGATCGGGGAGGTGGAAAGTCCCATGATGCTCATGACTGCGAGGGGTAGGGCCGAACAAAAGGACTGGTGCGATGGAGCGCAGGCAGGGCGGCCGGGGGAAGGCCGACGTTCCCATGGTTCGCGGGTTACGCTATCAGGTTGGGAGCGGACCGAAAACCCCGATTCGCCGATGGCTCGCCGACGGCTTGGCGGCTTCGCCCCTCGGGATAGCCGAATCCGTGCCGTCCGGTTCAGGACGTTCGCGTCGCAACGGAAACTGCCTATGACCCTTTTCGCGCTCGACTCCCTCGATCTGGCTGCCCTTCTGTGCTCGCGGGTCTGCCATGACGTGATCAGTCCCGTGGGGGCCATCGTCAATGGGCTGGAAGTGCTCGACGAGGAGAAGGACCCCGAAACCCGGACCTTCGCGATGGATCTCGTGAAGAAGAGCGCCGCGATGGCGTCCGCCAAGCTGCAGTTCTGCCGGCTCGCCTTCGGCGCCGCCGGTTCGGCCGGCGCCTCGATCGACACGGGCGACGCCGAGGCCGTCACACGCGGGCTGTTCGGCGACGACAAGGTCAAGCTCGAGTGGAACGTGCCGCGCGTTCTGATGCCGAAGAACAAGGTGAAGCTGATCCTCAACCTTTGCCTGATCGCCGCGGCCGCGGTTCCGCGCGGGGGCACGGTCGCGGTGAGTGTCGATGGCGCCGACGACCAACTCTCGATCAGGCTCGAGTCCAGGGGCCAGAACGCCCGCGTGGCCAATGGGGTCGCGGCCCTGCTGGCCGGTACGCCGGAGACCGGCAATGTCGACGCGCACGCAATTCAGCCGTTCTTCGCGGGGCTGGTGGCCCGCGCGGTCGGCATGGGCGTGACCGTGGCGCTGGAAGGCGACGCCGTCGTGATCGAAGCCAAGCCGGTCGCCGGCGCCGAGCTCCGTCGCGCACTTGGCGTCCGCGGAAGCGCACGGCGGCGCCTCTCATCTGCTCAGCCCAGCCGGATAAAGCTGCAACATTAATCGTCTTTTCAAGGGTCCTTAAGGGTTCTGGCCGACACTCCGCGAGTCGAACGGAGTGGCCGGCGCGCCCATGGAAGAGCTGCTTCAGGACTTTCTTGCGGAAACCGGCGAGCATCTGGAGGCTGCCGGGGCTCATCTCGTGCGCTTCGAGCAGAATCCCAGAGACACGAGCGATATCGCCTCCATCTTCCGCCTCGTCCACACGATCAAGGGCACCTGCGGGTTCATCGGTCTGCCGCGCCTGGAGCGGCTGGCGCACAGCGCCGAAGGGCTGGTCTCGCAACTCCGCGACGGGGTGCCCTCCACCCAGGAAACGGTTTCCCTGGTGTTGGCGACCGTGGATCGCATCAAGTTCATCCTGGCGGAGCTTGGCGCCCATGCGGCCGAGCCGATCGGCGACGACGAGGATCTCATCGCGGAAATCGCGGCGGTATCCGACGAGCAGGTGAGCGACGCCAAATTTCGGGCCGAAGAACTGGCCGACATCGAAAGGCAGTTCGCCGAGAAGCCGCCGGCACCTGCGGTCAAGGCCCCCGAGCCGGAAACGCCGGCCCAGCAGGGCGCCACCCCCAAGCGCCACGACAGCGTTCGCGTTCCGGTGACGCTGGTCGAAACGCTGATGACGCTGGTGTCCGAGCTGGTGCTCACCCGCAATCGGCTGTCCGAAACGACCGATCGGGCTGATGGTCAGGCCACCAAGGCGGCGCTCGGACGGCTATCGGGCCTCTTGTCGGATCTGCAGGATTCGGTGATGCGCGCCCGGATGCAGCCGCTCGACCGCCTGTTCGGCAGCCTCCCGCGCCTGGCGCGCGAACTTGGCCGCGAGCTCAACAAGCCCATCGAGCTTACCATTGCGGGCGCCGATACCGAACTCGACCGGCAGCTCGTCGAACTCATTCGTGACCCGCTGACCCACCTGATCCGCAACTCCGCCGACCATGGCCTCGAGTCGATGGCGGAGCGGGTGGCGATCGGAAAGCCGGAATGCGGCACCATCCACGTCGCGGCGTCGCACGAATCGGGGTCGGTCGTGATCCGGGTGTCCGACGACGGTCGAGGCCTCGATGTCGCCCGCATCCGCGAAAAGGTGCTCGGCCTCGGACTGTCGAGCCCGCAAGAGCTCGACCGGATGAACGACGGCGAGGTTTGCCGGTTCATCTTTTCCGCCGGATTTTCCACCGCATCCTCGGTCACCAACGTGTCCGGTCGGGGCATGGGAATGGACATCGTCCGCCGCAACATCGAGGCGGTCGGCGGCTCGGTCGAGCTCGCGACAACGACGGGACGCGGCACGTCCTTCTCGTTGAAAATTCCCCTGACGCTCGCCATCGCGCCAGCCCTGATCGTCGACATCGCGGCCGAGCGTTTCGCGATCCCGCAGAACACCGTGACCGAAATCGTCGAGCTGGGCGAAAGCTCGGCCGCCCGGGTCGACCATATCGGTGACGCGCTGCTGTTGCGTCTGCGGCAGGACATTCTTCCGGCCTGCGATCTCCGCTCGACTTTGCACCTCGATGGTGCGGTGCCTCGGCCGGAGATCCGGCACGCCGTGGTCATGCGGGTCGGCAGCTTCCGGTTCGCCCTCATCGTCGACCTCGTGTTCGGTACGCAGGAGATCGTGGTCAAGCCGCTGACCTCCATCCTGGGGCCGCTCGACCTCTATTCGGGCAACACGATCCTTGGAGATGGCTCCGTCGTACTGATCCTTGATGCCGCCGGGTTCTCGCGGCTTCTGGCGCCGCGGCAAAACCAGCAGGGAAGCATCGCGGCCATAACGCCCGAGCCCGAAGGCTCGCACCGCGATCCCGTGCCGCTGATCCTGTTTCGGGCCGGCCCGGGCGCCATCAAGGCGCTCCCGCTTACAGTGCTCACCCGCATCGAGATGATCGGCGACGACACGATCGAGCGCCTCGATGGGCAGCGCGTCGTTGCCTATGGCGGGTGCATGATGCCGTTGGTTTCAGTGGGCGGGGAAGATCCGGTTCCGGCCAACGGGAAATGGCCCATCCTAGTGATCGGCGTGAGCGGCGAGCCCATGGGGCTGGTCGCCAGCGAGATCATCGACATCGTGACGGCCCCCCTCACGATCGAAATCAGCAGCCGTTCGCCGGGGCTGGTCGGATCGGCCCGGGTCATGGGCCTGCCGGTGGAATTCCTGGACATCATGTTCTACATGCAGCGGGCTCGGCCGGAGGCCTTTGCACGCGGCCACAGCCGCCGGGCTCGAGTGTTGCTGGTCGAGGACAGGCCATTCTTCCGCGACATGCTGGCCCCCGCCGTCATAGCGGCCGGCTATGATGTTGTGGTCGCCTCCAGCGCTCCCGAGGCCTTGGCCACCATGCGCCGCAGCGAGCCCTTCGATCTTGTCGCCACCGATACCGACATGCCCGGCATGAGCGGCTATGCCCTTGCTCGCGCCCTGAAATCGGAAGCGCGCTTCGCCAACATCCCCGTCCTGGGTCTCGGCGCGGTGATCGCGCCAGCGGTGCGCTCGGCCGCCGAGGCCGCGGGGATGCGTGACGTCGTCCCGAAATTCGACAGGGTCGCCCTGGTCGATGCGCTCGGCGGTGTGCTCGGCGTGGGCAGCCTGCAATCCTTCGCGCTCGAGGCTCGCGTGCTGTCGGGAGAAGCCGCATGAAGTCTTCGCACAAGGCGCCGGCGCTGCATCTGCTGACCGTGATGGCCGGCGCCGAAACCTTTGGCCTGCCGATCTCGCACATCCAGACGATCTTCCATATCGGGGCCATCACCCCCGTACCGCTGGGACCGCCTTCGATCCTAGGCCTCGTCAACCTGCGCGGCTCGATCATCCCGGCCCTCAGTCTGCGATGGTGTCTCAACTTCGAGGGCGATTACGCGCACCGCGGGTCTTTGGCGGTCGGGCTCGAACTCGGTGCGGAAGCTTTCGCGCTCCTGGTCGACAATGTCGGCGACGTGATCTCGCTGCCTGCGGACCAGGAGCTTCCCCTGCCGCCGCACGTCAGCGATGCCCGCGTCGCGCTGACTAGAGCGGTCTATCGCCTACCCGGCAGCGTTCTTCCGGTTCTCGATATTGCGGCACTTGTCGCGCTGCCGAACCCGGCAACCGGGATAACGTCCGCAAGTACCGGGCTTCGGCCTGCCGCTTAGGCCGGCCGTCTTCGATGGAGAATACGATGACCCTTGTGCTCGTAGTCGACGATTCCAGCGTGATCCGTAAAGTGGCGCGACGCATCTTCGAGGGAATGCGCCTGCAGACCGCGGAAGCCGACAACGGCCAGGTCGCTCTCGAATCTTGTGCGGCCACGATGCCAGACGCCATCCTGCTGGACTGGAACATGCCGGTCATGGATGGATTCGCGTTCCTCAAGGAACTGCGCAAAATGCCCGGTGGCGGCAGGCCCAAGGTAGTGTTCTGCACGACCGAGAACGATGTCGCCCACATCGCGCGGGCCATGCACGCCGGTGCGGACGAATACATCATGAAGCCGTTCGACCGAGAAATCGTCCAGTCCAAGTTCGCAGAGATAGGCCTGGCCTGACCCGGCTGCACGCCATGTCGCTGCACAACGGCTCCCGCACAAGGTCCGCTGCGATCGTCGACGCGCCGCGCCTGCGCGGTTTTTCGGGCGCCGTGCCGCGGGCCGTGTTCGTCGGCGCTTCGACAGGTGGCATTGATGCGATCTGCGAAGCGCTGTCCAGCCTGGCGAAGTTTTCAGCCCTGCCGATTGTCGTCGTGCTGCATATCCAGCCCGATTACGCACCCATCGTGGCGCGACAGGTGACCCGTGCGGCCTGCCGCCCGTGCGTTCTGGCCTCGGACGGGGCGTCGGTCGGCCGGGATGCGGTCTATCTCGCCCCGGGCGGCGCGCATTGGCGCGTCACGCGCACAGGTATCCGCCTCGTGTTGCGGCGCCAGCGGGGCCTCGGCGAGGAGATCACCCCCTCGGTGGATGTGCTGTTTCGCTCCGCCGCGAAGGCCCTGGGCTCCGGCGCGCTCGGCGTCGTGCTGACCGGCATGGGCAGCGACGGCTTGGCCGGCGCGCTTGCCATCGTCGAGGCTGGCGGCTCGGTGGTGGTGCAGGACGAGGAGTCCAGCGTGGTCTGGGGCATGCCTGGTGCGATAGCCGAAGCCGGCCTCGCGAGTGCCATTTTGCCGCCCGCCAATCTGGGCGCGCTGCTGCATCGCCAATTTCCGAAGCTCGCGTTCCAGGAAGGCCTGTGATGGATCCCGTCGCCATCTTGCGAGACTTCCTGCTTCGCCAGGCCGGCCTCGTGCTGCAGCCCGGGCAGGAGCATTTCGCCCTGACACGTTTGGCTCCGGTGATGCGGCAGGCGGGCCTGAACGGACTGCCCAGTGTCGCCGAGCGGATCGAGGGCGGCGACCACGCGCTGGGACGCGCCGTCGTCGAAGCCATGGTGACCCACGAGACGTCGTTCTTCCGTGACCGCCCCCTGTTCACGTTCATGGAAGACGTGATGTTCCCGTCGCTGCATTTCGCACGGGCGGAAGAGCGGCGGCTGCGTATCTGGTCGGGCGCGTGCTCGACCGGGCAGGAACCCTATTCCATCGCCATGCTGCTCGACGAGATGGCGCGCGAGTTCACTGGATGGTGGATCGAGATCACCGCGACCGATCTGTCCGGCAAGGCCATCGAGAAGGCGCGCCGCGGCCGCTACAGCCAGTTCGAGGTGCAGCGTGGCCTGTCGGCAGGGCGGCTCCTCAGGTATTTCTCGCGGGTGGGCGACGATTGGCAGGTGGCGGAGCACCTGCAGGAGCGAATCCGGTTCGGTGAATTCAACCTCCTCGGTGATCCGGCCGACTTCGGACCGTGCGACATCTTCTTTTGCCGCAATGTGTTCCTGTATTTCGACGCGGCCACCACGCGCGCCGTGCTCGAACGCCTGGCCGGCATCATCGCGCCGGACGGCTACCTGGTCGTCGGAGGCGCCGAAACCCTGCTCGGCTTGAGCGATCTGTTCATCCAGCACCCGCGCCAGCCGGGCGTTCTCGTGCGCCGGCCGGCGGAAAACCAAAAGCCGGCCCTGAAGCTCGC
This sequence comes from uncultured Alphaproteobacteria bacterium, assembly GCA_963851175.1. GTDB lineage: Bacteria > Pseudomonadota > Alphaproteobacteria > Rhizobiales > Beijerinckiaceae > Lichenihabitans. Next base: position 282,214 of record CAWKNU010000002.1, on the reverse strand, counting down.
GACGGGTTGAAGGCTGGGATGGGAGGGCAGGGCGATGCGCCTGCCTCAGAGAAACCGGCGCGGGATGCGCGCGTTCCGGGTAGTCGGCTACGCTGCCGCGTCTACCCGAGCCACAAGGGTGGAACGTCGATCGAACGCCGAACCTGCCTCTTAAAGCAGCATCGGTTCAGACGGAGTTGTGAGGCGATCCGTCGACCGATGAAACTGCTCGCTTCTTAGGGTTGAACGGTTCTCGCAACAGCGGAACCGTCGGCCGTCAAGCGGTGATCCGCTCGTCGACTTCGGTCGGTTCCCGCAGCACGTAACCGCGACCCCATACGGTTTCGATGAAATTGCGCCCATGGCTGGCATTGGCCAGCTTCTTGCGAAGCTTGCAGATGAAGACGTCGATGATCTTCAGTTCCGGCTCGTCCATGCCGCCGTAAAGGTGGTTCAGGAACATTTCCTTGGTCAGGGTGGTGCCCTTTCGCAGGGATAGCAGCTCCAGCATCTGGTATTCCTTGCCGGTAAGATGCACCCGGGAGCCGGCCACTTCGACGGTCTTCTGATCCAGATTGACGATGAGGTCGCCGGTGGCGATGACCGATTGCGCGTGACCCTTGGAACGACGCACGATGGCGTGGATCCGGGCGACGAGTTCATCCTTGTGGAACGGCTTGGTGAGATAATCGTCGGCGCCGAAGCCCAGCCCTTTGACCTTGTCTTCGATGCCGGCCAGGCCGGACAGGATCAGGATGGGGGTTTTGACCTTGGCAACCCGCAACGTCCGCAGCACTTCGTAACCCGACATGTCCGGCAGGTTGAGATCGAGCAGGATGATGTCGTAGTCGTACAGCTTACCGAGGTCGATGCCCTCTTCGCCGAGGTCCGTCGTGTAAACGTTGAAGTTTTCCGACTTGAGCATCAATTCGATGCTTTGTGCGGTGGCGCTGTCGTCTTCGATCAAAAGAACGCGCATTAGAGGTCCCCACCCTTGCCTCGGTTCGCCTGGCTCCTGCGCGAGCCGCCGTGGGATCCGGCGCCGCCGCCACAAACCGGCGCAGCACCCGAGCCATCACATGATGCTAACCTCAAATGGTTAACAGACTTTGCTCGGTTAAACATTCGCTCACCAATCTTTAGTTGCGCCGCGCGGATCTGCCACGATTGGCCCGGCACACCGGGCGCGAAGCAGAACCGAGCAAACGCTAAAGGCCGCCATTCCATTCAATCCGCTCGAAAACCCAGCCGAAAGCAGGGCTGTCGCGCCAATGCGGGCGACGCCGCCAGCAAGCCCGGAGGCGTGCACCGTCAGCTCTCGACAGGGTCGCAGTGTTAAGGAAACAGGTAAACGCAACGTTTACGCACGCGCAGCGGAACGAGTCGCCACCATGGTTTCTTTGTAGGGCAGGAGGTAAGGAAGAAGCAACTTCCATGCGCGATGGTGTCGAGGTCTCGCGGTATTCGGCACGGTCCACAAGGGTCGAGTTTTCCCTCGTCTGGAGTTTCGCATGGTGAAATCGCGGGATCACCTTATCCGCCTCAAACGGTTCCAACTCGAGGAGCGGCATCGCCGTGTCTCTCAGATCGAGGCCATGATTGCCGATTTCACGCGCATGTCGAGCGATCTCGATCGCGAGATCGCAGCCGAGGAACAGCGCTCCGGCATCTCCGACCCGAACTCACTTCGCTTATCCGACTTACGCGCGGGCAGCCGGGGTCCGTCGTGACAACCTGAAGCACTCCGCGGTCGAGCTGGCAGAACAGCTTGAGGAAGCCAAAGGTCACCTTGCGGTTGCAGCCGAGGAGCTCAAGAAGGTCGAAAATCTGGACGGGCGGGAGAAGGCGACGGCAGCGCAATCCATCGACCTGTCCCGCGACCGCTCCGACCGGACCCTGATCGCCGCCCCGCGCTACGCGCGGGCCTGATCGTCTGCGGTCAGCAGCGCGGGAGTGGTCTCAGCGCTGTCGCACACCCGGCGCGTCGGGTGTTGAAGCGAAGCCGTTCAATGCGGCGCTGGCAAAAGCCCGCCTGCAACATGCGTCCAGCGCAGGGCAGCGTTGCACAACCAAGAGCTTAACGACTTGTTGAAGCGATCGGTCTAACTCCAAGTAGACGCTTGGTCGTAGCTCGGGGGATCGGTTGTGGCTTTTGCCATGGAGAAGCGGGTTCGCCCGCACCTGGAAGGCGGGATCGCCAGGCAGGTGCCGAAGGCGCGCCTTCAGCCAAATGGGTCGCGCGTTTCCGGTGCCCGCGACACCCACCTGACCGTCGTTCCCAAGGCGGTGCCCGTCGATGAAGCTGCTGCCACGCCGGCGCGCGAACGAACGCTCGTCGCGGTGCTTGCGCTGCTGGCATGCACGGCCCTGTTTCCGGTCTCGGATACGGCGGCCAAGCTCCTGACACACAGCTTGCCCCCGCTCGAAGTCGCGTGGCTGCGCTATCTCGTTTTCGTCGTGATGACCGCGCCCGTTCTGCTCCGCGGCCGGAAAGGACTGGCGACCGAGCGACCGGGCCTGCAACTCGGCCGGGCTTTGGCCGGCGTGCTGTCGACGATCCTCGCCATCGTGTCGTTCCGCTACTTGCCAGTGGCCGAGTTCGACCGCGATCGGCTTCGTGGCGCCCGTCATCGTCACGGCCATGGCCGCGATGTTCCTGAGCGAAAAGGTCGGGCTGCGGCGATGGGCGGCCGCCCTGGTCGGATTGGCCGGCGTAACCATCATCGTCCAACCGGGTACAAGCGCCTTCCACCTCGCATCCTTGATCCCGCTGTGCGGCAGCTTGGCGTCCGCTACCTCGACGATCACGACCCGGATGGCCAAAGCCGAGCGGCCCGACACGACCTTGTTCTACTCCGCCCTGATCGGGTTCGCGATCCTGTCCGTAATGGTGCTGTTCCAGTGGCAGACGCCGACATGGCCGCAGGTCGCGATCGGCGGCGTGGTGGGTTTTTTCGCGACCGTGGCCAGCCTGATGCAGGTCTACGCCTATCGCAACGGGTCGGCATCGCTGCTGGCGCCGTTCAGCTATACCCAGCTCATCTGGGCGAGCGCCCTCGGCTTCGTGGCCTTCGGGTCCGTGCCCGGCCCGGCGATGCTGTGTGGCGCTGCCGTCATTGCTGCGAGCGGCATCTATACGGCGTGGCGCGAGAGCGTGCGTTCGGCTGCGCGGCGGGACAGGCAGGCTCGTTGACCGGCTTCGTGCGCACCACAAAGGGGCTCGCCTTCCCAAAGCGGCTGGGGTAGGGGAACGGAAACTTACTCCGGGGTACGCATGAAGAAGGTTTTCGCCGACGCGCGGTCGGCTCTGGCCGGACAGATCCGGGACGGCATGACCATCATGTCCGGCGGCTTCGGCCTTTGCGGCATTCCCTCCAGCCTGATCGAGGCCTTGCGCGACACGGGCGCCAAGAACCTCACCTGCATCTCCAACAATGCCGGGATCGATGGCGCGGGCCTCGGGCTGCTGCTCGAGACCCGCCAGATCTCCCGCATGATTTCGTCCTATGTGGGCGAGAACAAGCTGTTCGCGACGCTGTTCCTGGCCGGCGAACTGGAACTCGAGTTCACGCCCCAGGGTACGCTGGCCGAGCGCATCCGCGCCGGGGGTGCCGGGATTCCGGCGTTCTTCACCAAGACGGGTGTGGGCACCCTGGTGGCGGACGGCAAGGAAGTGCGCGAGTTCGACGGCGAGTCCTACGTGATGGAACGCGGACTGGTGGCCGATGTGTCGCTGATCCACGCCTGGAAGGGCGATACCGAGGGCAACCTCGTCTATCGAAAGACGGCGCGAAACTTCAACCCCATGATGGCGACGGCGGGGCGGCTGACCGTGGCCGAGGTCGAGCATCTGGTCGAGCCAGGCGAGATCGCGGCCGACGAGATCGTGACCCCGGGGATCTACGTCCAGCGCATCGTGCATGTGCCGGAACACGCCAAACGGATCGAGCAACGCACCGTTCGCAAGCGGCAGGCCGGCGGGGCGGCCGCGGCTGCGACCGGAGGGGATGTCTGATGGCCTGGACGCGTGACGAAATGGCAGCCCGCGCCGCGAAGGAGCTGCGCGACGGATTCTACGTCAATCTCGGCATCGGCATACCGACGCTCGTTTCGAACTTCATTCCCGAAGGCATGAGCGTTCAGCTGCAGAGCGAGAACGGCATGCTTGGCATGGGCCCGTTCCCGTTCGAAGGTGACGAAGACGCCGACCTGATCAATGCGGGCAAGCAGACCGTCACCGAACTGCCGACGACGAGCTTCTTCTCCTCGGCCGACAGCTTCGCGATGATTCGGGGCGGACATATCGACCTGTCCATCCTCGGCGCCATGCAGGTGGCCGAGAACGGCGACCTCGCCAACTGGATGATACCCGGCAAGATGGTCAAGGGCATGGGCGGCGCCATGGACCTGGTCGCCGGGGTAAAGAAGGTCGTGGTGGTGATGGAACATACCGCCAAGGCGAAGGACGGCACCGAGGACCCCAAGCTTCTAGAACGCTGCACCTTGCCGCTGACCGGTTCGCAGGTGGTCGACATGGTGATCACCGATCTCGGCGTGTTCGAGATCGACAAGCGGGAAGGCCGGACGACCCTCGTCGAACTCGCACCGGATGTTACGCTGGCCATGATCGCCGACCGTACCCAGGCCCGCTATGCGGTCGCCCCGGCGCTCGCAGCCGAGGTCCATGAGGCGCCCATCTGAGCAAGATGGCTTGGTTTACGAGCCAGATCACCGCAATTCGTGCAAGTTCCGGGTTGATCCGGGCGTCCGGATGTTGCATATGTCCGGGCGCAACGGCGGGCTTTCCCGCCGTCTTTAGTTTCGAGGACGTGTCATGAAAGTCCGCAATTCGTTGAAATCGCTTCGCGGGCGGCACCGCGACAACCAGATCGTGCGCCGCAAGGGCCGCGTCTACATCATCAACAAGACCCAGAAGCGCTACAAGGCCCGCCAGGGCTGACGCAGTCGACGGCAGTTCGACGCCGTCGGAACTTGTTGCCGCCGCCAAGCGATCTTGGCGGCGTTTTGTCGCCTACGGTTCGAAGGACCGGCCCGGCGGCTTGCTTTGACGATCCAGAGCCCCAGCCCTATCTTGGGGGCATGTCCAGGCATTTGATCGGCGTATCGCTCTCGGTCGTTCTCGTCGTCTTGGCGGGCTCCGGCTGGGCCGGTGTATCGGCCGAGCCCGACATGGGTCCGTTGCCCGCATGGCCCGAGGTGCACGGTGTGCCCTTGCCGCCCGGCCGTCGTGTGTTCGGCCCCCAGGGGCCTGCTTTCGACCTTACCCCCAGCCTCGACGCCAGGATACCGGCCGCCAATGACGCGCCGGCGAAGGCCAGCGAGCCACCGTCTCCACCGAAGGCTCCGACCAGGCAGGAGCGGCTGGATGGGTTGTTTGCGCGGCTCGGAAAGACCAGCGATGCCGGAGAGGCGGGTGGCATCGCGGCCGTGATCGAGCGGATCTGGCTCGAATCCGGATCCGACACCGCCGATTTGTTGATGGCGCGTGCGGTTGCCGCGATGGGCGACGATCGGCGTGATGTCGCCGGAGCCTTGCTGGACAAGATCCTTGTGCTTGAGCCCGACTGGGCCGAAGCCTGGAACAGGAGGGCCACGTTGCGGTTCCTCGAAGAGGACGATGCAGGCTCCATGGAAGACCTCACCCATGTGCTGACGCTCGAGCCGCGCCATTTCGGTGCCCTGAGCGGCTTGGGTTTCATCCTGAAGCGCAACGGCATGAACAAGGGTGCTCTGGCGGCGCTGCGCAAGGCATTGGCGATCTATCCGGAGAACCCCGACATCCAAAAGGCGGTCGACGAATTGACGCCGGATGTCGAGGGCCGGGACCTTTGATGGCGGGGGCCTGTCGGCCTGATCGGTTCCCCGGTCGCCGATGATCCGCAACGCCTTTGTTCTGGTCGTCCTCGTTTTGGCCGTCGCCTGGCTGTTCACCTGGTGGCAGGCCGGCGCGATCGCACGATCCTACCCACCGACCGGCAGCTTCGTGGATGTCGGCGGCGGAGCGCGGCTGCATTACACCGAACGCCGGCCGGCCGGGCAGTCTCGGGGCACGATCATTCTGCTGCACGGCGCCAGCGGCAATCAGGCTGACGTGATGCTGCCCTTGGGCGATCGGCTCGCTGGCCTCGGCTTTCGGGTCATTGCGCCCGACCGGCCCGGCCATGGCTGGAGCGACAGGCCCGACGGGGCTGAGGATTCCTGGCCGCCCCGCCAAGCCGAGATCCTGCTGCGGGCTTTCACGAAGCTGGGCATCACTCACGCCATCGTGGTGGGTCATTCCTGGTCGGGTGCGCTTGCGGCCAATTTCGCGCTGGACCATCCCGCATTCACCGACGGCCTGGTGCTTCTCTCTCCCGTGCTCTACCCATGGTCTACGGGGATCGCCTGGTACTACGGCCCGGTCACCGCACCCTGGTTCGGCCCGGTCTTCACCCATGGCGCTGTTCTGCCGCTCGGCTTGATGTCCCTGGAGGCCGGGGTGGCGGAGGTTTTCGCGCCCCAAGCTCCGCCCCCTGATTTTGCCCGGCGCACGGGGGTGTACCTGCTGCTGCGCCCGACCGAATTCACCGCCAATGCGCAGGATGTCGGCAATCTGCACGCCTTCGTGACGCAGCAGGGACCCCGCATGAAGGACATCACGCAGCCGACCGCCATCGTGACGGGCGACGGCGACCGGGTCGTGTCTCCGCAGATCCACGCCGAGCGCGCCGCCAGGGAGGTCCGCGCCGCATCGCTCACGGTCCTGCCCGGGGTGGGCCACTCGCCCCACTGGGCTGATTCCGAAAGCGTCGTTTCGGCGATTCTCGACGTCGCGGATCGCGTGCGGAGCCGCGCTCCAATCGCGGCGCAGTAGCCACCTCCGAGTGCTCGGCCGGGCTCACCAGTCGCCGGACGCGCCTCCCCCGCCCGAAGACCCACCGCCGCCCGAAAACCCGCTGTCTCCTGAGGATGCGCTGCTGCCCGAACTGCCGCTGTCGGACGTCGAACTCCAACCGCTTGCCGGAATGAACACCGCGCCGCCACTCCGGCCGCCCTGGACCCCGTATTTGCGCGCCATCCAGACGATCAGGACGAGCACGCCGAAAGCTATGACGAACCCGGCGAGGACCAATCCCCAGCCGAGCGCGCCTAAATCGACCGGCTTTGCTGCCTGCAGATCGGGCCGTTTCTGCCACTCCGCCGAGTTGGTGGACAGGACCGCGATGATGTCGTCGACCCCGCGCTCTATGCCGCCCTGGAAGTCCTTCGCCTTGAAGCGCGGCACCATCGCATTGGTGATGATGAGCTTGGAAAGTGCGTCCGTCAGCGTGCCCTCGAGGCCATAGCCGACCTCGATGCGCGCCTTGTGTTCGGCCGGTGCCACGAGCAGCAGCACGCCGTTGTTCTTGGTTTTCTCGCCCAGCTTCCAGGCGCGGAAGAGCCGGTTGGCATAGGGCTCGATCTCCTCGCCGCCGAGCGAGGGCAATGTCGCGACCACGAGCTGGATGCCCGATTTTTCCTCGAGGGTCCTGAGCTTGGATTCGATCGCCGATTGCGACTGCGCCGACAGCAAATTGGCATTGTCGACCACCCGCCCGGTCAGCGCTGGAATTCCCGCAGCCGCCTGAAGCGATCCCACTCCTGCCGTCAGCAGTATCAGGCCGGCCAGCAGCGCGACCAGCAGGCCCGCCGTGCCTCGCCACGGGGACGGCAGGTCGGCGGTCCGGGTCGGTCGCCTATCGGCCATGGTTCACGCCGCTTCGTTATGTCTCGCTCAGAACTTGACCTCGGGCGGCGCTTCCGACCCCTGCGTCGCCGTGAACTCGGCCATCGGCTTGCTGTGGAACACCAGCGTCTGCCAGACCACGTCCGGGAATGTGCGCAAGGCCGTGTTGAAGGCCCGGACGTTGTCGATGTAGTCCCGTCGCGCGACGGCAATGCGGTTCTCGGTGCCTTCGAGTTGCGACTGCAGGGCCAGGAAATTCTGGTTCGACTTGAGGTCGGGGTAGTTTTCGCTGACTGCGATCAGCCGGCCAAGCGCACCGCTCAGTTGGTTCTGTGCATCGGAGAACTGCTTCACCTTCTCGGGGTCGGTCAAGTTGGATGCGTCGATGTGCACCGACGTGGCCTTGGACCGGGCCTCGATCACCGACGTGAGAACGTCCTTCTCCTGCTTGGCATAGCCTTGCACGGTGTTGACCAGGTTGGGTATGAGGTCCGCGCGCCGCTGGTACTGGTTCTGGACTTCCGACCAGCTTGCCTTGGCCTGTTCTTCCAGCGTGGGAATGTGATTGTAGCCACAGCCCGACAGGGTGAGGCCCAGCACCAAGATCAGCGCGGCCCGAAAACGCGACATGTTCGAAAACATTTCGACCCTCACTCAAGCGGCGGCTCAGGCAGCTCTGGCCCAGCAAACGCACATTGCTTCCATGCGCTTGATGCCGACTTGAAGGCAAGCGGACTGTCGCAAGCACGGTCTGAATTTCGCCCCACCGGGCGGGTGTGGTAAACGCGTTAGCGCTTTTCTAATCATCCGCGAGCTTCCCTCGCGTTCTGGCCAGGTGTGGAGACCGCAAATCATGTTTCGCTCATCGAGGAAGGATGCTGGGAGGACTCGGGGCCGCCGAGCCTTGGCGGCAGTGCTCTCCATCGCGATGGTATCCTCGCCGGCCTGGGCCCAATCGGGATCGGCGCTGAAGGCTCAGAAGCCCGGCCCCAAGGCGGCCAAGACCGATCCCCGAAGCACCCAGGCGAAGGCCAAGGAGCCGGTGAGCCCGGGCAAACCCACGCTCGTCGGCACGTTCGGCGATTGGGGAGCCTACGAGGCGCAGGGCGCCAAGAGCAAGATCTGCTACGCGCTCGCGCAGCCCAAGCAGCGGACGCCCGCATCGCTGAAGCGGGAGACGGCATATATTTTCATTTCGAGCCGTCCCGGCGAAGGCGTCAGGAACGAGGTCTCGGTCATTATGGGCGTCGCGCTGAAGGACGGCGGTGCCGATGCGAAGGCGGAAGTCGGCAGTTCCGCGTTCGACCTCGTGACCAAGGGGCAGAATGCCTGGATGAAGAATGCCGCCCAGGAAAGCCAGCTCATCGACACTATGAAGAAGCACGGCCGGATGGTCGTGAAGGCGCCGATGGCGCGGGGCAGTGTTTCGGACAGCTATTCGCTGGTCGGCTTGGCGCCGGCGCTCGAGCGGGTTGCGAAAGACTGTCCCTGACAGGGGCCCGCCCGAAGCGGTCAGCCGCTACGGCCGTCCCCGACACTTCGTCCAAAGGGCAGTGCGGCTGGAACATAGGCAAATTGAGGAGCTTGCACCGCGACTGTGATGTAAACTCTTCGCCGCCCATCTGGAATGAAAGAAAGCGGCGGCTGTCGCTTCGTCCTTGCCTCTCGGGCGTCCTCGCGCGATGAATCGGGTGGGAGGAGCCACAAGCATGCACCAGCACATCTATGACGTGCCCGACGCGTTCAAAGAGCGCAGCCTGATCGGACCAGCACGGTACGAGGAGATGTACGCGCAATCGGTCAAGGATCCGGATGCGTTCTGGGGTGAGCATGGCAGGCGCATCGACTGGATCAGGCCCTACAGCCGGGTGAAGAACACCTCGTTCGCGCCGGGCGAGGTCTCGATCGAATGGTTCGGGGACGGCACCACCAACGTCGCCCTGAACTGTGTCGACCGGCACCTCGCAACGCGCGGCGACAAGGTTGCGATCATATGGGAGGGCGACGATCCGGGTGAGTCCCGGCGGATCACCTATCGCGAACTGCACCAGGAGGTCTGCCGCTTCGCCAATGTGTTGAAGGCCAACGGGGTTCGCAAGGGCGACACCGTTTCGATCTACATGCCGATGATCCCGGAAGCCGCCTTTGCCATGCTGGCCTGCGCCCGTATTGGCGCGGTCCACTCGGTGGTGTTCGGTGGCTTCTCGCCCGACGCGCTCGCGGGACGGATCGTCGATTGCAAATCCAGGGTGCTGATCACCGCCGACGAGGGCCTGCGGGGCAGCCGCAAGGTGCCGCTCAAGGCCAACGCTGATGCCGCGGCCGAGAAGGCCGGGGTCGTCGAGCGGATGATCGTGGTTGCCCGGACCTCCGCAGGCGTGCCGATGCGGGCCGGACGGGACGTCTGGTATCACGAGGCCGCGAAAGACGTCGGCCAGGAGTGCCCGGCCGAGGAGATGGAAGCCGAAGCGCCGCTATTCATCCTCTACACGTCGGGATCGACGGGCCAGCCCAAGGGCGTCCTGCACACGACGGGCGGCTACCTGGTCTACGCGTCCATGACGCACGAATACGTGTTCGATCTGCGGGACGACGACGTCTACTGGTGCACCGCGGACGTGGGTTGGGTGACCGGCCATTCCTATGCGCTCTATGGGCCCCTGGCCAATGGCGCCACGACCCTGATGTTCGAAGGTGTCCCGAACTATCCCTCCGCGTCGCGGCTTTGGGAGGTGGTCGACAAACATGCCGTCACGACGCTTTACACGGCCCCGACCGCGATTCGGGCCCTGATGGGGGCGGGCGAAGCGCCGGTCACGGCAACCAGCCGCGCGTCGCTGCGTCTGCTCGGGTCCGTCGGCGAGCCGATCAATCCGGAGGCCTGGGAATGGTATTATCGGGTCGTCGGCGATAGCCGTTGTCCGGTGGTGGACACGTGGTGGCAGACCGAGACCGGCGGCATCATGATCACCCCGCTGCCGGGCGTGACGCGGCTGAAGCCCGGGTCGGCCACACGCCCGTTCTTCGGCGTGCAACCGCAGGTGCTGGACCAGGAGGGCAGAGTGCTCGAAGGCGAATGCCAGGGCGTGCTGGCCATCGCGGACAGTTGGCCCGGCCAGATGCGCACCGTGTTCGGCGATCACAAGCGGTTCGAGAGCACCTATTTCAGTGCCTTTCCGGGCAAATATTTCACCGGCGACGGCTGCAGGCGCGACCAGGATGGCGATTACTGGATCACTGGCCGGGTCGACGACGTCATCAACGTGTCCGGCCACAGGATGGGTACGGCCGAGGTGGAAAGCGCGCTCGTGGCGCATGATGCCGTTTCCGAAGCCGCCGTTGTGGGCTTTCCGCACGACATCAAGGGGCAGGGTATCTATGCCTACGTCACCTTGATGCAGGGCATTGAGGCGAGCGAGGGCTTGCGAACCACGCTCGTCGCGCACGTGCGCAAGGAGATCGGCCCTATCGCCTCGCCCGACGTCATCCAGTTCGCCCCCGGCCTGCCCAAGACGCGCTCGGGCAAGATCATGCGGCGCATCCTGCGCAAAATTGCCGAGAACGATTTCGGCAGCCTGGGCGACACCTCGACCTTGGCCGACCCGTCGGTGGTCGACGACCTCATCGCGAACCGGCGCTAGATCACGATGACTTTGGATCGCGTCGATCCAAAATCATGAACGTGATCGGTTCCAGTGCCGTCGAGCATGATGTCGTCCGAAAACCCGTGCCGAATTTCGCCGTCATGTTCTAGGCGGACCGGGGCTTTCGAACCGGATCACGCCGCATTCTAGCGTTCGGGAATGCGGCGCGTTCACCCTTCGATAAGCTTGCCGGGCAGCAAGGTATCGTTAGCCGGGTTCCGTAACTCCGAATTCATCCTGAACGCCCAGCTTGCGCGCAGAGCCGGCGAGTGCGTGTCTCCTAGAGAATTCTCAAGGGAAGCAACGCCATCAGCCATTACGGCATTGTTTTGGACAGGTCTGTTTCCGGAACACGCCTTAGGACCGGCAGGAGCGTGCCATGGGCTTCTTCGATTGTACGGCCGAGCAACAGCCTCGGCCAGGTTGGGCGGACTTCCTGGTCACCATCCTCATCTTCCTGGCCGCCATCGTGGTCGTGGCGGCCTCTATCGCGCCCGCGCAGGCGTCAGCGGGATCGGTCGCATCAGACTATGCGGCGGGAACGGTGGTGATCAGCCAAGCGGAGCGGCGCCTGTACCTGGTGCTGGGCGAAAGCCAGGTGCTCACCTATCCGGTCGCAGTAGGGCGTCCCGGCAAGCAATGGCGCGGGACGGTGCGGATCGACGGCAAATATCTCAATCCTGCATGGGCGCCCCCGGCCGAAGTGAAGCGGGCGGAGCCGTGGCTGCCGAATTACATTCCGGGTGGTTCCCCCCGCAACCCCATGGGCGTCCGGGCCCTGACCCTCAGCGGCGACGAATACGCCATTCACGGCACCAACCGGCCGGACTCGATCGGCAAAGCCGCATCCTACGGGTGCATCCGCATGAGCAATCGCGACATCACGGACCTCTACGACCGCGTGAAGGTAGGGACACCGGTGGTCCTGCTTCCCTGATCCTCGCAGCCTCCCCGGCGGAATGCTCGAGTGCTAAAGGACGGCCGCCATCCGGAACTTGCTTACGCCCAGCTTCGTTCACTAGCTGAAACGCCGCCACTCGGTGCGCGTTCTTGCAGTGTGGGAAATTGGAGGAGCAGATGCCTGATCCGGTGAAAAGCGGGTACGGAGCGGACCACGGATCCTCGACGAGCAAATCCCCCAGCGAATTCGGCGCCAAGCCTGGCGAACCGAAGCACGACCTCGGTTCCGGTCTGAAGCCAGCGGGGGACCAGTTGTCGCAAGCGGCAACGGATGCGAAGAACAAGGCATCGGACTTCACCTCGCAGGTGGGCAAGTCCGCTTCGTCGGTGGCGTCCTCGGCCGCCAACGAGGTGAAGCGCAGCGCCGATGCAGGCCTGGGCTCGGTCAGGGATCAGGCGGCCAGCGTGGCGAGCGATGCCCGAAGCACGGTTTCGGCGATGGCCGACGAGGCTCGCCAGCGGATCTCCGAAATCGTCGACCAGCAGAAGAAGGCTGGCGCCGACACTGTTGCCGGCGTCGCCCGCGCCGCCCAGGCTGCCGCCGGAGACCTGCAGCAGACCAGTCCGCAGATGGCCCGTCTCGTCCGGAGCGCAGCCGACGGGGTGGATCGGATCGCGGGTGACATCCGCTCCAGCGACCTCAATCAGATCGTAAGCACGCTGTCCGATTTCGGGCGCCGGCAGCCGGTGGCGTTCTTCGGCGGCGCCGTTCTGGCCGGCTTCATTCTTGCCAGATTCCTGAAAAGCGATGCGCCGGCCACCAGCAATATCGCCCAATCCCGCACTCCTGGTCGGGTGTGATGTCCCACCCAGTGAGGAGCTAGCCGATGACGAATGATGCGACAGGGAGGCCTTCGACGCCTGCCCTTTTCGCGGACGCTTTGTCCCAAATGACGAGTTTGTTCGAGACAGAACTTCGTCTCGTACGCACGGAACTGGGCGAGAAGATCTCCGCAGCCCTTCGCGCCATCGCCATCCTGCTCGTCGCTGCGGTGCTGATGCTTGCCGCGCTGTTCATGATTTTGATCGGCGTGGTGGAACTGCTCATCTACTTCGGCATGCCGGCCTGGGGCGCTTATTTCCTGGTCGGAGTCGTGATTGCGGCGATTGGCGGGGTGGCGATCTATTTCGCCTTGAACTCGCTCTCGGCCGATAATCTGATGCCCCGGCGCAGCCTTACGCAATTCAGCAAGGACGCGGAAATCGTCAAGGAGCAAGTGAGATGAGCACGTCCGACCGGCAATCATCGAGCGATGTCGAGCATGAAGCGGAAGACGTCCGGGCAGGTTTGGCGAATACGCTCGATCAGTTGCGCGACAACCTAAAGCCGGAACACGTCATGGAGGAGGTCGTCGGGAATGCGCGCATCGGCGCCTCGACGTTGGCCGACAGCATCTATGCCGTCGCCAAGGAGCACCCCATACCGGCGGTTCTGATCGGCGCGGGCATTGCCATGATCCTTGGCTTCGGGGCGCGCAGTGCCACCCGGCCGAGCAGCCCGAGCTTTGGACCGAGCGACAGGTTGCCGCCCCCGCGTCAGTTGCGCCAGCCGACGCTCTTCGAAAGCGCGAAGGCCAGCATTTCGTCCGCGGCCGAAAGTTTGAGTTCGGCGGCGGGTTCCGCCAAGGACGCCACGCGCGATTACGTGGCGGATACGTCTTCTCACCTGTCCGGCAGTGTCGGCGCGATGCGTCGCAACGCTGCCGACACGATCAGCAACTACTCAGAGACGGCTCGTGACACCATGAAAAACGCCAGCAGAAAACTTCCGAGATCCCGCGGCCAGGCGGCATCGCAATTGTCAGGCCTCCTGGAAGACCAGCCCTTAATTCTTGCGGCACTCGGGGTCGCGGTGGGCGCGGCTCTCGGAGCCGCGCTGCCGATCACGGAGACGGAAGACCAGTGGATGGGCAGCGCCAGTTCGTCGCTGCGGCATGCGGCCCATGAAGCCGCCGAGAGCGAACTGACGGAACTGAAGAATGTCGCCAGCCGAACGGCCGACAACATAAAGCAGAGCGTCAACCAGCATGGTCTGTCGGCCGATAGCCTGGGCGATCTCGGTCGCGAGGTCGGCGATCATGTCAAGACCGCGGTCCATGACGTGGGCGGAAGTCTGGACGCAACCAAGCACTCCGGCTGACGAGGGGCTGGCAGAACTGCCGCCCGGCAGTCCTGCGAGTCGAGCGTGGCGCTTCAGAAATCGGAGGCCAAGCCCTTGACCTCCCAGTCTCCAAAGCGGACCGGCTCGAGGCCTCCTCGTCCTCCGGTTTCCTGTGGGGGCGCTGCAATGGTTTGGGAGGCCGCCCGACGCTCCTCAGCCTCTGCGAGAGCCCGGGCGGCGGCGCTGCTCGGCTGGCCTTTCGGGGCCCTGTCCAGGGTCGAAAGAGCGTCGGAATTCGAACTCACCATTGTTCCACCACCTTTGCGGGACATCATTGGTTCAACGCTGAACGCTGTGATCGAGTTCTGATTAGTCGGTTTCTCGAACGGCAAGTAGGGTCGGCCTCCCGATCCTGCAATCGCACGAAGCGAGACACTTCACGTGGTCGCTGTCGAGCTGGCGGAACTTGCAATAAATTGACTCTGCTCGCGCCAAGCGAGGGGATCTAAGGTCCGCCACGGTTCGTTCCGGTTTGGCGTAGCGGGGCGAGAACATGGATTTCAAATCGCCGGGCCGGAACCCGCGGGCGAAGCTCGGCGCCAAGGCGGTTTCGGCTCCTGTCGAGCTTCCGGCGGGCCTTGCCCCGCGCTTGGCGGCCGCCGCGGCCCTGGCCGAGGTCGTCGGAAGCGGCCGTCCTCTCGATGAGGCATTCGAGGCGGCCATCCGGCATTCGCGCATCACTGGCCTGTCGGACCGCGACCGGGCCCTGGCACGATCGATTGTGGTCGTCTCGCTGCGGCGGCTCGGCACCATCCGCAAGCGCCTGGCGTCGCTGCTGGAGCGCGGCTGGCCGCGCAAGAGCGGCAGCCTCGAATGGATACTGGTCGTCACGGCGGCGCAGATCCTTTTCCTCGACATTCCGGATCACGCGGCGGTCAATTCCTGCGTGCAGGCCGTCCGGCTCGACCCGACCTCCACGCCATTTGCGGCACTGGCCAATGCGGTGGCCCGCAATTTGACCCGGTCGCGCGAGGTCGTCGAGGACGATGATCCCTTCATCGATACGCCGGCCTGGCTGGCGACCCGCTGGCGGCGCACCTATGGCGAGACGCAAGCGGCAGCCATCGCGGCAGCTCATCGCAGGGAGGCGCCGCTCGACTTGAGCGTCAAGGCCGACGCGGCCCAGTGGGCGGAGACGCTCGGGGCCGACCTCCTCTCGACCGGCGTCCCTGCGGCTGAACAATCATACGCCGGTGCCGGACCTGCCGGGCTATGCCGACGGCGCCTGGTGGGTGCAGGACGCCGCTGCGGCGCTGCCGGCCCGGCTTCTCCACGCCGAGGCGGGCGAAAGGATCGCCGATCTTTGCGCGGCCCCCGGCGGCAAGACGGCCCAGCTCTGTGCCGCGGGCGCGCAGGTCGTCGCGGTGGACCGCTCGGCCGAACGGCTCAAGCGCTTCGCCATCAATCTTGAGCGCCTGGGATTCAGGGCCGACGCCAAAGTTGCGGATGTGACCGCCTTCCAGGCAGCGCCCTTCGACGCGATTCTGCTCGACGCGCCCTGTTCGTCGACCGGGACGATGCGACGCCACCCCGATGTCGGCTGGACCAAGCGGGCTTCCGACATTCCGGTGCTGGCCGCCTTGCAGGCCAAGATGCTCGATCAGGGCTGCAAGTCTGCTGCGTCCAGGCGGGCGGCTGGTCTATTGCGTCTGTTCGCTCGAGCCCGAAGAAGGGGAGGCGCAGATCGCGGCCTTGCTGCGCCGCAATCCGGACGTGTCCCGCTCCCCGATCGGGCCCGACGAGATCGGCGGACTGACGGAGAGCGTTACGCCGCTCGGGGAGTTGCGAACGCTGCCGTTCCACCCGGCGCGGCTCGATCCGCCGCTGCAGGGCTTGGACGGGTTCTACGCGGCCCGGCTGGTTCGCCGGTCTTAGCCGCCGGTCTCGATCTCGGCCGCGTTCAGGCGGCCTTGTTCTTGTTGTAGACGTCGAGGCAGACGGCGGCGAGCAGCACCAGGCCCTTGATGACCTGCTGGTAGTCGATGCCGATGCCCATGATCGACATGCCGTTGTTCATCACCCCGATGATGAAGGCGCCGATCACCACGCCGGTCACCTTGCCGACGCCGCCGGCCGCCGAGGCGCCGCCGATGAAGCAGGCCGCGATCACGTCGAGTTCGAAGCCGAGGCCGCCCTTCGGGCGTCGCCGTGTTGAGCCGCGCCGCGAAGATCATGCCCGGCGAGGCCGGCCAGCACGCCCATGTTGACGAAGGTCAGGAAGGTCAGCCGCTCGGTCTTGATGCCGGACAGCTTGGCCGCCTTGATGTTGCCGCCGAGGGCGTAGATGCGCCGGCCGATCGTGGTCTGGTTGGTGACGAAGCGGTACAGCATGATCAGCACGAACATGATGATCAGCACGTTCGGCAGGCCGCGATACGAGCTCATCTGGTAGGCGAAGCCGAGCAGGGCCGCCCCGATGATGCCGTTGCGCAGCGCGAAGGAGCCGAACGGCTCGACCACGACGCCGTGCTGCTGCTGGTTCATCCGGCGCCGCAGGCTGGTGCCGAGCAGGATCAGCCACAGCACCGCCGCGATGAGCAGGGAGGTGTAGGGGCCGGCGAAATTGGGGATGAAGCCCTTGGCGAGCAGCTGGAAGATGTCCGGGAACGGGCCGACCGAGGCGCCGTTCAGCACGGCCAGCGTCAGGCCGCGGAACACCAGCATGCCGGCCAGCGTGACGATGAAGCTCGGGATCTTGAAATAGGCGACCCAATAGCCCTGCGCCGCGCCCACCAGGCCGCCGACCACCAGGCAGATGATCGTCGCGGCCACGTAGTTGAGCTTCGGAACGTCGAAGCCGACAGAGTCGAGCCCGACGGCCCCGAGCCCGATATGCAGCCCCTGCACCATCAGCACGGCGGCAAGCGCGCCGACGAAGCCCACCACCGAACCGATCGACAGGTCGATATGTCCGGCCACGATGATGAGCAGCATGCCGAGCGCCATGACGACGACGTAGCTGTTCTGCAGGATCAGATTGGTGAGGTTCAGCGGCTGGAACAGCACGCCGTGCGTCGTGTACTCGAAGAACAGCATGATCGCGACGAGCGCGATCAGCAGCCCGTAGTCGCGGAAGTTGCCCTTCTTGAGCAGGCCGCGCAGGCCGGGTGCGTCCGGGTCGGTCTTGGCGACAGGCACGCCCGCGGCCGTGCCATCCTTCCCCTCGGCTGTGAGCTGGCTCATCAGTTGAGCTCCTTCGACCGCATGATGGCACGCATGATGCTTTCCTGGGAGGCCTCGGCGGCCGTGAACTCGCCGACGAACCGCCCCTCGTTCATCACGTAGATGCGGTCGCACATGCCGAGCAGTTCGGGCATTTCCGACGAGATCATGAGCACGCCCTTCCCCTGTTCGGCGAGCTCGTTGATGATCGCGTAGATCTCGTATTTGGCCCCGACATCGATGCCGCGCGTCGGCTCGTCGAGGATCAGCACCTGCGGGCCGGTGAACAGCCACTTGCTCAGCACCACCTTCTGCTGGTTGCCGCCGCTGAGATTGACGGCCTGCTGGGTCACCCCGAAGGAGCGGATGCGCAGCTTGTTCCGGTAGTCGCTGGCGACGATGTATTCCTTGTCCTGGTCGATCACGGTGGCGCTCGACACGCCCTTGAGATTGGCGAGCGTCGTGTTCTTGGTGATGTTCTCGTCGAGCACGAGGCCGAGTTGCTTGCGGTCCTCGGTCACGTAGGCGATGCCGGCGTCGATCGCCTTGTTGATCGTGGAGACGTCCACCTCCTGGCCGTTGAGCCGGACCGTCCCGCTGATCCCCTGGCCGTAGGAGCGGCCGAACACGCTCATGGCGAGTTCCGTGCGGCCCGCCCCCATCAGACCCGCGATGCCGACGATCTCGCCCTTGCGGACCGTGAGGTTGATGTTCTTCACCACGAGCCGGTCGGCGTGCAGGTGGTGGTGGGCGTTCCAGTTCTTCACCTCCAGCAGCAGCTCGCCGATCTTGGGTGTGCGCGGCGGATAGCGATGCGCCATGTCGCGGCCGACCATGCCCTGGATGATGCGATCCTCGGTGACCGAGCCGCTGTTGGCATCGAGGGTTTCGACCGTGGTGCCGTCGCGCAGGATGGTGATCTGGTCGGCGACCTTCGAGATCTCGTTGAGCTTGTGGGAGATCAGGATCGAGGAGATGCCGCGCTTCTTGAAGCCCAGCAGAAGCTGCAGCAGCGCGTCGCTGTCCTTCTCGTTGAGGCTGGCGGTCGGCTCGTCGAGGATCAGCAGCTTGACCTTCTTGGACAGCGCCTTGGCGATCTCGACCAGCTGCTGCTTGCCGACGCCGATATTGGTGATCAGCGTTTCGGGATTTTCGTCGAGGCCCACGGTCTTGAGCAGCTCGCGCGTCCGCGCGAAGGCCCTGTCCCAGTCGATGATGCCGAACCGCGACGTCTCGTTGCCGAGGAAGATGTTTTCGGCGATCGACAGCAGCGGCACCAGGGCGAGCTCCTGGTGGATGATGATGATGCCGACATGCTCGCTCTCGCTGATGTCGCGGAACTTGCTGAGCGTGCCCTCGTAATAGATTTCGCCGTCGTAGGAGCCGAACGGATAGACCCCGCTCAGCACCTTCATCAGCGTCGATTTGCCGGCGCCGTTCTCGCCGACGAGCGCGTGGATCTCGCCTGGCCGGACCTTGAGGTTGACGTTGTCGAGGGCCTTGACGCCGGGAAACGTCTTGGTGATCCCCCGCATCTCAAGGATCGTGTCGTTCATCCTCGGCCCTTCGTCTTACGTCGACCATTGTGGTGCGGCGAGAAGCTGCGCCCAAACGCGCAGCTCCCCGCCAATCACCTTACTGGAGTTGGGCGGCCTTGTAGTAGCCGCCGTCGACCAGGACCTTCTGCCAGTTCGCCTTGTCGACCAGAACGGGGTTCAGCAGGTAGGACGGAACCACCTTCTTGCCGTTGTCATAGGTCTTGGTGTCGTTGATCTCGGGCTTGCTGCCGGTCTCCAGCGCATCGACCATGCTGACCGTCACCTTGGCGAGTTCGCGGGTGTCCTTGAAGATCGAGGAGGTCTGCTCGCCCGCGATGATCGACTTCACCGACGGGACTTCGCAATCCTGCCCGGTGATGACCGGCATCTTGGTCGAGCCGCTGCCGTAGCCGACGCCCTTCAGCGACGAGATGATGCCGATCGACAGGCCGTCATAGGGCGACAGCACGGCGTCGACATGCTTGTTGGTGTAGTAGGCGCTCAGCAGGTTATCCATGCGGGCCTGGGCGACGGCGCCGTCCCAGCGCAGCGTCGAGACCTTGTCCATGCCCGTCTGGCCGCTCTGGACGACCAGCTTCTTGCTGTCGATATAGGGCTGCAGCACCGACATCGCGCCATTGTAGAAGAAGAAGGCGTTGTTGTCGTCCGGCGAGCCGCCGAACAGCTCGATGTTGAACGGGCCCTTGCCGTCCTTGAGGCCGAGCTTGTCGACGATGTAGCTGCCCTGCAGCACGCCGACCTTGAAGTTGTCGAAGGTGGCGTAATAGTCGACGTTCGGCGAGCCCTTGATCAGGCGGTCATAGGCGATGACCTTGACGCCGGCGTCATGGGCCTTCTGCGAGCACGTCGGAGAGCGTGGTGCCGTCGATCGAGGCGATGACCAGGACCTTGTCGCCCTTGGTGACCATGTTCTCGATCTGGGCGAGCTGGTTCGGAATGTCGTCGTCCGCATATTGCAGATCGGCGTCGTAGCCCTTGTCCTTGAGCTGCTTGACCATGTTGTTGCCGTCGTCGATCCAGCGGGCGGAGGATTTCGTCGGCATGGCCACGCCGACCGTGCCCTTGTCGGCGGCCTGGCTCGGCGCAAAGGTGAGGGACAAGGCCGTAGCGCCAAGCGCCAAGGCAGCAATCTTCGTCTTGATCGTCACGTTTCTCTCCCTGATCGAAACTTCTCGGCTCCGGCACCTGCCGTGCCTCAAGTCTGTGCACGAGGGCAAACGGGATCCTGCCCGCCGCGCATCGCGCGCATGCTCAATAATCGTATTAATCGCAGCGCGGTGTCAAACGAAGTTTACCGCCCGCCACCTTACACCCTAGCGTCGTCCGGGAAGGCCGGTCGCCATCAAGGCCCCGCCGATGACCAGGACGGCGGCCAGCAGCACGTTCAGGCTCGCGGCCGCGTGGCCCGTGCCGATCAGCAGCAGGGTGGAGATCAGCGGCGCCGAATAGGACAGCGTACCAAGCAGCGACAGGCGGCCGTGCTTGGTGGCGTAGTCCCAGGCCAGGAACGCGAGGCCGGTCGGGCCCAGCCCCAACAGCACGATGGCGAACCATTGCCCGGCGCGGGGCCAGACCACGGCTTCGAACGCCAGGTGACAGAGCAGGCCGGCGACGGCCACGGCCCCGCAGACCCCGACGATCATGCCGCTCGGCACCGACCCGAACCGCCGGTTCAGCACCGAATATCCGGACCAGACCAGCGCGCAGCCGAAGGCGGCCGCATAGCCGATGATAGACCCGGGCTGCGGGTCCGCCCCATGGGCCATCAGGATGCAGGCGGTTCCGGCCAGCCCGAGCAGCGCCCCGACAAGATGCCTGAGGCGCAGCCGTTCGCCCGGCAAGGTCGCGGCCAGCAAGCACGATCAGCAGCGGCCAGAGATAGGCGATCAGGCTCGCGCCCGCCGCGGGGGCGGCCGACAGCGCGAAGAAATACAAGGCATGGTAGAAGAATATGCCGATGAAGGCCGTGAGCCAAGGCGCCAGAGGCTGGCGCAATTGCGCCAGCGCGGCCGGTCCGCGGATCGCCAGCAGCGCCGTGCCGCCGAGCGCAGCGACGCCGAAACTTAAGGCCAGCAACTCGAAAGGCGGGATGCCCGCGGCCTGGACCGTGTCAGGAGCGCGAGCGCCGCCCACAGCAGGATGGCAGTGCAGCCGATGATCGTCGCCCGCAGGTCCCCTCCGGGCGCCGCGTCGCCGGCTTCGGCCAGCACCGTGGCATGCTCCTGCCCGGTGAGGCTCTGCGTCACGCCGGCCGCCGCAAATCCAGCGTGAGCGGGAATTCGCGAGACGGCTCCTCGACGGGCACGTCGATCGCGCCCCCGGCCCCGCCGAAGGGGATGAACCGTGCGCGCCGGCGCGCTTCCGCCTCATAGGCATTGACCGGATGGGTGTCGAAGTTCCGGCCACCGGGATGGGACACGTGGTACACGCACCCGCCGAGCGAGCGCTTGCTCCAGCGGTCCACGATGTCGAAGGTGAGCGGCGCGTGCACCGGCACTAGCGGCTGCATGGAGCGGGGCGGCTGCCAGGCCTTGAACCTCACGCCGGCCACGAATTCGCCGCCTGTGCCGGTCGGCGCGAGCGGCACCATGCGGCCGTTGCAGGTCACGACATGGCGGCCCGGGGTGGCGCCCGAGAGCGTGACCTGCAGGCGCTCGACGGAGGCATCGACATAGCGCGCCGTGCCGCCGGCCGTGCCTTCCTCGCCCAGAACATGCCAGGGCTCGAGCGCCTGGCGCAGTTCGAGCGTCACCCCGTCGTGCGCGATCGTGCCGTAATGCGGGAAGCGAAACTCTCGCTGCGCCTCGAACCACACCGGATCGAACGGGTAGCCGGCGGCTCCAAGATCGCCGAGGACATCGAGGAAATCCGCCCAGAGGAAATGCGGCAGCATGAAGCGGTCGTGCAGCGTCGTCCCCCAGCGCACCAGCGAGCCGCTCTGCGGGTTGCGCCAGAAGGTTGCGACGAGCGCCCGCAACAACAGCTGCTGGGCGAGGCTCATCCGGGCATCCGGGGGCATTTCGAAGGCGCGGAATTCCACGAGGCCGAGGCGGCCCGTGGCGCTGTCGGGCGACCACAGCTTGTCGATGCAGATCTCGGCCCGGTGCGTATTGCCGGTGACGTCGACCAGGAGATTGCGGAACAGCCGGTCGACGATCCACGGCTTGATGGTCTCCTCCGCCGGGGCCCGGCACCTGGCCGAGGCCGATCTCGAGTTCGTAGAGCGAATCGTGGCGGGCTTCGTCGATGCGGGGCGCCTGGCTGGTCGGGCCGATGTACTGGCCCGAAAACAGCATGGAGAGCGAGGGATGGCGCTGCCAGTAGATGAGGATGCTCTTCAGCAGATCCGGCCGCCGCACGAACGGCGAGTCGGCGGGCGTGGGGCCGCCCAGCACCACGTGGTTGCCGCCCCCGGTCCCGGTGTGGCGGCCGTCGAGCATGAACTTGTCGGCGCCGAGCCGCGACCTCGCGCGCGTCCTCGTAGACGCCCCGGGTGATGGCGACCGCGTGCGTCCCATGTGGTGGCGGGCTGCACGTTCACCTCGATCACGCCGGGGTCGGGCGTTACCTTGATGACGTCGAGCCGCGGATCGTAGGGCGGCCCGTAGCCCTCGACGTGGACCGGCACGCCGATCTCGGTCGCGGCGGCTTCCAGGGCGGCCAGCAGCGCGAGAAAGTCCTCCAGCCGATCGAGCGGCGGCAGGAACACGCAGAGCAGCCCGCCGCGCGCCTCGACCGCGAGGGCGGTCCGCACCTCGGCATGAGGAGCGGCCTCCTTGGCCGGATCGATCGGCTCGCAGCGCGCCGGCGGGGCTGGCGAACGCGTCGGGTTCGGGCAGCGCGGACCGGGGCTCGGTCGGGTCCTGGGGGGCGCTGTAGGGAAAGCGCGAGGGCGGAATGTGTTCGAGCGAATGCAGCGGCAGGCGCAGGCCGAGCGGCGAATCGCCCGGCATCAGGAACAGGTGTTCGCGGCGCGTGCGCCACGCTTCGCTGACCCAGGCCTCGCCGTAGCGCTGCATGGGCAGCACGTAGCCGACCGGCGCCCCGAGCCCGCGTTCGAACACGCGGGCCGTGCGGGCGCGTTCCTCCGCCGACCCGATCGGCGATTTCAGGACATCCACGCCGAGCGGCAGCCCGGCCTCCTGCAGGATCCAGTGGGTCGGGTCCTCGAAGGTCGGCTGGACGAAAGCCGGGCTCAAGCCCAGCCGTCGCGCGATGGCCTGGCCCAAGCGCAAGGCATGGTCGGGGGTTGCCTTGCGCGGGCTGTCTTCGCGGGCGATCAGGTCGGGGTTGCGCCAGATCGGCTGGCCGTCGTGCCGCCAGTAGAGCGCGAAGGACCAGCGTGGCAGGCTTTCGCCCGGGTACCATTTGCCCTGGCCGTAATGGAGCAGGCCGCCGGGCGCGAAGCGATCGCGCAGCTTGCGAATGAGGTGGTCGGCGAGGCCGCGCTTGGCCGGTCCGACGGCCTCGGAGTTCCATTCGGGGGCCTCGAAATCGTCGATCGACACGAAGGTCGGCTCGCCGCCGGTGGTCAGCCGGACATCGCCCGCTGCGAGATCGGCATCGACCTTCCGGCCGAGCTCGTCGAGCGCCGCCCAGGCCTCATCCGAGAAGGGCAGCGAGATGCGCGGCGCCTCGGCCACGCGGGTGACCGTCATGCTGTGGTGGAACTCGATGCCGCAGGGGTCGACCAGGCCGCTGATCGGCGCGGCGGCGCCGTAATGCGGGGTCGCGGCGAGCGGAATATGGCCTTCGCCGCACAACAGGCCCGAGGTGGCATCGAGCCCGATCCAGCCGGCGCCCGGGATATAGGCTTCGGCCCAGGCATGCAGGTCGGTGAAATCCTCGCGGGTTCCGAGCGGGCCTTCGATCGGGTCGATATCGGCCTTGAGCTGGATCAGGTAGCCGGACACGAAGCGCGCCGCGAGACCCAGCCGGCGCAGGATCTGCACCATCAGCCAGGCCGAATCGCGGCACGAGCCGGACTTCAAGGTCAGGGTCTGCTCGGGCGTCTGCACGCCGGGTTCCATGCGGATCAGATAGGCGATGTCCTGGGCCAGCCGGGCATTGAGGCCGACCAGGAAGTCCACCGTGCGGGTCGGCTGGGTGGCCAGCGAGGCCACGAAATCCAGGAGCTTCGGGCCGGCGGCCTCGGTTTCGAGATAGGCCACGAGTTCGGAGCGGTCCTGCGCCTCGTAGGTGAAGGGGAAGGTCTCGGCCGAGGGCTCGACGAAGAAGTCGAACGGGTTGACGACCGTCATGTCGGCCGTGAGGTCGACCTCGACCCGGAACTCCGTGGTCTTTTCAGGAAAGACCAGCCGGGCCAGCCAGTTGCCGCTGGGGTCCTGCTGCCAGTTGATGAAGTGATTGGCCGGCGTGATCTTCAGCGAATAGCTGGGAAGCGCGGTGCGGCAATGCGGGGCAGGGCGCAGGCGGACCACCTGGGGCCCGAGCGAAACGGGACGATCGTAGCGGTAATCGGTGACGTGGCGAATGGCGGCGCGGATCGACATCGCGAGTTCCCCGGGAAGTCCAGCCGCAGCGACAAGCAACAACGGGGCCGCGGGCGGGGGCGACCGCCCCTGGACCGCATTAGGAGGTGCCCGGTCCTGCGTCAATCATTCGGACGGGGCAGGCCGATACGGCTCGCTGGTGCGATCAGTTTCGCGAAACTGTTGCCAAGGCTGCCGAGAGTGGCTAAGCAACCCCGGTCGGCGCCGCTGCGCCGGCCTTTTGCGTTCCGCATGATCGGATACGTGAAGCGCGCGCTCGTAGCTCAGCTGGATAGAGCACCAGACTACGAATCTGGGGGTCAGGAGTTCGAATCTCTTCGAGCGCGCCAATAAAATCAACGGTTTAGAGCACCACCCGGTTTAGCCGGATTTTGTTGCGGACCCCTTGCGGACCCGGGAGCGAGTGTTCGGCTGAATTCTCCTGATGCGAAGGCGCTAGTAGTTGCCGTCAAGCACCTTGTGGGTCGGGCAACCTACTTCCTCCTACGGAAGCGCGCCGTGTGCCGTTGAAACGCGGAGGTCTCTGGGGCCGCCTAGTACTCCAGGGCACGTTTAAGCGAAGCCGGAACCGTTGAGCGCGTCGGATGCCGGCGATCGGTGGCGCCCCGTGGCTTCAAGTTTGCGCCACCATGGCGCTAATCCGACCCGGGCCGCCCGAACCAGGTCCGCGGAACCATCAGGCGCCTGCCAAAGTGAACGGCGCAAGGCATCTCCCGGAATACACGCCATCAGCGCACCTAAGGTTGCCAAAGGGGCGGCCTTTTTTATGGAAATTATATACTTGACTCCCTTATCCTTCCTCGCTCTAACATGCTGGGGTACAAGGGTCGCCAGAGTCGACCAAAAAGATTGCTGTCTGAATGGCTTCAAACAAACCTAACCTTTCCGCAACTGACGCGGCTATCGCTACCGTTTGTGAGTTGTACGCTCTCGGTATTGGCTTGCCTCCAGCGGACGCCTTTTTCCGAGGTGATCCGATGAGTTGGCGCCTGATAGGGTTTGCCGCCATAGCTACCGTCTTCGTCGTCTTCGGGGCTGTTTGGCCATTTGTTAAAAACCAACTTCCACCTAGGTTGGCAGAAACAGTAGTAAAATACATCCTTGATTTCCGGACCTTCATCTTAGGAACAGCGGTGTTTGTCCTATTTCCTGTCATTTCCATATGCACCGGTAACTTATGGTTACTTTATGACTCAGGTCGCCCCCAAGTAACAGTAAGCTCTGTAAAGCCTGACGTGATATCTGGATTCCAAGCACTTCTAAGCGACCAAGCAGAAAATCTAGGCAGTCCAACCGGAGCAATCATTCAAGGACAGGGATCGTATGAAGCATGGCACGAACATGCCGTGGTTGTTTGGATTGCCGAACCAAGAGCTATATTATGCGTCATCTCTAAAGTTCCAAGCGACGGCCGTTCGTTTTGTGAGGACGAGATAGACCGTGATTATCCTTCCATGTATCAAGGAAATTCAAAGAAATTCAGGTCTATGTTTGAGAAAATTCCGGATAATATGCTACCGCCCTCTGGCGGGGCGGCCAATCACTGGCTCCGCAATCCACAGAAATGGAGTTGGATTGGTTTCGTCGAGCATGAATGTGTTCTAACTCATCCGGCATACTATTGGAGAACGCACGCTGGACAAATAGTTGGTCCATTCAGAATTAGTTATAACAGCAAGGATGGTGAATTGTTCGCTGTCTCTGATGCTGGAAAAGTCAGTACAATCAACTCGGTACAGGTTCCGGACTGCCTCCCCGCAAGGGTAACGGAAAATGAGTAAGATCAAACTTCGCGCTGCGAAGTGGCGTGCTCTTTCCCCATCTTGTTCGCCTCCATCTTCTTGGCGCGCTTCTTACGCTTCTCCCCGGACTTCGTCTTTGGCTTCGGCTTATAAGCCAGCACGAGGTCAGCGATTGCGTCGAGCGCCTTCGGCACTTTCTCAGGCTCAGGCTTCGTCATTGGATCAGCCCCTTGTATGTGAGGCGCTTGCCAGCCGTTCCCTGAACGAAGCTGTCAAGCCGCGTCATCGTGTGGTTCTTCACATTGCCTTCGTTGAGCCGGAAGGTGAACTCGTCAACGTAGCGGTCGAGGTGCTTCGGGCTGGCGTGATGATAGACGCCGATCAGGCCGCGCTTCATCACGGCGAACACCCTTTCCATCCCATTGGTGGTCACACCGTCCCGAACGTATTCGCCAGCGCTGTGGTTGACAGTGGCGTGTTCGAAGCCTTTGCCTTCAATGCCATTGTATGCACCGCTTTCGTCCGTGTGCAGGGTAGATCCGACCGCAACGTTCTCGCGAACGGTAGCTTGGATTGTCCTCTTATCCGTGCTCTCGACAGTCATGGCCCGCGTGCGGCCCCCACGTTCGCGCATGCCAAGAACTGCCGTCTTGCCGACTGTTCCGCGTCCAGCCTTGATCTTCTTGGACTCGTGTTTGTTCTTTTCGATCCCGCCGACATAGGTTTCATCGATTTCGACGATGCCCTGGAGCATTTCAAGCTTCGATCCGCACGCCTCACGGAGCCGATGCAGGACAAACCATGCAGACTTCTGTGTGATGCCGATTTCCTTAGCGAGCTGCATGGACGAAATGCCCTTGCGGGCCGTCACAAGCAGGTACATCGCGTAAATCCACTTGTGCAGTGGAACATGGCTGCGCTCGAAGATGGTGCCAGTGCGAACCGTGAAATCTTCCTTGCACTGGTTGCAGCGGTAGAAGCCATCCTTGCGGACCGTGATCCGCTCGCTGAGGCCGCAGACCGGGCAGCGCGGACCGTTCGGCCAAAGGCGACCTTCAAGGTAGACCCGCGCCGTCTCCTGGTCCGGGAACATCTCGAAAAGCTGGTAGGTCGAAATGGTCGACTTGCTCATCACGAAACCCTCACTCTCAGGTCAAAACCTAGACCCGGAAACCGAGGGAGTCAAGTATATAATTCCCTTTTTTATGCCGGCCGACGCGGTGGCGTCGGGCCAGGCGTTGCCGGCTATGTTGATTTCCGTTGAGAGTTGACCCGGAGGAGCCGGAAGTTTCCACCGAGAAGTGACCCGTGTCTGAACCCTCCCCTGGCTGATTGGGTCGGGGGGCCGAGGAGTGATCGACATGGCGTTATTGAGCGTTATCCGGCGCTGGGCATCTCGAGAGGGGATGCCGATCCGGGAGATATCGCGACGCACGGGATTGTCGCGCAACACAATCCGCAAGTACCTCCGCTCCGATGTGACGGAGCCCACCTATCGGGTTCCGGAGCGGCCGAGCAAGCTGGATCCGTTTGCTGGAAAGCTGTCCGGTTGGTTGAAGACGGAGGCAAACAGGCCGCGCAAGCAGCGGCGCACGGCGCGGCGGATGCATGCCGATCTGGTCTCCCTGGGCTATGGCGGCTCCTACGGCCGGGTCGCGGCGTTCATCCGAAGCTGGAAGGCGAACCGTCAAACGGAGCAGCAGACGTCCGGGCGCGGTACGTTCGTGCCGCTGGTCTTCGCGCCTGGCGAGGCGTTCCAGTTCGACTGGAGCGAGGACTGGGCGGTTCTGGGCGGCGAGCGCGTCAAACTGCAGGTCGCCCATACCAAGCTGTCGCATAGTCGGGCTTTCGTCGTGCGGGCGTACCTGCTGCAAACCCACGAGATGCTGTTCGACGCCCACTACCACGCCTTCCGCGTGCTCGGCGGCATCCCCGGGCGTGGCATCTACGACAACATGAAGACAGCTGTGGACCGGGTCGGGTTCGGCAAAGTGCGGCAGGTGAATGCCCGCTTCGCCGCCATGGCGAGCCACTATCTCTTTGACACGGCGTTCTGCAATCCAGCGTCAGGTTGGGAGAAGGGGCAGGTCGAGAAGAATGTCCAGGATTCCCGGCGCCGGCTTTGGCAGCCGCTGCCCGACTTCGCCGATCTTGATGGGCTGAACGCTTGGCTCGAGGCGCGCTGCATTGAGGCCTGGGGGCAAATCCCGCATGGGGAACTGCCCGGCACTCTCGCCGAGGTGTGGGCAGAGGAAGTCGCCAGCCTGATGCCGCTGGGGCGTCCCTTCGACGGCTTCGTCGAGCACACTAAGCGGGTCTCTCCGACCTGCCTCGTGCACTTCGAGCGCAATCGTTATTCGGTCCCGGCCTCGCTCGCCAACCGCCCCGTGAGCCTCCGGATCTACCCGGAGCGGATCGTCGTTGCGGCGGAAGGCCGGATTCTGTGCGAGCATCCCCGGATCATCGCCCGGTCCCACCACCTGCCTGGGCGCACCGTTTACGACTGGCGCCACTACCTGGCCGTCCTTCAGCGCAAGCCGGGCGCCCTGCGCAACGGAGCGCCCTTCGCCGAGATGCCGAACGCGTTCCGGCAATTGCAGGGACACCTTCTCAAGCGCATCGGTGGCGATCGGGAGATGGTGGATATTCTGGCGCTCGTGCTGCACCACGACGAGCAGGCCGTGCTCTGCGCGGTCGAACTGGCACTCGAAAGCGGCGTTCCCACCAAGATCCACATCCTCAACATCCTGCACCGGTTGCTCGACGGCAGGCCGACAACGGCTGCAACCATTGACGCCCCCCAGGCGCTCGTCCTGGGCCAGGAGCCGAAGGCCGATGTCGAGCGCTACGACGCGCTGCGAAGGAAGGCGGTGCATCATGCGTCATGATCCGGCCAGCGCTGCCATCGTGGTCATGCTGCGCGGGGTCAAGATGTACGGCATGGCGCAGGCTGTCGGCGACCTGATGGAACAAGGAGCGCCCGCCTTCGAGGCGGCCGTCCCCCTCCTGTCCCAGCTCCTCAAGGCCGAGATGGCTGAGCGGGAAGTCCGATCCATCGCCTACCAAATTAAGGCTGCTCGCTTTCCGGCCTACAAGGACCTCGCTGGGTTCGACTTCGCCGCCAGCGAGGTGAATGAAGCCATGGTCCGGACCCTGCACCAAGGCGACTTCATCGACGGGGCGCACAACGTCGTTCTGATCGGCGGCCCGGGTACCGGCAAAACCCACATCGCGACCGCATTGGGCGTGCAGGCGGTCGAGCATCATCGCAAGAAGGTTCGCTTCTTCGCCACGGTCGATCTGGTCAATGCGCTGGAGCAGGAGAAAGCCCTGAACAAGGCGGGCCAGTTGGCCGAGCGACTGCTGCGGTTGGACCTCATCATCCTCGACGAACTGGGCTATCTCCCCTTCAGCTCGTCAGGTGGCGCCTTGCTATTCCACCTGCTCAGCAAGCTTTACGAGCGCACCAGCATCGTCATCACAACCAACCTCAGCTTCAGCGAATGGGCCGGGGTCTTCGGTGACGCCAAAATGACCACAGCCCTGCTGGATCGCCTCACCCACCATTGTCATATCCTGGAGACCGGAAACGACAGCTTCCGGTTCAGAGCGAGTTCCGCAGCCGGAAAACCAAAGAAGGAGCTTCCACGTGACTTGACCAGACCTGTCCGACGGGAAACATGAACCCCTGAACCTGGGTCACTTCTCAACGAAAACGCCGGGTCAACTCTCAGCAAAAATCAACACGATGGCGATGGTGTCGGTCGCACCAATGTTGGCGTCAGCCACGGTCACGCCCGAAAAGGGGTTGACGGCAGCCTCCGAGGTCGTCGCCGTTGCGTGTGTTCCCGAGATCGCCGGGGCTACGGCTGGGTCGGTGTTCGTCACCGAGGTGGCGGAATCGATTGCGGAGGTTCCGGCGCTGCTCGTGTCTGTGAGGGTGAAGTTGGTTGTGTTAGATGAGTGGGGTGCGCCGGTAACCGGAGTGAAGGTCAGCGAACTCAATTCCCCGGAGAGGGTTCCGGGACTACCTGCGAGCGTGTAGCTGCCGTCGCCATTTTTGGTCAGCCCGTTTCCGCTCAGGGTGCCTCCACTTCCGTTGAGTGCGATGGCGATGGTGTCGGTCGCACCAATGTTGGCGTCAGCCACCGTCACGCCCGAAAAGGGGTTGACGGCAGCCTCCGAGGTCGTCGCCGTTGCGTGTGTTCCCGAGATCGCCGGGGCTACGGCTGGGTCGGTGTTCGTCACGGAGGTTGCAGAATCGGTGGCGGAGGTTCCGGCGCTGCTAATGACCGTGAGGTTGAAGCCCGTCGTAGTGGTCGCGCCGGGCGTTTTTGGAGGCGTGAAGATCAGGGAGTCGAGTTCCGCCGTAACAACTTCCGGAGACGCCGCCTCAAGGTGGTAAGTGGCGTTGAGGTCGTTATTGACGATCCCGGCTCCCGGACCTTGCACCCCTCCGGGGGCCGGGTTGGGAACGCCGTTGTAGATTAGCCCGTTGCCGCTCAGGGTACCTCTTCCGGCCACAGCGTTGTCAACAATATGGATCGTAACGGTGTCCATTGCGCCGCTATTGGCGTCAGCGACGGTCACACCTGAAAACAGCGTCACGGCTGCGTCTGCCGCGGTGACGCTCGTGTGAGTTCCCGAGATGCTGGGCTGAGCAACCATCTCACTGACCTTCCCGAGTAGGAAACATCCTGATCATACAATCGGGGGTTTTCTTCCAAGTCAAGAAAGCCGAATGTCCCTTTACGGGCCAATCCTGGACCGTGGGCCGGTGCCAACATCAAGACCGGGGTGAGTAGCCGGCCATCCTGCATTGATTACAACAGCGCTGTTTATCGAAAGTCTGACCGTCCAAATCATGATCCAGGAGGTATGCTCCGGCACGCGCTTGACCTGCACGGCCGACCACGCTCCTCCTTTAACCCGATGTCAGACAACGTGGACTCTGAAGCGAGGCCAATCCGCTTTCCGCTGGTTCGCCGGCCATTAAAGGACGGCCAAGTGGCGGCCTCAGCTGTCGCGATCAGGCCAAATACTCGCCCCCGAGATGGTTCAGCACGATGTCTGCGTTCGGCAGCACATCAAATATTTTGGCCAGCTGGTCCAGCCGGTCAGCTGCTTCCTGCAGTGCTCGGCCGGCCTTTTCCTTGTTCCTGACGTGTACAGGCGCGTGCCACTCTGGCTCATATTTGAGGCCCGCACCGAGGAGAATCGAGACTCTCATCAGTTACCCCCTGATGGACGAGGAGCGGCCGTTAATTCGGCAGGAATTCGGATCGTCGAGCGTTCATTGATGCATGCGAACCCGATCAAGCAGGCTTCTGCGCGATCATGGTCCTTGGCCCGGGCGAACAGCTCCGCGCGGGCCGGCCATCTGGCGATGGCGATGCTGCGGGCCAGATCCTTATGCTGCGGGCCTGGTGGGATACCGACCCGGCGCTTCCACCATGCTGGCGTGACATGACGCGCGGGGATGCCACGGGCCGCAAGCACGCCTTCGATGATGCCGCGGCTTCGGCCGAATGCGAACAAGCCTGGTGCCGCTGCTCCCGGCCTCGCGGAGACATGGTGGCGGCTTGTATCGAGAGTTACGACCAAAAAGCATTGCTGTGCAAGGGTTAACGACATCTGGTGGCGAGCTGTGGCAACTCAGATCCTCTTACTACGAATCTGGGGCTCAGGAGTTCGAATCTCTTCGAGCGCGCCAACAGCATCTCTCACGTAACCCTCAGGACGCTTTCCAGAAACCGAGTTTGGAAGCGTATGGGAAGCGACGCGGCGCACGACCCGCCGCACCGCACTGCGCGTGTGCACCACACACGCGGCGCGCCGGCTCACCGTAGGCGCTGACAGTGACGGCGACGGTCGCGGGCCCGCAGGCGCCCGTTCAGCCAAGGCCGCCTAGGTCTTACCAGAGCCTTGCTCTCAGAGCTGCTGTTTGCGATTCCGAGAGCCTATGTGATGGTCAGCGTCGGAAGCCAAGAGCGAGGGTGGTCATCCGATAACGGATGCAACGCCGACAATGGTTCGCGTTTAGCCGAACCAACTCGCTCCTCTGGGATGCCTGGACCGCGCTATGTTTTTCCTGACAACGCGTCCGCTGTGGGTAACAGGGACGGCTGTGATTGTGCTCACACTGCTGGCCACGTTCGGCCCGGTGTTGGTTCGCCGCCGCGTAGGGCTCCGTGTCCTCAGCACCAACAACGAAGTTGCCGGGTTCAAGTTTGCCACTGTCGGGGTGCTCTATGCCGTATTGCTGGCCTTTGCAGTGGTCATCATGTGGGAAAAGCTCAGCAGTGCCGAGGATGGTGTTGCCGCCGAGGCAGGAACGGCCGCCACCATCTACCGCCTCTCAGAAGGCATTCCCGGGGCCCCGGGAGCCGACCTTCGAACCAAGATGACGGTCTATCTCCAGGATACAGTCTCGCAGGATTGGCCTGCGATGGAGCAGGGCGGTGAAAACAAAGCCACGACAGACGCTCTGAACGACGTCTATGCTGCGGTCCTGCGGTTCGAGCCGAGCGGCCAGAAGGAAGTCGCCGTTTTCGCCGAGACGCTTCACCAGCTTGACCTCTTGACTCAGTCCAGGCGTGCCCGGCTCATCACGGCGGAGGGTCTCGTGCCAGAGGTATTGTGGGCCGTCCTGCTCGGAGGTGCGGCGGTCACCATTTCGTTCACGTTTTTCTTCGGCACGGAAAACCTTCGAGCCCAGGCGATGATGACCGGCATATTGTCGTTTCTCATTTTTTCCAGCCTGCTGATCGTCGTCACTCTCGATCACCCCTTCGCTGGCCCGGTCAAAGTGGAGCCACTGCCGCTGGTTCGCGTCCTGTCCGAGTTCTACCTGCCCCGAGCTTCTTGAGATCTGCACCGGTGGTACAGGAAGGGCTTCAGTTTCTCGGCCGGAGGCAGTCCATGTCCCACTGTGGCGTAGCCGTTTCCGACCTTCGAAATGCCGGCGTGCTGGCGTTCCTGCAACCGGATGATCCGAGGCACGAGGACGTCGCGCGCGCGCGACCGTCCCGGGCAATGCCTGGTGCCGCCCCCGGAGAGGATCAAGGCAAGTCCGGCCAAGGTCATGGCTGCCCAAAACCCGCCCGTGCCGTCAGCCAAGCGGTGCCGTCCATCTCGCACCCGCGCCGCTGTGGGCTGGGCACGCACCCAGGGTGCTGCGGGCGTGGTGCTAACATGGCGGGCCGAGCGGACGTGAAACTTGGCTAAAGAGCGCCAGAGCAACTCGCCCAGGCTGAAGGTCTACCAGACCCAACTCGGCTTCTACGAATCCGTGGTTGCTGCCCCCAACCAGAGCGCGGCCCTTCGTGCCTGGGGCATCCACCAGAACCTGTTCGCCGACGGCGAAGCCCAGGTCGCGACGGAGCCCGGCGCCATCGCAGCAGCATTGGCGCAGCCGGGCGTTCCGTTGCGACGGGCGCTCGGCTCGAGCGAGGGTTTCGGCGCCGAGCCCGGTCTACCTCGCTTGCCGGATCTGCCCCGCAGTCCCGGGCGGGCCAATGCTCAGAAGCCGGTCGCCAAGCCCGCGCCGGCGGACCGCTCGCCTCTCGATGCCGCGGAAGCTGCGCTGGCCGGGCTTGCGCAGGAGCGAGGCCGCGAGGAGCGCGCGTTTCAGCAGCGCCGCGCGGCGCTGGACGAAGAAGAGGCCGCAGCCGGCCGGCGATACCGTGACCGCAAGGCGCAAGCCGACAAGGCACTCGAGCGTGAGCGACGCGCCTACGTCAAGGCGGGCGGGCGCGTGGACCCGCGCCGCTAGCTCGCCTTCCGGCGCGGCGCCGGTTTCTTCTTGGCCGGTGCACTCGCTTTCGGCTTGGCACTCTTGCTCGCCGGACCTGGGCGGCCTTTGCCGGCGAGGCTGGCTTTCAAGGCCGCCAAGAGATCGATCACGTTGGTGTCCGGCGGCGCCTCGATTTCCTCCGGTTCGTGCCCCTTCCGCTTGGCCTCGATCAATGCCTTGAGAGCCTCCTCGTAGCGGTCGGTGAACTGGCTCGGATCGAACGGGCCTTCCTTCTGGTCGATGATCTTTTCGGCGATCGCGATCATCGCCTCGTCCGGCTTCGCGTCCTTGATCCCATCGAAGACGTCCTTGGCGCTGCGGACCTCGTCCTTGGTGCGCAGCGAATAGGCCATCATGCCTTTGCCGCTCGGCTCGAGCGCGATGATGCGCTCGCGGGTCGACAGCACCACCCGGCCCAGGGCGATCTGGCCGGAGCGTTCCATCGCCTCGCGGATCACCGCAAAGGCCTCCTCGGCCATGGTTCCATCCGGGGCCAGGAAGTAGGGATGGTCCCAATAGGTGCGGTCGATGTCGGCCGCAGGAACGAACCGCTCGATGTCTATGGTTCTGGTGCTCTCCAGCTTGACCGCGCGAAGCTCATCGTTCGTGACGAGGACATATTTGTCCTTCTCGACCTCGAAGCCTTTGACCAGGTCGGATCGATCGACCGGCCCGGTCTCCGGGTCCGTGGTGATCATCTTGATCCGATTGTTCGTCTTGGGATTGATCAGGTGGAAATGCACATCGCCGCCTGCGTTGATGGCGGTGTACATGGCTACGGGGCACGTCACGAGCGAGAGCCTCAGATGGCCTTGCCATGTCGGACGCGGCGCCATGAACGTAGTCTCCTCAAAATGATGTCCGGCTGACGGAAGTTGAATTTCAACGGCGCCGAGCCTGAATTGTTCGTCTACCTCCCCGAGGAAGCTTCCCCGGTTGGGAGCCGCACCAGAAAGCTGTGCTCGTGGCCACTCTGGATGTCGTGCACGATGACGCCGATCTCGGTCCGCCCGTCCTCCGGCAGCGGCTGATGTTCGAGATAGGCGATTGCCGCCGCCTCGAACGTCGGTTCGGTGACAATGCGCCCGTGATGAACGTCCTCGTGGCGGGAACGAACCCTGAATCGACGGAGATCCTCCCCGGTTTCGTCGTGGCGGCGGCCGTGCAATCCGGACTGGCTCATGGCTCCTCGATCAATTGGCTGCCGCCGATAGAACCGGAGGATTGATTGGAACTGCGACGCGGTCAGGCTCGGCGTCTTTCGGTTCGGAAGCCTGCACGCGATCGTCGACCAATATCGCGATACGGGCATAACGGTCCCGCTCCGCCGGAACAATCCGCAGCCAGTCCTTCCCGTCGCACTCGCACAAGGTTTTCGCGATCGTCTGAATGACGCCGTGTCTCACTGCCAAGACCTCTCCCGTGTTCTGCAGGGCTTCAACTCTCCGCATCCTATGTTGGTTTCGGCCACATCTGCTCACCTTCCATGGCCTGAGTTCGTGCCTATATGATGCACAGGGGCCCACAGACTTTGGAAGACCAGGGACATGATCTCACGATACTTGCTAGGCGCTGCCAGCCTCGCGGCCATCGCCTCTCTCGCCTCCTCGGCAGGAGCCCAGACCCTGCCGTTCCCCCAATATAGCCAGCTCGGCAGATACCGGGCCGCCGGCGAGAACCCGCGTTATCACGTGAACGAGTACGGCTACGGGAACTACGTTCAAGGGCCCGATGGCAGCATCGGCGGCTATCCGGCCGGAAGCGCAGGGGCCAGGGAACTCGGCATCAACCAGGAACTGCGGTGCCGCTATACGCCCGAAAGCTGCTGACCGGTCCGAGAGGGTCAGCCGACGAACCGGTCGGCTGCCTCGGCGAGCCATGCCGCGGCGAGCCTACATGACCGTGCTGACCGGGGGCGCTGCGACAACACCATGTAGAAAGCCTCTTCGGGAACGAGCGGTGCATCGAGCACCGTGACGAGCCGGCCCTCGCCGACGAGGTCGGCCGTGATGGAGCGCCAACCCAGCATCATGCCTTGATGGTTCAGGGCCGCCTGGGTGGCTTGAACGTAATTGGTGAAGTGGAGTTCCTGGCGCTTGGTCCCAGGCGCCCGTTCGACCGACCTGAAATAGCGGGTCCAGCCTATCCAGCTTTCGTCGTCGACATCGACGTGGATCAAGGGCGCAATGTCGAAACCAGCCTGCCCGCGGCCGATCCGCTCTGCCAGAGCGGGGCTGCACACCGGATCGACCCGCTCCGCAAACAGCCGCTGCACCGTGCCATCGTTCCACTCACCGTTTCCCATAGCGCACCGCGATATCCACGCCAGGGGCGAGGCGCGGGGCACCGTGCTGGGTGGTCATCACGTTGATGGCGACATCTGGGTTGCGGTCATAGAAGCCGGCCAGGCGCGGCATCAACCAATGGGTTGCGAAGCCCACCGAGCAGGCGATCGTGGCCGAGGCATCGGCGGCCATGTTCGATCGGCGGATGTCCTCGATCGCCTCCGCGATGCGGCCGAGGCCGTCGACTGTCGCGCGGTGCAGGATACGGCCCGCTTGTGTCAGAGCGGCGGGCCTGCTGCTTCGGTCGAGCAGCTTCGTGCCGAGATGGTCCTCGAGCTGCCGCAGCGCTTGGCTGACGGCCGGCTGGGAGACGTTCAACTCCTCCGCAGCCTGCCGAACTCCTCCGCGGCGCAGTACGGCCTCGAAAACCGTCAGTAGCCGGAGGGGCGGGAGCGTGCGGCTCACAACTTAACCTGGCGATTATGTTAGGTTCAGTTTTGTACATCTTTCGTCGGGGTTCGCGCAAACCTAGACTGCGGTCGCTTGAGGCCGTGCCTGGTCAAAGGCGCGACGTGCCGGCGGCACGCTGGCGCAGCCTCAGGTCGGTTGATATCCCAGGATAGCGATGAATGAACGAGACCGTATCGAACAGCGTCGAACTGGGTGAGCACGGCCTCAGGACGCCCCTGAAGGATGGCTCGATCGCCTACTTCAACTATCACTGGCTGCGCGACAACTGCCCGACATCCTTCGACCGCGAAACCCGCGAGCGCACCTACGACATCTTCGCCGAGTCCGCCGCACCCGTCCCCGAGAAGGCGCGTGTCGAGGGCGAGGCTCTGGAGATCGTCTGGGCCGGCAGCGGCCACATAACGCGTCACGGGCTCGACTGGCTCGCGGGTTACGCCAATGGCACGCCCCGGGGCGATCCCGCCGATCTGCCGCGCCGCTTCTGGTACGCCGACCATTACCCGCGGATCGCGCGCTTTTCGCAACCCGCTCTGTTGTTAGATAGGGCGCTCGTCGCGAAATGGATCGAGGCTATGCTGGTCGAAGGCGTCGCGATCATCACCGACATGCCGAACAGCAACGAGGGCCTGACAGAGACTGCCACGCTCATCGGCCAGGTCCGGCCGACCTTCTTCGGCGAGTATTTCGATGTGAGGACCCACATCAACCCGACCAACCTGGCCTATACGGCCAAGGCGCTCGAACTGCACACCGATACCCCGGCCGAAGATGAGGCGCCCGGGGTCCAGTTCCTGCACTGCCGGGCCAACAGCGTGGCCGGCGGCGCCAACCTGTTCCTCGATGGCGCGGCGGCCGCATCCGACCTCAGGCGGGAGCGCCCCAGGGACTTCGCCCTGCTGTCGGAAACGCTGATCCCCTATTATTGCGAGCACGACCACTACGATATGCGCTCGCGCCAGCGGGTGATCGAACTCGACCAGCACGGCGAGGTTTCCGGCGTCACCATCAGCCAGCATATGGCCGACGTGTTCGACCTGCCGCAGACCGTGCTCGACGAATATTATCCGGCGTTTCGGCGTTTCGGCCGCATGCTGCAATTGGACAAGTACCTGATGCGGTTCAGGCTGGAAGCCGGCGAGTGCATCGTGTTCGACAATCACCGCATCGTGCACGGGCGATCCTCCTACACGGCCGAAAGCGGCGAGCGCTATCTGCGCGGCTGCTACACTGATCGGGGCGAGATGCGCAGCACCTACCGGGCCCTGACCACCCCGGGCCGCTTCAAGTGAGCCGTGCTCCTCGGTCGAACGGCGGGTCGTGACGGGCTCCGCCGGAATGTCTCTCACCATAGAGGAAATTGTCGAAGGCGGGCTCTGCATCGGCTGCGGCCTGTGCCGAGCCATTGCCGGAGCCGATCGCATCGACCTCGTTCTCACGCCGGAAGGCCGGGAGCGCCCCATGGCGCGGGTTCCACTCGATGAGCCGACGCTTGCCACCATCAATGCGGTGTGCCCGGGCACTCACGTCGAGGGCGCGCAGCCCGGCACCCAGAGTTCGGCGGCCGAGCGCGACGTCGTCTGGGGCTCGGCCGAACGGCTCGCGATCGGTTATGCCGGCGACCCGGAGGTACGCTATCGTGCCTCGACCGGGGGCGTGCTGACCGCGCTGGGGCAGTTCCTGCTGACAAGCAGCGCGGTCAAGTTCATCCTGCATGTCGGAGCCTCGCGCCACAATCCGATGCGCACGGAACGCCGGCTCAGTTTCGATGCCGCCTCGGTGCTCGAAAGCGCCGGCTCCCGGTATGGTCCGGCCGCACCCTTGCTCGATTTCACGTCGATCCTCGACCGCGCCGAACCTTTCGCGCTGGTCGCCAAGCCCTGCGACATCGCGGCCGTGCGCAACCTGGCGAAGCTCGACCCCCGGGTGAACCGCTACATGCGCTACGCCCTGACACTGGTGTGCGGGGGCGCGTCCGATCTGACGAAATCGGAGGAGGTGCTGGCCGATTTCGGTGTCGAGGAACGCGAGCTTTCGCTGTTCCGCTACCGCGGCAACGGCAACCCAGGGCCGACCCGGATCGAGACGCAGGACGGTCGCGCCTTCGAGATGACCTATCAGGAGATGTGGGAGCAAGAGTCGAAGTGGATGCTCCAGCCGCGCTGCAAGATCTGTCCAGATGCGATCGGCGAGAGTGCGGATATAGCAGCTTCCGACGTCTGGCCGGGCGGGGGCCCAACCGGTGAGGATGCTGGCTTCAATGGTATCATCGTGCGAACCCGGCGCGGATTGGACCTGTACCAGGCCGCGCTGGCGGCCGGGGCCATCAGGGTCGAACCCGGCGAGGTGACGTTCGACGACTTCGATGTTTTTCAGCCCCACCAGGTGCGCAAGAAGCGCGCGGTGTGGGCCCGCCTGGCCGGAATGAAAGCAGCAGGCCGCCCGGTGTTCGAGACAAGGAACCTCCGGCTGGAGGAGTGTGCCCGGTTGAATCCGGTTGCCGAAAACCTGGCCGAAGCGCGTGGCGCCTATCGTCGTGCCAAAAGCGGCACCCTCGGCGAACCGACGGCGACGTCACGCCCGACGACCCCGGCCCTTGCGCCCGAGCCATGAAGGGAATCGCTGTCGCACAATGAAGCACGCCGGGGAAATCCGGCGCCGTCTGATGAGCCATCAGGTCGACTCACTCGGCCGGGCAGTGCAC
Source organism: uncultured Alphaproteobacteria bacterium (assembly GCA_963851175.1). Lineage (GTDB taxonomy): Bacteria > Pseudomonadota > Alphaproteobacteria > Rhizobiales > Beijerinckiaceae > Lichenihabitans. The sequence goes on along the minus strand of CAWKNU010000002.1, from coordinate 242,516 downwards.
TCCGGCGCCGGATACCGACCACAAGTTTGCGGCCCGGGGCAGGCGCAACTTGTGTTCGGAAAACCCCAGGTTCGAAAGGTGGGCGCGCGACAGCAGCATCATCATGCGGGCAGCACTCGGCAGGACGACCGACACCGTCGATGTCGAGGCCCGGTGTTCGCCGCGGTAGAGATGCAGAACGATGGCGGTCCGGCCATCGTCCAAGCTGCGGGACGCGAGTTGGAATTCCACCGCTTTCGGATCCGCGATCCTCAGATCGTCGAGCATCGTGAGCCACCGTGACTGTGCCGCACAGTGCCCAGAACATCACTTTATGGTAAACACTTCGTTAAATTTTGGCAGATCGCGGGCAGGTCACGCCATCTGGCCTCGAGTGACGATCAGGCGAGGGGAACGCCTCAGTTCTGCCGGTCCTGCTTCGGCCCGTCGATTGGCGTCACGGCCGAACCGGACGTCTGATGCGAGCTGCACACGGCCTTCATCTTATTGACCCGCTTGGCCTCCTGCAGTCGTGCCTCTGCCTCCGCAGCATAGAGCTGCCGACTTGGATTCATGCGGACGATCGCTTGTTCGACGCTCATAAGACTGCCTCGTGAATAGCCGCCGACACCCCCGAGCGCGCCGGAGAGTCTCGACCGCGCTCGTCGAGGGAGATTCGCGCAATAAGGTTAACGAATGTTGACCGCGATTCCACGCCTCGGCCGTCGCCCCGCAAGTCCTTACCGGACCATTCCGGCATCTTTGAACCAGGCGATCGCATCCGCCAAAGCGTCCGGGTAGGGGCGCGCCCGATAGCCGAGGTCGCGCGCGGCCTTGGCGGACGAGAAGAACATCTGGTATTTGGCCATCTTCAGGCCATCGACCGTGATGAACGGCTCCTTGCCGGTGCGACGCGCTACCCATTCGGCTGCATGGGCCAGCGGGAACAAAGGGCCACGCGGCAACTGGACTGTCGGCGGCTTGCGGCCGACGATCTTGGCGATGACGCGCAGCATCGCGCCGAGCTTCACGTCCTGGCCGCCCAAAATGTAGCGCTCGCCGATCACGCCGCGCCACCAGGCCAGGAGATGGCCGCGCGCCACGTCGTCGACATGGACGAGATTGAGCCCCGTATCGATGAAGGCCGGCATCTTGCCGTTGGCGGCTTCCACCACGATACGGCCCGTCGGGGTGGGCTTGATGTCGCGCGGCCCGATGGGCGTTGAAGGATTGACGATCACCACCGGCAGCCCGTCCCGGGCCATGTCTTCGACCAGCCGCTCGGCCAGGACTTTGGAGCGCTTGTAGGCCCCGATGGTAGTCTCGGGGGCGTTGGGCGAGGTCTCGTCGACCGGCACGCCGTCCTGGCGCAACGCCAGGGTCGCCACGCTGCTTGTATAGACGATCTTGTCCAGCCTGGCGCGCTGCGCCGCCTGCATGATTGTGCGCGTACCTTCGAGATTGGCCCGGACGATGTCCTCCGGATCAGGTGCCCAAAGCCGATAGTCGGCGGCGACATGGAAGAGGTTGTGCACGCCGTCGAGGGCGCGATCCAGCGAAGCCGCATCGCGGATGTCGCCCTCGACGACCTCGATGTCGAGGCCGTCGAGGTTCTGGCGCGGGCTTGTCGGCCTGGCGAGCGCCCGCACCTTGTGGCCCTCGGCCAGCAACGCACGTACCACCGCCGAGCCGACGAAGCCCGTTCCGCCGGTGACCAGAATGGGTCCGGTCATCGGAGGCTCCGGTTCAAGCGTCTCAGTTGAGCGCCCGCGGATCGTAGAGGGCGTTCATGTCGGGCTTCTGCTTGATGGTGCCGATCTGCAGCAGCAGGTCGGCCGCCGTCCCCGAGAAGCTCTGGAACTCGCTCGAGAAGAACTTCTTGTTCTCGTCGCGATCCACCCAGCGCAGATATTTGGCCGAATCGGCGAATTCATCGCCCGATTGCTTCACATCCGCGCCCATGATCGTGTCGGCCTTCTTGGGGTCGGCCTTGATCATATCGAGTGCATCGAAATAGCTCTCCGCCAAGGCCTTGGCGGCCGCCGGATTGGCGTCGATGAACTTCGGCGTGCAGCCGAGCGAGTCCAGCACCATGGGATAATCCAGCGTGGTGGCCAGGATGTGCCCCGCTTGCGGCTTGTCGCGCACGGAGGACAGATAGGGCTCGTAGGTCGCGGCCGCGTCGTTCTGGCCCGCCAGGAAGGCCTGGGCGGCGGGGCCGGGTTCCATCGTGGCCGTCGCGAACGTCCTTGACGCTCATCTTGTTGGCATTGAGCATCCAGGCCAGCATGAAATAGGGCGTGGTGCCGGGGCCCTCCACGCCGATCGTCTTGCCCTTCAGGTCGGCGACGCTCTTGATGTCGGGCCGCGCTACGATGCCGTCCGCCCCATACGACTTGTCGAGCTGGAACAATTGCTTGGTGGCAACGCCGTTGGCGTTCCACACCACCCAGGTCTCGATGGTGGTGGCGGCGCATTGAATGTCGCCCGAGGCCAGCGCCAGGGCGCGGCTGGCCTGCGGGATCTTGGGCAGCGTCACGTCGAGCCCGTGCTTCTTGAAGATGCCGGCCTCCTTGGCCAGCGTAAGCGGGCCAAATCCGGTCCAGCCCGAAATGCCGATCGCCACCTTGGTGTCGGCGGCCTGGGCGGCTGCGCTCCAGCACAGCAGCGCCGAGAGCGCCGCGCCAGCAATTCCCATCCGAGTCATCATGATTACCCCGTTTCGTACCGCAGCCGAGATTGTGGGTGCTGAGGCTCGCCCTTGTCCAGAAAGAAACGACCAGGGACCAAACACTTAGGACGCGAAATAGAGCGTCAGCAGGCGCTCGTAGATAGCCTGCAAGGTCGCGAGGTCGGCGATGCTGGTGCGTTCGTCCGTCGCATGGATGGTTGCCCCGACGAGGCCGAACTCCAGCACCGGGCAATGGGCCGTGATGAAACGGGCATCCGAGGTTCCGCCGGTGGTCGACAGCACCGGCTTGCGGCCGGTTTCGGCCTCGATCGCCTCCGTGACCATCGTCGTGAAAGGGCCCGGCTCGGTCAAGAAGGCCAGCGCATTGCAGGGCGCGAGAGCAAGTTGGTAGCGGCCCTGCGGGTCGGCGGTGCTTAGCCGATTCTCAAGTTCATGCTCAAGGCTAGCCGGCGACCACAGGTCGTTGAATCTGATGTTGAAACGGGCGCTAGCCTCAGCCGGAATGACATTGCTGGCGCGATTGCCGACGTCGACCGTCACCACTTCGAGATTGGAGGGGTCGAAATGCGCAGTTCCGGCATCGAGCGGGGTGTCCAGCAATGCGGCCACCAATTTCAGCAGCCGCGGAATCGGGTTGTCGGCGAGCTGTGGATAGGCAACGTGGCCCTGCCGACCGCGCACGATCACATCGCCCGTGAGCGAGCCGCGACGGCCGATCTTGACCATGTCGCCGAGCTGCGTTGGGTTTGTCGGCTCGCCGACAATGCAATGGTCGAAGCGCTCCCCCTTGGCCCGCGCCCATTCGAGCAGCTTGACCGTGCCGTTGACCGCCGGGCCTTCTTCATCGCCGGTAATGAGGAAGCCGATGGAGCCCTGTGGCGGCCCGTGGCGGTCCACATAGGCGAGCGCCGCGGCCGCGAAGGCCGCGATGCCACCCTTCATGTCGCAGGCGCCCCGGCCCCAGATCATGCCGTCCGCCACCTCGCCCGAGAAGGGCGGAAACCGCCACTGCTTGGCATCGCCCGGTGGCACCACGTCGGTATGGCCGGCGAAGACGATGTGGGGTGCTCCGCTGCCGAGGCGCGCGTAGAGGTTGCTGACGTCGGCTTGGCCGTGGCTCGGAGAAGGTCACGAGATCGGTGCGAAAGCCGGCCTGGCCCAGGACTTCGGCCAGATAGGGCAGGGCGCCGCCGTCCTCCGGGGTAACCGACGGAAAGCGGATCAAGGCCTGGGCGATCTCAAGGGCGCTGGGCAGGGTCACGGCGCGGCCGCCCGGCTGGTGCCGAACCCGAGATCCACAACGTTCCACGCCGCCACGGCCACCACGAGAGCCAATGCGGCTGGTTCGACCCAGTGGGGCAGCGCCTCGAACGACGGTGGCACGAAGCCGATCAGCGCACCTGTGGCCAGGAGGCTCAGCGGCAGGATTGCGGCCAGCACCGCTGGGCGTCCGCGGTCGCGGAAACGCTTGGCGCTGAGATTATATTCGCAGATGGCGATCAGGATCATCGCGAACGCGAAGCCCGCCAGGTACACATAGGCCAGCAGCGTCGCGGCCCCCGGCGCCGCGCCGCTCGACCAGGTCGCCCGTGGCATAAGGCCGAAGCAGCAGCCAGCCTCCGGTCAGGAGGCCGGCGATCAGAACCAGCGGAAGCGTGCCGCGCCACCAAACCTCGCGGCTCACCCGTCCGCGATCGGTCCGGAACAGGAAGAAGAAGCTGCCGTCCGAGCCCGACACCATCAGTCTCGCAGGAGATCGTTGATCGCCGTCTTGGCACGGGTCTGCGCGTCCACGGTCTTGACGATCACGGCGCAATAAAGAGACGGCCCCGGGGTGCCGTCCGGCAGCGGCTTTCCGGGCAGATTGCCGGATACCACCACCGAATAGGGCGGCACGTAGCCGACATGAATCGCGCCGGTCTGGCGGTCGATGATCTTGGTGGAAGCGGAGATGAACACCCCCATCGACACCACGGAGCCCTGGCCGACGATCACGCCTTCCACGACTTCGGATCGCGCCCCGATGAAGCAATCGTCCTCGATGATGGTCGGATTGGCCTGCAACGGCTCGAGCACGCCGCCAATGCCGACCCCGCCCGAAAGATGGACGTTCTTGCCGATCTGGGCGCAGGAGCCGACCGTCGCCCAGGTGTCCACCATGGTGCCGCTGCCGACGTGCGCCCCGAGATTGACGAAGGACGGCATCAGCACGACGCCGGGCGCGATGAAGGCCGAGCGCCGCACGACGCAGTTGGGCACAGCCCGGAAGCCAGCGGCGGCCCATTGGTTCTCGCCCCATCGGTCGAACTTGGACGGCACCTTGTCGAACCAGGTGCTGCCACCAGGGCCGCCGGGAATAGGCGCCATGTCGTTGAGCCGGAACGACAGCAGCACGGCCTTCTTGAGCCATTGATGCACCGTCCAGGAACGCGGGCCCGTCTGCCCCGGCACCTTCTCGGCAACCCGCAACGTGCCGTTATCGAGCAGGTTGAGGGCGTGCTCGACCGCCTCGCGCGTCTCGCCCCGGGTTGCCGGGCCGATCGACGCTCGATCCTCGAACGCCTGCTCGATAATGGCCTGAAGTTCGGCGTGGTCCATGAGGTGGTCGCGCTCCTCGATCCTGATGCCGGGTGGTTTCGGGCGGCCCGCCCGGGATGTCAACTTCGGTGACGGCGGACGTGCTTTCCGGTATGGTGGTGAACCGTTTCATTGCACGGGCCCCATCGCAAGCCGAGGATCTGCGCGTGAGCATATCGGTTCGCAAACCGCCGCCCCGGGTCAGCCTCGCCGATTTCCTGGAATGGCCTGGCGACGGCACCGCCAAGCGCTACCAGCTCGTGGATGGCGAAATCCGTGCCATGGCGCCGGCCAGCAACACGCACGGGCTGATCCAATCGACGCTCGCATATTTCGTCACCCGGCACTTGATCGAAACCGGCTCGCCCTGTCGGGGTCGAACCGAGGGCGCAGTCACGCCTCATGTTCGGGCGAACCAGAATTTTCGGGTGCCGGATTACATGGTGGCATGCAGCCCGGACCGGCCGGGGCTGATCATTACCCCCGATCCCATCTTGCTGGTCGAGATTCTATCTCCCGGGAACGAGTCCGATACACGCGAGAACGTCTGGGCCTACACCACCATCCCAAGTGTCCGTGAGATCCTGGTGCTTTATTCGACCCGGATCGGTGCCGAGCTGCTGCGGCGCGAAGCGGACGCGAACTGGCCGGTCAATCCCGAGATGCTGGGCTCAGAGGACACGCTGAAGCTCGAGAGCATCGGCATGGGTTGTCCCTTGCTCGAACTCTACCGCGGCACGCACCTTTTGCCGACCTGAATCACGCGTTGCGCCGCCCGGGCCGGTGCGGCCAGAAGCTCCTCACCATCAGGTAGAGGGCGTGCGGATTGGTCATGAGATAACGCAGGAAGAGGCGCCTCGGCTCGAGCGCCAGGCGAAACAGCCATTCGAACCCGGCGGCCTGCATCCAGCCTGGCGCCCGCTTGTTCTTTTCGGCCAGGAAGTCGAACAGGCCTCCGGAAGTCTTCACGATGCCGACCCCGCGCAATTGGCTGCAGCGACGGAGCGTGAATTCCTGCTCGCGCGGTGCCCCCAGGGAAACCCAGAGCACGTCGGGCTTCAGCCGGGCGATCTCGGCCACGACGGCATCCTCTTCTGCGGCTGAAAGATAGCCGTGCGAAGCGCCAACGACAGCGAGGGCCGGATGGGCCTTACGCGTCAAGGCGACCGCGCGCCTGTTCACATCGGCGGTTGCGCCGAGGAAGTAGAACGTAACCCCGCGTTCGGCGGCCAGGCGGGCGGTTGCGGGAAAAAGGTCCGTGGTCGCCACCCGCTCGGGCAAGGCCAGCCCTCCCATGATCCGCGACAGAAGCACCAGCGGCTGGCCGTCACAATGGATCACATCCGCCGCGGCGAAAAGCCGATGGATGCCGCGATCTCGGGCGCACATCGACAGGACCTGACCGTTGATCGAGGTCATGAACAGCGGCCGTTCAGCTGACCGTCGCTCCTCGCTGCAGCAATAATCCACCATGGCCGCCGCCGTTTCGGCGAGGTCGGCAACAGCGATCGGCAGGTCGCAAACGTCGATGACCGGCCAGGCTTTTAGCCGAGGCACCTGGCGATGGTCGAGCATTGGTCGTTCCCCGGTTGATCCCGAGGCCCGGTCCAGCAAGCCCCATACCTCCCGATTTGGAACAGCTCGCCTCGCGCGGATCTTGCAAGGGTGGTCCGAGGGGCATTGGTTGGCTCAGGTCGGGGCAGCCTCGTTGGTGACCGGATCCAGCTTTCCGATCAGGTGGTCGATGGTGGCGATGGAGCGGAAGTTCTCGGTCGTGATGTCCGGCGGCGGGATCATGACGTCGAACTCGGCTTCGACCGCGAGCATCAGTTCGACCATGTCGATGGAGGTCAGGCCAAGCTTGGCAAGCTCGGCGTCGGGTGCGAGAGGGCCCGATACGGAATGTTTCGCGAGAATATCGCAGACCAGTTCCGCGACTTTCTCGATTCGGCGCTGCTTAGGTCGATCGAGCATCGTATCGCTCCTCAAGGGCAATTGCGGAGGAACGCTCCCCGCTGCGCCATTCGGATTAGTGGTGGAAGCCTAATTATCCTTGAACTCACGACATACTCGGCAGTTAAATCTAATTGTCGACACGGCGTTAAGTTAATCCTCTGACAACGTCGCAGATTGCGCAGCTATTGTCTAATTACATTCCGTTAAACTTTATGCAAATTCATCGTTAACAGGTTTTTGGCTGACAAGCAGGTATTTTCATCTTAGATCTACAGCACAATAGGCGCTTTCGGAACTTGAGGAGCAGTCCGGCAATGACAATGATCGACGTCCGAGGCGCCCAGGTGTTCGCGCTCGGCAGGGGCAAGACCGAGATCCCAGAGGTCGAGCGGGGCGACTTTGCGGCGCGGGCCGAAAGGGTCGCGGCCATCGCGGCCGCGCATGCGGCGGAGGTCGACGGCAAGTCACGGTTCCCTTCCGAGGCGATCGATGCGGCGCGGCAGGAGCGGCTGCTCGGCATGATGGTTCCCCGCGATCTCGGCGGGGAGGGCGCCAGCCTCGGCGAGGTGATGGACGTCTGCTACAAGCTCGGCCGCGCCTGTTCGTCGACGGCCATGATCTTCGCCATGCACCAGACGAAGGTCGCCTGCGTGGTCCGGCACGGCCGCGGCAATCCCTGGCACGAGCGCATGCTGCGCCGCCTGACGGCCGAGCAGTTGCTGCTGGCCTCCTCCACCACGGAAGGACAGAACGGCGGCAACGTCCGGTCCAGCGCTGCCGCGGTCGAAGCCGAGGGGGTGGAAATCGCCCTCGAGCGCGCCGCGACCGTCATTTCCTACGGGGCGCAGGCCGACGGCATCGTCACCACGGCCCGCCGCTCGAGCGAGGCGGCCAGTTCGGACCAGGTGCTGGTGGTGTTCCTCAAGGACGATTACACGCTCGAGCGCACGCTCGAATGGGACACGCTCGGCATGCGCGGCACCTGCAGCGCCGGCTTCGCGCTCAAGGCTTCTGGGCAGCACCGACCAGATCCTGCCGGTGCCCTACGACAAGATCCACGCCCAGACCATGACGCCCGTGGCGCATCTGTGCTGGTCGTCGGTGTGGAGCGGCATCGCGGCCAGTGCGGTCGAGCGCGCCCAGACCTTCACCCGCAAGGCGGCGCGCGGCGCCGGTGGGCAGTTGCCGCCGGGCGCGGCCCATTACACCAAGGCGACCTCCTCGCTGCGAACCCTGTGCGGCCTCGTCAATGCAGCGCTGCGCCGCTACGAGGCTGCGCTGCAGGACGAGCGGGCGCTCGGCTCGATCGATTTCCAGACCGCCATCAACCTGACCAAGGTGGATGCGTCCGAGCTGGCGGTCGCCACGGTGATGAGCGCGCTGCGGGCCTGTGGCCTGTCCGGCTACCGCAACGACGGGGATGCCAGCGTCGGTCGCCAGTTGCGGGACGTGCTCTCCTCGCCACTGATGATCAACAACGACCGCATCCTGTCGAGCCTGTCCACAGCCTCTCTGATGAGCGTCGTGCCGGCCTCGCTGATCGACTGAACATCGCCGCTTTACGGCGCGGGGCAATCCCGCTCGCCCTTTTCGGAGCTCCGACGAGCATGAATGCACCACTGCGAAACACGGACAGCTACACGGGCTCCGCTGCCCGGTTGAGCGATCTCGGGGCGGCCCTGTTCCGTCCTATGGGGGCCGACGGCGTCTATGCCCGGACGGGTCTTTATGAGGATGTCGTCGAACGGCTCAGCGCTTTCATCACGCGCCAGCGCGAGCCCGGTACGGAGGTGCTGCGCTTTCCCCCGGTCATGACCCGCACCATGATCGAGAAGTCGGGCTACCTGAAAAGCTTCCCCAACCTGCTCGGCTGCGTGTGCGGCCTGCACGGTAGCGAAGCCGATATCCGTTCGGCGGTCGGCCGCTTCGAAGCCGGCGGCGACTGGACGAGCTCGCTCTCGCCCGCCGATCTCGTGCTTTCTCCGGCCGCCTGCTATCCGGTCTATCCGCATCGCCGCCGCGCGGGGACCCTTGCCGGCCAACGGCCTGCGGTTCGATGTGGCCAGCGATTGCTTCCGTCGCGAGCCGTCGCGCGACCTCGACCGGCTGCAATCCTTCCGCATGCGCGAATATGTCTGTATCGGGACGCCCGATGACGTGATGAACTTCCGCGAGCGCTGGATGTCCCGCGCCCAGGCCATGGCCACCGAACTCGGCCTTCAGCACAACGTCGACCAGGCCAGCGACCCCTTCTTCGGACGGGTCGGGCAGATGCGGGCCGTCAGCCAGCTCCAGCAATCGCTCAAGTTCGAGTTGCTGGTTCCTGTGCACTCGGCCGAAAAGCCAACCGCCTGCATGAGCTTCAACAACCACCAGAACCATTTCGGCAGCGTTTGGGACATTCGCGACCAGGGCGGCAATATCGCCCATACGGGATGCGTCGCGTTCGGCATGGATCGGCTGACGATCGCGCTTTTCGCAACCCATGGGCTGGACACCGCGGCCTGGCCGCAGCCGGCGCGCGGTGCTCTGGGGTTCTGAAGCCGCTCAGGAGTTCGGGGCCAGCCCGGTCAGGTCGGGGGCCGCCGGATTCAGCATCTGCGGCTGCAGCGTTCCATGCGGGCTGAGCTTGTCGACGATTCCGGGCAGCGCGTGCGCGAGCGCTTGTGAAAGCTGATCAGGGGTCATGCCGAGGCTGTTCGCTACATTGGCCAGCGGACCATGGCCGAGCGCGTTGCCGATCTGCTCGGGCGACACGGGCTGGTTCGGCCCGGTCCCGAGCCATGAGCCGACCTGGCCGCCGAGACCGGCCTGCTGCAGCTTGGCCAGCACGCCTTGCACGCCGCCCATCTGGTCGAAGACTCTGCGTCAGCACCGCCTGCGGACCACCATACTGGTCCAAGAGATCGCCGAGCCAACCACCAACATTGCCGAATATGCTCATCGGGGTGCCCTTCACCGGATGTCAGGGCGCGACCACACCACCTTTCGCCATGCGCCGCAACTAAGCTAGCGTGGCGGCGCCCGGCGAAAGCGGACCGGGCACCATGCGGGGAGGGCGGGCATGCAACCACCATCGGGCGGGATCATGCGGGACAAGACCGTAGTGGTGACAGGGGGCACCTCCGGCATCGGCGAGATCGCGGCTCTGGCCCTGGCGCGGGCCGGTGCCCGGATCGTGCTCGTGGCGCGCGAGTCCAAGCGCGCTGAAGCGACGATGCGCCGCCTCGGCCAGGAGGGACCCGGCCTCCACCATGTACTGCATCTCGCCGACCTGTCTCGCCTTTACGAGGTGCGCCGAGTCGGCGCCGAGATCGCCAAGGCCGAGCCACGCATCGACGTACTGATCAACAATGCCGGTGCCATGTTCGATCGACTGGACGTGACCGAGGATGGTTTCGAGCGCACCTTCGCGACCAATCACGTGGCCTATTTCGTGCTGACCGATTCCCTGCGCGAATGCCTCGTGGGGTCGAGGCCGGCCCGCATCGTCAACACCGCATCGGGCGCCCACCGGGGCGCGACACTCGATTGGGACGACCTGCAATCGACCAAGAACTACAACGGTTTCAAGGCCTATTGCCGGTCCAAGCTCTACAACATCCTGTTCACGCGCGAACTGGCCCGACGGCTGGAGGGCACCGGCGTGACCGCAAATTGCCTTCACCCCGGTTTCGTCGCAACCCGGTTCGGCGACGCCACGGGTCACGTCATGCGAGTCGGGACCAAGCTGGCGAAGGCGCATATTCGCGATTTCGCCCGAGAAGGGTGCCGAGACGATCATCTATCTGGCGGCATCGCCCGAAGTGGCGGCAACGAGCGGAGGCTATTTCGCCAAGTGCCGGCCCGCGGCTTCGACTGCGATCGCCAAGGACCCCGATGCGGCGCGCCGGCTGTGGGACATCACGGCGGAACTCACAGGCCAGGGCGCGACATAGGCGCGCTCCCCGGGCCGCGGCCCCACAACTTTTCTTCGGTAATTGCAAACCGGCAGATCTGTGCCAAATTGACCAATGAAGGCGCCGGATCGGGTCGGACTGGCGCCGCACGCGATAGGTGGGGTCTGCTATGGGTTCGAAGCTCATTGCCGCATCGCGCATCCGCATTTTGCCGAGTGTCCTGGCTTTGGGTCTGCTCGCCGCAGGCACGACATTCGCGGTCGCGGATGACCCCGTGGCGGTGCCGGGCAGTTCGAGCTCTCAGACGGCGCCGGCAGGTGCTGCGTCAACGGCCCCGCGCATCGTCATCGTGGAATGGAAGATCAAGAAAGGCCACGAACAGGAATTCCTCGACTACTGGGCCACCAGGTCGACCATTCCGGATCGTTCCGGTTTGATCGCCGAGTTCATGTCCAGCGAAGCGAGCCACGAGCGCTTCCCCTGGATCAACTGGGTCAATGCGGAAAGTCCGGACTACACGACGTTCTACAACATCGGGTTCTGGCGCGGGGCCGAGGACTTCATGGGTCAGATCGGCAAGTACATCGACAACAACAAGCCGCCGATGCCGTTCGAGGCCGACCATCGCCACCGCATATTCCTCGAGCCTGTCGAATGGCGGATCGGGCGATCGAATCTTCCGGGGGCGGACGCGGCCGGGGTCAAGTAGAGCTCACTCGGGAAGCGCCTGTTCGCCCCCCTGGCTCGAAAACAGAAACGGCGCCACGTCCTTCACGCTCGGCGGCCGCTCGATCGAGAACGGCATGGGCCGGCACACGGCCATGGCGGAGAGGCCCACGCGGGTGGTCAGCAATCCGTTCAGCACGCCTTCGCCCAGCCGCGCCGACAGCCGCGCCGCAATGCCATGCCCGACCACCTGCTGCACCAGACTGTCGCCGAGCGCCATGCTGCCGGTGACCGCGAGATGCGCCCCAACCGAACGGGCAAGCTTCAGGAATCCGAGGAGGCCTGGCCGTCCGCTGTAGATCTCGGCGATCTGCCGCACCAAGCGGACCAGTTGGGCCACCACGAAGACGAGATCGAGAACAGCGCGCGGAGAGATGGCCGTCACCATCGAAACGCGCTTGGCCGCTCCGGCGATCTCCCGGCGGACCCTTTTGTCGAGCGGCAGCATCAGGCTGCGTTCGGCGATGTCGATGAGATCGCGCCCGTCGATGATCTCGCCCGAGGCTTGCGCCAGTTCTGCGCGGGCCCGCGCGGTTTCGGCACGGCCGGTGTAGAGCTTGGCAAGTTCGCCGACGCGGGCGCGCGCGGCACCGCGGTCATCGGCGAGCCGGGCAACGGCCAACCCTTGGTGAAGCTTGGCAACGTGGCTTTGCCGGAGCACACCGGCAAACTCGCGCGCCGCCAGCGCCAGGAGGGCGATGATCAGCAATGCCGCCAGAACGACGCCGATCCAGCCGAGCGCGACGGCACGGTTGAACAGATCCTCGATCAGGCGTGACACCCAAAACCCGAAGCCCAGCGACACGAGACCGCCGAACGCCGACCAGGCCAGGGCGCCCCAGGTCAGGCGGCTGGGCCGCTTCATGCCTTCGGCCTGCGCGATTTCGGTCGCGGCTTCGAAGGGCGGCACGGATTTGAGCAGGCTTTCGGCTTCCCGCAGGTAGGCGTCCGGCTGCGGTTCGACCGTGACCCGCTCGGGCGCTTGGGCCAGGCGCGGCTCCGCGCGATCCTCCCCCGCCTCCAGGCGGAATGCGCGAGGTCGGCGCCGCGGGCCGAGGTTCGGAGCGTCGGTCACGCGAGCTTGTCTCCGATCAGGAACTGCAAGGCCCGATCGAGCCGGATATGGGGCAAGTTCGTCAGGGCGCCATCGCGCCCGGGCTCGGGATTTGGCGGTCTGAACCGGACGAAGCGGTATTCCGCCTCGTGCTCGGGGACGGCCAAGGCGTCACCTCGGAGCGCCACCCTCGGGTCGGCGGGGAGTTCGCCCGGAAACACCGCCGCCTCGGCGATGCCGTCGAAGATTTCGCCCCCGATGCACTCGCCGGCCAGCGGTGTTCCGACGATCGCGTCGAGCGTTTCTCCGCCTTGTTTCACGGCGGCCTCCCGGGTTGCCCGCACGGCCGCAAGGGCGATCACGTCCACCGACGCACCGACGCCTTCTGCCTTGGTGATGGCCCGGGCGGTGAGCAGCCGCAGAATGGCCTCGAGCCGATCATGGCTGGTGTGGTGGAGATGGTCGGCCTTGGTGGCCGCGAACAGGATCTTGTCGATCCGGGGCCGGAACATGGTCGACAGAAGGCTGGAACGTCCCGCCCGGAACGCCAGCATCACGTCCTCGAGGGCATGCTGCAGGTCCCGCACCGCCGCTGGTCCCGAGTTCAGCGCCGACAAGGCGTCGACCATCACGATCTGGCGGTCGAGACGGGCGAAATGGTCCCTGAAGAACGGGCGCACGACGTGCAGCTTGTAGGCTTCGTAGCGTCGCTCCATCATGGCCGCGAGCGTGCCGGCCGCGGGTGCCGTTGTCACGGGCAGGGGCGCGAAGGTGAGAGCCGGGGAGCCTTCGAGATCGCCGGGCATAAGGAATCGCCCCGGCGGCAGCGTCGAGAGGGAATAAAGGTCGGTTCGGCTCGCCCGGAGATACTGGGTAAAAAGGGCGGCGCATTGGCGCGCGGTCTCCTCCGAGGCGGCCTCGGTGGGCGACAATCCAGCCACAAAGCCACGCCACTCGGCGGCCAGGGGGGCGCGGGCCGCCCCTGCGCTCGCCTCCAGGGTTTCATGCGACCATTGGGCGAAGCTCTTGTTGAGCAGCGGCAGGTCGAGCAGCCATTCGCCCGGATAATCTACGATGTCGATGGTGAGGGCAGCAGGTCCGCTCCGCCATCCGGACCGCCGCTCGTATTCGATGGTGAGGCGAAGCTCGGAGATGCGCCGCGTCGATTCGGGCCAGGTCCGCTCCAAGGTGAGCGCCCGGACATGGTCCTCGATGGCGAAGCGCGGCACGGCGTCGTCGGGCTGCGGCTCGAGGACGGCGCGCGCGATGCGCCCCTCCGATGCGGCGCGGAACACCGGCAGGCGCGCCCCCTTGGTCAAGGCCTGAACAAGCGCCGTGATGAACACCGTTTTGCCGGCACGGGACAGTCCCGTGACGCCGAGCCGCAACCCGTTGCCGGAGACGTATTCGGCCACGCTCTGGGCTGTGATCCGAGCTTCGAACAACAGGTCGGAAAGAAAGGTCACTGGCGGGTCCGTTTCGTCCCTGCTGATGTAGGCGGTTGCGCGGCGCAAGAACAGGGACGCTGCGGGCGGGCGAGATCAGCGATCGGCAACAGGACCCTGAACGTTCCGGGTGGCCGGCGCGGCGGCTTGGCGCGAGGCCTGCCGCTCCGCCAAGGCCGTCGCATGGTCGACCGCAGTCGCAATCAAACGCGTGTTGGCCCCGAGAGGTCCGATCTCGACGGCCGACATGTTGTGCATGACCCGCGCCAGATTGGCGGTGGGCCTTCCGCTCGCATCGAAGAGGTGCAGGTCTTCGGTGCTGCTGGCCGCGACCCCGGCGGCCGCCTTGGCGGCGTAATTCCGGATTCGCGCCGCGTCGGCCACGCAGCTGAGCCCACTTTCCACGACACGGGGCAGGGAGGACGGGCCAGGCGCCTCCGAAGGTGGGGTTCCCAGCGCCGTCAGCGGAAGCGACGCCAGGGACTGGGTGTCCAGACTGATCGGCGTCTCGCCCAGTCCAACCGCGATGGAGGGGGCCGGAGTTCCCATGCCGATCAGGCGGTCCGGGATCACGGATCGACGCCCGCGCAACTTCCCGCCGCCCGCGACCCGCCGGCCCCGGGTCGCGAGGAAGCGTGCCCTCAAGGTGTGGCCGATCCCGTGCAGGGCGAGGTGATCGGCCGGCGAAGGCCGGGGCGATGCCGTTCGCGACCCGCGAGGCCTACGCCCTGTTGCAACCACGGACGATCCGCACGACGCCGGTGCCCAATGCGACACGATCGCGAGCGCGGAATGACGATCGTAATCGACGTAATATCGACGGAGCAGAAGAGCGGCGACGTCGGCGCCCTCCGCGGCCGAGGCGAAGGCCACGTGGCCCTCGGTGTCGGCCGCGATCTCGCCCGCCCAGCCGGCGCGTTTGATGCACCAGTAATTGTTCAACCTGACACAGCGGGTGACCGGCGCCGGGTTGCGGCCGAGCAGGATGTTGAGCGCAGTTCCGTAGGACGCATCGAGGTTGGAGGCTGCCTGGCTGCGCCAGTTGCTGACGGAGCGGTCGCGCGGCCGGAACGTTACGTCGGGGAACCAGGACGCCGCCGGGCTTTTGCCGGCCAGGTCGGCACTGCCCAGCCATGCGGCCACCAGAAGCCCGACAAAATCAAACATTCTGTCTCCCGGTGGGGTGCGGGCCGCCGAACGGCGCCGCCGCGGTCACAACTAGTTGGATGCCGCCGAAGAATCCACGGTATGGAACGCTTCGAGCGTGCCGCCCTGCGCCGCTTCACTCCAGCCTGCCCCGGCAAGAGCCACGATCGCGAAGGCGGAAGTCGGGAAGTGCTCGGCGAGTTCCGCAAGTGCGGTCCGGTTTCCCGAGAGCGCCAGCATGCGGGCCAAATCGCCGATGCCGGGGTTATGGCCGACGACCAGCAGACTGCTTGCCTCGGCGGCCGCCTCGGCGATGATGTCGAGCATCGTGGCCGGCCCGGCACCATACAGTTGCGGCTCGATCCGGTGCGGGATGTCGCGCCCGATCCGGGCTGCGAGACGCTCGAATGTCTGCCGGGTTCGTACGGCATCGGACACGAGGGCGAAATCAGGCACGACCTGTTGCATCAGAGCCGCACCGGCCGCGCTGGCCTCCGCGACGCCGCGTTTGCTGAGCGAGCGGGCGTGGTCTCCGGCAGCGGCGGCGCCGACCGCCTTGCCGTGGCGCAGAAGAATTAGTTGTTTCATCGACATTTCTCCCAGGATCGGCAGAAGCAGGCGGGGCCGCGAGCCTCGGCGCCAACCATGCCGGTTCGACGTCCGCCACCATCTGGTGCGCCGATTGCCGGACCCATCATGTTGCCGACTTGCCGACCCGCCCGAGTTTCGTATGGCCTCGTGAAGCAAGTTGAAAGATCTGCATGAGATCCACTTGCGCGGGACTGCGGCCCGTGGCAACGACACGGCGAAGGGCGTCCAAAAGTGGCGGAGGTTGGTCACGCATGACGTTGTCTGGTGCCATCCAGGGCGGCTACCGACCGTCCGATGACGAAGTGTTCATGGGTGAGCGGCACAGGGATTATTTCCGCCGCAAGCTGATCACATGGAAGGAAGACATCCTGCGGGAAAGTCGCGAAACTTTGGCGACCCTGCAGAGCGAGAGTGAAAACCATCCGGATTTCGCGGATCGGGCTTCATCGGAAACGGATCGCGCGATCGAGCTTCGCGCGCGCGATCGCCAGCGCAAGTTGATCGCCAAGATCAATGCGGCGCTCAGTCGAACTCGACGACGGAACCTATGGGTATTGCGAAGAGACCGGAGACCCGATCGCATTGAAGCGGCTTGACGCCCGCCCAATCGCGACGTTGTCGGTCGAGGCGCAGGAGCGTCACGAGCGGCGGGAGCGGGTCTACCGCGACGAATGACTGGACAGCGTGTCCGCAAGGCGCGCCCGGGTAGAAAGAAAACGGCACTCGTTCTGGCGAGTGCCGTTTTTGTTTCCCGATGCTGTTCAGCGCAGGGCCGCCGTCGCACCATTCAGGGCCGTTAGCGCAGCCTGGAAGGCGGGCTTACTCGGGCTGTCCGTCGCGACGTCCCGCCGGACGGCCAAGCAGCTTGGCCATCTCTTCTTCCAGGGACTCGAAGGTTTCGAGGCTCTTCGGGGCTGTCGGATTGCCCTCGCCGGCGTCTGCCGGGCGGGGCGGGGGCGGCGGCCCGATGATAACCGGCGGAGCGCTCTCGGGCTGGCGCGCCGGACGCGCTTCGGGTTCCGCCCCAGAGCCGGTCTGGCCCGCCGTGGGCGCCTCGTCACGCGGACCGGGAACCGGCGCATCGGAGCGCGGCGGAACGGGCGTGATCGGGCGCGAGGGTCGCGGCGGCAGGTTCGACGCGAGGTTCGGCCGGGGCGGCAACGACGAGGGTGGCCGCGGGACCGGCACCGGGCGGGGTGGATTCGGCAAGGCTGCAGGCCGAGGTGCTGTGCCAGTGCCGGGCGTCACCGGCCCGGAGGCCTGGGCGCTGAGGCGGCACGCCGACCGGACGGGCGGGCGGCGGAACCGGTGCGGGCCGGGCCGGGCCCGCGCTTTGTGCCCAATCCTCTGCCGGCGCGGGACGATTGGCGGGCCGCTCCACAAGCTGCGGTCCGGAAACTGCAGGTGCTGGCGGCGGAGCGACGTTGGGCGGGAACGGCGAGGCGATCGGCGGTGCGCCGGCCTGGTTCGGCGCCGCGACGGGAGGGGCTTGACGCGGCGGAGGCATCGCCGGGCCAACGGGAGCCTTGGGCGCCGACGGTGCTTGCGTGGTGGGCGCCTGCGGCCCCGCCGCCATAGTGGGAATCGACGGCGGCGTCACGTCCTTGTCGCGGGCGCCCGGCGCCGCGGCCTGGGAGTGGGCACGCACGATCGAGGACTCGAGCAGGACGTCGTTCGGGCCGCCGATCATGACCAGATGCTCGACATTGTCCCGGCGCACCAGGACAAGTTGCCGCTGCCGGTCGAGATCATAGGCGTCGACGATACCGAGGCGGGGCTGCCGGGCCCGCCCGCCAGACGCGGTGCGCAGACGCCTGCCGAACATCACGCGATAGAGCAGGAACAAGACGATGATGATGACCAGGAGCGCCGCGAACATGATCACGAACGCGAGCGGCTTGTTGTCCTCGAAAAAAACGCCCAAAGACTGCATCCTGCGGTTCGCCTCTCGACACACACACTGACTAAGTGCTGAATTGTAGCACGAGGCAGCCGTTTCGCTTCAATAAGGTTAATCAATGGTTAATGGGTCAGGGTCCCTTTCGGCGCGCAAGCTCTCGTCCGCGTCCGCCGTCGGCAGGGTTCTCCGTCCAATGCGGGGCCGGCGGACATCGTTGCGTTTAGGCGCCGATTACGTGACCCGCCGGTACATAGCCGGATTGGCGCCAGATGCCAGCCGCAGCGGGGCAGCGAGGCACCCATGAGCGATACGCCGCTCGCGGCCGTCGATCGGACGGAGCGCGCCGGCAGTCCGCTGCTGGTGCTTGTCATTGCCGTGCTTCTCGTCGCGGCTGCGGCATCCTATTCGTTTCTTCCGGAGGACCAGGCGGGTCGGCTGGTGCTGGCGTTCCTGGCCATTCTGGCCATCATCGGGCTGATCGCCCTGTTCTTCTTTGCGGTCGGGTTTTCTGCAGTTTTCGGGCCAGGCCGCCCGCAACGACATCACCAAGCTGATCGCCGACACCAATGCTGAAGGCCTGCTGATCACCGAGGGTGAAACGCGCGTTCTATATGCGAACGAAGCCTATATGGCGATGTCGGGTGCGCCGGACGTGGCCCATCTGCGGCCGGTCGAACGGCTGTTCTCCGGCCCGGCCGAGATCTCCGAGGCGGTGTACCGCCTCGCGCAGGCGGCGCGCGACCACAAGCGCGCCATGGAGGAGATCAGGTTGTCGCCGGCCTTGGATGGCGAGACCGCGGTCGGATGGTACCGGGTCAAGGTGCGTCCGATCGAACGCAATGGGCTCAAGCGGGCGACGCTGTGGAGCGTCGCCGATGTCACGCGTGAGCGCGAGCGGCATGAGAACGTGTTCCAGGAACTGCAGCACGCGATCGACTTTCTCGACCATGCCCCGGCGGGCTTTTTTTCGGCGGATGCGGAGGGGCGCCTTTCATACCTGAACGCGACCTTGGCCGACTGGCTTGGCTATGACCTGGCGCAGGTTGGTTCGGGCGGCCTCAATCTGTCCGACATCATGGCCGGGGATGGCGCCACCATATTGATGGCAGTCACCGGGACGGCGGGCGACGTGAGGACGGAGCAGTTCGACCTCGATCTCAAGCGGCGCAACGGCCAGAGCCTGCCGGTGCGCCTGCTGCACCGCGTGGCCTTTGCGGAAAACCGGGTGCCCGGAGCTTCGCGCACCCTGGTCATCAATCGGGCGCCGGGCGAGGAGCCTGCCGAGGATTTGCGCGCCGCGGAGGTGCGATTCGCGCGGTTCTTCAATTCTACCCCGATGGCTATCGCGTCGCTGGACGGGGCCGGCAACATCCTGCGCTCGAATGCCGCCTTCATCCGCCTGTTCGGCGGCGCACTGCGGAGGCAGGGCGAAACCTCCCGTTCGCTCTATGCCGGTGTCCAGGAGAGCGACCGGGCGGTCCTGCAGGGCGCGGTCGCGGCCGCGGCGCGTGGCAAGGGCGACATTCCGCCGGTCGATGCCATTCTCAGCAGTGCGGATGACCGTTCGGTCCGGCTGTTCGTTTCGGCGGGCGAATCCCGCGGCAACGAGCCGGCCGACGTCAATGTATTCGCGCTCGATACGACCGAGCAGCGCACCCTGCAGGAAAGCTTCGTGCAGGCGCAAAAGATGCAGGCCATCGGCCAGCTGGCCGGCGGCGTCGCGCATGACTTCAACAACGTCCTGACCGCGATCCTGGGCTATTCCGACCTGCTGCTGGCCAATCACCGGCCTACCGATCCGTCCTTCCAGGACATCATGCAGATCAAGCAGAACGGGAACCGGGCGGCCGGCCTGGTTCGCCAGCTGCTGGCGTTCTCGCGCCGGCAGACCCTGCGCCCCGAGGTTCTGCAGCTGGGAGATGTTCTCGCCGAGCTGCAGAACATGGTGCGCCGGCTGGTCGGCGAGAAGGTCGAGATCGACGTCAAGCACGGCCGCGACCTGTGGCTGGTCAAGGCCGATCTCAACCAGCTCGAGCAGGTGGTCATCAACCTCGTCGTGAACGCACGCGACGCAATGCCCGAAGGCGGCCGCATCCTGTTGCGGACCCGCAACGTCGGCGGAGGCCGAATGCGCCGGCTTCAACGAGAAGACACTGACGCCCGCCGATTACGTGCTGATCGAGATCGAAGACACCGGCAGCGGCATTCCGCCCGAGGTTCTGCCCAAGATCTTCGAACCCTTCTTCACCACCAAGGAAGTGGGCAAGGGAACAGGCCTCGGCCTGTCGATGGTGTACGGCATCATCAAGCAGACGGGCGGCTTCGTGTTCTGCGAATCCCTGGTCGGAAAGGGCACGACCTTCCGGATCTTCCTGCCGCGCCACATACCGGTCCCGGTCGAGGACGTGGCCAGGAAGGAGCCGGCCAAGACCGGCTCGGGAGACCTGACCGGCCATGGCACCATTCTCCTGGTCGAGGACGAGGATGCGGTTCGCGCGTTCGGGGCCCGCGCCCTGACCTCGCGCGGCTATACGGTGATCGAGGCCAGTTCCGGTGCCGAGGCGCTCGACGTCGTCAGCGAGGCGGGCCAGAGCATTGACCTCATCGTGTCGGACGTGGTGATGCCCGAGATGGATGGCCCCACCATGTTCGGCGAATTGCGCAAGCGCGGCATCACGGCCAAGGTGATCTTCGTGTCGGGCTACGCCGAGGAGGCCTTCGCGCGCAACCTGCCCGAGGGCGAGGAATTCGGCTTCCTGCCCAAACCCTTCTCGCTGAAGCAACTGGTCGAGAAGGTGAAGGAGAACATGGGGTAGGTGTTCCTTGTCCCGCATTGCGCGAGAAGGTGGCGCGGCGAAGTCGCGTCGCGTGAGGGTGAACACCACCCTCGCGTTCCCCTCATCCGCCCATCGCGCAGGCGACGGGCACCTTCTCCTGTAAGCGGGAGAAGGGATACCCGCTGAGACATCCGATGACAGACACCGAAGCCGCCGCGCGCCACAAGCTGAAGATGGCCCATCGCAAGGCCGTGCAGGACGCCGAGGTCGCCTCCAAGACCATCGCGTCCAAGGGGCTGCTGATGGTCAACACCGGCCCCGGCAAGGGCAAGTCGACCGCGGCCTTCGGCCTCGTGCTGCGCGCCATGGGCTATGGCTGGCCGGTCGGCGTCGTGCAGTTCATCAAGGGCGCCTGGGAGACGGGCGAGCGCCGCATCCTCGAGGGCTCGGAGCTGGTGCGCTGGTATTCGATGGGCGAGGGCTTCACCTGGGAAACGCAGGATCGGGCGCGCGACATCGCGGCCGCCGAAGCCGCCTGGGGCAGGGCGCTCGAACTGATGGGCGATCCTTCCATCCGCCTGCTGGTGCTCGACGAACTCAACGTGGCGCTGCGCTACGACTATCTGCCTTTGCATGAAGTCGTGGCCGCTTTGAAGGCGCGGCGGCCCGACCTCCACGTCGTGGTCACCGGCCGCAACGCCAAGCCGGAACTGATCGAGGCCGCCGATCTCGTCACCGAGATGGTCGCGACCAAGCATCATTTCGCGGCCGGCGTGAAAGCCCAGCAGGGCATCGAGTTCTAGCCGTGGGCCGGGAATCCCGCAGCCCGCTCGTCCTCGCGAAAGCGGGGACCCAGTGCGACATGTCGGCCGGAGGTCGTCCGCATCATCCCGACGGACTTCCCTGGATCCCCGCGTGCGCGGGGATGAGCGGACCTGGGTAGCGTGACCCGATGACCGCCAAAGTCTTGATGCTGCAGGGCACGGGGTCGGATGTCGGCAAGTCGCTGATCGTCGCGGGCCTGTGCCGGGCCTTTTTTCGACGCGGCCTTCGCGTCAGACCCTTCAAGCCGCAGAACATGTCCAACAATGCCGCCGTGACGCCGGATGGCGGCGAGATCGGCCGCGCCCAGGCCCTGCAGGCGCGGGCCGCGGGGGTGGCGCCGAGCGTGCACATGAACCCCGTGCTGCTGAAGCCGCAAAGCGAGGTGGGCAGCCAGGTGGTGGTGCAGGGCCGCGTGCTCGGCAATGCCAAGGCCCGGGAATACCAGGACTGGAAGCCGCGCCTGATGGAGGCCGTGCTCGACAGTTTCGGACGCCTTCGCGAGGAGGCCGATCTCGTGCTGGTCGAAGGCGCCGGCAGCCCGGCCGAGGTCAACCTCCGGGCCAACGACATCGCCAACATGGGCTTCGCGCGCCGCGCCGATGTGCCGGTCGTGCTGATCGGCGATATCGACCGGGGCGGCGTCATCGCCCAGATCGTCGGGACCAAAGCCGTCATCGCGCCCGAGGATGCCGCCATGGTGGCGGGCTTTCTGGTCAACAAGTTCCGCGGCGACCCGACGCTGTTCGACGCGGGAATGCGCATCATCGAGGACCACACGGGCTGGCCCGGCCTGGGGCTGATACCGCATTTCGCCCCGGCCTCGCGGCTGCCCGCCGAGGATGCCGTGGCCCTGAGGCATAGCGGACGGGCGGTTCCGCGCGGGCCGAATCATGGTCGCGGTGCCGATGCTGCCGCAGATCAGCAATTTCGACGATCTCGACCCACTGCGCCTCGAGCCGGACGTCGATCTCGTCATGGTCCGCCCCGGCGAAGCCCTGCCTCTGGCCGATCTCGTGATCCTCCCCGGTTCCAAAGCCACCATCGCGGATCTGGCAGCGCTGCGCCGCAATGGCTGGGACATCGATATTCTGGCCCATGCGCGACGCGGGGGCCGCGTGCTCGGCCTATGTGGTGGCTACCAGATGCTGGGCCGTTCGGTCGCCGACCCGCAGGGGATCGAGGGCCCGCCCGGCGGCTGCGACGGGCTTGGGCTGCTCGATGTCGAGACGGTGCTCGGCGGCGAAAAGCGGTTGCGCGCCGTCGAGGGCATCTCGGTCGCCGACGGCGTGCCGTTCGCCGGCTACGAAATGCATGTCGGGGAGACCAGCGGCCCGGATTGCGCCCGGCCTATGCTGCGCTTCGCCGATGGCACGCCGGATGGCGCCACCTCGGCCGACGGCCGGATCCAGGCCGCCTATGTGCACGGCTTCTTTGCCGATGATCGGCAGCGCGCCGCCTGGCTGGGCCGGCTGGGCGGGGCGCCGTCGGGGCTGAACTATGACGGCGACGTCGAGGACACTCTCGACGCTTTGGCCGACCACCTCGGCCGGCACATCGACCTCGACCGCCTGCTCAGTCTGGCAAGGTGAGCCGGTTGCCGCCGGGCTGAAAGCGGTCGGTGGGAGCCGCCCTGCGGGCCGAGAAACGGTCGGCCGCTCTCTTGGCCGATAATGCGAAGGGCGTTCGGGATTATTACGGTGTATCTTCATCGAAAGCTGGCAGGCTTCCATGGCGCTTTCTGTTCAGATGCTTCGAACCATGCGAACCGCTCAGGCGGGGGCGGGGGAATTCCATGCGGAAGAGAAGTGCGGCCTTCGCAGTGTTCCTGATCGGTGCCCTTGCCCTGGCAGCACCCATCTTCACCGCACTCTATCTCGCGCAGCGGGCCAGTATGGACGGCCAGATGGCCGTGATAGCCAGTATCGCGAACGACGTCCTGCGACGCGCTGACGAAGCCGGCGACCAAGCCGGTCAAGCCATCGAAAAGCTTGAACAGTCCCCACCGGCCGACCCATGCGCTATCGCGAAAGTCGAGCTGATGGCGGCTATCGCGGTCGCATCCAACCAACTGCAGGCCGTCGGTTACGTGTCGGACGACCAACTGGTGTGCTCCTCGCTAGGCTCCTATGGCACGCGGGTGCCCATTGGGGTGCCTGACTATGTGAGCGCCACGCACACTTACGTGCGGACGCAGGTGATGCTTCCCTCTATCACCCAGAAATCCTTCCTGATCTTAGGCAAACAAAGGAATGGATATGTTGCCGTCATCGATCCTCAACTGCCGCTTGATGTAGTGCTCCCCCGCAACGACGCTTCCGTAGGCGCCTATGCGTATTCGAACAGACACCTGGTGATCAGTACGGGCTACTCCGAAACCAAGTGGATGGACGCGCTCGGTTCTGATAGCGCAAAGGACTTTTCCGACGGCGAGCGTTTGATTTCGCTTCGCCGGTCAAGACGTTACGACATCATTGCCTTCGCGGCGATTCCGATTTCTAGCGTGTATCCTGCTCTCCGACGGCAGGCAGAAATTCTTGCACCGATCGGGATCATCGCCGGCTTGGCCCTTGCGGCTGCCGTGCGCCACCTTGCGCTGCTCCAGACAGCGCTCCCGGCTTTGCTGAGGAGCGCTCTCAAACGAAGGGAGTTCTTTGTCGAGTATCAGCCGATTGTCGACCTGCGGACAATGAGTTGGGCTGGGGCTGAGGTGCTGGTCCGTTTGCGACGACACGACGGTCAGGTCATTGCGCCGGGCGTTTTCATTCCGGCCGCCGAAAGCTGTGGCTTGATCTCGAAGATCACTGAACAGGTCATCGAAAAGGTGGGCCGCGAGGCACCGGCCATCTTCGACCGCTACCCTGATTTCTACCTCAGCATAAACCTTGCCACCGCGGATGTGGCCACGCGCGATACCTACGACCTGATGCTGGGCCTCGTCGAGAAGACGCACGCGAGGAAAGGCAATCTGGTGGTGGAAGCCACCGAACGCGGGCTCGTCGATCTCGATTTCGCGCGCGACCTGTTTCGCAAATTCCATTCGCTCGGAATCAGAGTTGCCATAGACGATTTTGGCGTGGGCTATTCAAGTCTGTCGTATCTGCAATCTTTTGAGCTCGACATCCTGAAGATCGACAGGAGCTTCGTTGAAACACTTGGGACGAAAGCTGTCACGAGCCAGGTAATCTTTCACATCATCAAAATGGCGAAAAACCTGAATCTCCAGCTGATTGCGGAGGGCGTCGAAACCCAGGAGCAGGCCAATGCCCTGCGTGACCAGGGGGTTGAATTCGCGCAAGGATGGCTTTTCGCCAAGGCAATGCCGATGGCTGATCTGCTGTCCGGGCTCGACAAGACCAAGGTGCTTCGCCCTGTCGCCAACGTCGGGGTGTGACCAGCCGGGGCCGGATGCGGATCCTTAACCATAGAGCGCCACTACCACCCCCGCCATCACCAGCATCTGCCACCCGCAGGCCACTCTGTAGAGCCGCAGCGCCCGGCGGATGTCGGCCGCGATGGCGTCGCGTCGGCCGTCACCCATGAAGGCGTCTTCGACCTGCTCGGTCCCGTAGACGCGCGGCCCGGCGAGTTTCAGGCCGAGCGCGCCCGCCATGGCGGCCTCCGGCCAGCCGGCGTTGGGCGAGCGGTGGTTCGCAGCATCGCGCTGCAGTGCCGACCAGGCGCCCTTGGCCGAGCCGCCGCACAGCGGCGCCGCCAGCAGGATCCAGAGGGCCGCGAGCCGTGAGGCCGGCAGGTTTACGAGGTCATCGAAGCGGGCCGCCGCCCAGCCGAAGGCAGCGTATCGCGCGTTGCGATGGCCGATCATGCTGTCGGCCGTATTGGCGGCCTTGTAGAGCGCACCGCCCGGCAGGCCGCCGACGGCCAGCCAGAAGGCCGGGGCCACGATGCCGTCCGAAAAATTCTCCGCCAGGCTCTCGATGGCGGCGCGGACCACGCCGGCCTCGTCGAGCACTGCCGTGTTGCGGCCGACAATCATGGCAACGGCCCCGCGCCCGCCAGCGAGCCCCTCGCGCTCCAGGCCTTCCGCGACCGCACGGACGTGAACGTAAAGGCTGCGCTGGGCCGGCAGGCTAGCCGCGAGCAGCGCCAGCACGACAAGGCCGAAAGCCGAGCCCGACAGGGCCAGTTGCAACGGAACGCCGACCAGCGCCGTGGCGCCGAGCAGAATTGCCCAGGCGAGGACCCCCCGGGCGCGCCGCGCCGCGAAGGACGCCTCCGGCCCGTTGAGCCGAGCTTCGAGCCACCCCAGCAGGGCGCCCATCCAGGTGACGGGATGGCCGCAGGCGCGGTACAGCCATGCCGGATAGCCCACAAGGGCTTCGACCAGCAGGGCGGACAAGGCGAGCGGAAACGTGACGGCGAACCACATCGAGGACAGGACCGGGGCGACGAAACGCTTCACCTATCACGGCGGCGATCTCGCGGCTGCCCGCGCCGCCTTCCCCGAGGCGCCGCAGCCCTGGATCGATCTTTCGACCGGCATCAACGGCCGGCCTTATCCTGTCGGAAGCTTCGATCCGGCCGGCCTGCACCGGCTCCCCGAGCCGGCCGCCATCCTGGCGCTCGAAGCGGCCGCGGCCCGCGCCTACGGGGCCCATGGCTCGCGCGTGATCGCGGCACCCGGCACGCAGGCCCTGATCCAGTGGCTGCCCCGGCTCTTTCCGGCGCGCCGTGTGGGCATATTGGGCTTCAGCTATGCCGAGCACAGCCGGGCCTGGGACCGGGCGGGCGCGCGCGTCGACATCTGCGGCCGCCTCGAGGACCTCGAGGGTTACGAGGTCGCTGTCGTGGTCAATCCCAACAATCCGGACGGTCGCCTAGTGGCGCCCGAGCGGCTGCTTGGTCTCGGCGCCAAGGTCGGCCTGCTGGTGGTCGACGAGGCCTTCGCGGACGCTTTGCCGAAAACGGCCAGCCTCGTGCCGCTGCGGCCGGAGCGCGGCACGATCGTGCTGCGATCCTTCGGCAAGTTCTTTGGCCTCGCCGGATTGCGCCTTGGGTTCGCGGTGGCAAGCCCCGACCTCGGCCCGACCCTCCGCGACGCGCTCGGTCCCTGGGCGGTCAGCGGGCCGGCCATCGAGCTTGGCTGCCGAGCGCTCGCCGATGCCGAGTGGCGCGCCGATACAGTCGCACGCCTCGCCCGGGAAGCCGAGCGGCTCGACGCTCTTCTCACCGGTGCCGGTGCCGCGATTCTGGGCGGCACCACCCTGTTCCGGCTGGCCCAGGTGAGCCACGGAAGCGCCTGGTTCGAGCATCTGGGCCGCGCCGGCATTCTGGTGCGGCCCTTCGCCGAGCATCCCTCATGGCTGCGCTTCGGCATCCCGACCGAGGACTGGCAGTGGGATCGGCTGGCCGAAGCCCTTCGCCAGGCTGCCCTGCTCCCCTTGTGGGAGAAGGTGGCCGCGGGATGAGGGGTGGTCCCGGCGCCAGCGTACAGAGAGGATTTTCTGAACCGGTCAGACACGGCACCCCTCATCCGCCCGTTCCGCTGCGCGAACCGGGCACCTTCTCCCGCAAGGGGAGAAGGAAGTCGGGCGCTGCTCAAAAATTGACGTCGTGCCCGCCCTTGAGTTCGAGCATTTGCCGCGCCTCGTCCGGGGTGGCGACCTCGAGGCCGAGCCCCTCCAAAATCTTGCGCACGCGCACCACTTGGGCCGCGTTGGTTTCGGCCAGCTTGCCGGGCCCGTCCCAGAGCGAATCCTCCAGCCCGACCCGCACGTTGCCCCCCATGGCGGCAGCGATCGCGGCGATCCGCATCTGGTTCTGCCCCGCGCCGAGCACAGACCAGCGATAGCTACCGCCGAATAGCCGGTCCGCCGTGCGTCGCATGTGCATGACGTCTTCGGGGTGCGGGCCGATGCCGCCGAGAATCCCGAACACGGTCTGCACGAACAGCGGCGGCTTGACGAGGCCGCGATCGAGGAAATGCGCCAGGTTGTAGAGATGGGCCGTGTCGTAGCATTCGAACTCGAAGCGGGTGCCGTTGTTCGAACAGGTCTGCAGCACGAACTCGATGTCCGCATAGGTGTTCTTGAACACGAGGTCGCGGCTGTTCTCGAGGGCCTGCCGCTCCCAATCGTGCTTGAACTCCTTGTAGCGGTTGAGCATGGGAAACAGGCCGAAGTTCATCGAGCCCATGTTGAGGGAAGCGACCTCGGGCCGGAATGTCGCTGCCGGCTGCACCCGCTCCTGCACGGTCATGTAGGGCGCCCCGCCGGTCGTCAGATTGACCACCGCGTTGGTGCGCTGCTTGATGATCGGCAGGAACTTGGCGAAGGCCTCCGGGGATTGGTCGGGCCGGCCGGTCTGTGGATCGCGCGCATGGAGATGCACGATGGCGGCCCCGGCCTCGGCGGCCCCGATCGCCGCATCGGCGATCTCCTCCGGCGTGACCGGCAGGTGAGGTGACATGGAGGGCGTATGGATCGCGCCCGTCACGGCGCAGGTGATGATGACCTTCTTCATTGTTCCTTCCCTTGCTGGCCGAAAGGCCGACCTTGCCGTTCAGAGCGACTCGACGTTGCCGTCGACGCCGAGCGATTGTCCCGAGATGTTGCGACCGGCCGGCGATAGCAGGAATAGCACCATGGCGGCGACATCCTCGGGGTCGACCATGCGGCGCAGAGACACCCGGCCGAGATATTCCTTTTCCATCGTGGCATGGGATACGCCGACCTGGGCGGCGCGGTCGCGGATCACGCCTTCCATGCGCGGGCCGCTGACGATGCCGGGCAGGATCGCATTGACCCGGATGCCGGCCGGGCCGAGCTCCTTGGCAAGGCTCTGCGTGAAACCGATGACGCCCCATTTGGCCGCCGAATAGGGAGTGCGGAACGCGTAGCCGAAACGGCCGGCCGCCGAGGACATGTTGACGATGGCGCCATCCCGGGCCGCCTTGAGCATCGGCACGGCATGGTGGGCGCACAGGAACTGGCCAGTCAGGCAGATATCGATGCAGCGCCGCCACTCGGCCGGGGATATCTCCTCGACCCCACCCGTCGGCCCAGCGATGCCGGCATTGTTGATCAGTGCGTCGAGGCCGCCGAAGCTGGTGCCGATCTCGGCGAACAGCGCGGCGACATCCTGATCCTGGGACACGTCGCAGCGGCTCGCGCCCTGGTCTGGATGGGCGGCCCGGAAGTCGTCCAGGAACATATCCGATAGGTCGCAGACGTGGACGCGTGCGCCATGCTCGATCAACAGATCCGCGATGGCGCGCCCGATCCCGGAGGCACCCGCGGTTATGAGAATTCGTCGGCCCGCAACAAGGGTCACGTCAGGCATGTGCACGCTCTCGCTATTTCGATTGGTGTTATCGCGGAGCCTCTGCCGCGCCGCTTCGGCTGTTGCGGCTCGTCCTGAAGCCCTGCCATTTCGGCAGCAATAGGCTGATCGCGAGCCCGCCGATGACCAGCGCAGCCGCGGCTATCTTCCACAGCGGCAGCGGCTCGGCCAGCAACAATGCGGAGGCCGCGATGCCGAACACCGGGATCAGCAGAGCCATCTGCGACACCGTCGCCGCGGGATAGCGGGCCAGCAGCCAGCCCCAGGCCGCAAAGCCGAACAGGGTGTTCCCGACCGACTGCCAGATCACGGCGGCCCAGGTCGCGAGCGAGGCATGGGCCAAGCCCTCGCGCATGGCCGGCCAGCCTTCGAACAGGAGCGAGAGCAGCAACAGCGAGGGCGCTGAAAAAACGCTCGCCCACACCACGTAGGCCAGCATGCTCGTGGTGCCGCTTGTTTTCACCAGCAGGTTCGCGCCCGCCCAACTAAGGGCAGCCAGCAGCACAAGGATCAGGCCGAGCGGGGTGGTGGAGGCGTTCGTGTGGACCGCGATGACGCCGATGCCGATCGCGCCGAGCACCAGCGAGATCCATTGGAAATACCGGACCCGCTCGCCCGACAGCCAGACCGACAGGCCGATCGTGAAGAACACCTGTACCTGGATGACGAGGGAGGCCAGGCCCGGCGAGATGTGGCCGTGCATGGCCAGGAACAAGAGGCCGAACTGCCCTGCGCCGCCCAGGGTTCCATAGGCGGCCAGATTGCGCCACGACACGCGGGGGCGCTTGAGAAAAAAGGCGGCCGGCAGCAATGCGAACACGAAGCGCAACGTCGCGAACAGCAGCGGCGGCAATCGATCGAGCCCAATGCGGATCACGACGAAGTTCGTGCCCCAGACCGCGACGACGAGCAGCGCCAGCAGAAGATGGCGGGGCGGCAGGTGGACGGCGGGCATGGGGGTTCTTTCTAAGCTCCAGGCGGTCGCCTCGAAGTGCCGGTCGGACCCGCAAGACGGCCCAGTCCAGCCAGAGGAACCGCAGATCGGCGTCTGCGATGTGATCCATGTTATTGTGTGACGTCGAGCGGCAGCCCTTACTTACACGAATCTTGCAGGAACGAACTTTAGCGGGAGAGTTCCAACGAGTTCCTCGGGGATGTCATGGACAGCACCGCGCGCCCAAACCCATCCTGCCTCCTGGTGGAGGATGAGGCGCTTATCGGACTCGACATCGAAGAGCAGGTATCAGCGGCGGGCTACGACGTGCAATGGGCCGGATCATTGCACGGGGCCCTGACGTATCTCGAAACAGGAACACCCGACGTCGCCATCATCGACGTGGTCCTTCGCGATGGGCAGGGCACGGATCTCGTGCGTGAACTCAAGCAACGCGGCATCCCGTTCGTGATCCACAGCGGCTGGGCCTCCCAGCCCGACATTCCCGAACTGCGGAATGTGCCCTGGCTGACCAAGCCCGCCGACATGGCGCTGCTGCTGAGCGCTCTCGAGTCCTCGCGCCGCCGGGTCCCGACGCCGGGCTGACACGCGGCTCCTCCCGACCCCGCCGCTCAGTTCAACGCGGCGCCATTCACGGTCAACGGACCCGCTCCGGAGGCTTCGAGCAGCCAGATCAGGCTGCCGTCCGGGCCGGGTTTGGCAAGGTTCTTGGCAAGCACGAATTGCGCGAGCATTTGGGCGGCGCTCGGGTCGCTCGCGCCAGCCGATTGAAGCGCCGCGATGGCCTTGTCGAGCCCTGCCACCGTAATGGTCAGGCGTCCGCTCGGCGCCGCGCCGATGGTGGCATCCCCATCGAGACGAACGTCGAGCAGTCCCGAGGTGATGTGGCTCGGTGCAAGGATTGCTCGACCGTCGCCTGGCCAGGCAATGCGGCCGATCCTGTCGCGCTGCTCCGGCGTGAAGCCCTTCTTGATGTCAAAAGCCTCGACCGCTTGTTTGGCGGCTTCGTCGAAATGAAAACCGACCAAAGTCAGTTTGAGATCGGCCGCCGTAGGGATCAGCCCTGTGCTCCAGGCCGGAACGGCCGTGCTTGGGATGGACAAGCCGTCGACATTGAAGCCGAAGGCGGCGCTGCCGGCCGCCGCAAGGTTCGCCAGTTCGAGGCTGGCCGCGAACTTGCTCGCCGCGAACGTCCCTGTCGGGGTCGTCAGCGACAGTGTGTTGACCGACCCGTTCTGCTTCAACCCGCCGAGAAGCGGAAGAGCCGCCCGCAGCAGACCCCGGAACTCGTCCTGGCTTGCGGAGAGGCTGTCCTGGTTGGGATGCGCGACAAGGAACGCCCACACGTCCAGGAGGTTCGCGATGCGCAGGCGATCGGCGCTCACGTCGGCCTGGCCCGTCGCGAGCGTGTAGGCGATCTCGGTCGGTGCGGGGGCCGGGGCAGGTGCCGGTGCGCCCTCTGCTGCGGGCTTCGCGGCCGGTGCCCGGATAACCACAGTGTCGCTGACGTCGGCGAACGTGTAGTGCACATCCACCTTTGCCGAAGACGCCTCGGTGGCCACCGCCGTCTGGGAAGCGGCCGCATGGCCGATCCGGCGGTGTTGCGACATGGCGGGCGCCTCCTGGTCGAAGCTATTGCCATCCTGGGTCCCCGAGGCCTCCGCAAAGCCCGGGATCTTCGGGTCGAACGTACCGGCGAACTTGTACGTGCTCACGGTGGAGCCGAGGGTCTGGCCGTTGTAGTGCACCACGAGCGGCGGAAAGGCGTCAGCCGCGACCTGCCAGGTGCCGTCGTCTTTCGATGTAAGCATCAGGGTGGACGTCGCAGGCTCGATCGTGACCCCAAAAGGCTCGAGCGCATGCGCCAAGAGCTTGAGATCGAAACTGGTGCGATAATCCGGCCCCTGAGGCGTCACCGTCACCCCCGCCGCCTCGCCCGGAGCCGGCTTGCCCAGATAGCGCTCCAACACGGCCTTGAGCTTGTCGGCCCCCTCCTGAGTGGCGGGCGCGGCGTGCGCCCCCGAGGCCGATAGCGCGGCACCGAGGAGTGCCGGGATCAAGACGCGGGTCTTCGACATGCGGGCCTCTCACGTTTAGGGTTGCCACGGTGCTGTGGTCGCAGGGCGCGGAACCAGCCCAGACACTTAGCCGACACCGGCTCTGGAATTAAAGCAAGCCTGCCGGACCTCGCCGCAACCGAAGCGATGATTCGGGCGTTGCCCGGCAGAGAAACGGCGATGCGGCGCGACCGCGGGCGCCGCCCGGTTGCTTGACGGTTTGGGAGATCACGATGCGCAGCTTTCAGCAGCGGTGGACGGCGTCAAGGACGCTTCGGGCCGTGGTCGCCGGCGCGGCGATCTTGGGGATCGCGCATACGGCAGCGGCTCGTGACGATTCGGGCATCCACGAGTTTTTCAACTCGATGTTCAGCGGCAATGATTCGGGCAGTGGTCCCGCCGAGCAAGCGCAACCGGCCCCGCAGCCCCGCACTGATGCGACCCCCTCGGCCAGGTCGACGCCGTACGCCAGGGCTACGGAGCGGGCCGCGCACCATACGGTCGCGAGCCGGGGCGACCGACCCCTTACGGTCAAGCTGAACCGACCGAAGATTGTCAGGCCGGCACAAATCGCCCAGGGGCGGACAACCCCGGTCAAGGTTTCGATCTTCGAGGACAAGACGCTGCAGCGCGGCGACGCCGTGATGACCACCAAGGGGATCAGGATCTTTGCCGGCTCGAATTCCTGGCCCTATCAGGCGAGCGACTTCGTGGCGCTATCGAATGCTCGTCAGATGGACAAGGGCATGCAGAAGGTTCTGCTCGACCTCGACCGTATGCCGCACAACTGACGGTCGAGGCAGAACAGCCTTGGGACCGGCGGCTAGATCGCAACGGTCCGGCGCTGGATCGCGTCAGCCGCCAGGCAGCTTATCGTAAACAGAGCCTGGGCGGCGCATTGGGCCGTGTTGGTCGTGGCATCATATTGTGGCGCGACCTCCACCACGTCTCCGCCCACGATGTCGAGCCCGACCAGCCCGCGAAGCAGTTCCAGAACCTCGCGCGGCGCCAGGCCCCCCACCTCAGGAGTTCCGGTCCCCGGCGCAAAGCCGGGATCGAGACCGTCGACATCGAAGGACAGGTACACCGGACCGTCTCCCGCCACCGCGCGCGCGCGATCGATGATCGCCGGTATGCCGAGCCCGGGCACCTCTTCGGCGTGGATCACGGTCATGCCGCTGTCGTAGGAGAATTCCCAAAGATATTCGGCTCCACCCCGGATACCGATCTGAATGGTCCTGTGCGGGTCGAGCACCCCGTCGAGCACCGCTTTGCGGAACGGCCCGCCGTGGTGGAACTTGGAACCTTCGTAGACGCCGGAGGTGTCGCAATGCGCGTCGATGTGGATCATGCCGACCGGGCGCTCGGCTCCGACGGCCTTGAGGATCGATCCAGTGATCGAATGGTCCCCGCCGACCGAGAGCGGCACCACGCCGGCGCGGATCATCTTGCGATAGAAGGCCTCGATGTCGGCATGGCACTGCTCCAGCGAAAACCGCGACTGCATCGGCACGTCGCCGACGTCCGCCATACGGATCTCGTCCAGCGGCACGCGCCTGAGCACATGCTCGTAAGGTCCGATCCGCTCGACCGCACGCACGGCGCGCGGGCCGAGCCGGGCACCGGCTCGATTGGTCACGCCGAGATCCATCGGGACACCCACAAGGGCGGCCTGGAGTCCACCGAAGTCCGGGAGGCCAGGGGCATCCGGCCGGAACGGCGCGCCGAAGAAGGTGGCTGGATTGCTGAACGGCCAGACCCGCGTCTCGCCCTTGAATTGGGTCGCTCCGACCCGGGCGAATTCCGGATCGTGGATCTTGGCACCGCTGCCCGCATATTTTTCGCGCAAGCGCGCAAGATCGCTCTCTGACGTCATCGATATCCCCGGCCGGAAAGGCTGCCGACCCTGGGTACCGGAAGTCGGGCTGCGACGCGAGTTCTCGCAGGCCGCTCCGGCATGGGCACCCACTCTGCGGCCAAGTCAGGCAACAACGGTGCCTGGCACTGGCGGGATTGATGTTTTTCTGCCACTGTCAATGACGAAGCTCGCACAGCGTCACATTTCGGCCTAGTATGACCGCAACTGTCCCGCTGCCGTAAGGCGTCCTGCTTCGATCATGCTGAGATCGGGGCGTAGATTATTCCGGAAACACTTGATGCCGGCCATAACTCTCGTTGACGACGACCGCAATATCCTCACCTCCGTGTCCCTGACACTGGAAGCGGAAGGGTACCGGGTGCAAACCTACACCGACGGGGCTGCGGCACTCGACGGACTGAAGACGAACCCGCCAGACCTCGCCATCTTCGACATCAAGATGCCGCGCATGGACGGGATGGAACTGCTCCGCCGCCTGCGGCAGAAGTCCGATTTGCCCGTCATCTTTCTCACCTCCAAGGACGAGGAGATCGACGAGTTGTTCGGCCTCAAGATGGGTGCGGACGACTTCATCCGGAAGCCGTTTTCGCAGCGGCTGCTGGTGGAGCGGGTCAAGGCCATCCTGCGCCGGGCCAACCCCAAGGAAGCCGCGGCCCAGAAGGAATCCGAAGCCAAGCTGCTCGAGCGCGGCAACCTGAAGATGGATCCCGAGCGGCACACCTGCACCTGGAAAAACGAGGCCGTGACGCTCACCGTGACCGAGTTTCTCATCCTGCAGGCGCTGGCAACGCGACCAGGCGTGGTCAAGAGTCGCAACGCCCTGATGGACGCGGCCTATGACGATCAGGTCTACGTCGATGACCGGACAATCGACAGCCATATCAAGCGCTTGCGGAAGAAATTCAAAGTCGTCGATGATGATTTCGAGATGATCGAGACGCTCTATGGCGTCGGTTATCGCTTCAAGGAGGGTTGATCCCTCTGCGCGCGCAAAGCGGCTCTTCAGCCGATTACAATGACTGTTGACGCGCGAGACCAGAGACTAGGGCGGGTCGGTGTCAGGAGCCGGCCCCGGCGGATGCGCCGCTCCTTGGGGGTCCGCCTCAGGCTGTTCGTCCGCAGCGTCGCGATTAGGCTATCGTCCTCGCTGACGCGCCGCATCGTGGTGCTGAATCTTGGCGGCCTGGTCGCCCTGTTGCTGCTGTTTCTTTACATAAACCAGTTCCGCGAAGGCCTGATCGACGCCCGCGTCCAGAGCCTGCAAACCCAGGGCGAGATCATCGCGGCCGCGATCTCGGCCTCGGCCACGGTGGCCACCGACGCGATCACGGTCGATCCCGAGAAGTTGCTGCAATTGACTCCCGGCCAGAGCGCGGCCGCACAGGAGGAAGACAGCTCGGCCCTGGAATTCTCGATCAATCCCGAACGTGTCGGCCCGGTGTTGCGACGCCTGGTGTCGCCGACGCGCACGCGGGCGCGTATCTACGACAAGGAAGGCGACATGCTGCTCGATTCGCGGGCGCTGTCGTTGCGCGGCAGCATCCAGCGGTCCGATCTCCCTCCGCCTGCGGATGCCGCGGACCGAACGCTGATCGAGCGGACATGGAGCGAAGTGAAGCGGCGCTTCGGCCGCACCGAAGTTCCTTTGACCGACGACCGGCAGAGCAGCGTCAACGGAAAATACCCCGAGGTGGCCCGGGCATTGGCCGGGGCGACCCAGTCGATCGTGCGGGTCAACGCCAAGGGCGAGACCATCGTGTCCGTGGCGGTGCCGATCCAGTACTTCCGGACCGTTCGGGGTGCGCTCCTGCTGTCCACCCAGGGCGGGGACATCGACAAGATCATCGCCTCTGAGCGCTGGGCGATCCTCCGCGTGTTTCTGGTCGCCGCGGTCGTGATGTTCGTGCTGTCGCTGTTCCTCGCCGGAACTATCGCGGGCCCCATGCGGCGCCTGGCGGAAGCCGCGGAACGCGTGCGGCGCGGCGTAAACTCGCGGGAGGAGATTCCCGACTTCACGTCGCGCGCCGACGAAATCGGCCATCTTTCCAGCGCGCTGCGGGACATGACCCAGACGCTTTATTCGCGCATGGAAGCCATCGAAAGCTTTGCGGCCGACGTGGCTCACGAGCTCAAGAATCCGCTCACCTCGCTCCGTAGCGCGGTGGAAACGCTGCCGCGCATCCGGTCGGAGGAATCGCGCGAGCGCCTGATGTCGATCATTCAGCACGACATCCGCCGCCTCGACCGGCTGATCAGCGATATTTCGGACGCCTCGCGCCTGGACGCCGAACTGGCTCGCGGCAAGACCGCGGCGATGGATGTCTCTGCCCTCCTTCAGGCTGTCGTCTCGGTCGCCAATGAGGTGAAACGCGACGATGGGGTCACGTTCAAGCTCACCGTGGAACCGATCGAACCAGACAGCCCTGCCGCGCAGAGCCGCTACATGGTCGACGGGCACGATTCGCGCCTCGGTCAGGTTTTCACCAACCTCATCGAGAACGCGCGCTCGTTTTCGCCTCCCGGAGGCGAGGTGCGAGTCACACTACGCCGGGCGCGACGGGACGAGGCGGACGAGGAACTCGGCGTCGAGACCGTGATCGACGACGATGGGCCCGGCATACCGGCGCATGCGTTCGAGCGCATTTTCGAGCGCTTCTACACGGATCGGCCCGGACAGGGGTTCGGGCAGAACTCCGGACTCGGGCTTTCGATATCGCGTCAGATCATCGAAGCCCATGGCGGCCGGATTTGGGCCGCCAACCGGCTGCAGCCTTTGGAAGAGGGGGACCGCGAACTCGACCACGACGGCAGCGAGTTCGGACGAGGAGCGCGTCCTCGGCGCGCGATTTACGGTCTGGGTGCCGCTGGCGGGGCGATGAGCGGGGGCGAAGACGTTGCGACGGCATGGGTGCACGCCAGCGCCGTCGTGATGGGTGAAACCGGAATCCTGATTCGCGGTGCGTCGGGCGCCGGGAAGACCTCGCTGGCTCTGGCCCTGGTGGCTGAGAGCCGGCGCGACAGGCGGTTCGCCCGCTTGGTGGCGGACGATACGGTGGCGTTGCAAGCGGCCGGCGGTCGCGTAATCGCACGACCCCACCCGCGCACCGCTGGACTGGCGGAGCGGCGCGGCTTTGGCATCATGCGGGTGGAGCACGAGCCGGCTTGCGTGGTGCGACTTATTGTCGACCTCGCGGCCGCCGGCAGCGCACAACCTGCGCGCCTGCCGGGCGAGGAGGAGCTGCGCGCAATCTTGCAGGGCGTCGTGCTTCCGCGGTTGCTACTGCGCCAAACTGGATCGGCGACGGACAATGCCTTTCGTGTGCTTGAGTTTTGCCACACATTCAGCCGTGGTTCATGACCGGGGGCTTATTTTGCTTGCCTATTTCGCCGCGATGCACAAAATTCGCCCCCTGCGCCAGAGCGAGTTGGCGGATTCCGGCAAAGCCAGCATGAGCGGTAGCTTGCAATGATCGGTATGGTGCTCGTGACCCACGGCCACCTTGCGACGGAGTTTCGTGCCGCATTGGAGCATGTGGTCGGTCCGCAACGGGACATCGAGACCATCAGCATCGGTCCTGAGGACGACATGGAGCAGCGTCGTCGGGACATCGTCGCCGCGGTGGCCACCGTGGATTCAGGCGGCGGCGTGGTTCTGCTGACCGATATGTTCGGCGGCACGCCTTCCAATCTCGCGATTTCGGTGATGAACGGTTCGCGCGTCGAAGTCGTTGCAGGGATCAATCTCCCGATGCTGATCAAGCTCGCCTCTGTGCGCGACGGCACGGACCTCGAAGGAGCGGTCTTGCAGGCGCAGGATGCCGGCCGCAAATATATCAACGTCGCCAGCCGGGTGTTGAGCGGAAAATGAGTCCTGAGGCCGGCAAGTCGGACGACGTCGGCTCGTGCGTGCAGGATGATGGCTCTGGCACGATCAGGCGCGAACTTCTCATAGTAAACCGCAAGGGCCTGCATGCCCGGGCCACAGCGAAATTCGTCCAATGCGTTGACGGCTTCAATGCGGCGGTCACGGTTTCTCGCTGCGGCGAAACGGTCGGGGGTCAATCCATCATGGGCATACTGACGCTCGGCGCGGGACGCGGCACGGCCATCGTGGTGACGGCCGCGGGGCCCGATGCCTTGGCCGTGATGGACGCTCTGGCGCAACTGGTTGAGTCCCGCTTCGGCGAGGACGAGTAGGCCTGAACGCCGCGTTTGATTTCCCGGGGCTTGCGCCCGGCCGCCCTCGCCGCCATCTCGCAGACACGTTCGGCTTCAAGGACAGGTTCAATGCCCCAGACCCGCGGTCGCATTCTCGATGATTTCGCGCAGCTCTTCACGGATGCTGCCGGCGTGGCCAACGGCGTGCGCCGCGAGGCCGAGACCGCGATGAAGACCCAGATGGAACGCATCCTGGCATCGATGAACGTCGTCACACGGGACGAGTTCGAAGCCGTGCGCGACATGGCGGCATTGGCCCGTGACGACAACGAGGAGCTTCGGCGCCGCATCGCGGCGCTCGAATCCAAGCTGGCCGGCGCGTCGGCTGGCATGCAGCGGGATCGCACGGCCGAGTAGGGCCGGCCGCAGGCTCAGGATCGGAGCAGGCTTTCCAGGTCGAGCCTGCGCGTGAACATCGTGAGATTGCCCTGGCTGTCCTTGGGCCAGTCCGCCTCCGGCCTATCCCAGTAAAGCTCGACGCCGTTCTGATCGGGATCGCGCAGGTAGAGGGCTTCACTGACCCCGTGGTCGCTTGCTCCGTCGAGCTGGATGCCAGCGGCCACCAGGCGCCGCAGCGCGTCCGCCAGGGCGGCTCGGGTCGGGTAGAGGATCGCGGTATGGAACAGCCCCGTGGTGCCGGGCGCGGGCGGCTGGCCGCCGAGGCTTTCCCAGGTGTTGAGGCCGATATGGTGGTGGTACCCGCCTGCCGAGATGAACGCGGCCTGCGTGCCGTATTTCTGCATCAGAGTGAAGCCTAGCACCCCGCTGTAGAACGCGAGGGCGCGATCGAGGTCGGCCACCTTCAGATGGACGTGGCCGATCTTCGTGCCCGGGTCGACGGTGCCGAAGGTCCGGCCTTCGGTTTGTGGCTGGCTCATGCGGTTTGGTCCTCCTGGCGCGAGTCGAGCGGCGCGTTTTTGGCTGCGACGGACGCACGCTAGCACGTTGCACGGCTTCCCGGTTTTGCTCACGGCCCGGTCGGTTTCGGATTGCCGAAATTTCATCCAGCATAGGGTGCGCCGCACCTGCGGTCGCCTTCCTTTCGCCCCTAAACTTTCGGTAAGCCTCTTTGAGGGGCCGGTGGAGCTTTCGGTTGTCGAGAGTTCTTGCCGTCGCTCAAGGGATGTGTTCGTGCAGGGTTTCGGCGCAGGGGAGGCACGCAGGGCTCGCTTATGGCCAGGTGCCGCGCAAATCCGTTCGATAATGCTGCCGGCGTTGCTGAGCTTTCTGGTAGCAGCCTGTTCGTTTACGGAAGCGCGCCCCGGTCTCGACATTGCTGTCCCCCGGAAATTCGACCGGGCCGCGGCTGTGCCCGTAGGCCCGATCCCCGCGGACTGGCCGAAACTGTTCGGCTCGCCGGAACTCGATCGACTTGGCCAGATCACGGTCACCGGAAATCTCGACGTGGCGGCCGCGGCGGCTCGCATCATCCAGGCCGATGCGCAGACGGACATAACCAGTGCCGCGTTGTTCCCCCGGGTGACCGGGGACACCGACGCGAGCCGGGCCTGGTCGCCCGGGACCATCCGTTCGAAGCGCGGACCCTTCACCACCACTGTATCGAACAATTTCCAGCTCGGCCTGACGGCCAGCTATGAGGTCGATCTCTGGGGCAAGAACCGCTTTGCGGCCATCGCGGCTGAAGACAATGCGGTGTCGACCCGCTTTGCGCGCGACACGCTCGTGCTGTCGTCCGTGGCAGCGACCGTCAACGCTTATTTTTCGCTACTCTCGGCCCAGGATCGACTGAAGATCGCCGGCGCCAATCTCAAGGCGGCCCGGGAACTGCTCGACGCGATCAAGGGGCGGCTCGAGGTCGGCACGGTGACGGCCCTCGAAGTCGCCGAACAGCAGAGCGTCGTGGACCAGCAACTCGCCAGTTTCTCGCCGCTGCAGCAGCAGGCCCAGCAGGCCAAGACGGCGATCGCCATCCTGGCGGGCCGCACTCCGGAAAGCCTCAAGGTCAAGGGCGGCAGTCTCAACGCCCTGAAGCCGCCCGCGATCCCGGCCGGCGTGCCGTCGCAACTGCTCCGGCGGCGGCCGGATGTCGCCGAGTTCGAGGCCGCGCTCGCATCGGGTGACGCGAGCGTGCAATCTGCTCGGGCCGCAATGTTTCCGAGCGTTTCGCTGACCGCGAGCGGCGGACTGGAAAGCCTGTTGCTGAAAACGCTCCTTCGTCCCGAGGCAGCTTTCGGGAATCTTGCCGCCGGGGTCACCCAGCCGTTGCTGGACGGCGGCGCCCTGCAGGGCCAGTTGACCCTCGAGCGAGGGCGCGACCTCGAAGAATTGCAGAGCTACCGCAAGGCCGTCATCCAGGCGCTCGTGGACGTGGAGAATGCGCTGATCGCGATCCAGCAGAATACCGAGCACGAAAAGCGCCTGGCCGACGTCGTTGCCTCGTCGCAGCGCGCCTATGACATCACGTTGGCCCGACTGAAACTTGGCACCATCGACATCGTAACGGTGCTCAACACGGAACAAACGCTTTTCGCCGCGCAGGATGCGCTTGCCGTGGCCCGGCTTGCGCGGTTCACCGCGACCGCCAGCCTGGCGCAGGCGCTCGGCGGGGGCTGGACCCGGCCGGCCGCAGTGGTTCTGCCCCCATCGCCGCGGCCTGGTTCCGGTGCCGCTCGAGGCCTTGGCGCCGGCCCCTGCGGCTCCTTCGCTGGGGCGGCGCTCGTGAAACGTTTCTTCGCGCTGACCCTCATCCTGCTGGTCGGGGCCGTGGTTCTGGCCGAGCGGTTCCCGTTCATCCATGAACGGGTGCCCTGGTTGCCGCCGATCCCGTCGATGTCCTCCGTCCCGAGCCCCGAGTCGGGCGTGGCCGGTTCGAGCCCCGACGCGCCGGCCAGAGGAGGCGCCAGAGGCCGGCGCTTCGCGGCCGACGGGCCGATACCCGTCCTGGTCGCGCCTTCCCGCTATGCCGATGTGCCGGTCACGGCCGACGTGCTCGGGACCGTGCAGGCCACCAACAGCGTCACGGTGCGCTCGCAGGTCGACGGCAAGCTCGTCGAGATCGACTTCAAGGAGGGCCAGGAGGTCAAGAAGGGTGACGTGATCGCGCGCATCGACCCCGTGACCTTCAAGGCTGTCTACGACCAGGCGGTGGCCAAGAAGGCCCAGGACGAGGCGCAATTGGCCAATGCCCAGGTCGACCTCGTGCGCTACCAGAAGCTGGCCGAAACCCAGTACGGATCGCACCAGCAGGCCGACACGCAAAAAGCGCTGGTGGCGCAATATTCGGCCCAGATCCAGCAGGACCAGGCCTCGGTCGACAATGCCAAGGCGACGCTCGACTATGCCACGATCCGGGCGCCGATCGAGGGGCGCACCGGCCTGCGCCTGGTCGACCAGGGCAACATCGTCCATGCCTCCGACATCACGGGCATCGTCACCATCGCCCAGGTGAAGCCGATCGCGACCGTGTTCAATCTGCCCCAGCAATGGCTCCGCCAGGTCAACAAGGCGATCGGCAAAGGGCCGTTGCGGCTGGAAGCCCGCGACGACGCCAGCGCGGACGTGCTCGATACCGGCACGCTCGACGTGGTCGACAACAATGTGGACCAGACCACCGGTACCGTGAAGCTGAAGGGCAGCTTTCCCAATACGGGCGTGCAGCTTTGGCCGGGGCAGTTCGTCAATGTGCGACTTTACGTCGACACGCTGTCGCACGTGGTAGTGGTGCCCACCGCTGCCGTGCAGCGCGGCCCCGATGGCGCCTTCGTCTATGTGGCCAACAACGACGCCGTGACGCTCACCAAGGTGACGATCGGACGCCAGACCGAAACCGACACGGTGGTGACCGCGGGCCTCGAACCTCCAGCCGTGGTCGTGACGACGGGCTTCACGCGGCTGACCGATGGGGCCAAGATCGCGGTTGGGCCGCCTGGCCCTGCTATCGCACCCGAGCGTGGGGCCGCGCCGGAGGGTGCGGCGCCGGCCGACAAGCCGCAGGATGGATCGAAGCCGGCCGGCGCCGGCCGCAGGTCTCGGCGCAAGTCCGGCGGTGCGGGCGAGGCCACCCAGTGAGCCCGGTGCAGGGGCCGCGCCGTATGCTAGGACTGTCCCGCACCGCATGAACATTTCGGCACCCTTCATCCTGCGGCCGATCGCGACTTCGCTGCTCGCGGTTGCGGTGCTGCTTGCGGGTGTGCTGGGATACCGGCAATTGTCGGTGTCGTCGCTGCCGCAGGTCGATTTTCCGACCATCCAGGTGACGACCCAACTTCCGGGCGGCAATCCCGACACGATTGCTTCCCTGGTCACGGCATCGCTGGAGCGCCAGTTCGGGCAGATCCCGTCGCTGGCCACCATGTCGTCGCAGAGTTCCTTCGGGCTCAGCCAGATCACGCTTGCAGTTCTCGCTCGATCGGGACATCGATGCGGCCGCACAGGATGTGCAGTCGGCCATCAATGCGGCCGCTTCCACCCTGCCCAAGAACCTGCCCTATCCGCCGACCTATTCGAAGGTCAATCCGGCCGATACGCCGATCCTGACCCTGGCCTTGACCTCGAACCTCGTGCCCCTGCGCAATCTCAGCGACGTGGCCGATACCTTGCTGGCGCCCCGCCTGAGCGAGGTTTCCGGGGTGGGGCACGTGTCGGTCGAAGGCAACATCCGGCCCGCCATCCGCATTCAGGCAGACCTGTCGCGCCTTGCCAGCTATGGCATCGCGCTCGAGGACCTGCGTTCCGCCATCGTGGCCGCCAATGTTGCGGGTTCCAAGGGATCGCTCGACGGCACGACCCAATCCTACACGATCGCCGCCAACGACCAGATCGAGGCGGCCGAAGCCTACAAGACCGTGGTGGTTGCCTATCGCAACAACGCGCCCGTGCTGCTGCGCGATGTCGCCGACGTGGTCGACGGGCTCGAGAACTCGCGCGTCGGCGGCTGGTACAACGGCACGCCCGCCGTCATCATCGACGTTCAGCGCCAGCCCGGCGCCAATGTGGTGCAGACGGTCGATCGCGTGCTGGCGCAATTACCGCGCCTGCGCGGCTCGCTCGCGGCGGGCGTTTCCCTGCAGGTGGTGCACGATTCCACCGACACGATCCGGGCCTCCATCGCCGACGTGGAATCCACGCTGGTGCTCAGTGCCGCGCTGGTCGTGCTGGTAGTGCTGCTGTTTCTGCGCACCGTGCGAGCCACGATCATCGCCGGCGTGGCGCTGCCGCTGTCGATTGTGGCGACCTTCGCGGTGATGTGGGCGGCTGGCTTCAGCCTCGACAATCTGTCCCTGATGGCGCTGACGATCGGCACCGGATTCGTGATCGACGACGCCATCGTCATGATCGAGAACGTGGTCCGCAACATCGAGGAGGGCGAGCCACCTCTCGAAGCCGCGCTGCGCGGCGCCCGCGAGATCGGCTTCACAATCGTGTCGCTGACGGCTTCGCTGATCGCGGTTTTCATCCCGCTGCTGTTCATGAGCGGCATCGTGGGCCGCATGTTCCGCGAGTTTGCCCTGACGTTGACCTTCGCGGTGGTGGTCTCGGCCATCGTGTCGCTCACGCTCACCCCGATGATGTGCGGGCGTCTGCTCCGCGCCGCGCCGCGCCGCGCTCGCGAGCCCTGGCTCATGCGCATGGCCGAGAAGCCTGTCGCGCTCATGGCCAGCATCTACGGCGTGACGCTAGGTTGGGCGCTGCGGCGACAGGGGCTGATGCTGCTGCTGACGCTGGCCACACTCGGCATCACCGTGTGGCTGTACGTCATCGTACCCAAGGGCTTCCTTCCCCAGCAGGACACGGGGCTGCTCACGGCGGTGCTGGAAGGCTCGCCGGCCTCGTCCTTCGCCGAGATGGCGCGCCTGCAGGCCCAGGCCGCGGCGGCGCT
The DNA here is from genome assembly GCA_963851175.1 of uncultured Alphaproteobacteria bacterium. Lineage (GTDB taxonomy): Bacteria > Pseudomonadota > Alphaproteobacteria > Rhizobiales > Beijerinckiaceae > Lichenihabitans. The sequence continues at coordinate 198,702 of CAWKNU010000002.1, read as the reverse complement.
GCGCGATGATTCGGATGTGGGCGGCGTGGTCGCGGTGCTGGGCATCGGGACGCTTAACCCGACCTCCAACGTCGCCCATCTGGCGATCGGCCTGCGCTCGGTCGAGACGCGCACCGAAACCGCCGCAGCCATCGCGGAAAGGGTCAGGGCGAGGCTCTCCCGCATCCCCGGCGTCACGCCCTATGTGAAGCCGGTCCAGGACATTCAGATCGCCACCCAGGCGAGCCGGTCGCAGTACCAATACACCCTGACCGGAACCGATACGGCCGCCGTCACCGAATGGTCGGGCAAGCTGGTCGACCGCCTGCGCCGCGACGCGAGCTTCGCCCATGTCGCGGCGGAGGTGCAGGACGGCGGCTTGCGGGCCTTTGTGGACATCGACAGGCAGAAGGCGGGCAGGCTCGGCGTCTCGACGCAGCTCATCGACGACACGCTGAACGATGCCTTCGGCCAGCGGCAGATCTCGACCATCTACGCCCAATCGAACCAGTACCGGGTCATACTCGAGGCCGCACCCCGCTATGCCAACGATCCGTCGGTGCTGGAAAAGCTTTATGTCGGGATCGCGGGCAGCAGCCAGGCCACGATCAGCACGGGCGGCACCACGCAGGCCGCCACCATTGCCACCGGGGCAGGGGGCGCCGAAGTGCCGCTGGTGTCGTTCGCGAGCCTGAAGCGCACCACGGCGCCGCTCGCAGTGGCCCACGAGGAACAGTTTCCCGCCGCCACCATCAGCTTCGATCTGCCGAACGGCGTGTCGCTCGGCGAAGCGGTTTCCGGCATAGCGGCCGCCGAACGCGACATCGGCATGCCGGTCGCGATCCTCGGCAGCTTCGGAGCCGATGCGGCGGAATTCACGAAATCGCTGGCGGGCGAGCCCTGGCTCGTGCTGGCCGCCGTCGTCACGATCTATCTGGTGCTCGGGGTTTTGTACGAGAGCTTCATCCACCCGCTGACGATCCTTTCGACTCTGCCGTCGGCAGGTGTCGGAGCGTTGCTGGCGCTGTTCTTGACCGGGCAGGAGCTTTCGATCGTGGCCCTGATCGGCATCATCCTGCTGATGGGCATCGTGAAGAAGAACGCCATCATGATGATCGACTTCGCCACCACGGCGGAGCGCGACGAGGGCCTCTCGCCCTTCGATGCAATCGAGCGCGCCTGTCGGCTGCGCTTCCGGCCCATCATGATGACGACGCTGGCGGCGCTATTCGGGGCGATTCCGCTGGCCTTTGCGCATGGCAGCGGCGCCGAATTGCGCGTGCCACTCGGCATCACGATCATCGGCGGCCTGCTGCTCAGCCAATTGCTGACGCTCTACACGACCCCGGTGATCTACCTCATGATGGAACGCCTCGGGCGGCGCTTCGGCCTCGGCACCAAGCCGATCGAGCCCGCTCATCCGGAGATCGCCGCGATGGAGGAGGCGCGCCCGGCCAGGGCGGCGGAGTAAGAAAAGATCCCGCCCCACTCAGGGTAACGCTCGTTGGAACGACGGCCCAGCGGGCTTGGTCAAGGCTTGACCAAGCGGCATTCGGTTCCTACCATCAGCTTACGCACGGGGCTGCGTCGTCCCGCAACTCAGCGAGGTTGCAGCATGTCGATCATGGTCAAAGTTGGCGAGGCCAAAACGCACCTCTCGGATCTCCTCGTCAAGGTCGAGGCCGGCGAGGAGGTCATCATCTCAAGGGGCGATAATCCGATCGCAAAGCTCACGAGGATTGCGCGCGACTCGGATGTGAGGGCCGCGATCGAAGATATCGTTGCCTCGCGCAAGGATCGTAAGCCGACGACATCTGAGGAAATACTTGCATGGAGGGACGAGGGTCGCCGCTGATGAGATTTGTGGTCGACGCCTCGATCGCAGCAGCGTGGCTCTTGCCAGACGAGCAGAGTGGGTTGACGGATCGAACTCTGCGCGACCTGGCGGGATCGGAGGCCAGCGTTCCTTCGCTGTTTTGGCATGAGATTCGCAATCTGATGCTGGTCGCGGAACGGCGAGGACGTCTGTCTGCCGACGAGGTCCAGCTTTGCATGGCGCAGTTGCGTCGTCTGCCATTGGTGGATGCAGGCCATGGCGGCGACCGTGCGGTCATGCACTTGGCGAAAACCCATTCCTTGACGGCCTACGATGCGGTCTATCTGGCCCTCGCCTTGTCGGAGGGGCTTCCATTGGCGACGACGGACAAGGCACTGGCCGCCGCCGCGAAAAAGGAAGGTATCTCGGTCAAAGGACCTCTGGGCGATCGTCCATGACTATCTCTGAGCCCTTCATCCGGCGGCCGATCGGCACCACGCTCTTGGCCGTGGGGCTGTTTCTCGTCGGCGTCGTGGCCTATTTCCAGCTGCCGGTCGCGAGCCTGCCGGCGATCGAATTCCCGGCCATCCGGGTCAACGCGTCGCGTCCCGGCGCCGACCCGGCCACCATGGCGGCGACCGTCGCGGCCCCGCTCGAGCGGCGGCTCGGCGAGATCTCCGGCGTCAACGAAATCACCTCGACGAGTTCGCTCGGCTCCTCGGCCATCTCGCTGCAGTTCGACCTCGGCCGCAAGGTCGACGACGCGGCGCGCGACGTGCAGGCCGCACTCAACGCTGCCGCCACCGATCTCCCGGGCGACCTGCCGACCCTGCCGACCTATCGCAAGGCGAATTCGGCGGCCTTTCCGGTGCTGATCCTGGCCCTCACGTCCAAGAACCTGCCGATCACGACCCTGTTCGACGCCGCCGACACCGTGATCGCCCAAAAGATCAGCCAGGTCGAAGGGGTCGCCGAGGTCACGGTCAACGGCGCCGCCCAACCTGCCGTGCGGGTCCGCATCGATCCGCAGCGGCTTGCCGCCATGGGGCTCTCGGTAGATGCGGTGCGCACCGCTATCGGCAACAACAACGTCGGCCAGGCGATTGGCTCCTTCGATGGCCCAGACCTCACCGAAACGCTCGCCACCACCGACCGGCTGACGACCCCCGAGGATTTCGCCGCCATCGTGGTCCGCAGCAGGAACGGCACCACCGTCAAGCTGTCGGATGTCGCCGACGTCGCCAACGGTGTCAAAAGCCGGCGCGCTGCGGGCTGGTACAACCAGGACCGCAGCGTCCTCCTCATCGTCACCAAGCAGCCGGACGCCAACGTCATCGACACGGTCGACCGCGTGAAGGCGCTGCTCCCCCAGATCCGGCAATGGGTGCCCGAGGGGGTCGACATTTCGGTGTTCGCCGACCGGACGATAACCATCCGGGCTGCGGTGCGCGATATCCAGATCACCCTGCTGATCACCTGCGCGCTCGTCATGGCGGTCGTGCTGCTGTTTCTGCGCCGGGCGACGCCGACGCTGGCGGCCGGTCGTCGCGGTGCCGCTCTCGCTGGCAGGTACCGTGGCGGCGATGTGGGTGGCAGGCTTCTCGCTCGACAACCTGTCCTTGATGGCCATCACCATCTCGGTCGGTTTCGTGGTCGACGATGCCATCGTCATGATCGAGAACGTGGCGCGCAACATCGAAGCCGGCATTCCCCCGATGCGCGCGACCCTGCTCGGGGCCCGGCAGATCGGCTTCACGGTCGTGTCGATCAGCCTGTCGCTCGTGGCCGCCTTCGTGCCGCTGCTGTTCATGGGCGGCATCGTGGGCAGTTTGTTCCGCGAATTCGCCCTGACCCTCACCTTCTCGGTGCTGGTCTCGACGATCGTGTCGCTGACCCTGACCCCGATGTTGTGCGCCCATTTCATGAAGCCGCACGATGCCAGGCCGCCCGGCTGGTTCGACCGCGTCGTCGAAGGCGGGCTCGCGGGGCTGGTCGGCACTCTACGCCCGCAGCCTGCGGCTCGCGCTGCGCCACCCTTGGATGATGCTGCTCGTGATGCTGGCGACGATCGGCCTGACCGTGCAGATGTTCAAGACCGCCCCAAAAGGCTTCGTGCCCGAGGACGATACCGGGCTGATCATGGCCCACACGCAGGCCTCTGCCGATGTGTCGTTTCCGGCCATGGCGACATTGCAGCAGAGCCTCACCGACAAGGTGCTGACGGATCCGGCGGTCGAGGGGGTGGGGTCCTTCATCGGCGGGGGCGGTGCCGGCTCGGTCAACGAGGGCAGCCTCTTCATCGGCCTCAAACCCGAGAACGAGCGGGTGCCGGTCGGCCAGGTCATCGCCCGGCTCAGGGCCAAGCTGTCGCACACCCCCGGGATCTCGCTGTTCATGATCCCGATCCAGGATCTCAGAGCCGGGGGACGCAGCGGCAAGGGCCAGTATCAATTCACATTGTGGGACACGGATCTCGACGAGCTGCAGGCCTGGCAGCCGCGGGTGCTCGACCGGTTGCGCAAGGTGCCGGGCCTCGTCGACGTGACCACCGATCGCGAGCAGGGCGGCCTTCAGGCCAAGATCGTCATCGACCGGCAGGCGGCGGCGCGGCTCGGCATCTCGATCCAGGCGATCGACGATGCGCTGAACGATGCATTCGGCGAACGCCAGGTCTCGACCATCTACGGGGCCCGCAACCAGTACCGGGTCGTGCTCGAGGTGGCTCCCAAGGACCAGCTGGACCCGACGGCGCTCAGCCGCATCTACGTTCCGGGAGCCGGCGGCGTGCAGGTTCCGCTCTCCGCCTTTACGCGCACCGAGGTCGGGTCATCGCCGCTCGTGGTCAACCACCAGGGCGCATTTCCGTCGGTGACGATCACCTACAATCTCAAACCCGGCGCCACCCTCGACACGTCCAGCCAGGAGGTTCTCAAGGCTATCGGCGAACTGCACCTTCCCGACGGGCTGCACGCGGAGTTCACGGGCGACGCGCTCGTCTTCCAGCAGGGCGCCGGCGGCCAGATGATCCTGATCCTTGCGGCGCTCGGCACGATCTACATCATCCTGGGCGTACTCTACGAGAGTCTCGTCCACCCGCTGACTATCCTCTCCACGCTGCCGTCGGCCGGACTCGGCGCGCTTCTGGCGCTTCGGCTCGTCGACATGGAACTGACCGTGATCGCCTTCATCGGCATCATCCTGCTGATCGGCATCGTCAAGAAGAACGGCATCATGCTGGTTGATTTCGCAATCCATGCGGAGCGAGCCCGCGGGATGTCGCCGCGCGATGCCATCTACGAGGCCTGCCTCGAGCGCTTCCGGCCGATCCTGATGACCACGCTGGCGGCCCTGTTCGGCGCCATGCCGCTGGCCTTCGGGGTCGGGGTCGGGGCGGAACTGCGCCGCCCGCTCGGGGTGACCATCATGGGCGGGCTGATCCTCAGCCAGGTGCTGACGCTCTACACGACGCCCATCATCTATCTCGGCATGGCGCGGCTTTCACGGCTGCGGCTCCCGTTCCGGGGACGCCCGCCGGTCCTCCTGGCGTCTCCGGGGGAGTGAAGACCCTTCACGATCGGCTGGCTTGCCGGGCGGCAAAGCCCCGGTGCCATGGCTGCCGAAAGCCTATAACGACATAGACGTAAGTGCGCCCGCGTGGCAGGAACCCGCGTGGCCGAGGCGCCGGGCAGGAGAGAGACGATGAACTGGTTGAAATCCGTGTTGGTGCTTGGGGTGCTGCAGGTCGCGGTGGCCGGGTCCTGCAACGCCGCAGCGCTCGACGCAATCAAGGCCCAGAATGTTCTCCGGGTCGGCACCGAGGGCACCTACGCCCCCTTCACGTTTCATGACGCTTCCGGGACCCTGACCGGGTTCGATGTCGAGATCGCGCGCGCTATTGCGGACCGGCTCGGTGTGAAGGCCGAATTCCTGGAAGGCAAGTGGGACGGCTTGATTGCCGGGCTCGATGCCAAGCGCTACGACGCGGTGGTCAACGAAGTCTCGATCACCGACGCCCGCAAGGCCAAGTACGATTTCTCCGAACCCTATATCGTGTCCAAGGCGGCGCTGATCGCACGCAGCGACGATTCCAGCATCAAGGGATTCGCCGATCTCAAGGGCAAGAAGTCGGCCCAAACCCTGACCAGCAATTTCGGCAAGCTCGCCGAAAGTCTCGGCGCGGAACTGGTCGGAACCGACGGCTTCGACCAATCCATCGCCCTTGTGCTTCAGCACCGCGCCGATGCCACCATCAACGACAGCCTGTCCTTCCTCGATTTCAGGACCCACAAGCCGGACGCGCCGGTCAAGATCGTGGCTCTCAGGGATGATGCCGACCAGGTCGGCGTGATCATCCCAAAGGGCGAGCCGGATCTCAAGGCCGCGATAGACAAGGCGATCGCGGATATCAAGGCGGACGGCACCTACCTCAAGATCTCGAAGAAGTATTTCGGCGAAGACGTTTCCAAGTAGGCCGATCTGCGCTGCCTCCGGTCGTGCCGACCGAAGCTGTGACGTCGCTTCGACCTGGAGGGTAGAGAAAGGGTGCAGCACTGGTTGCAGTTGATGGCGGCGTCGTTCTGGTCGCTGCTATGGGCCGGGATCGTTTTCACGATCCCGCTCACGCTTCTGTCCTTTGCGGCCGGGCTCGGGGTCGGGTTCCTGGTCGCGCTCGCGCGACTGTTCGGCCCGCGGCCCCTGGTCGTGATCGCCCGTTTCTACGTCTGGATCCTTCGGGGCACGCCGCTCCTGGTGCAACTGTTCCTGATCTTCTACGGCTTGCCGAGCATCGGCGTCACGCTGGACGCTTTTTCGGCCGCGCTGATCGGGTTCACGCTCAACGTCGGCGCCTATACGTCCGAGATCATTCGGGCCGTGATTGCCGCCATTCCCAAAGGACAGTGGGAGGCTGCCTATTCGATCGGCATGACCTGGGGGCAGGCGATGCGCCGCACGGTTCTGCCTCAGGCGGCCCGCATCGCTGTTCCGCCGTTGTCCAACAGTTTCATCTCGCTGGTCAAGGACACGTCGCTCGCGGCTGCCATCACGGTACCGGAGCTGTTCCAGGCGGCTCAGCGCATCGTTGCGGTGACCTACGAACCGCTGATTCTGTATGTCGAGGCGGCGCTGATCTACCTGGCGTTCAGCTCCGTTCTGTCGGCCTTGCAGGTTCGACTCGAACGCAGCTTTGGGCGCTCCGGCGGGCTGATCGGGGCCGGCCCATGATCCAGCTGCGTAGAATCGAGAAAAGCTTCGGCACGCTCGCGGTTCTCAAGCACGTCGATCTGACCATCAGGGAGGGCAGCGTCACGGCCCTGATCGGCCCGTCCGGGAGCGGCAAGAGCACGCTGCTCCGCTGCGTCAACCTGCTCGAGATCCCGGACTCCGGCACCGTCGTGGTCGGCGACAGCCGCCTTGTGTTCGGGCCTGGCCGCAAGGTCGACCGGGACGCGGTGCTGCATTTGCGGCGCCAGACCGGCATGGTGTTCCAGAATTTTCAGCTGTTCCCGCATCGGACGGCGCTGGGCAACGTGATGGAGGGGCTGATCACGGTCCTCAAATGGTCGCCAGACCGCGCCCGGGAGCGTGCCAGGGCCCTGCTCGACAAGGTCGGGATGCTTCACAAGGCCGATGCGTGGCCAGGGACCCTGTCCGGGGGCCAGCAGCAGCGTGTCGCCATCGCGCGCGCCTTGGCGCCCTCGCCGAAGGTGTTGTTATGCGACGAGCCCACGTCGGCGCTCGACCCGAAGCTCGCGGCCGAGGTCGTCGACGTGCTGCGGCGACTAGCCCAGGAGGGCATGACCATGCTGATGGCCACGCACGATCTTCGGCTCGCATCGACCATTGCGGGCGAGGTGGCCTTCGTCGAAGACGGGCTGGTGGTGGAAACTGGTACGGCCCAGCAGGTCTTCACCGAGCCGCGCGAGGCGCGCACGGCCGATTTCATCGCCCACCTGACCGACCAGGGTTGATCGCCGCGGCTGCGGTCGGCTCCGCGGCCCCACCTTCCGGAAGAGCGGCTCTGTCCGCCGCCGGAGCGGCCCGGACAGCGAAATCCATGCTGGCGCGGGTGCCTGGGTGCCCAGCCTCATATCGCACGGCCGTGTCCAGCCTCGACGCCATTGTCCTGATGATCGTTCCGCCCAGCCCCGTCGGCTCCGCTTCGCTATCTTGGGCCTTGCCGACGCCCTCATCCTCAACACAGAGCCGGTAGCGTCCATCCGGGCCCTTCGCCTCGAGTTTGACCCGGATCGCGCCATGAGAGCCGGGGTAGGCGTATTTCATCGCGTTGATGACGAGTTCCGTGACGATGATGCCGATCGCGACCGCGTCGTCAGCATCGATCATCACCTCGTCACCCTCGAAGGACAGGAGGTCACCGATGCCCTCCGCGTCGGTCGAGAGACGGATGTCCTCGATCAGGCCCTCGAGATAGGACCCGAGCGCCACGGATTTCACGTCGTCCGACGCGTAGAGGCGCCGGTGGACCTGGGCGACCGCGAGGACGCGCCGGTTCGCCTCGGCGAGGGCGGCTCGCGTTTCGGGGGCGCTCGAGGAGGACGCCTGGATGAGGAGGAAAGCCGCAACGAGCTGAAGGCTGTTGCCGACCCGGTGGTTGACCTCCTGCATCAGCACGTGACGTTCAGCGGCGAGTGCCTCGAACCGGTCACGCGCGTCACGGATTTCCTGCTCGGCCAAGGCCTTCTCGCGGCGAAGCTGCACCTGCGCCATGGAGGAGCGGACCGCCGCATCCAGCAACTCGACGAACTCTCCCCCGACATCCTTGACCACGTAATCCGCGGCGCCGGCCTTCAAGGCCGCAACCGCGATCCGGCTCTCGTTGGTGCCGGTGACGAAGATCACGGGGGGCGGGTCCGGCAAGGCCAGGACGTCACCCAGAGTCCGCAAACCGTCCTCGCCCGGCAGGTGAAGATCAAGCGCGACGGCGTCGTAGCCTCCGCTCTTGAGATCGACCAGAGCCGCCGCCGCCTCAGTGGCAAGGCAGACCTCGTAGCCCCGCACTACCAGCTCGCGTTGAACGAAGCGGCCCAGCCCCGGATCGTCGTCGATATAGAGGAGGCGAGGGCCCGTCACGTTCACACCGGTTCGGGAATTTGGATCACGAAAGAAAACCGCCCACATGGCAGATGGCGGAAAAAGTTTGATAGTTCAGTGGTTTGTTGAAGCAAACGTTGCAGCCGAGCCGGTGCGCGTCCCTGGCAACATCGCAGGCGATTGCAGCCAAGTCGAGGCCGCTCGCCCTTCGGTGCCGCTGGTGCCGCGGGCGGAAAACGCCATGCGGGTGGGGCCGCTTTTCACACCTGAAATAGGGGTTCTTGCGTCCGAACGTCAGGGGCGATCCTTGACAAACCTAGGCGCCTCCCTTAGGTCAACGGCGCGCTTTGGCACTCGACACCATCGAGTGCTGATACGCAAAAATTCACTCAAGTCCTGCTGTTGGAGCGCGCCGGGTGCGCGGTCCCAAACTCACGAACAGGAAGAAACGCATGAAATTCCGTCCTCTGCACGATCGCGTGGTCGTCAAGCGCTTGGAAGGCGAGGAAAAGACCAAGGGTGGTATCATCATTCCCGATACGGCCAAGGAAAAGCCGCAGGAAGGCGAGATCGTGGCCGTTGGCCCAGGCGGTCGCGACGAGAGCGGCAAGCTGACCCCGCTCGACGTGAAGGCTGGTGACAAGGTGCTGTTCGGCAAGTGGTCGGGCACCGAGGTCAAGATCGATGGCCAGGATCTCCTCATCATGAAGGAGAGCGACATCATGGGCGTCGTCGGCTGAGGCTTTTGCCCGCCCATCGACCCCCTACGAAATTCAGGAGTTAGTTCAACATGGCTGCCAAAGACGTACGCTTTTCCTCCGACGCGCGCGATCGCATGCTGCGCGGCGTCGACATCCTCGCCAATGCGGTGAAGGTGACCCTCGGCCCCAAGGGCCGCAATGTCGTGCTCGACAAGAGCTTCGGCGCGCCCCGCATCACCAAGGACGGTGTGACGGTCGCGAAGGAAATTGAGCTCGAGGACAAGTTCGAGAACATGGGCGCCCAGATGGTGCGCGAAGTGGCCTCGAAGACCAACGACAAGGCCGGCGACGGCACCACGACCGCCACGGTTCTGGCCCAGGCGATCGTTCGTGAAGGCGCCAAATACGTGGCCGCCGGCATGAACCCGATGGATCTCAAGCGCGGTGTCGACATGGCCGTGATCGAGGCCGTCAAGGACATCGAGCAGCGCGCCAAGAAGATCAATTCTTCAGATGAAGTCGCCCAGGTCGGCACCATTTCCTCGAACGGCGACAAGTCGATCGGCGAGATGATCGCCCAGGCGATGCAGAAGGTCGGCAACGAGGGCGTGATCACGGTCGAAGAGGCCAAGACCGCCGAGACCGAGCTCGACGTCGTCGAAGGCATGCAGTTCGACCGCGGCTACCTGTCGCCCTACTTCATCACCAATGCCGAGAAGATGGTTGCGGAGCTCGACGAGCCCTACATCCTGATCCACGAGAAGAAGCTGTCGTCGCTGCAGGCGATGCTGCCGGTGCTCGAAGCCGTCGTTCAGACCGGCAAGCCGCTGGTGATCGTGGCCGAGGACGTCGAAGGCGAAGCGCTGGCCACCCTGGTGGTCAACAAGCTGCGCGGCGGCCTCAAGGTCGCGGCCGTCAAGGCTCCGGGCTTCGGCGATCGCCGCAAGGCCATGCTCGAGGACATCGCCATCCTGACCGGCGGCCAGATGATCTCGGAAGAGCTCGGCATCAAGCTCGAGTCGGTGACGCTCCAGATGCTCGGCCGCGCCAAGCGGGTCCGCATCGACAAGGAGAACACCACGATCATCGACGGGTCCGGCAAGAAGGACGACATCGACGGTCGCATCTCGCAGATCAAGGCCCAGGTCGAGGAAACCACCTCGGACTACGACCGTGAGAAGCTCCAGGAGCGCCTGGCCAAGCTCGCGGGCGGCGTCGCGGTGATCCGCGTCGGCGGCTCGACCGAGGTCGAAGTCAAGGAGAAGAAGGACCGCGTCGACGACGCCCTCAACGCGACCCGCGCGGCCGTGGAAGAAGGCATCGTTCCGGGCGGCGGCGTGGCCCTGCTGCGCGCCAAGGCGGCCGTTGCCAAGCTGAAGAGCGAGTTCTCGGACGTGCAGGCCGGCATCAACATCGTGCTGAAGGCGCTCGAAGCCCCGATCCGCCAGATCGCCGACAATGCCGGCGTGGAAGGCTCGATCGTGGTCGGCAAGGTTACCGAGAATTCCTCGCAGACCTACGGCTACAACGCCCAGACCGAGAAGTACGTGGACATGATCGAAGCCGGGATCGTCGATCCGGCCAAGGTGGTGCGCACGGCGCTTCAGGACGCGGCGTCGGTCGCCGGTCTCCTCATCACCACCGAAGCCATGGTGGCCGAGACCCCGAAGGACAAGCCTGCCATGCCGATGGGCGGTGGTGGCGGCGGCATGGGCGGCATGGACTTCTAAGGACGTCCAAACCGCTCGGCCATCCGGCTGATCCAAGCACCCCCGGAGCGATCCGGGGGTGCTTTCGTTTGTGCGGGGCGGTCGGTGTTGACCTAGAGCGGACGATTCAGTCATGCAGCAACGGCACCGATGCGAGCAAGATGCCTGCCAAATTCCCACTTGACCCAGCCCCTGGGGCCGGTCCGATAGAAGCCGGGTTCAACCATCAAAGGTGAGCCATGCACCATTCGGTCCGCAGCTTCACTCCCGCGCAAGCAAGCGCTGCCCTGGGCGTTTCAGCCAAGGCACTGCGCCTCTACGAACAGCAAGGCCTGCTTCTCCCCGACCGCACGCGAACAGGATGGCGGACCTACGATGCAGGGGCGATGGCACGGGCGGCCAAGATTGCCGCGCTGCGTCGCCTCGGTCTCAGCCTCGTGCAGGTTGCGCGCGTTCTCGATGGGAATTCGCATGATTTGGATGTCGGCCTCGCCGCGCACGAGGCGCGCCTAAGTGAGCAGGGCCAGCAAACGGCGGCCGCCATCGAACGTGTCCGGTCGCTCCGCGCTGACCTGGCCCAGGGTCGCGCACCAGCATCCGAAAGATTGTCACAGGCGCTTACGCAAACTGCCCCGCTAAGTGTCGGCTTCGCCTTGCCCTGGCCCTGGGACGGGGAGTGGTTCGCCATCCACGACGTTCCCCGGCTAACCTTTATCACAGGTCCGCTCGGTAGCGGGAAAATGCGCTTCGCCCAGCGATTCGCAGGCGCGTTATCCGATGCCGTGTTCCTTGGCCTCGACCGCCTGTCCGACCCCGCGCTCGCACAATGCCCCGCCGATGACGTGGGCTTCGCGGAGCAAGTCGAGCGCAGGCTGACGTGGCTTGTCGAGGACGGGGCGGAGCGCTCGGATGCGCTGACCGCTCTCGTCGTTGCGCTGCAGACTGCTACGCCCACGACCCTTGTGATTGACATGGTGGAGCAAGGGCTGAGCGCAGCTGCGCAAACGGCGTTGATGGCGCACCTGCGCCTACGAGGGACGAGCAAGCGTGCGCTGGTCCTCATGACGCGTTCCTCGGCGATCCTTGATCTTGATGCGCTCGAGCCGACGGAAGCCGTCATCCTATGCCCGGCCAACCACAGCATGCCGATTCGCGTCGCGCCTTATCCGGGTGGGCAGGGCTATGAGGCGGTGGCTACCTGCGTCGCCTCGCCGGAGGTCCGGGCACGTACCGCAGGGATCGTCGCCAGGCGCCCTGTACCGACTGAGCGGTGATGTCCAGTCTGCTCACAACCCTGAACAGACCCGACGCCCTTGCCTGGCCGCGGATCGTCCAAGCAGATCCGCCGCAAGACTCTGCCCGCCTCGATCCGCCCGATGCACGCGCGAGCTTGCCCTTTCATGAAAAGCGCTCACGCCGGCGCGATCAGCTCCAGCTTGGGAAAATAGGTGCGATAGCGTGCGGCATCCCGCGTCAGCAGCCGATAGCCGGCGACCGCCGCCTGCGCTCCGATGAAGAAATCCGGGAGGGGAGACGACCTGATGCCTCCCCGGCGACGGTCGTTCAAGAAGCACTTGTCCGCCAAAAAGGCCGCCTCGTAGCGAGGCCGGCTTCGGCGAACTTTTTTCCGCCGCTCATCCCCGCGAAAGCGGGGATCCAGAAAGGATCAGCGGACTTCGCCTGCCTGGCGACCGGTCGAGCCAAGCTCTGCTTTAGGCCGGCGCTTTTGCGCTGGGTTCCCGCTTTCGCGGGAATGAGCGGAGCGCGGTAGTCCTCGCGGGCAGGGAGAAGCGATCGAGGCTGGAGATCTTCTCAAGTCGACCAGGACGGCCGTTATCCATCCCCGCGCGTGAGCGCCATGATCTCGTCGGTGCTCATCGCGACGTCGCCAGTACCTCGCAGTCGCGCGACGGCGCGCGTCCCTCGGCTCGGCCCCGCGCCTCCCTTGGAGGGGGTGATCCGCACGACCTTCCCGTCGAAGCTGAAGTCGACGTCCGTGGTCGGCATCAAACCGGCCTTCTCGCGGATGTCGATCGGTCTCGTGACCTGTCCCTTGGATGTGATGCGCATGATCCATCCCTATCCTTGCCGGTAAGAGTGGTCTGCACTCATCGTTCGGCAAGCCGAACTTGGCGCGACCCAGAGCCTGGAGTAAGGCTGCGCGAAGGTCGCGATCACGCACAGAGTTGCTTCATGAACATTGTCAAACTCTCGCCCAAGCTGGCCATCGCGTCGCAGCCGGAGCTCGAGGATTTTGCCGATCTGGCCCAGGAGGGTTATGGCCTCGTCATCAACAACCGGCCCGACGGCGAGGATTCTCCCCAGCCCGGCTCGGCCGCCGAGGAGCAGGCCGCGCGTGAAGCGGGCCTTGCCTATCTGCATCTTCCGATCGGCGGGGCGCCGCTTACCGAAGCCGAGGTCCGGCAATTCCAGGACGCCGTCGCGGATTCGGAAGCGCCCGTGCTGGCCCATTGCAAGAGCGGCACGCGCTCGTTGACCGTCTGGGCGATCGGCGAAGTGCTGGACGGGCGCATGAAGGCCGAAGACCTGCGGCCGTTCGGCCAGCACATCGGGTTCGACCTGCGCGGCGCCGAGGCTTGGCTGGCCCAGCACCGGGCCGGCTAGGATCGATTCTCACCAAAGCTTCACGTGTCAGCCTGCCGCCTTTCTGGTTTGATGATTGCAGATTAGAACACCAGACGACACACGGGCCCGGCGCGCCCGCGGAGGCCATTGTCGATGCCGCATTTCTTCGCTGACCTGAAAGACATCTGGCGGCTCGCCTATCCGTATTTCCTGCGCAAGACGCCTGGGGAAATCCGGCTGTGGTTCGTCGGCCCGGTCAAGGCGCCGGAGAACTGGATCGGTCTCGGCCTGTTGGCCTCAGTCATCCTGCTCGAGGTGGCATTTTCCTATCTGGCCAAACAGTTCAATAGCTGGAACAACAACTTCTACAATTCCATCCAGGAAAAGGATTTCACGAGCTTCATCTTCTACATGAAGGTCTTCACCGTCCTGGCGTTCTTCCATATCCTGGTTTCGGTCTACAAGGCCTACATCAATCAGGTCCTGCAGATCCGCTGGCGCAAGTCGATGACCGATCACTTCGTCGGGCGCTGGCTGGCGCCCGCACAGCATTACCGCATGCGGATGCTGACCGGCCCGGCGGACAACCCCGATCAGCGCATCGCTGAGGATGTGCACGAATTCGTCGGCACCACGATGGTGCTGGGAATCGGCTTCTTCGGCAACATGATGCGGCTGGTGATCTTCCTCCTGGTGCTGTGGGAGTTGTCCTTCACGTTCCCGATGACGAGCTTCGGGTTCTCGTTCAACATTCCAGGCTACCTGATCTGGATCGCCATCGCCTATGCGGCGGCCGGCACACTGGTCACGCACCTGATCGGCCGGCCGCTGGTCAATCTGAAATTCCACCAGGAACGGTACGAGGCGAACTTCCGCTTCGCCATGGCCCGCATTCGCGAGCACAGCGAGCAGATCGCGCTGCTCGGCGGCGAAGAGGCCGAGCGCGCCGCTCTGGGCGAGCGCTATTCCTCGATCCTGGCCAATGTCTATGCCGTGATCCGGCGGCAGAAGAGGCTCGGTTTCTTCACCAGCTTCTTCGGCCAGTTCTCGGTGATCTTTCCCTTCCTGCTGCTGGCGCCGGCCTATTTTTTCGGCAAGGCGACGCTCGGCGTGCTGATGCAGACCTATTCGACCTTCAACAGCGTGCAGGATGGCCTGACGTGGTTCGTCGATTCCTACACGAACCTGGCCGCCTACCGGGCCGTGGTGCAACGGTTGACGGGTTTCGAAAACGTGATGCGCCAGACCTACGCGGCGGCCGCCGAGAAGCCGAATATCGAGACTGTCCCCGGTGCCGGGGAGGCCTTCGTGGCCGAAGGCCTCGTTGTCAGTCTGCCATCCCGTCGACCGATTACGGCGGCCCCGCATTTCGTGCTTGCTCCCGGGGATCGTGTGCTGCTTTCAGGGCGCTCCGGTTCGGGCAAGACGACCCTGATGCGTGCCTTTTCCGGGATCTGGCCTTTCGGGCAGGGACGTATCGAGGTGCCAGCCGGGACGCGCGTCCTGGTGCTGCCACAGCGCACGTATCTGCCGCAGGGCACGTTGCGACAGGCGCTCGTCTACCCGCGCACGGTCGAAGCCTATCCGGACCGTGAGGTTCGCGCCGCGCTCGCGGAGGTGGGGCTGGGCCATCTGGAACCGGAGATCGACGACGCCGGCAACTGGCCGCAGCGCTTGTCCGGAGGCGAACAGCAAAGGCTCGGGATCGCGCGCGCCTTGCTGGCCAAGCCGCAATGGCTGTTCCTCGACGAAGCCACGGCGGCGCTCGACGAGCCCGGCGAGGCGACGCTCTATCGGACGCTGATCGCGCATCTTCCCGACAGCACGATCGTTTCGATCGCGCATCGTTCGACCCTGGACGTGTTCCACAACCGCCGCGTGGAAATGGTCAGCGGAGCCAATGGCGTGTTTCAGACCGCGGACGTGGTGCCGCGCGCCGCCGAATAGCCGAGAGACGGGCAGCACGCAGAGCTCACGGGATCGGTTCCATCCGGTCGTTGACCGAGGACCCCCGCCGGCGCTCGCGATAGAAGACGATCAGCCCGCTGGCGATGATGATCGCGCTCCCCACCAGGATGTTGGCGCGCGGGATGTCTCCCCAGATCATCCAGCCCAGGATGACCGCCCAGACGATCGAGGCATATTGAAAGGGCGCCAGCAAGGATGTTGGTGCGATCGACAGCGCCTTGGTGATGCAGATGAAGCAGAAGATCGACACAATCCCGACCAGGAACATCAGCGCAAGGTCGCCGAAACCGGGCTGAACCCAATCGGCCGAGGCTGCCGCGGCCCCGAGGATTCCCGCTCCGGCAAATTGCCAGGTCACCAGCGTCAGCCAATGCGTGTCGCGGAGCTTGCGCGTGACCGTGACGGCCAGCGCGAACATCGATGCGCCCAAGAGCGCGATCAGCGCCGGAGTCGAAAATGCCGCGCCGCTCGGTCGCAGCGCGATGACAACACCGACAAAGCCGACCGTGACGGCACTCCACCGAAAGATCCCGACCCGTTCCCCCAGCAAGGGGACCGACAGGGCGGTGATAATTATGGGGGCCGCCAGGTAGAACGTCATGACGTCGGCGAGCGGCAGGCTTTTAGTGGCGAAGTAGAACGAATAGGTGTCGACCGCCATGCAAAGGATGCGCGTGACGTGCAGGCCCCATTGGTCGGCGATGCGCACCCCGGCCCGATTGCGCCACAGCAGGGGGACGAGGACGAACACTGCCCCGACGGTCCGGAGCAGAAGCAACTGCCCGACGCTGTAGTCGGCCACCAGCCACTTGCCGAGCGCATCGTTCACCGCGAACAGGAAGACCCCGAGGGAAAACAGGAAAATTCCGGCGCTTGGTCCGGCCGGACTCGCGAATCGCATGAACACCACCAAAGGTTGATGCGACGCTCTTAGATCATTATCGGTGCAAGCCAAATGACCTGAATGCTGAAAAACCGGGCCGGGGCGAGCATGATCGCGTTTTGCGAGGCTAATGTCGGGTCGACAAGCCTCACGATCTCGCGAAGGCGAGCGCGGCCTCGATGACGCTTTGCAGCACAGTCCGGAGCGAGGCCGCGAACGCCTCGTCATAAGGGGGCGGCCAGTCGGCCTCGGTGACCGGTCCCGGCCTTTCGCGCATGTAGCCGCGGCAGGCGAGTTCCATCTGGATGGCGTGGACGCCCGTGCCCGGGTTGCCGAAGTGCCGGGTGATGTAGCCCCCCTTGAACCGGCCATCGGTGACGCGGGTCTCGCCGGTGGCGTCGCACAAGACTTCGATCCGCCGCGTAAGGCCAGGATCGCAGGAACCGCCGCTGTTCGTGCCGATGTTGAACAAGGGCAGAAGGCCGTCGAACAGCCGAGGCACCTCCGAGCGGATCGAGTGGCAATCGTAGAGCACGACACGGTCGTGGGCCGCGGCGAGACGCGTGATCTCGGTCGTGAGTGCCGCATGGTAGGGCGCGAAATAGTTCTCGCGCCGCAGCACGATTTCGGCTTCGGACGGCTCCGCGCCGGGCCGGTACAACGGCTCGCCGTCGAAGGTGGTCTTGGGGCAAAGCTCGGTCGTGGCCTGACCCGGGTAGAGCGTCGCCCCGGAGGGGTCGCGGTTCACGTCGATGACGGTGCGCGATATCGCGGTGTGCACGATCGTGGCATCGAGTTCGCTCGCGAAATCGTAGAGGCGGTCGATCCACCAATCGGCATCCTTGCGGGCGAGCCATGGCGAAACGAGCGTCTCTTCGATGTGCCGGGGGATCACCAGCCCGGTGTGCGGGATGCTGACGATGAGCGGCGCCGCGCCGCGCCGCACGGTCAGCCAGGAGGGCGCGGTCAGTGCCCCCTCCGGACGCGCCCGTGCAAAGGGTTGAAGCCGATTCGGTAGACGAGTTCGGCGGGGCTTTCGACCTCCCAGATCGCCAGGTCGCACCATTTCCCCAGCTCGAGAGTGCCGATCTCATGGCCAAGACCGAGCGCGCGCGCGGCCTCGCGGGTGATGCCGGCCAGACATTCCTCGACAGTCATGCGGAACAAGGTGGCGGCCATGTTAGCGGCCAGCAGGAGCGAGGTAAGGGGCGAGGAGCCCGGATTGCAGTCGGTCGCGACCGCCATCCGGACGCCGTGGCTGCGGAAGTGGGCGACCGGGGGTGCCTGGGTTTCCCGAAGAAAGTAATAGGCGCCCGGCAACAGCACGGCGACGGCGCCGGACTGGGCCATGGCGAGGGCACCGGCCTCATCCGCATATTCCAGATGATCGGCCGACAGCGCCGCGTGATCGGCGGCAAGCTTGGCCCCCCCGGAATTGCTCAACTGGTCGGCATGCAGTTTCACCGGCAGGCCGAGGCGCGCCGCCGTGTCGAACACGCGCCCGCAATGTTCGGGCGAGAATGCGATGTTTTCACAGAAGGCATCGACCGCGTCCACCAGGCCGGCGCGCGTAAGAGCCGGCAGGATATCGCGGCAGATCAGGTCGACATATTCGTCCTTGCCGGTCGCCTCGGGCGGCAGCGCATGCGCCCCGAGATAGGACGTGCGCACCGTCACCGATCTCTTGTCTCCGAGGCGGCGCGCCGCGCGGAGCATGCGTGCCTCGGTGTCGTGATCGAGCCCGTAGCCCGACTTGACCTCCAAGGTCGTGACGCCTTCGGCCAAGAGCGCGTCGAGGCGGGGCAGGGCGGACTCGACGAGGTCGTCTTCGCTGGCGGCGCGCGTAGCCCGGACGCTCGACAGGATGCCGCCGCCGGCCTCGGCGATCTCGCGATAGCTGGCGCCATTGAGCCGCATCTCGAATTCCGCCGCGCGATTGCCGCCGAACACGAGATGAGTGTGGCAATCGACGAGCCCGGGCGTGATCAGTCGGCCATCGCAATCCAGCACCACGTCGACGTTGTGGCTGCTCGGCAGGTCCCGGTCCGGCCCGACGAAGACGATGCGCCCGTCGCGTGCCGCGATCGCGCCGTCCTCGATCAGGCCGAGGCCCGGCCGGCCAGGATCGAGGGTCGCGATCCGTGCATGGCGCCACACCCGATCGATACGACTCTTGTCCGACACGCCCGCTCCCGCGATGGTGGCCCTCACCGGCCATCCTGGGCCGATTCACAATCTATGTCGGCCCGGACTGCGCCCATGCACAAGCTGTTTTTCGACGCCGCCCTGACATCCGAAGGATGGCGCGACGATGTGTTGGTCGAACTCGAGGGCGCTCTCATCGTCGAGGTCAGGACGGGTGTCGGGACCGCCGAGCGGACGGGCGCTCAGGAGAGCGGCGGGATCGCGCTGCCGGGCGTCGCCAATCTGCACAGCCACACCTTCCAGCGCGGCTTTGCCGGGTTGACCGAGCGCCGGGGCGGGGGCGACGATCATTTCTGGACCTGGCGAGAGGAGATGTATCGCTTCTCGGGACGGCTCTCGCCCGAGGACGTGCAGGCCGTCGCGGCCCTGGCCTTCGTCGAAATGCTGGAAAGCGGCTTCACTGCGGTGGCCGAGTTCCACTACCTGCATCACCAGCCCGACGGGCGCCCCTACGATGACCCGGCCGAACTCGCTGTGCGGATCGCCGCCGCGGCCGCCGAGACCGGGATCGGATTGACGCTGCTGCCGGTCTTCTACGCCCACGGCGGCTTCGGGGGCGCGGCTCCGGCGCCCGGACAGCGGCGCTTCGTGTGCGGACTCGACCTCTACGGGCGCATCCTGGAAGGCGCGGCCCGCGCCGCCGAAGCCCTGCCCGGCGGTCGTATCGGCATCGCGCCGCATTCGTTGCGGGCTGCGACCGCGCAGGAGATCACGGCGCTCCTGGCCGCCTTTCCGCGCGGCCCCGTCCACATCCACATTGCCGAGCAGATCCGCGAGGTCGAAGAGTGCCTCGAGGCCACGGGCGCCCGCCCCGTGCAATGGCTGCTCGACACCATGCCGGTCGACCCGCGGTGGTGCCTCATCCACGCCACCCACATGACGGCTGAAGAACGTTTGCGGCTCGCCCGCTCGGGCGCCGTGGCAGGCCTCTGTCCGATTACCGAAAGCGATCTCGGCGACGGCATCTTTCCCGCGACGGAATTCGATCGGGCAGGCGGCCTTTACGGCGTGGGCAGCGATTCCAACGTGCTCATTTCGCTCGCAGGCGAGTTGCGCACTCTCGAATACAGCCAGCGCCTGCGGGATCGCGCCCGCAATCGCCTGGCCGCACCGGGCCGATCGGTCGGGCGACACCTCTTCGATGCCGTCAAGGCCGGCGGAGCTCGTGCACTTGGCATGCCGCAAGCCCATATCGCGGCGGGGTCGCGGGCCGACCTCATAGTGCTGGACCGCAATGCCGTCGCGCTGACGGGGCGCAGCCACGATAATGTGCTGGACAGTTGGATCTTTGCGGCCGCCGCTTCGCCCGTCCGGACCGTTTACGCGGGCGGCAAACGCGTGGTGCACGAGGGTCGGCATGTTGCCCGGGGCAGCGTGGAGGTGGCCTATCGGCGATGCCTGAGCCGATTGTCGCGCGAGGAGTAGGGACGAGCGCGCCGGCCGCCGTGTCGCGCTTGCCAATGGCGTTCTCGGGCGGCACTCTCTGCCGGAAATGCGGTCGCCGGCCCGGAACCGGCCAGGGGAGTCCGACATGGCTGCAATCGACCGGCCGGTGGTGACCAGGAAGGGCCAGGAACAGCGCAGCACGGGCCAATCGGGCGGCGCCGTGTTCGTGACGGGCGTCGGGCCGCAGCTTACGCCGGCGACCAGGCTCTGGTTCGGCAAGGCCAGCAACAAGCCCGGCTTCCGCTCCTTGCCGCACCACCATGGCGAGGCCGAGACCGGGGCCTATGTGCTCTCAGGCCGCGCGCGCATCTATTTCGGTGAGGAATATCAGGAGTTTGTCGAGCTGTCGGAGGGCGATTTCATGTTCGTGCCGCCGTACCTGCCGCATCTCGAAGCCAACATGAGCACCACGGAAGACCTCTGGTGGATGACGTGCCGCACGCCGGAGAACATCGTGGTGAACCTACCCGACGTGGATGATTCCTGCCTGCCGGGCTATCGCCGGATCTGATGCGGGGCGGTGCTCGGGCCGGGCGGTTTGGAACTCTGCGAGGCGTTCGTGGTAGTGTCGAGGCGAACAGCCGCAGCGACCGAACCGCGAGACTTCAATGCCAGACGATACTGCTGCACAGGACCATGACAATCGTCTCGCCAAGCGCAACGGCTTGAGCCGCGTCGGGACGGTGGCCGCCGTGCTGCTCGCCGCGGCGCTGGTCCTCGGATGCTGGGCTGCCGCCATGTTCCGGCAGTCGAACCTCGCTGTCGACGCCGAGCGGGCAACGATCATCACGCTCGAACGGCTCCTGTCTTCGCTCAAGGATCTCGAAACCGGCCAGCGCGGCTACCTGTTGACCGGCCAGGACGCGTATCTCGAGCCCTATCAGGCCGCTTTGCCTAAGCTTGAAGAGGACCTCCAGGCCCTGAAGGGCACCGGTGTCGACCTCGACAGTTTGCGCCAGAGCGTCACCGAGCGCCGCGACAGCGCCGCAATGGCAATCGAGTTTTACCGCAAGGACGGACAGGACGGGGCCATCGGTCACATCAAGACCGGAACCGGCAAGGCCGCGATGGACAAGGTCCGGAACTCGGTCGCCCAGGAGCAGGCGGGTGCAGAGGCACGCATCGATGTCATCAAGCGTCACGACCGCACGGTAGCGTGGCCGCTCGCCGCCATCGCGCTGATTGCGACCCTGGGCTCGTTCGCGCTTTTGGCCCAGTTGGCGCGCAGGCGGCGGCGGGAACAGCGGGCCAGCACCGCGCTGCTCGAGGGAGTCCTGGAGAATGCGCCGGTGGGGCTTGGATTTCTGGACCAGTCCCTGCGCGTTCAGCACATGAACCGGGCGCTGTCGACCATGAGCGATCGTGCCTTGAGCGCCGAGGTCGGGGTCAGCATCTGGGATGTCGTGCCGCATCTGCGGGAAGCGCTCGAACCCAGATTGCTCCAGGTCGTCGAGGGTGGGCGGCCCATGTCCAACGTCGAGATCCAGGCCGGCAGCAACCTGCGCCGCGATCAGGTGCGCGACTACCAGGTCAGCTTCTATCCCTTGCGGTCGGTCGACGGACGACAGCGCGTCGACGGTGCCGGCATGGTGGTATCCGATATTACGGCCCGCAAGCGCACGGAGCGGTGGCTGCGGGAAAGCGAGGAGCGTTTCCGCACGTTGACGGAGGCGAGTGCCGCCGTGGTCTGGACCACCAACGCGGTCGGCGAGTTCGAGAAGCCGCAGGCCGAATGGGCTCAGTTCACCGGACAGGACGAGGAAGCCTCTCGCGGGCACGGCTTTTTCGACGCCATCCATCCCGAGGATCGTGAACGTACCGCCGAGAACTGGGCGGCAGCGGTGGCTGCCAAGTCAACCTATGCGGACGAGTATCGGCTGCATCGAACCGACGGCGAATGGCGCCATATGGTTGTGCGCGGGGTCCCGATTTTCGACGAAAACGAGGAAGTCCGCGAATGGGTCGGCATGCACGCCGACATCACCGACCGCAAGACGGCGGAGCTCGAGCTGGCGGCCGCCAAGGACGCGGCCGAAGCCGCCAACCGGGCCAAGAGCGTGTTTCTGGCCAATATGAGCCACGAACTCCGGACGCCGCTCTCGGCCGTGATCGGCTATAGCGAGATGATGGAGGAGGAGGTGGAGGATCTCGGTCATGCCAGCCTGCTCAACGACCTCGGCAAGATCAAATCCAATGCCCGCCACCTGCTCAGTCTGATCAACGATGTGCTCGATCTGTCGAAGATCGAGGCCAACCGCATGGATACCTATGCGGAAGACGTGGATGTCGCGACACTGGTGGGCGAGGTAGCGTCCACGGTGGAAACCTTGGCCCAGCAGAAGCAGAACACGCTGGAGATCCGGCTGGGCGAGGGCCTCGGCAGCATGCATACGGACGTGGTGAAGCTTCGCCAGTGCCTGTTCAATCTGCTCAGCAACGCATCCAAATTCACCGAAGCGGGACGCATCACGCTCGATGTGAGCCGCGAGGGAGGCACGAGCCCGGACGCCATGTTCACGTTCCGGGTGATCGATACCGGCATCGGCATGACGCCGGAGCAATTGGGCCGGCTGTTCCAGCGGTTTTCACAGGCCGACGAGACGACGACGCGCAAGTTCGGGGGAACCGGGCTGGGTCTCGCCATCACCCGGGCGTTCTCGCGCTTGCTCGGGGGTACGATCGACGTGGAGAGCACTTTCGGGACGGGAACCACCTTCACGATCCGGCTTCCGGCAATCATGCCGGACATCAAAGTGCCCGAAGAGCCGATGCCGGTTTCCGGCGAACAGCCAGCCGGGGAACGGAGCATCGTTCTGGTGATCGATGACGATGTGTCGCAGCGCGACCTCATGGCCCGGTTCCTCGAGCGGCAGGGGTTTGCGGCGCGCACCGCCGGCGACGGCCCGAAGGGGCTCGAACTGGCCCGAACGATCCGGCCACGGGCGATCCTGCTCGACGTGATGATGCCGCAGATGGACGGTTGGTCGGTGCTGGGCGCCCTGAAGGAGGATCCCGATCTCGCCAAGATTCCGGTCATCATGGTCACCTTCGTCGACGAGAAGGGCCTGAGCGCCGCTCTCGGCGCGGCCGATCACGTCAACAAGCCCGTGAACTGGGAGAAGCTCAAGAAGGTCATGGACCGGCTGCGGGATGCCGAAGGGGACATCCTGGTGGTCGATGACGACGCGGATGTCCGTTACAGGCTGCGCACTGTCCTCGAGCGAAGCGGCTGGACCGTCCAGGAGGCGGGCGACGGCCAGCAAGCACTCGCCAAGGTGGCGCATGGGCCGCCGCGCGCCATTCTGCTCGATCTGACCATGCCGGTGATGGACGGCTTTGCGTTCCTGCACGCGCTGCGCGAAAGGCCCGGCTGCGAAGACATACCGGTGCTGGTGTTCAGTGCGCGCGACATTTCGGCGAAGGACCGCGAGCAGCTCAAGGACGCCGATCGGGTGCTCAGCAAGAACGTCAGCTTGCGCGATCTCACTGGCGAATTGCGGGCCCTGGTTCGACCGGACGGACCAGCGGCGAAGGACGCCGCGGTCCCCTGATACCGGTCAGGTTTTCAGCCGGTAGCCGGTCTTGAAGATCCAGGCCACGACGCCCCCGCACAGGGCCAGGACGAACAGCGTCATGCCCAGGCTCACTCCCAGGCTGACATCGCCCTTGTCATAGAAGCTCCACCGAAAGCCGCTGACCAGGTAGACCACGGGGTTGAACAGGGCGATCTTTTGCCAGATGCCAGGGCAGCATGCCGATCGAGTAGAAACTGCCGCCCAGAAAGGTCAGCGGGGTGATGACCAGAAGAGGCACGACCTGCAGCTTCTCGAATCCATCGGCCCAGATGCCGATGATGAAGCCGAACAGGCTGAACGTCACCGCGGTCAGAACCAGGAACAGCAGCATCCAGACCGGATGGCTGATGTGGAGCGGAACGAAAAGGCCCGCAGTCGCCAGGATGATGAGACCGAGGATCGCCGATTTCGTGGCCGCGGCCCCGACATAGCCCAGCACGATTTCCAGCGGGGAAATGGGCGCCGACAGGATCTCGTAGATCGTGCCGGTGAAGCGCGGGAAGTAGATGCCGAAGGAGGCGTTCGCGACGCTCTGGGTCAGCAACGAGAGCATGATCAGCCCCGGCACGATGAAGGCGCCATAGGTGACCCCGTCGACCTCCTGGATGCGCGACCCGATCGCGGCTCCGAACACCACGAAGTAGAGCGAGGTCGAGATCACCGGCGACACGATGCTCTGCAGCAGGGTGCGCCAGGTGCGTGCCATCTCGAACGTGTAGATGGCCCGAACGGCATGCACGTTCATGCTCGACCCTTCACGAGGCTGACGAAAATTTCTTCCAGCGAGCTTTGGCTCGTGTCGAAGTCCTTGAACCGGATTCCGGCTTCGGCGATCCTGTTGAGCAGAACCGTGATCCCGGTGCGCTCGACCTTGTTCTCGTACGTATAGGTCAGTTCGCACCCGTCGGACGAGAGAACCAGCGGATAGGCCGACAAGGCCGCGGGAATGCTGTCGAGTTTCGTCTGGAGCTGCAAGGTGAGCCGCTTGCGGCCGAGCTTGCGGATCAACTCGGCCTTTTCCTCAACGAGGATGATCTCGCCGTTGTTGATCACGCCGATGCGGTCGGCCATCTCCTCGGCCTCATCGATGTAGTGCGTGGTCAGGATGATGGTGACGCCCGATTCCCGCAGGCCGCTGACGAGCCGCCACATGTCCCGCCGCAACTCGACATCGACCCCGGCCGTGGGCTCATCCAGAAACAGGATCTGCGGTTCGTGCGACAGCGCCTTGGCGATCAGCACGCGGCGCTTCATGCCGCCCGAGAGCGTCATGATCTTGTTGTTGCGCTTGTCCCAGAGAGAGAGGTCCTTCAGCACCTTCTCGATATGGGCCGGGTTCGCGGATTTCCCGAAGAGGCCGCGGCTGAAGCTGACCGTCGCCCACACGGTTTCGAAGGCATCGGTTGTCAGTTCCTGCGGCACGAGTCCGATCTTGGCGCGCGCCGCTCGGGAGTCGCTGACGATGTCGTGGCCGTCTGCGGTCACCCTTCCGGTGGTGGCGCCGACAATCCCGCAGATGATGCTGATCAACGTCGTCTTGCCGGCGCCATTCGGGCCGAGCAGGGCGAAGATCTCGCCGCGCGAAATTTCGAGATTGATGGTCTTGAGAGCCTCGAACCCACTGGCGTAGGTTTTGGACACGTTTGAAACGGAAATTATGGGTGGCATAAGCACGCCGGGAGGGGGGTGGAAGGACGGCCCGACAAGACCGCGATCGCTTGCGCCGCGACACCGAAGCCTTCTAGCACTGAATACAGCATGGCGCGCCATCTCCCCTCTCCCTTGTGGAGAGGGGCAGGGGGTGAGGGTCGGACACCGCCGAAAGATGCGATGTCCCGGTTCTTCTCTTCTCTGCCGGTTCACCCATCCGTTTTCGGGGGGCGCGACGCGAATACATTCACCCTCACCCCCACCCCTCTCCACAAGGGAGAGGGGAGAGGCACGGCGGGCGTTCGGATGCTTGCGGCATGCTGATGATGTATGCCGCGCCACTCCGCCTGGACTTTACGGTCTCAGGATCGTCACCGGCTTGAATGGGGCAGGCCAAACTGGCCCACTACCCCGACCTCCCACGCTGCCCTACTCCGAAGCGGTCCGAATGCGGCGGGCAAGTTTCCGCTCAGGCGGCCTTCAGGGCATCCTGCATGGCGGCGAGCACGTCGCGCGGCATCCAGGGTTTGGACACATAGCGCACATGCGGGTGCAGTTCGTCGGGCCGCTCGACGATCTGTCCGGAGGTGACCATCACGGCTATGTCGGGGCAGACCTCGGACACGATGCCGGCCAGTTCGAGCCCGTCGGTATCGCCGGGCAGATACACGTCGGTGAAGATGGCCGCGACATCCTGCTTGTGGTCGCGGACGTAGTTGATCGCGTCGTCGCCGTTCGAGAACTCGACGACATCGATGCCCGCGTCCTCGAACATGCTGGTCGCGTTGAGACGGATCAGGGGCTCGTCCTCTACCACGACGACGGTTCGGCGCTGCATAGCGGTCTCCGGATGAACACAGCTCATTAAGCCTAAACGACCGTTAACATAACGTTTAAAGAGGCTTACTTCCGGGCGCGGCCGCCCGATGGGGCGCTTGGGACGCGATTATGTTGCCGTGCAGCAATGGCGCCGATGTGACGCCATCATGTCCAGATGTCAGAATTTTTGTACAATGTCGCGACTCTCGAGCGCCGCGATGACCTCGTCGGCCAGGGTCTCGGGCTTGCTGCCGCTCGCATTGAGAACCACTTCGGCATCGTCCGGGCGCTCGTAGGCCTGGTCGATACCCGTGAAGTTGCGGATCTCTCCCTTGAGGGCTCTCTTGTAGAGCCCCTTGGGATCGCGCGCGATGCAATCCTCGATCGAGGCATCGACGAACACTTCCAGGAACTCGTTCGGCCCGACCAGTTCGCGCACCATCCGCCGCTCCGACTGGAAGGGCGAGATGAAGGAGCACAGCACCACTAAGCCCGCATCGACCATCAGCTTCGCGACCTCGCCGACCCGGCGGATATTCTCGACCCGATCGGCATCCGTGAACCCGAGGTCCTTGTTCAGCCCGTGGCGCACGTTGTCGCCGTCGAGCATCAGCGTATGGACGCCGCGTGCGTGCAGCTTCGCCTCGACGATATTGGCCACCGTCGACTTTCCCGCCCCGGAAAGCCCGGTGAACCACAGGATGGCCGGCTTCTGATGCTTGAGCTCCGCCCGCGATTCCTTGGAAACAGTGATATCCTGATAATGGATGTTCGTGGCGCGGCGCAGAGGGAAATCCACCATGCCGGCCGCCGCCGTCGCGTTGGTCATGCGGTCGATGAGGATGAAAGCGCCGGTGTCGGGGTTCTCGCCGTAGGGGTCGAAAGCGATCGCGGTCGAGATGGCAAGATTACAGAAGCCGATCTCGTTCAGCGCCAGGGTCTTGGCCGCGATATGGTCGAGGGTGTTGATGTCCACCCGATGCTTGAGGTCCGTCACGGTCACGGGGGTGAGCCGCGTTCCGAGCTTCATCAGATAGGAGCGGCCCGGCAACAGGCGCTCCTCGCTCATCCAGATGACATGCGCCGCGAACTGGTCGGCGACCGGCGGGCGGTGCTTCGGATCGGCCAGAACGTCGCCGCGGGCGATGTCGATCTCGTCGCGGAGTGTGAGCGTGACCGCGTCCCCCGAAGATGCGGAGGCAAGATCGCCGCCGGGTCCTATGACGCGGTCCACCACGCTGGTCCGCCCCGAGGCGGCCACGACGATTTCGTCGCCGGGCCTGACGGTGCCGCCAGCGACGGTTCCGCAATAGCCGCGGAAATCGAGGTTCGGCCGGTTGACCCATTGGACCGGCAAACGAAACGGCTTGGTGGCGCGATCGCTTTCGACATCGACGGTTTCGAGAAATCCCACCAGCGTCGGCCCGTTGTACCAGGGCATGCGGACCGAGCGTTCCGACAGGTTGTCGCCATAGCGGGCCGACACCGGGATCGCGGTCACGGACCTGAAGTTGAGTTGGGCCGCGAAGGCTTCGAAGTCGCGCACGATGCTGCTGAAGACATGCTGGTCGAAGTCGACGAGATCGATCTTGTTGACCGCCAGCACGACGTTTCGGATGCCAAGCAGGGACACGATATAGGCGTGCCGCCGCGTCTGGGGCAGCAGGCCCTTGCGGGCGTCGACCAGCAGGATCGCAAGATCCGCGTTGGAGGCCCCGGTCGCCATGTTGCGGGTGAACTGCTCGTGCCCAGGTGTGTCGGCGACGATGAAGGCGCGCCGCGGCGTGGCGAAATAGCGATACGCCACATCGATCGTGATGCCCTGTTCGCGCTCCGCCTCGAGCCCGTCCACCAGCAACGCGAAGTCGATGTCGTCTCCGACCGTGCCGTGCTTCTTGGAATCGCGTTCGAGTGCCGACAATTGATCGTCGAAGATCGACTTCTGCTCGTAGAGCAAACGCCCGATCAGGGTCGACTTGCCGTCGTCAACGGAGCCGCAGGTCAGGAATCGCAGGGTAGGGCGCTGAAGCCCGGCATCATCGGACATCAGAAATAACCCTCGCGCTTCTTCTTCTCCATCGATCCGGATTCGTCGGTGTCGATCAGCCGCCCTTGGCGCTCCGACGTGGTGGAAGAGCGCATCTCGGTCAGGATCTCATCGAGGGTCGTCGCTTCGGACGGCACGGCCCCGGTCAGCGGATAGCACCCGAGCGTGCGAAACCGGACCTGTCGCATGTCAGGCGTCTCCCCGGGATGCAGTGGCAGCCGCTCGTCGTCCACCATGATAAGCGCGCCGTCGCGCTTCACGACGGGCCGCTCCTTGGCGAAGTACAGCGGTACGACCGGGATCTCTTCGGCCTTCACGTAGTCCCACACGTCGAGTTCGGTCCAGTTCGACAGCGGGAAGACCCGCATCGATTCACCCTGCCTGATGCGGGTGTTGTAAAGGTGCCAGAGTTCCGGCCGCTGGTTGCGCGGGTCCCACGCATGGGCGGCTGACCGGTGCGAAAAAATGCGCTCCTTGGCGCGACTCTTTTCCTCGTCGCGGCGGGCGCCCCCGAAAGCGGCATCGAAGCCTCCGGCGTCCAGCGCCTGGCGCAGACCCTCGGTTTTCATGACCTGCGTGTGCACCGACGAACCGGACGCGACGGGCGAGATGCCGCGCCGCACGCCGTCCTGGTTGACGTGCACGATCAGGTCCATGCCGGCGCGCTTGGCGGCTTCGTCCCGGAACGCGATCATCTCGCGGAACTTCCAGGTCGTGTCGACGTGCAGCAAGGGAAACGGCGGCTTGGCAGGAAAGAAGGCCTTGAGCGCGACATGCAGCATGACGCTCGAAGTCCTTGCCGATCGAATACAGCATCACGGGACGGTGAAATTCTGCGACCACCTCGCGCATGATATGGATCGCCTCCGATTCGAGGCGACGCAGGTGGGTGGACAGTTGTCCGGACATCAAGAAACTCGTTTCAGTCGCAAGCAAGAGCCGCTGATATAAGGTCTATGGACGAACTTCAACATGGTGCCGAGTGCAGGGCTGCAGCCAGGGCGCCGCATCGCTTGCCGGCGACGGAACAATGACGCGATGACCGGTCCGTACATTCCGAACCTCGACGGGATCGCCGCTGCCCTCGCCCTTGCTTCGGCAGTTGCGGTCCTGTCCGGATCGATGATCGGGGTGTTGCGGCCCCTTCTGCGCCGCTATGCCCTGGCGCGCCCCAATGCGCGCTCGGCCCATGTCGAGCCCATTCCGCAGGGTGGCGGCATCGCGGTTCTTGGCGCGGCGCTCCTGGTTTCGGCGCTCGGAGGCGCTCTCATGGCGCTCGATGGCGCGTCGTGGTTCCGGCTCGGCCTCGTAACGGCTGGAGCGTGTCTGGTCGCCGTTGTCGGCTTGGTCGACGACCTGCGGCCCTTGCCGCCGCTGCCGCGCCTTGCCTTGCAGCTTCTCGCCATGGCGCTCGCGGTCATGGCACTGCCGGAGGGCGCCCGGGTGCTGCCCCTTGTTCCTGTCCCGGTCGAGCGCGTGCTGCTGGTCCTCGGCGGCGCCTGGTTCATCAACCTCACCAACTTCATGGACGGCATGGATTGGATGACCGTCGTGGAAACGGTGCCGATGAGCGCCGCGCTGGCCCTCTTCTGGCACTGGGGGAAGCTGTCCGATCCCGCGGGCCTGATCGCGATTTCGCTCGGCGGAGGGCTCGTCGGCTTTGCACCCTTCAACAAGCCTGTTGCGAGACTCTTCCTCGGCGATGTGGGCAGCCTGCCCATTGGTCTGCTGGTCGCCTTTTGCCTCTTCGATCTGGCGGCGCACGGGGGGCTCGCAGCGGCGATCTTGCTGCCGCTCTACTACATCGCCGACAGCGGCATTACCCTGGTCTGGCGCTTGCGCCGGGGCGAGCGTGTGTGGGAGGCCCATCGCCAACACTTCTACCAGGTCGCGGTCGCGCGCGGGTTCACGGTGCGCGATGTCCTGGTCCGGGTTCTCGCCGTCAACCTGGGATTGGCTTTGTTCGCCGCAGCCAGTCTCCTGGAAGGCGGCAGCGGGATGGCTCTCGTGGACCTGGCGCTCGGTGCCTGGATCGTGTTCAGGCTGCTCCGCGACCTGGCACGGGGCCGGACCGGCGTGCCGACCTAGAGGTCAGAGCCTCCTATCCGAGCTTGGGCAGGCCTGGAATGGCAAAGTCCAACGCCTGCAGGACGAGAAGGGCGTTCAGCACGAGCACCGCCACGGTCCCGACGATGGCCGCCGCGTCGAGCAGGCGGCCGTTGGCGAACCGCCCCATGATGTCGCGACGCCGGGTAAACGCGACCAGCGCCACCATCGGGATCGGCAGGACGAAGCTCAGGATGATCTGGCTGAACACCAAGGCGTTGGTCGTGTCCACACCCAGACCCACGACAACGAACGCGGGCACGATGGTGATCAGCCGGCGCAACCAGAGCGGGATGCGGAAACGCACGAAGCCCTGCATGATCATCTGCCCGGCCATGGTGCCGACCACAGAACTCGACAGGCCCGATGCGAGCAGGGAAACGAGAAACACCGATGCCGCCCCGGCACCGAGCAGGGGCGTTAGGGTCCGGTAGGCGGTCTGAATCTCGGCGACGTCGCTATGGCCGAGATGAAATGCCGCCGCCGCCATCATGACCATCGCCACGTTGATGACGCCCGCGAGGCTCAGGGCCACGACGACCTCGCGATTGGAATAGCGCAACAGCGCCGTCCGCTCGCGATCATCGCGGGCCGGCGCACGGTTCTGGGTCAGTCCGGAGTGAAGGTAGAGCGCATGCGGCATGACGGTCGCACCCACGATGCCGACCGCGATGGCGAGAGCCTCGGGGCCGGGCAATCGGGGCGATACGAGCCCCTGGGCCGCAGCCCCCCAATCGACCGGAGCCACGATGAGTTCGACCAGATAGCAGAGGCCGATCAGGGCCACGAAGCTGCCGATGATGACTTCCATCGACCGGTAGCCGCGCCTTTCGCCCAGCAGCAGGAGATAGGTCGCGACCGCCGTGATCACCATGCCGATGATGAGCGGGATCTTCAGCAGGAGCGCGAGGCCGATCGCCCCCCCGAGGAACTCGGCGAGATCCGTGGCCATGGCCGCGATCTCGCTGGCCGCCCACATGGCCAAGACTATCGGTCTCGGCAACTCGTCCCGCGCCACCTCGGCGAGGTTGCGCCCGGTCACGATTCCGAGCTTTGCCGAGAGCGCTTGAAACAGCATCGCCAGCATGTTGGCCAGCAGCACCACCCAGAGGAGCGCATAGCCGAATTTGGCGCCGGCCTGGATGTTGGTGGCGAAATTCCCCGGATCCACATAGGCGATCGAGGCCACGACGGCGGGGCCGAGAAACAGAAATGCGGCCGGCAATCCCCGGCGCGTGCCGGCCAGAACCTCACGAATGGCGAGCGTGGTCGGGTCGGTCACAGGATGTGCGGCTCTTTCGTTGCAAAGGCTGGCGGTTGAAGCATCGTCTCAAACATGTAGCCTAGACTACACTAGCGTCAATAGCGCTGGTGTGGTCAGATGTCGCGATGGTCCTGGAAAGCAATCGGGCGGAGACACGCGAAGGGCACGTCTCGATGCAGGGGAGAGAACGAGGCCAATGACGCAGTCGAAGTCACGGCCCTCGGCGAGCGCTCCAGCCCGCCCGAGCACGCGCAAAGGTTCGACAAGGCGCGCTCTGTTCGCTCAGCGGCGATCTTCGAGGATTATACCGAGTTGATTTCGGACCTTTTGGCGTCGCGCGGGGAAGCCCGCACCACCGAAATCGCGCGCGCACTCGGGGTCGCGCATCCGACGGCCAATAAGGCCATCGCGCGTCTGAAGCGGGAGGGCCTGGCAACATCCCGGCCCTATCGCGGCATTTTCCTCACCGAAGCCGGTCAGGCCATGGCCGAAAGCGTGCGTGCCCGCCACCGTACCGTCGTGAAGCTGCTCCTTGCGTTGGGGGTTCCGGCCGAAGCGGCGGAAACCGATGCGGAAGGGATCGAACATCATGTCTCGGAGGCGACCTTGAGGGCGTTCGAACGGTTCCTCACTTCGGGCCGATAAGCAGGGCCAGGGACGCCCGAGAAGGATCGGTCGCCCGTGCAATGATTCGGCCTCGCCGCTTGCGATTCGGCAGAAAACTTGAGGGGCCTATGTCCGCGGTCAGGGCAGCCCCTCCGGCTAAGTCACTGGCGGCGCGGCGATATCGCCCTTTCAGGGCAGAACCGAAGGGCAGGGAGCCAGGCCGTCAACCGGCGCGAGACCACAGCAATTTTCTCTGCCCCGAACACTCTGTCGCCACACTGGAAAACGCTCTGCCGGACAACAAGCGTAAAATCTTACCGGCTTGGTTCATTTCCCGTAAAGCCTCCGCAACCTGAATGGAGAAGAGAGAATATCGGTTTCGTGTTCGACCGGTACGAAGCGAGGTAGGGCAATTTATGCTGGTGAATGCCATGAACATATTTCCATACATAGACGTATTGGTGCTCGACGACGACCATCTGTTCTGTGTCTGGACGGAAGAAACACTTAGGCTGCTTGGATTTCAGGACGTTTACACGGCGTGCAGTTCGGCAGCCGGAGCCTGTATCCTCGACCATCACAAGCCAGCAATCGTGCTGGTGAATGTCGACCGTCATCGGTCCGACATCTGGAGCAGCCTCGGCCAAACGCGCCATCGCGGCACGCCTGGTCATCGGCACGTCCTTCGCCAGGGAGGATCGATTTCGCAAGCATGGCCGGGATGCCGATGCGTTCCTGGTCAAGCCCTATTCGAAGAGCCAGTTGCTGCGGACCATAACGGGCCTGCTCACGGGCAGCGCTGGCCGACGCGGCAGGATCGTGCCATTTGGGCCGCCGGACCGGCAAATCTCGGCGGCTCCGGAGAAGGCTTTCGGCCGCGACGAGGTTTCGGACTTCGCCAGCTGAAGTCCAAGAATCCCGCGGCCATCGTCGGTTTTGCGCCGGTAACGAAGCTTTCGCGAAGGATCCTCCTCGCCTGTCTTGGCGCTTGCCTCACCCCGAGGTTGGAGGCAGTATAATCGTAATAATAAAGGCGGGGGCGGCGAGCTGCCTCCGGTCGAGGAACGCTTTAGTCGAAAGGGCCGGGGTGGCAGCCGTTCTCGAGCTCAAGGACATCGTCAAGCATTTCGGCGCGATCCACGCGCTGAACCAGGTCGACCTGTCGCTCGCGCCAGGGGAGGTGCTGGGGCTGATGGGCGACAACGGCGCCGGCAAATCGACCCTTGTGAAGGTGATCGCGGGCAACTTTCCGCCGACCAGCGGCGAGATTCGGCTCGGGGGCGAGCCGGTGCAATTCTCCAGGCCCGTGGAAGCCCGGCAGAAGGGCATTGAGGTCGTCTATCAGGATCTCGCCCTGTGCAACAACCTGTCCGCCGCCGCGAACGTGTTTCTTGGCCGCGAGATCAAGAAGCGCATGGGACCGATCGCCTGGCTCGACCATCGGGCCATGGCCCAGCGCGCAGGAGAGCTTTTTGGCGAGTTGAAGTCGGAAACCCGGCCGCGCGATCTGGTCAAGCAGATGTCGGGCGGGCAGCGTCAGGCGGTCGCCATCGCGCGCACGCGCCTGTCGCAGGCCAAGCTGGTGCTGATGGACGAGCCGACCGCCGCGATCAGCGTGCGCCAGGTAGCCGAGGTGCTGGACCTGATCCGCCGGCTGCGCGACAGCGGCATGGCCATCATCCTGATCAGCCACCGCATGCCGGACGTCTTCGATGTGTGCGATCGCGTGGCCGTGATGCGGCGCGGCCGCAAGGTCGCCGACAAGGCGATCAAGAGCACCAGTCCGGAGGAAGTCACGGGCCTGATCACGGGAGCCATCCATGTCGCATGATGCACCCGTGAAGGCCGACCCGGGCACCAGCGGCAGCGCGATCTCGCACGCCACGATCGACCAGGCACTTCTCGATACGCGCGAAAAGACCCTGCTGCAGACCGCGATCAGTTCGCAGGCCTTGTGGGTGACGGTGGCGCTCGCAGCGATCTGTCTCGTGATGGGCTACCTGCAGCCCGAGTCCTTCGCGACGCCCGAGAACTTCTACAACATCACCCGGAACTTCTCGTTCATCGGCATCATGGCCCTGGGCATGGTGGCCGTGATCGCGACCGGCGGGATCGATCTGTCGGTCGGCTCGATCATGGGGCTTGTGGCGGTCGTGTGCGGGCTGACCCTGCAGGACGGCAATGCGTGGTGGATCGCGATCCTGGCGGGCCTTGGGGCAGGGGCGGTGGTGGGCCTGATCAACGGCATATTGGTGGCCCAGGTGGGCTTGTCCTCGTTCGTGGTCACGCTGGGCATGCTGTCGATCGCCCGCTCCGTCGCGGTGGTCCTGTCGGGTAATCGCATGATCTACAACTTCGGTCCCGGCGGGCCGACGTTCAAGCATTTCGGCAGCGGCGAAGTGACGATCGGCCACTTCGGCGAGCACGCGCTATCGCTGTCCTATCCATTGCTCATTCTTGTCGCCCTGACCATTCTGTTCGCGGTCGTCCTGAAGATGACGGCCTGGGGCCGCTATATCCTGGCGATTGGCGGCAATGAACAGGCGGCCCTGCTGACGGGCGTCCCCGTCAAGCGCGTCAAGGTGCAATGCTATGTGGTGTCGGGCCTGGCTGCGGCGCTGGCCGGCATCCTCAACGTCGGCTGGTCGGGCTCGGCCATCAACGCGCTCGGCACAGGCTATGAGCTGTTGGCGATTTCGGCGGCCGTGATCGGGGGCGCCAACCTGATGGGCGGCGAAGGCAGCGCCTACGGGGCCCTGATCGGGGCAGCGCTGATCTTCGTCATCCGCAACGCTCTGCTCATGGCTGGGGTCGATTCGAACTGGCAAGGCACCTTCGTGGGCGTCTTCCTGGTTGCGGCAGTGTATTTGGGTAAGATCCGCGCCAAGCGGGCCTAGGCTTGGGAATAACCAAAGAAAAGGGAGAAAACGATGATCAAGACGATATTGATGAGCGCCGTGGCGGCCGGGGCGTTGCTGGCCGTGGCCAGTGGCGCCAATGCGGCGGACAAGACATACACGTTCGCGCTGGTGCCGAAGAACACCAACAACCCGTTCTTCGATCAGGCGCTGGCCGGCTGCAAGAAGGCCGAAACCGAGCTTAAAGGCGCCGTCAAGTGCCTTTACATCGGCCCGGGCGAACACGGCGGCGGCGACGAGGAAGCCCAGATCGTGGCCGACCTCGTGACCAAGAAGGTCGACGGCATCGCGGTGTCGCCCGCCAACGCGGCCGCCATGGCCAATGCGCTCCAGGGCGCCAAGCCGGCCGGCATCCCGGTCCTGACCTGGGACTCCGATCTGCTTCCCAAGGACAAGGAATTGCGCGTCGCCTATGTGGGCACGCACAACTATGACATCGGGGTCAACATCGCCAAGCAGGTGATGGCGATCAAGCCCAAGGGCGGCACGATCTGCATCCAGTCGGGCGGTGCCGCGGCCGCCAATCACAACGAACGCATGCAGGGCATTCGCGACACCCTGTCCGGCAAGCAGAGCGCCGAATCTCCCGGCGACCGTCTGACCGGCCAGAACGGCTGGAAGGAAGCGGATGGCTGCCCGCTCTATACCGACGACGACTTCCCCCGCTCGATCCAGCAGATGGAAGACACGCTGGCCAAATATCCGAACCTCGACGCCTTCACGCCGACCGGAGGCTTCCCGGAATTCCTGCCGGACGCCTACCGGAACATCGCCACGAAGTTCAAGGACAAGATCGCCTCGGGAGCGCTGGCCCTGGTGGTGGCCGATACCTTGCCGATCCAGATCGACCTCCTGAAGGAGGGGCTTGCCTCGGGCAATGTCGGGCAGCGGCCGTTCGAGATGGGCTACAAGGCCATGTATTTCCTGAAGGACATCAAGGACGGCAAGGCCGCGCCCAAGGACCCGACCTACACGGGCCTCGACGTTTGCACGCCCAAGACCACCGCGACCTGCATCGGCGGCGGTTCGTAAGCGCGGCAGACCCTTAGCGAAACAATGCGGAGCGGGCGGGTTCGGGCCCGCTCCGCCGACTTTTCGAGATCAACTCACCAAGCGAGCAGCCCTTTTCGGCACTGTGGCCAGCCTGCAGACCAGTGTCCGGCGAAGCCGCCCCTTGTCTCAGAAGCCGGAGGGATTGCTCGTGAAGGTGCGCGGTGCCGGACTGACCGTCTTGGCGGCCCCATTGTCGATCTGCAGCACTGCGAGCCCACGTTCGTTCTGCCCGTCCTGGCGGAACCGGAACACGCCATCGGCGCCGTTGAAGCCGGACGTGTTGGTCAGCGTATCCAGGGCGAAGCGCTGCGCCCCCTGGCTGCGGGCCAGCGCCGATACCAGCGACACGGCATCGTAGGACAGGGTGGCGATCCGCGCTGGCTCGGCGCCGAACTTGGCCCGGTAGCGCTGCGCGAACGCGTTGAAACCGGCATTCTCCGGCGTGGCGAACCAGGCCCCCTGCAACTCGGGTAGCTTCAGCACACGCGGATCGTTCCACACGCCGGTCCCCAGGATCTGGGCCTTGTGGCTGTCGAGGCCATTGCTTCCGAGCGCCTGGGCCACGCTGCCCATCGCATCGGCCTGTTCGGGGATGAACAGGGCATCGATCCGGGGGAGTGCCGCGGCGATCTTGGCAGCCGCTTCCCCGGCAGCTCCAGGCTTGTAGCGTTCGATCGCTTCCACCCGGCCCCCGTGCTTTGCGACGGCTTGCTGGAATTCGCCCAGCGCCACATTGCCATAATCGTTTTCGGGCACCAGGGCCGCGAACGACTTCTTGCCCTGCGAACTCGCGTAATCGACGATGCGGTCGACATAGGTTTCGATGAGGAACGACAGGAGATATACGCCGCGGGCAGCCGAGCCGGTGTCGGTCGAGAAGCCGATCACGGGCTTGTCGGCCGCGCGAGCGACCCGGGCCGCCTCGCGCACATCCGCCGCGAACAAGGGGCCGAGAATGAGTTCGGCACCGTCGTTGAGGGCCGCCTGCGTAGCCTCGCGGGCGCCGTCCGGCGTCGAGCGATCATCCTTGACCAGGATCGTGAGGTCGTTTGTTCCTGCCTCGGCATAGGCCAGTTCGGCCGCGTTCTTGAGCGACAGGCCTACAGAACTCGGCGCACCATTCTGGGTCAGCGGCAGGATCAGCCCGATCTTGTCAGGACCATGCCCGATGGAGCCTGGCTGATTGGCCGCGCTGCCTCCGAGCGGGTGGGATTGCACCGGCGTGGTCGGGGCCGAAAGGTTCGGTTCTTGCACGGGTTCGCCGCCGCCACCCCCCATGCCGCCGCCATTCGGGCCGCAACCGGAAAGCAACCCCGCCAAGGCAGCCGCGCAGATCGCGCTCAAGACTTTGTATGTGCGCACTAGGATACCAGTCTCCGAAAGTGGAGATGAACCGCCATGATACCAGTTCATCGGACGGGTCGATAGCGGGCAATTGCCACAATGACGCCCGTGCGCGTTCAGCGAACCGCGCCCCATATAGGCGCGGCCCTCGCCCGCTGCTATCTTGGCCTACCTGCGAGAGCGGTCGGTATCTCCGTCGCGGCGGGCACGCTGCGACATGGATGAATGGGAGACCGGATGGGACGGCACGAGAGCACGGGGCCACGCCACGGCGCGTCCGAACGAGAGGGCCCGCGGCTCTTCTCCGTGTTCGCGGCCAGCATCGAAGCCGAGCCGATCGCCCCGGGCCTCCATGTGGTGGCGACACCCATCGGCAATCTGCGCGACATCACTCTGCGGGCCCTCGGGACTCTCGCGGCTGCCGATGCGGTGCTGGCGGAAGACACGCGCGTCAGCCGGGTGCTGCTGGCCCATTATGGAATTTCGACGCCGCTCGTCGCCTATCATGAACATAATGCCGCGCTTGTGCGGCCGCAGATCCTGGCCCGGCTCGCGAACGGTGATGCCTTGGCCCTGATCTCCGATGCCGGCACCCCGCTGGTGTCCGATCCTGGATACAAGCTCGTCG
The DNA here is from genome assembly GCA_963851175.1 of uncultured Alphaproteobacteria bacterium. Taxonomy (GTDB): domain Bacteria; phylum Pseudomonadota; class Alphaproteobacteria; order Rhizobiales; family Beijerinckiaceae; genus Lichenihabitans. The sequence continues at coordinate 160,346 of CAWKNU010000002.1, read as the reverse complement.
CCGAGGTGGCCGCGGCCGGCCATCTGGTCACGACCGCACCGGGCGCTTCCGCGGTCCTGGCCGGGCTGGTGCTGGCCGGCCTTCCAACTGACCGCTTCTTCTTTGAAGGCTTCCTGCCTCCCAAGAGCGCGGCTCGGCGGACGCGTCTCGCCGAACTGGCGGGCGTGCCGGGCACGCTGGTTTTCTTCGAATCGGCGCGTCGGACGGCCGAGATGCTGGCCGATGTGGCGGCCGTGCTGGGCCCCCGACCCGCCGCGGTCGCACGGGAACTGACCAAGAAATTCGAGACCGTGCGGCGCGGCACCGCGACCTCGCTGGCCGAAGAATTTGCAGCGGAAGGGCCGCCGAGAGGGGAGATCGTGGTGCTTGTGGCGCCCCCTCAGGAGAGTGCAGGGTTCGATGTCGTCGATCTTGACGAAAAGCTTGCCGCCGCCATGACGCAGATGTCGGTGAAGGATGCCGCGACCGTGGTGTCGGCCGAGACGGGACAGCCGCGGCGCGAGGTTTATGGGCGTGCAGTGGCACTCGCGGCCGCGCGGCGGGGCAGGGCCGAGTGAGCCCGGGCCGGGCAACGGCGTCGAGCAAGAGCCGGCGCCAGCGCTCCAACCGGCGTGGCGACCGCGCCGAGTGGCTGGCCGCGATAGCCCTGATGCTGCGCGGCTACCGCATCCTGGCGCGTCGTTATCGGGTGACCGGGGGCGAGATCGATCTGATCGCGCGGCGCGGGTCGACCGTCGCGTTCGTCGAAGTGAAGATCCGGCCGAGCCTGGAAGAAGCCTTGCTGGCAGTGACCTCGACGAAAAGCCGGCGCATCACACGGGCCGCGTCCGTGTGGCTGAGCCGCAATCCTTGGGCGGTACGCTATTCCCTGCGCGGCGACGCCGTAATCGCGGCGCCCCGGCGGTGGCCGCGCCACATTGAGGCGGCCTTCCCGCTCTCATTGGGGTGATCGGGCGCTCAGGCGCTTTGCAAGCTCATGGAAAATTCCTCGACCCGGTGGCGGATCGTCTTGGCTTCCTCGTCGAGCTTGTGGGCGAGGTCGAGCACCGCCTCGACCCCTATGCCGGTATCGCCCACCGCATGGCTTACCTTGCCCACGTGGTCGGAAATGGCGGCCGCGCCGGAGGCGGCCGAGCGGACGTTGCGGGCGATCTGGTGAGTCGACGCGCCCTGTTCGTGCACCGCGGAGGCGATGATGGCGGTGATCCGCTCGACTTCGCCGATCTTGCTCTGGATCGCGTCGATGGCGTCGACGGAGATCTTGGTTGCGGCTTGCATCTCGGAAATCTGATTGCCGATGTCCTGGGTGGCCTGTGCGGTTTGCGCCGCGAGAGTCTTCACCTCCTGCGCCACGACCGCGAAACCGCGTCCCGACTCGCCGGCCCGGGCGGCCTCGATGGTGGCATTGAGGGCCAACAGGTTGGTTTGCGCCGCAATCCGGGAAATCAGGCTGACCACGTCGCCGATGCGCTGGGCCGCCGCGGACAGGCGCGCCATGCCGGCGCTGGTGTCCAGGGTCTCGGCGACGGCTTCCTGGACCACCGACGTCGAATGCCCGACCTGCCGGTCGATTTCGTCCACCGCGTGCAGGAGTTGCTCCGACGCGGTAGCGACCGAGGCTACATCCGACGCCGCGTTGTCGGATGCAAGCTTCGCCTGACCCGAGCCTTCCGTGGCGCGGCGTGCCGCCAGGGTCATGCTCTGCGATGTTTGGGCAAGGCGGCTGGTCATTTCGGAGAGCCGGTTTATCGTGTCGGACAGGTCCGATCCGAAGGTCTGGGCTTGGGCATGAGCGGCAGCTTCCTGGCGCAGGCGCGCCTCGCGGTCGTCGCGCGTCTTGATCTCGGCCACCATCCGGTTGTTGCTCAGGACCGCCTCGCGAAGCAGCGCCACGGCGCGGGCTGCCTCGCCGATCTCGTCCGGGCGCTCGACGTCGCTGACCGGCGTTTCGGTATCGCCGCCGGCGAGCTGGCTCATCCGCTGGGCCAGGCGCTCGATGGGCTTGGCCAGCGTGTAGTGCATCACCGGCATCGACACGAGAGCAATCATCAGGCAGCCGAGCACGGTCGCAATGGCGATGCGCATCGTCATCTGGTCGGCCATAGCGGCGATGTCATTGGCAATCCGTGGCATGTCGGCCACCGGCGCCCGAACCAGCGCGCTGGCCTGATCGCTGAGCGCCCGGGCCGAGAAGATCGCCAGGAGGCCGATCGCGACCGTCAGCCCCAAATAGAGCACTTGTCGCGCAACCAGACCGCCGCCAAAGGAAAACCTGCGCATGGACCCTCGCCACTAGGTGAGAGCGGAGGACGCACCCGCTTTCGGCGCCGCGCTCCGACATGCGAGCAAGTTACAAGGTCCGTATTGGGATAATGTTAACGACCCGTGCGGATCGCGCCGGGCTTTCACGCGGCCCGCGCGCCTGCGCTGACTCGATCAGAGCGACAGCTTTGCCCCGACGACCGCGAGCGTGCTGGCCAACACGGGGCGGAGCACGCGGTCTGGAACCCGAGCCGCCAGATAACTGCCGATCGCGATGCCGGGTAGCGAACCGACGAGCAGCGACGAGAGCAGGCCCCAATCGATCGAGCCGAGGTACCAGTGACCGGCACCCGCAATCAATGTCAGCGGCACGGCATGAGCAATGTCGGAACCTACGATGCGGACAGTCGGAAGCTTGGGATAGAGGATCAGCAGGACAGTGACGCCGATGGCGCCTGCGCCGACCGACGACAAAGAAACCAAGATCCCCAAGGCGGCGCCCAGCAACACCGTGTAACGCTGCACGCGTGCCTCGCTGATGGTTTCGGCGTAGCGCTCGAGTCGGCTCAGCATCCACTTGCGAAAGAACAGCGTCGCCGCCGTGAGAAGGAGCGCAAAGCCCAGTACCGATGTGATCACGCTGCTGGCCGCATTGGTTCGGCCCACCCAGGACAGAACCGCTATCGTGACGATGGCCGCGGGAATGCTGCCCGCCCCCAAGCGGGCCGTGATGCGCCAGTCGACCGTTCGATTGAAGCCATGCACCAGGACGCCCCCGCTTTTGGTCAGCCCCGCATAGAGCAGGTCCGTGCCGACCGCAGTCGCGGGATGGATGCCGAACAACAACACAAGAAGCGGTGTCATCAGCGATCCGCCGCCGACACCCGTGATGCCCACGAGCGCCCCAACCGCGAGGCCCGAGAGCGAGTAAAGCGGGTTGATGGTGCTGAAGAAGCTCATGCGTCGTTCCTGAACCAAGCCTCGATGAGCTGTGCAGAGGGGGAGGCGAGTTAGCCCACGCCCATTAACCCCTAAATATACGTTTTACGTAGACGATCAAGTCCGGCATTTCGGATTCCTGCTGGTGCTGTCTCCCTTATGTGATCTGCCAGCTTCCGAGGTTTACCGGGGGAACGCAAGTTGCTGGCCTGCGAAGGTCGCGTCTGGCCCCGGTCCGGTCCCGGCGCCCGATCGTCGGCGTGTCGCCCAACTCTGCCGGCCGACAAGGCGCCCGCCGAGAGTTTCCGAATTTTCCCCATATTTCGTTCACCAGCGCGTCAGACGAGACTAGATACGGGTTTGCCAGGATATTTCGTGCTGCTAGCCTCGGTCCCAAAGGGATCGTCGCTCACATGATTCTGTATTCGCGCATACCTGGCGCTACATGGTCCTCAAATGTACATGGGATAAACGAATGAAGGCGCTTGTACCTCTGACTGTTATTGGATCATTGCTAGGCGTGCACAGCGGCTTAGCCGAGTCCGACAAGTATCATGTTACGCCGATCGAGCGGGCAGCGTGCGAGCAGGACGCGGTCGCGCTGTGCAGCAGCTCGACCGACGAGGACAGCCTTTTGGCCTGTATGAAGCAGAACCGCGCGCAGCTCAGCACGTGGTGCTCGCGAGCCTTCGAAACCGGGTTGAAACGACGTCATCTGTCGTAACGCACCACCGGGCCCCATGGGTCGCCCGGATCCGGAACTTCTTTTAGCCGAGATCCGTGCTCGCGATCAGGTGAATGCCCCGCTCGGCGAAACGTGAGTGTGCGGCGTCCATCGTGGTCCGCCCTCCGGGGAGGGGAAGGCCGATGCCCCGGCAGCAATCCTGTATGACGAAGACGTCGTAACCGAGGTCCGCTGCATCTTCGGCCGACCAGGCCACGCAGAAATCGGTGGCGAGTCCGACCAGGAACAGACGCCTGAAGTTGCGGGCCCGCAGCCAACCTTCGAGGCCGGTGACGGTCTGGCGATCGTTCTCGCGGAACGCCGAATAACTGTCGATCTCGGGCCGGAAGCCCTTGCGCAGCACCATTTCGATGCGGCGCTGATCGAGGTCGGCGTGGATTTGCGCACCCGACGAGCCGATCACGGCGTGGTCCGGCCAAAGGGTCTGGGGCCCGTAGGGCATGGCGATGGTGCCGAAAGGCTCGCGGCCCTGATGGGCGCTGGCAAAGGACGAATGGCCGGCCGGGTGCCAGTCCTGGGTCGCGAATGCATGGCGAAAATGGCTGGCCAGCAGGCGATTGATGGCCGGCACCACGGCGTGCCCATCTTCGACAGGCAGCTCGCCGCCCGGCATGAAGGTCGGCTGCACGTCGACGATGCCGAGAATGTCGTGGTCCTGGTCGATCTCGATCATCGGCCGCGATCTCCCCGAAGCTTGGAGCTCGTGGTAGCCCGGGGCGCAGGCGCTTGTCTATTCCGCCGCGCTCACACCTTCTTTCGGCGCCGCTGACGGTATTGGTCGGCCGTGACGGCGGCCACGATGATGATGCCCTTGACGATGTCCTGGAGATAGGCGTCGACCCCGATGAAGGTGAATCGGCGCTGCAGCAGAAATCCGAGCCTGCGCTCCCCGAGGCGCTCCTGCAGGCGCTGCTGGACCAGCGACGCCGCATGATAGCCGATGGCGCGCGCCGCCTCGAGCACCTGCCGTGTCGCGCTCTCGCTGACCGGGGCGCGTCGGTTGAGCACCCGATCCACCGTCGCGATGCCGACGCCCGCCTGTTCGGCGACGTCCCGGATCGTCGGGCGACCACTTCTCCGCATGGAAGTTCTCTCAAACAGCGAGAGCGCACGAGGATAGATTTGATAGAAACAATCACAAGCGGATTGTTGCGCCGGGAGGCCTGGGTTAGTTAGGCTGCAACAGGTGATACGACACGCTGGAGCCTCAGAGCTTCTCGTCGGACCGGAGGATGGGATGGCCGCCACGATCACTCGGCGCGATTACGGACTGCTCGGCGCAGATTCGAAAGCCGCGGAAGCGAAAGGTCTGGCCTCGGCGCAATGGTACAGCGCGCCTATCGCCCGCAAGGACCTCAAGGAACTGATGAAGCGCAGCGATGGCCCGGCCATCCGCGACACGCTGATCTGGTTCGGCGTACTCGCTCTGACCGGCTTCGGCGGTTATTGGTTCTGGGGCAGCATCTTCTGCGTGCCGTTCTTCATCGCCTATGGCGTGCTCTACGGTTCGGCCTCGGACTCGCGCTGGCACGAGTGTGGGCACGGGACCGCGTTCAAGACGCGCTGGATGAATGACGCCGTGTACAATATCGCCTGTTTCATGGTGCTGCGCGAACCCACGGTTTGGCGCTGGAGCCACACGCGGCACCACACGGATACGATCATCGTCGGGCGCGATCCCGAGATCGCGGCCATGCGCCCGCCGGCCATCCTGAAGATCCTGTCCAACATCTTCGCGCTCTACAGCAGCTATGTGGCGTTCAAGAAGCTGTTCCTCCACAGCCTTGGGAAGCTCGACCCGGAGGAAGCGACGTTCATTCCCGAGATGGAGCGGCCGAAGGTGTTCCGGACGGCGCGCATCTGGCTGGCGATCTTCGGGCTCGTGGCCGTGACCTGCATAGCGACGCATTCCATCCTGCCGGCCATGTTCATCGGCCTGCCCACGCTTTACGGCGGCTGGCTGCTCCTGGTGTTCGGCCTCACCCAGCACGCCGGTCTCGATGAGGACGTGCTCGATCACCGGCTCAACAGCCGGACCGTGATGATGAACCCCGTGTTCCGGTTCCTGTATTGGAACATGAACTACCACGTCGAACATCACATGTTCCCCATGGTGCCGTATCACGCGCTGCCGAAATTGCATGCGGCCATCAAGCACGACTGCCCGCCGCCCTATCGGAGCGTTCTGGACGCCTATCGGGAAATCATACCGGCCGTGCTGCGGCAGCGCCACGACCCGAGCTATTTCGCGGTGCGGCATCTGCCGCCTGGGGCGAAATCCGTCGAACCCAGGGTGGCGACGGCGGCTTAACGGGGCGGCGCCACACTTCCTGCTTCCGCCGTGATTGCCAAGTGGCGCGAAGCGCCGGATCAGGGCAGAGGCTGGCCGCCAATACTCGTTCGAACAACCGGGGGTACAATGAGCTGGGTCGACGCCTGCGGATCCGACGAGGTCGACGAAGAGGACGTGATCCGTTTCGACCATGGGCAGCAGACCTTTGCGATCTACCGCAGCCCGGAGGATGAGTTCTACGCGACCGATGGGCTGTGCACCCATGAATCGGTGCATCTGGCGGACGGGCTCGTGATGGACAAAATCATTGAATGCCCCAAGCATAATGGTCGGTTCGATTACACGACCGGACAGGCCAAGGGCGCACCGGTCTGCGTCAATCTGAGAACCTACCCGACCAAGGTCGAGGGCGGACGCGTCTACATCGATATTCCCTAGATCCCATGAACCCGCCTGGCATGGTGATCGTCGGGGCCGGGGAGGCGGGAGCCCGGGCCGCCGTGGCGCTGCGCGAGAACGGCTTTGTCGGGTCCGTCACGCTCATCGGCGAGGAATCGCACCGGCCCTATGAGCGCCCCCCGCTGTCCAAGGCCGCGATGACGGCCGAAGCCGATCCTGACGCCACCTACATCGTCGATGAGACCAGGCTGGCCGACCATGCGATCGAACACCGAGCCGGCGCGACGGTGGTCGGCGTCGCGCGCGAGGCCAGGCGGGTGCTGTTGCAGGATGGCACGGATCTGCCCTACGACAAGCTGCTGCTGGCGACCGGCGCGCGCCCGCGCAAGCTCGCGATTCCCGGGGCCGGCCCGGAGAACGTGCTCTACCTTCGCACCTTCGCGGATGCGCTGGCCATGCGCCAGCGATTGGCACCGGGTCGCCGGCTCGTGGTGATCGGGGGTGGGTTCATCGGGCTCGAGATCGCATCGAGCGCCATCGCGCGCGGCTGCGACGTGAGGGTGGTCGAAATGGCCCCGCGTCTTCTCATGCGCGGGGTTCCGGCCGAGGTGGCGGCGCTAGTCCAAGCCCGCCACGAACGCGCCGGCGTCCGATTCCATATCGGGACGGGGCTCGACCGGGTGGAGCGTGACGGCACGGCCGAAACCCTGGTGCTGGCCGATGGAACGCGGCTTGCCTGCGACGTCATCATCGCCGGGGTAGGGGCGTTGCCCGAGACTACCCTTGCGGCCGCGAGCGGCCTCGCCACCGACAACGGCATCGCGGCCGATGGATGCCTGCGCACGAGCGATATGCACATCTTTGCAGCCGGGGACTGCTGCTCGTTCCCTCATCCGCTCTACGGCGGCCGGCGACTGCGGCTCGAGGCGTGGCGCAACGCCCAGGACCAGGGCAATGTCGCGGCGCGCAACATGCTCGGCGCACAGGAGCCCTACAATGCAGTGCCGTGGTTCTGGTCCGATCAATATGATCAGACCCTGCAGATCGCAGGTCTGCCCGACGAGGGCCCCACGACAGTGGTGCGCGACATCGACCCCGAGGCCAAGCTGTTCTTCCACCTTGCGCCGGACGGACGCCTCGTGGCGGCGAGCGGCATCGGGCCGAACCGACTGATCGCCAAGGAGGTCCGGCTTGCGGAGATGCTGATCGGACGCGCCGCCAGCCCTGACCCGCAGGCTCTCGCCAACCCGTCGGTCAAGCTGAAGTCCTTGCTGGCCTGAGCGGAAAGCTACGACGTCTTTCCCGGGGGCGTGTAGGTAATGCCCTTTGCCTTGCTCATGGCCTGTACGGCCTCTGCGGGCGTCAGCAGCGCCGTCGTGCGATAGCTCGACAGCGAACCGGCTGCGCCGACCGCCATGGCGATCGCGGCTGCCGCCACATTATCCGGAAGCTCGCACAGGATGTAGAAGTCGCTGTCCCCCAAGGAAAAGAACATGTGGTGCAGCGTACCGCCGACCGACTGCATCAAGGCCCGGACCGCGTTGCTCCGGTCTTCGGACTTTTCAACCATCGCCTTGATGGAGGCGGGCACGTAGCTGCCCTGGACAAGATAATGAGCCATAAGACCCTCCCTAACAGGCCGGCCCATTGCATCGACGCCGGTCCTGCACCCTCACCCTAGTCCCAAACGCGGCACATCGACAGCTCATAGTAGCGTCGGCGAGAGCTCCCGGGGTCGAATGGATGCTCTCGAGGCTCCCTCATTCTGACCCCGTTGAAAAGCGACAGTGTCGAAGGACGGGGGGGCCGCCCTCGTACTTCGACACGAATGCTGGCGCGTTCGGCTCGGCATGATGGCGGGAAAAGCTTTCACTCGGTTGCTGTGGGCGCAGGAGCACTCGCGCATTCCCAAGCGCGCCCAAACCTTTTAAGCCTCCTGCTTAGCCATGAGGGATTGCTGCCAGATCGTGATCGAGCTCGCGTTTCCGTTTCCCGTCGCGCCGGAGTTCGGCCACACCATTGAAGTTGCATCCGGCATTCTGTGGCTGCGGCTGCCGCTCCCGTTCCGGCTCAATCACGTCAATGTGTACCTGCTTGAGGACGATGGCGGCTGGACCATCGTCGACGCCGGTGTGGACGAGGCTCGCACTCGGGCGCTGTGGACCGACGTTCTGGCCGGCCCCCTTGCGGGCAAGCCCGTCACGCGGGTCATCGTCACGCATTTCCATCCGGATCACGTCGGCGCGGCCGCATTTTTATGCGAGCGGACCGGCGCCGCTCTCCATATGGGCGAGACCGAATATCTGACCGCTCGGATGCACCTGGCCGCCGGTGCCGCGGAAGTCGGAGCCGAGCAGGCCTTCTATCGCGGGCATGGCCTCGACGCGGAGCAACTGTCCTTCATGGCGCGGCGGCTCGACCGCTACGGTGCCGTGGTTCCGGCGCTGCCGAGCCGCTATGCGCCCCTGCGCCCGGGCGACCGCCTCGTGATCGGCGCCCGGAGCTACGACGTGCACTGCCTTGCGGGCCATTCGCCGGCCCAGATGCTGCTGCATGCCCGGAACGACGATCTGCTGATCGCGGCCGATCACGTGTTGGCGCAGATCTCGCCGAACGTTTCGGTCGCCGAGGAAAAACCACTGGACGACCCGCTCGGGCTCTACCTCGACAGCTTCGACGCCATGCGGCGCCATGTTCCCCGGCTCCGTGCTGGTACTGCCGGGTCATAGGCTGCCGTTCCGCGGCCTGCACGCCCGGCTCGATCAGCTCGATGCGCACCATGCGGAGCGGTGCGCACTGATCGTCGATGCCTGCTCTCGAGGGACACCGCTCTCCGTGGCAGAACTCGTGCCTGTGCTGTTTTCCATGCAACTCGATCCGCACCAGCTCTGGTTCGCGTTCAGCGAGGCACTCGCGCACGTCAACTACCTGGTCCGTAGGCGGCAGCTTGCCGGCTCGCGCGACCGCGACGGCGTGCTGCGCTGGACGGCATTCTCTTGAGGCGGAGCGTCAGGCGCTTCCGAACACGCGTGCGAAAATCGTGTCGACGTGCTTGGTGTGGTAGCCGAGGTCGAAGAGCGGCTCGAGCTTCGAAACCGGCAGAACGCGGGTGACCTCCGGGTCGGCCTTGAGGAACTCCAGAAAGTCGCCTTCGCCGCGCCAGACCCGCATGGCGTTGCGCTGCACCAGCCGATAGGCGTCCTCGCGTGAGACGCCGACTTGCGTCAGGGCGAGAAGAACCCGCTGCGAGTGCACCAGGCCGCCGAGGCGGTCCATGTTGCGTTGCATGTTGGCGGGGTAGATCAGCAGTTTCGCGACCACGTCGGTCATGCGGGCGAGGGCGAAATCGAGCGTGACGGTCGCGTCCGGGCCGATCATCCGCTCGACCGAGGAATGGGAAATGTCCCGTTCGTGCCAGAGCGCAACGTTCTCGAGCGCCGGAACCACCATGCCGCGCACCAGCCGGGCCAGGCCGGTGAGATTCTCGGTCAGCACGGGGTTGCGCTTGTGCGGCATCGCGGAGGAGCCCTTCTGCCCCTCGGCAAAGAACTCTTCGGCTTCCAGAACTTCGGTGCGCTGCAGGTGGCGGATCTCGATCGCCAATCGCTCGATGCAGGATGCCACGACCCCGAGCGTGGCGAAGAACATGGCATGGCGATCGCGCGGGATCACCTGGGTGGAGATCGGCTCGGGGGTCAGCCCCATGGCCTTGGCCACGTGCTCCTCGACCCGCGGATCGATGTTGGCGAAGGTTCCGACCGCGCCGGACAGCGCGCAGGTCGCGATCTCGTGTTTCGCGGCCAGCAGCCTCTCGCGGCAGCGGCCAAATTCCGCATAGGCCGAGGCGAGCTTGAGCCCGAAGGTGACCGGCTCTGCGTGAATGCCATGCGAACGGCCGATCGTGGGGGTCAGCTTGTGTTCGAAAGCCCGCGTCTTGAGCGCCGCCATGAGCGCATCGACATCGTCGATGAGAAGATCGGAGGCACGCGACAATTGCACGGCGAGGCACGTATCGAGCACGTCCGAGGAGGTCATACCCTGGTGCACGAAGCGCGCCTCGGGGCCGATCAACTCGCCGAGATGGGTCAGGAAGGCGATGACGTCGTGCTTGGTTTCACGCTCGATCGCATCGATGCGGGCGACATCGAAGGCGGCATCGCGCCCCTTGGCCCAGATGGTTTCGGCCGCCGACCGGGGAATGATTCCGAGATCCGCAAGGGCGTCGCAGGCATGGGCTTCGATCTCGAACCAGATCCGGAATCGCGTGGCGGGCTCCCAGATCGCAACCATGGCAGGGCGGGAATAGCGCGGGATCATGCGGTCTCCGGGTCAGCTAATGTGCCTTTCCCTTATCGGCGCAGGTAGGCAATGGCCAGCGGTCCAAGACCGAACGTCGGTGCCCTTCAGAGCGATCGGTAGGTGCGGTCGAAATAGGCAAGGGCAGGGGCGTTCCCGCCACTGCGCACCGCCAGAACCTCGCCCAGGATCACGTCGTGTGTGGCGACGCGGCGCACGTCGATGAGGCGGCAGTCGAACGCCGCGAGGCTGGTGGATAGCGCAGGCGAGCCTGTGGCCAGGGGCTCCCAGACACCCCGTTCGAACCGCCGGTGATGCGGCAGGTCGGTGCGTCCCGCAAAGGTGGCGGCGATATCCTCGTCGCCCGCCGCGAGCGTGTTGATGCAGAACACGCCATTGGCGATCAGACGCGCGGCCGACCGGCTTTCGCCGTTGACGCAGACCAGCACCGTGGGAGGACGATCCGATACGGAAGTGACGGCGCTCGCGGTGAGGCCGGCACGCCCGGCAGGTCCGTCCGAGGTCACGACGTGCACGGCGGTGACAACCCGCCGCATGGCGTCCCGGAACAGGGCGTCGTCCAGCGGCTGCCCCACCGGATCTTCGACCGGTCTGTCGTCCTGAGTGATGGCCCTATTCAGGCGATTCATGAGAACCCGGAAACCGAGCCGGGCGAAGATGCAGCCGGCATTGTCGATTATGTCGCAAACCCCAAACTCCGGCCACCGGCAAGTCGAATCTTCCATAAAAACCGACCATTAACGGTAACGAAAGCGACGAAAATCGGCCGAAACTGGGGCGGCGCCCCGTTGCGACCGGGCATGGGACTTGCTAGCCTTCGTGCCGATACTGAATTCGACGCTGCATACGAGTTGTTGAGGTGAGCGCCACGCATGGATGTTTTTCTGCAGACCCTGATCAACGGGCTGACGCTCGGCTCCATCTACGGCCTGATCGCCATCGGCTACACCATGGTGTTCGGTATCATCGGCATGGTGAACTTCGCGCACGGCGACGTCTTCATGCTGTCCGCCTTCGTGGCCCTGATCATCTACCTGGTGCTCACCCAGTTGCTGGGCATAACCTCGGTGGCGCTGGCCTTCGTGATCGTCCTGGTCGTCGCCATGGTGGTGACCTCGCTCTGGAACTGGGCCATCGAGCGGATCGCCTATCGGCCTTTGCGCGGCTCCTTCCGCCTGGCGCCGCTCATCTCCGCCATCGGCATGTCGATCTTCCTGTCGAACATGGTCCAACTGGTGCAGGGCCCTCGCAACAAGACCATCCCGCCACTGTTCAGCGACGTGATCCATATCACCAGCGGCACCGGTTATAACGTCACGCTTTCCTATAAGCAGATCCTCATCATGGTCTCCACGGCGGTGCTGCTCGCCGGCTTCTGGTACCTCGTGCAAAGGACGCCGCTCGGCCGTGCCCAGCGGGCCTGCGAACAGGACCGCCGCATGGCAGCGCTGCTGGGGATCGATGTCGACCGCACGATCTCGCTCACCTTCGTGATCGGCGCCGCCTTGGCGGCCGTGGCGGGTGTGCTTTACCTCAGCTACTACGGCGTCGTGTCCTTCGCGGATGGCTTCGTGCCCGGCGTCAAGGCCTTCACGGCCGCGGTGCTGGGCGGCATCGGTTCCCTGCCTGGGGCGGTTCTGGGCGGGTTGCTGATCGGCCTCATCGAGGTCTTCTGGTCGAGCTTCGTGTCCACCGACTACAAGGATGTCGCGGCCTTCTCGATCCTGGCCATCACCTTGATCTTCATGCCTACCGGCCTGCTCGGGCGGCCCGAGATCGAGAAGGTGTGATCCCATGCTGATGGAAAGCACGAAGCCGGTCACCGCCGCAAAGATCGTCCCCGCCTTCAACGCGACCGCGGCCGTCAAGGATGCCGGGTTCTGGGCCCTGGTGATGCTGGGTCTGTCGTTTCCCTTGATGGCCTTCGACACGCATACCGATATGTCGAACACGCTCGTCGTAGTTCCGCGGTGGAGCTGGTCGATCATCGCCGCCGTGCTGGTTTTCGTGGCACGCCTGCTCGGTCTCGCGCTCCATACGCGGCCCAAGCCGGCCCGCCGCCCGCAGGAACTGCGCAAGGTTTCCTCGACCGAGAAATTCTTCAAGACCAACCTGACGCTGTTCTTCGTGGCGGCGCTGATCGCTTTCCCGCTGATCATGCTCGGCGCTTTGGGGCCGCAGAGCTCGCTGAAATGGATCAACAACTACGGAATCCAGATCCTGATCTACGTGATGCTGGGCTGGGGGCTGAACATCGTGGTCGGCCTCGCGGGCCTGCTGGATCTCGGCTATGTCGCGTTCTATGCGGTGGGCGCCTATTCCTACGCGCTGCTCTCGACCACCTTCGGCCTGTCGTTCTGGATCTGCCTGCCCCTTGCCGGCATCCTGGCCGCCTTCTGGGGCGTCATTCTCGGCTTCCCGGTGCTGCGGCTGAGGGGCGATTATCTGGCGATCGTCACCCTGGCGTTCGGCGAAATCATCCGCATCGTCCTGATCAACTGGACCGACCTGACCAATGGCTATGCCGGCATTTCGTCGATCCCGCACATCACGTTCTTCGGCGTCCCGTTCACCGACGATGACAGTGGCTTCGCGCATCTGTTCGGGATCGAATATTCGCCGATCCACCGCACCATCTTCCTGTTCTACCTGATCCTGGCGCTCGCGTTGCTGACCAACTTCGTCACGCTGCGATTGCGGCGCCTGCCGGTCGGGCGCGCCTGGGAGGCCCTGCGCGAAGATGAGATCGCTTGCCGCTCCCTCGGCATCAATACGGTCAACACCAAGCTGACCGCTTTCGCGCTCGGGGCGATGTTCGGCGGTTTCGCGGGCTCGTTCTTCGCGGTGCGGCAGAGCTTCGTCAGCCCGGAAAGCTTCACCTTCATCGAATCGGCCACGATTCTGGCTATCGTGGTGCTCGGCGGCATGGGTTCGCAGATCGGTGTCGCCCTCGCGGCTACGGTGCTGATCGGCGGCACGGAAATTCTGCGCGAGCTGGATTTCCTGAAAACGATCTTCGGCCCTGGCTTCGACCCCGTGCAATATCGCATGCTGATCTTCGGCTTCGGCATGGTGGCCATGATGATCTGGAAGCCGCGCGGCATCATCGCCACCCGCGAACCGTCGATCTACTACAAGGAACGGAAAACCATTGCGGGTGATATGGTGAAAGAGGGTCACGGCTGATGCGCTGGCAGAGCGACCCGCTGCTCGTCGTCGAGCACCTGACGATGCGCTTTGGCGGCCTCGTGGCCGTGAACGACCTTTCCTTCACGGTCGGGCGCGGCGACATCACGGCGCTGATCGGCCCGAACGGCGCCGGCAAGACCACCGTGTTCAATTGCGTGACGGGCTTCTACAAGCCGACCGAGGGCCGGATGGCGCTGGCCCGCAAGGGGGTGGCGGCGCCGGCCGACGTGATGATGCTGACGCAGTCGGGCGTGCGCCATGGCAAGGGCGCCCAGGGCGACCTGTTCCTGCTCGAGCGCATGCCGGACCACGAGATCGCCCGCAGCGCCAAGGTGGCGCGCACGTTCCAGAACATCCGCCTGTTCACCGGCATGACCGTGCTCGAAAACCTGCTGGTTGCGCAGCACAATCCGCTGATGATTGCCTCCGGCATGACGTTCCTGGGCGTGCTGGGTATCGGCCGCTACCGGGCCAGTGAGCAGGGCGCCGTCCAGAAGGCGGTGGCCTGGCTGGACCGCATCGGCCTCCTCGACCGGGCGGACGATCCGGCCGGCGATTTGCCCTATGGCGACCAGCGGCGTCTCGAGATCGCCCGCGCCATGTGTACCGATCCGGTTCTGCTGTGCCTGGATGAACCGGCAGCGGGGCTCAACCCGCGCGAGTCGCTGCTTTTGAACAACCTCCTCAAGCTGATCCGCGAGGACCACGGGACATCGGTCCTGCTCATCGAACATGACATGTCCGTGGTCATGGCCATCTCCGACCATGTCGTGGTGCTCGACTATGGCACCAAGATCGCGGATGGCACGCCCAGCGATGTCCGCAACGACCAGAAAGTCATCGCCGCCTATCTCGGGGTGGGCGATGAAGAGGTCGAGAAGGTGGAAGCGGAGATCGGCGTATGAGCGTGATGACCGAGCCCGTGCTCGAGCGGCGGCCGCCCGCCGCTGCTCCGCTGCTCAGCATCCGTGGCGTGAAGACCTTCTACGGCAAGATCATTGCCCTCAAGGGCGTCGATCTCGACGTGGGTCAGGGAGAGATCGTGACCCTGATCGGCGCCAACGGCGCCGGCAAATCCACCCTGATGATGACGATCTTCGGCAATCCGCGGGCCCGAGAAGGCAGCGTGTCGTTCGACGGGCGCGACATTACGCAATTGCCCACGCATCAGATCGCCCGGTTGTCCATCGCCCAGTCTCCCGAAGGGCGGCGGATTTTTCCGCGCATGACCGTCTATGAAAACCTGCAGATGGGCGCCTCGATCAACAATTTCGCCTATTTCGACCAGGATCTGGAACGCGTGTTCGCGATGTTTCCGCGGCTGAAGGAGCGGATCGCCCAACGCGGCGGCACGCTGTCCGGCGGCGAACAGCAGATGCTGGCCATCGCTCGTGCCCTGATGAGCCGGCCGCGCCTGCTGCTTCTCGACGAGCCCTCGCTGGGCCTGGCACCGCTCGTGGTGAAACAGATCTTCGAGGTGATCCGCGAACTCAACAAGACGGACGGCCTCACGGTATTCCTGGTGGAACAGAACGCCTTCCACGCCCTCAAGCTCGCCGACCGAGCCTATGTCATGGTCAACGGCCTGATCACGATGTCGGGCACCGGCCGCGAACTCCTGAGCAAGCCCGAAGTGCGCGCCGCCTATCTCGAAGGAGGGCATGTCTGATGGAAGGCCTGCTCTATTCGGACGAACCCCAGGCGCTCTGGACCTTTCTGGTTTTCACACTCGTGCTCGGCGGCCTTGCGGCCTGGGCCACCGGCCGGGCGCTCGCCGGCACCTGGCGGTCGATCTGGACGATGCCGCTGGCGCTGATCATCCTCGCTGGGGCGGTGCGATTTTTGCACTATGCGCTCTCCGGGGAAGACCTGTTGTCGGTGCATTATTACCTGGTCTCGCTGGTCGTGATCATCATCGGCGCGGCCTATGGCTACCGTTCGCGTCGCGCCGAACAGATGGTGCGACAATATCCTTGGCTGTTCGCGAAATCGGGCCTGCTGGGCTGGACCACCAGGCCAACCGGCTAGGGATGGGCAAGGCGAGGTTGATCTTTGAATTCACGTGACAATTCGAATGAACCGAATAAGCATGAGTGAAAAGATCGGCTGTGAGACCATGGTTCGGGGGCTGGCGCAGCGCGCCGAGCAGCTTCCGAACGTGCAAAAATGGGCCTGTGAAGGTCGGTGTTCAGGAAGGGAAGCAAACGATGAAAAAGATGGCTATGTCCGGATTTGTCCTCGCGGCAGGTCTCGCATTTTCGGGCGCGACGCACGCGGCCGATTTCAAGCTTGGGGTCGCGGGTCCGATGACCGGTCCCAACGCGGTATTCGGCGCGCAGCTGCAGAAGGGCACCGAACAGGCGGTCGAGGACATCAATGCCAAGGGTGGCATTCTCGGCAACAAGATCACGGTCGACGTCGGCGACGATGCGTCCGACCCGAAGCAGGGCGTTTCGGTGGCCAACAAGTTCGTCGGTGACGGGGTGAAATTCGTCGTCGGCCACTTCAATTCGGGCGTGACTATTCCGGCCTCAGACGTCTACCTCGAAAACAACATGCTGATGATCACGCCGTCCGCCACCAATCCGACGCTGACCGAAAAGGGCAAGTGGGACGTGTTCCGCACCTGCGGTCGTGACGACCAGCAGGGCATGGTCGCGGCCAAGTACATCGAGACCGCGCTGAAGGGCAAGAAGATCGCGATCCTTCACGACAAGACCACCTACGGCAAGGGATTGGCCGACGCCACGAAGGACTCGCTGGCCAAGGACAACCTCAAGCCGGTTCTGTACGAGGGCGTGAACACCGGCGAAAAGGACTATTCGGCGGTCGTTTCCAAGATCAAGCAATCGGGCGCCGAGATCGTCTATTGGGGCGGCCTGCATCCTGAAGGCGGCCTGATCCGGCGGCAGATGACCGACCAGGGCGTCACCGCCACGATGATGTCGGGCGATGGCATCACGGACAACGAATTCGCGGCCATCGGCGGCCCGGGCGTCGAGGGAACTCTGATGACCTTCGGTCCCGATCCGCGCAAGAAGCCGACCGCTTCCGCGGTAGTGGACGAGTTCAAGGCCAAGAACTTCGATCCCCAGGCCTACACGCTCTACAGCTACGCCGCCGTGCAGGTGATGGCGCAGGCTGCCGAGATGGCCAAATCGGCTGATCCCAAGAAGATGGCCGAGGCCATGCACTCGGGCAAGCCGTTCCATACCGTGCTGGGCGACATTTCGTTCGACAAGAAGGGCGATCTGACCAAGGCCGACTACGTCATGTACACGTGGAAGAAGCAGCCGGACGGCAAGATCACCTACATCCAGAACGACTGACGTTTCCAGTCGGTCGAGACGCAATCAGGAAAGCCCGCCGGTTAGGCGGGCTTTTTCGTGGCCGCGATGAGGTCAGCCCAAGCGCGAGAGCGCCGGGAAGGTTTCGATCAGCCAGAAGGACAGGCTTTGCATGCCGCCGGTCAGGAACGCGATGCCGGTGAGGACCAGCAAGCCACCAGCGACTTTCTCCACGGCGACGAAATACACCTTGAACCGCTTGAGAAAGGCCGTGAAGGCACCAATCGCGAGCGCGGCGGCCACGAAAGGCGCGCCGAGTCCGAGCGAATAGGCGGCCAGAAGCCCCGCCCCATGGGCCACCGTGGCCTGCGAACCTGCGACGGCCAGGATGGCGGCCAGGATCGGCCCGATGCAGGGCGTCCAGCCGAACGCGAAGGCGAGACCCATCACATAGGCGCTCCACAGGCCCGGCGGTCGCGCCACCTGCACGCGGGCTTCGCGATAGAGCAGGCTCAGGCGGAAGACGCCGATGAAGTGCAGGCCCATGACCATGATGGCCAGGCCCGCCGCGATGGAGAGTGGCTGGTCGAAGCGCCGGATCAGTGAGCCGAAGGCCGAAGCCGTCGCCCCGAGGGCCACGAACACGGTCGAAAACCCCGCCACGAAGAGCAGGCTGGCCAGCAGCGCGTCGCGGCGGGTGCGGGTTGCGTCGCCGGTCTGCAGGTCCTCGAGCGTCGTCCCGGCCAGAAAGCACAGGTAGGGCGGAACGAGCGGCAGGACGCAGGGGCTGAGGAAGGACAGCAGGCCGGCCAGGATAGCGGCGGAGAGCGAAACGTCGGTTGACATGGTTCTTGCTAAACCATGCCGCCCAGTGGGGAAAGCCGCTCTGCCGCAACGTCACCCTGGAGCGACACTTCGCGTCTTTTTCGCCGTTTTGCGGTTGTTTGGGTCGCGACGTCATCCCGCGCCGCGCGATCCGGGATATGTAGGGCGACATGATACGGCGAGGCGCCGGGAGGGCAGCGTGGCGAGAACTATCTTGGCGTGGGCGGCGGCTGCCGGCGTGGCGGCTTGGGCCGCGGTGTCTCCCGCTCAGGCCGAGCGCGACATTCCCTATTACAAGCTGAACTACGCAAAGTACGACACGACCTACGAGGCCATCGACGCCAAGGCCCGCAAGCTCGCTTTCTTCTACTGGGATGGCGCGGCCTATTGCCGGTATCGGTCCGGCTGGAACGGCCCCGGCGCCTACCACGTGGGTGATCGCCGGCGCCCGGGGCGTGGGTGGGACGGCGGCTATCCCTGGCAGGGGCCCGGCACCCCGGCCGACCATGACGACGAAAAGTCGTTCCCGGAATACCAGGCCGAATACGCGCGCGACTTCGGCCACAACGCCGTCTGCGGGGTTCACGTCCGCCACCATCGTCGGATAGTGCGCCACACGGTCGTACTGCGCCGCAAGGATTGAGCGCCGGCCAGATCGCGCCCGTGCGCAATCTCATCACCGATGTTCCCGGCCTGCGGGTCGGGAACGCGCAGGACGCGGTTCTCGGTTCGGGCGTAACGGCGCTGATCTTCGACCGCCCTGCGGCAGCCTCGATCGCCATTCCGGGCGGGGCGCCCGGCGTGCGCGACACGGCGCTGCTCGAACCCGAAATGACCGTGACGGGTGTGGACGCGCTCGTGCTGTCGGGTGGCTCGGCCTTTGGGCTCGACGCGATGGGCGGCGCCCAGGCGGCGCTCGCCGAGCTGGGGCGCGGCTTCGCGATCCGATCCGTGCGAGTGCCAATCGTGCCGGGTGCGGTCTTGTTCGATCTTGTCAACGGGGGCGACAAGGCCTGGGGCCGTCGCCCGCCCTATTGGGATCTCGGCTATGCGGCGGCAAGCGGTGCTGGTCTCGATTTTGCGCTCGGCAGCGCCGGAGCCGGGCTTGGCGCTACGACGGCGAACCTCAAGGGCGGGCTCGGTTCGTCGAGCAGCCGCACCGCGCGCGGCTATTGGGTCGGTGCCCTGGTGGCCGTCAATGCCGTTGGCCAAGCGACGATCGGCGACGGGCCGCAGTTCTGGGCGGCTCCGTATGAGCGCGGAACGGAATTTGGCGGCCTTGGGTTGCCGGTGCCTTGGCCTCCCTCTGCCCTGGCTGTGCGCCTGAAAGGGGATGCTACCGAAAACACGACGATCGCCATCGTGGTCACGGATGCGCCGCTGTCCAAGGCGCAATGCAAGCGCCTGGCCATGGTGGCGCAAGGCGGCCTGGTGCTGGCCTTGCGCCCGGCCAATGCAGCCCTCGACGGCGATGTGGTGTTCGGGGCCGCGACGGGCGACAATCCGCGCCCGGTCGATCTCCGCGATCTGACCGAACTCGGCACGCTGGCTGGCGATTGCCTGGCCAGGGCCGTTGCGCGCGGGGTCTATGAGGCTGAGGCGCTGCCCTTCGCGGGCGCTGTGCCGAGCTGGCGGCAGCGGTTTGGTGGTTGAGCTTTGGGACGTTATCTGCCCGAGCCGGCCGTCAATCCCATGACGATGTAGCGCTCGAGGAAGATGCCGATCAGCATCAGCGGAGCGATTGCAGCCGTCGATAAGGCCGCCATCGACCACCAATTGATGCCCTGGGAACCGGTCTGGCTCGCCACCATGACCGGGAGGGTCTGCGCGTCGAAGCCGGTGAGCAGCGAGGCGAAGAAGTACTCGTTCCAGCACAGCACGACCGACAGGATGAAGGCGGCCACCATTCCGGGAAGCGCGATGGGCAGGACGATCCGGAAAAACGCCGACCAGATCGAACAGCCGTCCACGAGCGCGGCCTGCTCGATCTCCGTGGGAATCGTGTCGAACTGGTCCCGCATGACCCAGATTACGATCGGCAGAACCATCAATGTATAGATCAGAACCAGGCCGATCTTCGTGTCGAGCAGCGCCAGTTCCTTGTAGAGGACCAGGAACGGCATCGCGAGCACAACCGGCGGCAGGACGAGCTGGGACAGGAAGAAGAACGAGATGTCCTTGTTGCGCCAGCGCCCGAATTTGTATTCGAACCGGCTGAGCCCATAGGCGGCCAGCGAACCGATGATGACGGCCAGGACCGAAGCGCCGATCGAGGCAATGGCGCTGTTAAGGAAGCGCTTGAGAAACTCGTCGCGGACGGTCGAGGTCCCGAAGATGGTATCGGGCGAGAGTCCCAGGGATTGCCATCCCTTCCAGTTCGGCACGAAGTCCACCCAGGGGAGAAGGTGACCGAGCGTGACGTCCTTGCCGATCTTGAACGAGGTCGAGAGCGTCCAATAGATCGGAAACAGGGCGATGAAGGTCCACAGCGCCAAGGCCGCATAGATCAGCACGTATCCGCCGGCCCGAGTTCCTGCGGTCCTGTAGGACGTTTCCGGCCGATCTTGCGGCGGTGCGCCGGCGCTGGCTTCGGCGGTCACCTACGGCTGCTCCTTCCGATGGTCCGACATCCATCCTGCCGATGGCCGCCGTTGTCCAAAAACACGCATGGGCTTAGTTCATTTTTCGCATGTAGGGAGCCAGGGCTTTCATCAGCAAGGTGATGAACACGATGATGATGACGAGATAGACCTCGGCCACCATGGTGGCGTATCCGACGTTCGATCGGTCCCGATATTCGCGGTAGATGAAGCTGGAAATGGTGTCGGTCGCACCGCCCGGCCCACCCGCAGTGACGTTGATGACGATGTCGGCCAGCTTCAACTCGAAGATGATCCTCAGTAGCACGGCGGTCAAACTCACCGGCAGCATCAGCGGAAAGGTTATCTCCCAGAACGCTTGCCACTGGTTGGCGCCGTCGACCTTGGCGGCTTCCTTCACCTCCGTGGGCAAAGCCTGCAGGCCGGCGAGCAACATGATGACGATGAAGGGAATCCACACCCAGCTGTCCATCACCACGATGCTGGTCTTGGCGATCCAGGGCGACGTGAAGAATGCCGGATTGTCCCATCCGATATGCCGCGCGAAGGTCGCGGCGGGGCCAAAGCGGTTCTCCATGATCGACTTGCCGACCATCCAGCTCACAGCCACGGGGCTCAGCATGAAGGGCATCAGAAACGCGACGCGAAAGAACTTCCGGGCGCGAATGTCGGCGTTCAGGAGCAGCGCGAGCCCGAAGGCGATTACATATTGCACCAGCACGGTCAGCACGTACACCGCCATGTTGCCAAGCGCGTTCCAGAAGTAGGAATCGCCCCACAGCGTCCTGAAATTGTCGAGCCCGTTGAAATGGTGACCCGATTGCGCGTTGAGGTTCCAGTCCGTGAAGGCGATGTAAAGTCCGAAGAGTGTCGGGAAAATCACCATCGCGCCGGTGAAAAGCAGGGCCGGAAGAATGAACAGGGCCTGCTGGCCGAGTTCGCCGCGGATCAAAACCTGGCTGGCCGCGAGCGCCATGCCCCAGAGCAGGAACATGTACATGAGGGGGCGCCAGTTTCCGAAGCCGACCGGGGAAGCACCGGCCGCACCGAGGATCTGCATTGCCGCCACGCCGACCAGTAAAGCGGACGCAGCCCAGAACAACCATCGCCCCAGCGAGGCGCGACCACCTGTGATCTCGTCCTGGACCACTTCAAGTCTGCCGCCGGTCACTGGCTATTCCTCTTGCGCCGATCCATGGTGCCGTTGCTGGTGCGGTCCGGGGCGTCCTGTCCAAACGCCCCGGCAACGTCGCCTGAGGGAACGATCCGGGACTTACAGGCCCATTGCGATCCGGTAGTATTTCACCTGATTTTCGCGGCCGAGTTTGTCGGTCAGTTTATCCCAAGCCGCGGCGACGTTGTCGGCCCCTTGCTGCGCCGTCTCCTTTCCGGCGAAGACCTTGGTCAGTTCGTCTTCAGCGATGCTGTAATATTGGAAGATGCCGGGGATGCGCGGCTCGATTGCCGAATTCGGGTGATTATAGGAGGTCGACTGCGACTCCATGTACGAGGTGATGTACTTCTTCTCGTAGCCGGCGAGTTCCCAAAGCGCGATGTTGGCGTGGCTCTTGCGGTAGGGCTGGAAGCCGGACGGGTAGGCGGCGGTCCACATGGACAGGTCCTTGCCGCCGAGATGGGCCGCGGCGCTCCAGGCCGCCTTGTGGCGTTTCGGGTCCGCGTCGACCGATTTCATCACATAGACGCCCCAGCCGAGGTAGGCCATGTTGGGCGCCACGTTCGGCCCGCTGGAGAGCTTCTCCCAGGCGCCTTTGCGGAAGTTGTAGACGTCGTCCGAAGCCGGCAAGATATCGAATTCGAGCATGTCGCCAACGGTCGCGGTGTCGCTGGTCCTGGCGACGGTGCCGATGTCGCCCCACCATTCGAGCAAGGACCCGGTGCCGGTAAGGAACTGCTGGAACGCGGTAGTGCCAGGGTCGGCGTTGATCTGGTCGGCCGGCTCGTAGGGCAGGGCGTCGACGATGTCCTGGATCGCCCGCACCCAAGCAGGGTTGTTGACGAGCGGCTTCATGTTTTCGTCGAAAAGCCAGTTCTTCTCGCCAGGGTATTTGGCATAAGCCGTGGCGCGGCTGGCCGTGAAGTAGAACTGAAACCCGCCCCAGGGCTTTGGTTGATCAAGGAAGCCGTACACCTCCTTGCCGTTGACCTTCTTGCCCTTCAGGAACTTCGTCACAGCCTGTACTTGCTGCCACGTCTTCGGCGCGCCCCAATTCTGCAGACCGGCGTTGTCCTTGACGTCCTTCCATTGCTTGGCGAGGTCGGGATCGGAGAAGACGTCGGTGCGGATGTTCATTGTATGGCAATCGCTGTCGATGGTGACGCGATGGATTTTGCCATTCCAGGTGCCGACCGGCGGCTTGAGGTAGTTGACGATGTCGTCGAAATCCACCTGCTTCATCACCCAATCGGGCATCTCCGAAAGCAGATCCTTGACGCCCATATCGCCTTCGAACGGCGCGCCCATTTCGATGATGTCGTAGTCGACCGTTCCGGTCGCGATGGATTGCTGCAGGCGCGCGTTGTAGTCGGCCTGGGCGAGGTCGATCCACTTGATCGAGGCGCCGGTATAAGCCTCCCAGGGCTTGAGGAAGCCGCGGAACAGGAAGTTGTGCAGATTTTGGTTGTTCAGCCCCATGAAGGCGAACTCGATCCCCTTGAACTCGCCGGGCTGGACGTTGGCCTTGGTCGGTCCCAAGCATAGCTCGCCCACCTTCTGCCAATCGGCATCGGTCGGCGAACCATTGCCGGCGCCCGGTATCTTCAGGATTTGGGCTGCGACACTGTCCTCGGCAAAGGCTGGCCGTGTCGACAGGCCCAGGGCACTGGTCGCGGCGAGTGCCGAAACCGCGCCCGCAGCGCCCTTCATCATCTCCCGGCGACTTGCCTGCATGGCCATAAGCTGGTCATAGACATGTAGTCTCATAATACTCCTCCCGGTCGCATTTGTTCTTGTTACGACATGAACTAGAGCCGGCCGCAAAGCCGACACCGTCGCGAACGGACGCGGGCGCGCCAGTGCGCAACTCGCGCCGATGTCCGCAGCTTTTTCCGAGAAGTCGGCGTCAGGCGATTATGCAACTCGCCTTTGACGAGTTCAATCGCGGGTCGTTCGCGTCCTATTCGAGCCGCATGCCCGTACTCGCGTCGAACAAATGCACTGAGCGGACATCCGGCGTGATCGGCAGGCAGGCACCTGGCCGCGTGGAGACCCTCTCGCGGAACACACCCACGATCTTCTGGCTCCCGAGTTTGGCGAACACTTGCGTTTCCGAGCCCGTCGGTTCGGTCACCGAGACTTCCGCGTTGAGGCCGTCCCCCCCGAGAGCAAAGTGCTCCGGGCGGATCCCGTAGACGCACGGCCGGCCGTCGGCCCCAGGCGGCGCCGAAGCCAACGGCAGTGCAATGCCGTCCTCGGTCATGAACATCGGCTTGCCGTTGACCCGGAGCTTGCCTTTCAGGAAGTTCATCGACGGCGAGCCGATGAATCCCGCCACGAAAACATTGGCCGGGCGATCATAGAGTTGCAGCGGCAGCCCGGTCTGCTCGACGACCCCGTCGCGCATGACCACGATGCGGTCGGCCATTGTCATGGCTTCCACCTGATCGTGGGTCACATACACCGTCGTTGTTTTCAATCTTTGGTGAAGTTCCTTGATTTCGGCGCGCATCTGCACGCGCAGCTTGGCGTCGAGGTTGGACAAAGGCTCGTCGAACAGGAACACTTGGGGGTCGCGAACGATGGCCCGGCCCATGGCCACGCGTTGGCGCTGGCCGCCGGACAGCTGACGCGGATAGCGCGACAGGTAGGGCACGACGTCTAGGATCTCCGCGGCACGCCGCACGCGGGCGTCGATTTCCGTCTTGGGGGTGTGCCGCAGCTTGAGGGAGAAACTCATGTTCTCGGCGACGGTCTTGTGCGGATAGAGCGCGTAATTCTGAAAGACCATCGCGATATCGCGGTCCTTGGGGGGCAGATTGTTGACGATCCGGCCGCCGATCTTGATCGTGCCGTCGGTGATCGACTCGAGCCCCGCGATCATCCTGAGCAATGTGGACTTTCCGCAACCGGAGGGACCCACCAGGATCACGAACTCGCCGTCCTCGATCCGCACCGACACGCCATGGATGACTTCAAGCGTGCCATAGAACTTGCGTGCGTTGGCAACCTCAACCGAGGCCATGGTCTGCTCCGTCTTTGGCATTGCGGCTTGTGTTGGCCGAGGCCGGCGGAGCCTATTACGGCGCCGCAGCGTCGTCGAGCATCGCTCGGGAAGAGCCACCAATTTCGTTTGCGCCGAATCCCGGCGCACGGGCCGCGCTCAGAAGCGCCCGGCCCGGTAGGGCGCGGGGTCGGTGAACGGTGTTTCGCCGGTCATCATTTCGGCCAGCAGGCGCCCGCTCACCGGCCCGAGGGTCAGCCCGTGATGTTGATGGCCGAAATCGAACCACAGGCCTTCATGGCGCGGTGCCCTGCCGATCACGGGAAGCATGTCGGGCAGGCAGGGTCGCGCCCCCATCCAGGGGGTGGCTTCGACCTGTTCGGCGAGCGGAAACAGCTTGCGGGCGACCGGCTCGACTTGACGCATCTGCACCGGCGAGGGCGGCGCATCCCGCGGGGCGAATTCCACGCCCGTGGTCAACCGGATGCCGCGGCTCATCGGGGCCAAGAGATATCCGCCATCGACATCGAGAACCGGATGGTTCAGCACGGCATTTCCGCGCGAACGGAAGTGCAGATGGTAGCCGCGCTTGACCTGGAGCGGCAGGGCGTAGCCGAGCGGCCGGAACACGAGGTCCGACCAGGGCCCGAGCGCCACCACGACGTCGCGCACCGATGCTGTGCCCTCGGCAGTGCTGATCCGCCAGCCGGGTCGGCCCGCTTGAAGCGACCGCGCGTCGCCTCGAATGAAACGTCCGCCACGGCGTGTGAAAAGATCCCCATAGGCCTTCGCCAAGGCCCCTGGGTCGGAAACCGCGGCCGTGTCGTGCAGATGTATCGCGCCCGAAAGCGCCTCGATATGAGGCTCGCGAGCCGCCAGTGCGGCCGGATCGAGGGTCTCGACTGCGAGCCCAAGGCTTTGCAGGCGTTCCGCCTCCGCAAAGCCGACGTCGCGCGTTTTCGGGGTGCGAAACGCCTTGATCCACCCGGTTCGGCGCAGCAGGTGCGTTGCATCGGCCGCCGCCATCAGGGTCTCGTGTTCGCCCAGCGAGCGCTCGATCAAGGGCAGCGCCGCCGCTGCGGTGCGGGCCGAGCCGGCCTTTGACGAGGCCAGGAAATAGCGCAGCAGGAAGGGCGCGAAGGTAGGCAGGGCCGAGACGTGGAACCGCATGTCGGGCTCGCGGTTCAGCCCGTAGCGGAGGATCGTGCCGAGGTCGCGCGGGAACATGTAGGGCAGCACCGAGGAGCGTTCGATCAGCCCCGCATTGCCGTAGCTGGTCTCGCTGCCCGCCGTTTCGTTCCGGTCGATGAGAATGACGCTGTGGCCGCGCTCCTGCAGATGCAGTGCCGCCGAAACGCCAATCATGCCAGCGCCAAGCACCGCGACATCGGCCTGCAAAGCCATGAAGACCATCTCCGTCCAATCGTTCTACGCCCCGTTTGGTGCGAGGCCGGACGGAATGCAAGCGTGCAAGGCTTCGGGGCGTCTTTGCGAACCTAGGTTGGCCGTCTAAGATACACCGCACCCGCAGCAAATCGATCGCGGAGCCAGGGAGGAACTGATGGCCATGGAGATGAAGGGTGAGGTCGTTTTGCCGGCCAACCGGCAAACGGTCTGGGCCAAGCTCAACGACCCGGACGTCCTCAAGTCCTGCATCCCTGGCGTCCAGTCCCTCGACAAGACCAGCGAGACGACTTTCACGGCCTCGACCAAAATGAAGATCGGGCCGGTCAGCGCCACCTTCAAAGGCCGCGTGGAACTGTCCAATATCGATCCGCCCAACGGCTACCGGATCAGCGGGGAAGGCGAGGGCGGCATCGCGGGCTTCGCCAAGGGGGGCGCGGATGTTTCCCTGACCGAGGTGCCGGAAGGGACCAGACTGTCCTACGTGGTCCAGGCCAACGTCGGGGGCAAGATCGCCCAGATGGGCTCGCGACTGATAGACGGCGTGGCCAAGAAAACCGCCGACCAGTTCTTCAGCAATTTCGCGGACGCCGTGACGAAATAGAAGTGTGCCGCCGACGTGTTTGCGACAGGCTGGTCGCGGCATGGATGTCAGGGTCAGTCCGGCATCGGGCTCGCGGCAAGCGAAAGGCTTTGAGCGGCTGCGAGCAGGCGCTTGTCGCGCGTCCACAAGGATGCGCCCGGTGTGAGCCGCGTCGCCGCCAGAAGATGAGCGTCCACGTATCCAATCCCCCGATTGAACAATGCATGTCCGTCGATGACGCGTAACACCTCCGACGGCGTTGCCACGATTGCGGCTGGAAGCCTGCTCATCTCCCTCAGAATGATTTGACGCTGGCGTAAGCTGCCTAGAGCCAGTTCGCCAATGATGAAAGGGTGTGACAGGACGTCCTCAACGTCGAGGAGTTGCTGCAATATCGGATCAGTACCGCGCAGGTGGTCCACCCAGATGCAGGTATCGACGATGATCACTTCTGACTGGGGCGCCTGCGCGGGGCAAGGACCAGGTCAGGTTCCGTTCCGCCGAGACGTGCGAGCCGGCGGGCGCTTTCACGTTGGACCAGGGCTTCCAGCGCCTGACGGATCACCGCAGACTTCTCGCGCAAGCCCGTTATGGCCTGGGCTTCAGCAAAAAGCTCGTCGTCGAGTGCCACCGTCGTCCGCATGGTCGGTGCTCCTTCAGGTCGCACCATTTCTGTCACCGTCTGATGCCGAAATCAATGCGGAGGTATGCAAAGTTTATTCTCGCGGGCCTGCGACCCAACATCAACTTGACCCTGGTTTGTAGGCGATCCAAAGTGCCGGCCAATCGAGACCGGGGTGCCGCGGGGTGCATTCAGGCGCCCGGTCGAACAGTCCGCGGGGAGGGAAGATGCAAACGGTTTCCATGACGGTGAACGGCAAGGCCGTGAAGTCTGACGTCGATCCCCGGACGCTTCTGGTGCAGTTCTTGCGGGACAGCCTGCGGCTGACCGGGACCCATGTGGGCTGCGACACGAGCCAGTGCGGCGCCTGCGTGGTGCACGTGGACGGCGTGGCCATCAAGGCCTGTACGGCACTCGTGCTGTCCTGCGAGGGCGCGCAGATCACCACCATCGAGGGCCTTGCGAAGGCCGGCACCTTGCATCCGATGCAGGAGGCCTTCCGCGAACATCACGGCCTGCAATGCGGGTTCTGCACGCCCGGCATGATCATGACGGCGGTCGATATCGTGAACCGCAATGGTCACGACCTCGACGAGCATCTGATCCGCGAAGAGCTCGAGGGCAACATCTGCCGCTGCACCGGCTACCACAACATCGTCAAGGCAGTGGGCGCGGGCGCCAAGGCCATGGGCCCTGCAGCGATCGCGGCCGAATAGTCGCGCCTGCCATGCGGACTTAGAGTCGAGGTTCAGCCGGAACGGGGCACAGCTTCAAAGGGGCGCGTGCCGATAAACAACCGAACGGCATTTCGTGTTTCGGAGGAAGCCATGAGTGCAACCGGTATCGGCGCTTCGGTCCGCCGGCTTGAGGATCGGCGCTACATCACGGGCAAGGGCAATTACGTCGACGACGTGAACCGCCACGGCCAAGCCTATGCCTATTTCCTGCGCTCCCCGCACGCCCATGCCACCATCAAGTCGATCGACAAGGCGGCGGCGGCGACAGCGCCGGGCGTGCTGGCGGTGCTTACCGGGGACGACCTTGCGGCCGACAAGGTCGGCGGGCTGATCTGCGGCTGGATGATTCATTCGAAGGACGGCTCGCCCATGAAGGCGGGGCCGCATCCGGCGCTGGCCCAGGGCAAGGTGCGTTACGTCGGCGACCATGTCGCGGTGGTGATCGCGGATACCTATGCCCAGGCCAAGGACGCGGCCGAAAAGATCGACGTCGACTACGAGGTGCTTCCCGCGGTGCACGACACCGCCAGCGCCCGCAAGGTCGGCGGCCCGCCGGTGCACGAGGTCGCGTCCGACAACACCGTGTTCGAGTTCCATCTCGGCAACAAGGACGAGACGGAAGCCGCCTTCGCCCGCGCCGCGCACGTCACCAAGCTCGACATCGTCAATAACCGGCTGGTGCCGAACGCCATGGAGCCGCGCGCCGCGGTCGGCGATTATGATTCGGGCACCGACAGTTTCACGCTCTATACCACCAGCCAGAATCCGCATGTGGCGCGGCTGGTGCTCTCCGCCTTCATCGGCATCGCGCCGGAACACAAGCTGCGCGTGATCGCGCCCGATGTCGGAGGCGGGTTCGGCTCCAAGATCTTCATCTATGCCGAGGAGACCGTCTGTGTCTGGGCGGCCAAGAAGGTGGGTCGCCCGGTCAAATGGACCGCCGATCGCACCGAGGCGTTCCTCAGCGACGCCCATGGCCGCGACCACGTCACCCATGCGGAACTCGCGGTCGACGCCAATGGCAAGATGCTGGGCCTCAGGGTCCACACCATCGCCAATCTCGGGGCGTACCTTTCGACGTTCTCGTCGTCGGTGCCGACCTATCTCTACGCGCCGCTGCTGTCGGGCCAGTACAACATCCCGGCCATCTATGCCGAGGTGGATGCGGTCTATACCAATACCGCGCCGGTCGATGCCTATCGTGGCGCCGGCCGGCCCGAGGCCACCTTCGTGATCGAGCGGATCGTCGAGGTCGCCGCCCGGGAGCTCAAGCTCGACCCGGCGGAGTTCCGGCGGCGCAATTTCGTGACCAGCTTCCCGCATCAGACGCCGGTCATCATGTGCTACGACGCGGGGAATTACGCCGCCTCGCTCGACAAGGCGCTGGAACTGATCGACCACAAGGGCTTCGGCCTGCGCAAATCCGACGCCGCCCGGCGCGGCAGGATGCGCGGGCTTGGCTTCTCGGCCTACATCGAGGCGTGCGGCATCGCGCCCTCCGCCGCGGTGGGCTCGCTCGGCGCAGGCGTCGGCTTGTGGGAATCGGCCGAGGTACGGGTCAATCCGGTCGGCACCGTCGAGGTGCTGACAGGGTCGCACAGCCACGGCCAGGGCCACGAGACCACCTTCGCGCAACTCGTCTCCGGGCGGCTCGGCATCCCGATCGAGAACGTGTCGATCGTGCATGGCGACACCGACAAGGTGCAGATGGGCATGGGCACCTATGGGTCGCGCTCCGGCGCGGTCGGCATGTCGGCAATCTCGAAGGCGCTCGACAAGGTCGAGGCCAAGGCCAAGAAGGTGGCGGGCTACGTGCTCGAGGCCAGCGACCAGGACATCGAGTTCAAGGACGGCAAGTTCACGGTGAAGGGCACCGACAAGTCGATCGACTTCGGCTCGGTGGCCTTGCAGGCCTATGTGGCGCACAAGTTCAATGGCCAGGATCTCGAGCCGGGCCTGAAGGAGGGCGCCTTCTACGACCCGACCAACTTCACGTTCCCGGCCGGGGTGCACATCTGCGAGGTCGAGATCGACCCCGAAACCGGCGTGACCCGTATCGAGCGCTGGGTGGCGGTCGACGACTTCGGCGTGATCATCAATCCGATGATCGTCGAAGGCCAAGTGCACGGCGGCATCGCGCAGGGCATCGGCCAGGCGCTGCTGGAAGGCACGGTCTACGACGCGTCCGGGCAGTTGATCACGGCCAGCTTCATGGATTACTGCATGCCGCGGGCCTACGATTTCCCGAGCTTCCAGGTCGAGACGACGGAAACCCGCTGTCCGTCCAATCCGCTCGGCATCAAGGGCTGCGGCGAAGCCGGCGCCATCGCGGCGCCCCCGGCCGTCATCAACGCCATCACGGACGCGCTCGGGCACGAGAACATCGCCATGCCGGCGACACCGCAAAAGGTGTGGCGCGCGGTGCAAAGCTCACCCATGCGGCCGACCCGTCTGGCGGCCGAATAGTTCGCATAGGGGCACGACAGCCCACCCGTAACCGCTCATTCCCGCGAAAGCGGGAACCCAGCGCAAGACAAGCCGGCCGGAAGGCCGACCATAATGGATCAAACAGCCCAACCCCTGTGTCCCCGCTTTCGCGGGGATGAGCGGTGGGGAGGGTTGTTCCTCCCTACACACCTTCGGAGACCTCCTCCATGTACGCCTTCAACTACCACCGTCCGTCCACCGTCGCGGAAGCGGCGACGCTGCTGGCCAAGAACGGCGACGCCAAGCTGATGGCCGGTGGCCAGACCCTGCTGCCGGCCATGAAGCTGCGCTTCGCCAGCCCGTCCGACATCGTCGACATGGGCCAGTTGCGCCAGACGCTGTCGGGCATCAGCGAGGAGGGCGGCAAGATCGCAATCGGCGCGCTCACCCGGCACGCCGAAATCTCCTCCTCGGATCTGCTCAAGCGGAAGATCCCGGCGCTGGCCGGCATGGCCGGCGTGGTGGGCGATCCCGCGGTGCGCGCGCGCGGCACCATGGGCGGCTCGCTCGCCAACAATGACCCGGCAGCCGATTATCCGGCGGCCGCGCTGGCGCTCGGGGCCACCATCGTGACCAACACGCGCGAGATCGCGGCGGACGACTTCTTCCTTGGCCTGTTCGAGACGGCGCTGCGCGAAGGCGAGATCATCACCAAGATCGTGTTCCCGGTTCCCCAGAAGGCCGGCTACGAAAAATTCCGCAATCCGGCGTCGCGCTTCGCCATGGTGGGCGTGTTCGTGGCCAAGCGGCAGGACGGCAGTGTGCGGGTGGCGGTGACGGGCGCGGGGTCGAGCGGCGTATTCCGGGCAACGGCTTTCGAGGACGCGCTCGGCCGCGACTTCAGCGAAGCCGCCATCGCGGACCTCAAGGCCAGCACCGAGGGCCTCAACTCCGACATCCACGCCGATGCGGCCTATCGGGCGCATCTGATCGGCGTCATTGCCAAGCGGGCCGTCGCGGCCGCCCAGCGCTGAGCTGGTGACGCCGGAGATCGTCGTCGGCGACATCACCCAGCTGCCCGTCGACGCGATCGTCAATGCCGCGAACAGCTCGCTGCTCGGCGGGGGCGGCGTCGACGGCGCCATCCACCGCGCGGCCGGTCCGGAACTGCTCGCCGCGTGCCGCAAGCTCGGCGGGTGCAAAACCGGTGAGGCGGTCATCACCGGCGGCTTCCGGCTGAAGGCGCGGTGCGTCATCCACGCCGTGGGACCCGTGTGGCATGGTGGCGCCGACCGCGAAGCCGACCTGCTGCGCTCCTGCTACCGGCGCTCGCTGGTGCTGGCCAAGGAGCACGACCTCGCCTCGATCGCCTTTCCAGGGATCTCCACGGGCGTCTATCGGTTTCCGCCGGAGCTCGCAGCCGAACTGTCGACCGCCGTTGTGCTTGACACGCTGCGGCAACCGGGGTCCTTGCGCCGGGTGCTGTTCTGCTGTTTCTCGGATGCCGCCGCGACCCTCTACGAGACTGCGCTGCGGAAGGCCGGGATCGCGCCTGCTCCGCCGGTGCGTGTCGCAGAGTGGCGCTGAGGCCGGCCCGGCTTGCTGTCGCGGCCGAACGCAACATGGCCATCTGATACCGACCCAGCCCGGACCCCCATGCCCCCCCAAAATCTTCCCGCCACGATCGACGAGACGCTCGCGCTGCTTGAGCGCGCCGATTACGTCGGCGAGCGTGCGCTCGCGACCGTTCTGTTCCTGAGCCTGCGGCTCGGGCGGCCGCTGCTGCTGGAAGGCGAGGCCGGCGTCGGCAAGACCGAGATCGCCAAGGTGCTGGCCTCCGCCTTGGGCCGCAAGCTCATCCGCCTGCAATGCTACGAGGGGCTCGACGTCGCCTCGGCCGTCTACGAGTGGAACTATGCGGGCCAGATGATGGCGATCCGGCTGGCCGAGGCCGGTGGCACCGCCGACCGGGATCGCCTGCAGGACGACGTGTTTTCCGAACGGTATCTCGTGAAGCGGCCCCTGCTGCAGGCCCTGGAACCCTCGCCCGAGGGACCTCCCGTGCTGCTGATCGACGAGCTGGACCGCACCGATGAAGCTTTCGAGGCGTTCCTGCTCGAGATCCTGTCCGACTACCAGGTCACCATCCCGGAACTCGGCACCGTGAAGGCGGCGCACCCGCCGATCGTCATCATTACCTCGAACCGCACCCGCGAGATCCACGACGCGCTCAAGCGCCGCTGCCTCTACCATTGGATCGACTATCCCGATGCCGAGCGCGAACGCAGGATCGTGGCCGCCAAGGCGCCCCGCGCACCTGCGGCGCTGACCCGGGAACTGGTCGCCTTCGTGCAGAAGATCCGCAAGGAGGATGTCTTCAAGTCGCCCGGCGTCGCCGAAACGCTTGGATTGGGCAACGGCCCTGACCGAACTCGACGCCGTGGCGCTCGACCCCGAACTGGTCAACGACACGCTCGGCGTGCTGTTGAAGTACCAGGACGACATCGCCAAATTGGCAGGGTCTCGCAGCAAGGCGATCATCGACGAGGTCCGGGCGGAGCTGAGCCACGCATGACGGAACCGCTGCTTCAGACGGGCGGAGCCCAGGCCGGGCCGGAGCCGGGTGCGCTGGCGCCGGGCTTGGTGCCGGGCCGCGACTGCGGCACCTGTTCCATGTGCTGCAAGGTGTTCCGCGTTGCCGAAGTCGAAAAGGCGCCCGGGCAATGGTGCCGGCACATCGTGCAGGGTCGGGGTTGCGGCATCCATGCGACCCGGCCCGGCGTGTGCCGCACCTTCTTCTGCTTCTGGCTGCAAAACCGTACGCTCGGCCCCGAATGGAAGCCGGACCGGTGCAAGTTCGTGCTCTACACCGAGATGGAAGGACGCCGGCTGGTGGTGGCGACCGACGCCGCGGCGCCGGCGGCCTGGCGCAAGGCGCCCTTCTATCCACAGTTCAAGCGCTGGGCGGAACTCGGCGCCGCCAACAACCGGCAGATCCTGGTATTCCACGGCACGCGGGCCACGGCGATCCTGCCGGATCGCGACGTCGAACTCGGCACCGTCGATGTCGGTGACCTGGTGATCTATCACGTGGTCAGGGGCCGGATCGAGGTCGAGCATCGGCGTGCCGCCGCCTCTCCATCTGCCCTGGCGGGAGAAGGCGGCGCGTAGCGCCGGATCAGGGGCGGCAAAGCCATGAAATCCGCGTCCATGCAGGCTTCAGGCCCGGAGCAGGCTCTCGCGCCCGGCAAGCTCGCCGACAACATCGTGTATTTCGCCCGTGCCCTGCGCCACGCGGGGCTGCCCGTCGGGCCGGGGGCGGTGCTCGACGCGCTCGATGCAGTTGCGGTCACGCCATTCACGTCGCGCGATGATTTCCGCGCGATGCTGCATGCGGTGTTCGTGAAAACCCATGAACATTCAGGTATTTTCGACCAGGCTTTCGCGATCTACTGGAAGCGGCGCGGCTTTCTCGAGCAATTGATCGGGGCGCTGTCGCCCGCCGCCGAGCCCAAGAATGCGCGCAAGCAGAAGGCCGCCGCCGGGGCCACGCGCGTGTCGGACGCCTTGTTCCAGAAGCGGGACACGCAGGACAAGCCCGCGCCCTCGCTCGATCTCGACGCCAAGCTGACCACGTCGGGCGAGGAGGTCCTGCGGCGCAAGGATTTCGCCCAGATGACCTCCGGCGAGATCGCCGAGGCCATGGACCGGATATCCCGCCTGCGGCTGCCCAAGGACGAACTGCGCACGCGGCGCTTCGCCCCGAACCCGCGCGGTCACCGCATCGATCCGCGCCGCTCGTTCCGCCGATCCCTGCGGGCCGGGGGCGCGTCCATCGAACTCGCCCGCCGCGCCCCGATCGTCAAGCTGCCGCCCGTGGTGGCGATCTGCGACATCTCGGGTTCGGTCGCCGAATATTCGCGCGTGTTCCTGCATTTCCTGCATGCCCTGTCGACGCAGCGAAAGGTCCACAGCTTCCTGTTCGGCACGCGGCTCAGCAACGTGACGCGCGCGCTCCAGCACAAGGACGTCGACGAGGCCCTGGCGGGCTGCGGCGATGCGGTACGGGACTGGTCCGGCGGCACGCGCATCGGCCAGTCGCTTCACCTCTTCAACAAGCTTTGGCTGCGGCGTGTGCTCGGCCAGTCGGCGACCGTGATCCTGTTCACCGATGGACTGGAGCGCGACGGCACGGGAGAGCTCGCGCAGGAGATGGGTCGGCTCAAGCGCTCCTGCCGGCGGCTCATCTGGCTCAATCCGCTGCTGCGCTACGATGGCTTCGAAGCCAAGGCGATGGGCATCCGATCGATGCTGCCCTTCGTTGACGAGTTCCGTCCGATCCACAATCTTAACGCCGTGGCCGATCTCTGCCGCGCGCTGGCCGATACGCGGTCGGGCGAGGCGGACCCCAGAGCCTGGCTCGGCAAATCCGCATGAGGTTCGCGATGCTTTCCACCGAAGACGACATTCTGGCCAAGGCGGAGGCATGGCGGCGCAGCGGACGCGGGGTGGCGCTGGCGACCGTGGTCGAGACCTGGGGCTCGGCGCCGCGCCCGGTCGGCAGCCACCTCGTGGTCGACCAGGACGGCAATTTCCTCGGCTCGGTGTCGGGCGGCTGCGTCGAGGGGGACGTGGTGACCGAGGCCATCGACGTGATCGGCGCCGGCACGGCAAGGATGCTCGAATTCGGCGTGGCCGACGAGACCGCCTGGCGGGTCGGGCCTGTCGTGCGGCGGCAAGATCAAGGTCTATGTCGAGAAGGTGGACTGATGCGCCTCGATCTTCTGACCAGGCTCAACGCCGAGCGTGCCGCCCGCCGCGCCGCCGTGCTGGTGACCGATCTCGATGCCGGAACCCAGCGGCTGGTGACGGTCGAGACGCTCGACGCCGACCCTCTGGCCGAAGCTCTCGACGGCCCGCATACGCGCCGGAACCAGCGGCACGGCCCAGCATGAAGGCCGGTCCTATTTCCTGGCCGTGCAGGTGCCGCCCGTTCGCCTCGTCGTGATCGGGGCCGTGCATGTCAGCCAGGCGCTGGCCCCGATGGCCAAGCTGGCCGGGTTCGACGTGACCATCATCGACCCGCGCACCGCCTTCGCGACGCCCGAGCGCTTCGCCGGCGTCGATCTCTTGGCCGAATGGCCCGACCAGGCGCTGCCGCGGCTTGGGCTCGATCGGTTCACCGCGATGGCGGCGCTCACCCACGATCCCAAGATCGACGACCCGGCCTTGCGGGCCGCTTTGTCGGCCGAGTGCTTCTACATCGGCGCGTTGGGATCGCGCAAAACCCACGCGGGCCGGGTCGGCCGCCTGCTCGGCGCCGGCTTCGACCAAGCCGCGATCGAGCGCATCCATGCGCCGATCGGCCTCGACATCGGGGCCGTCAGCCCGGCCGAGATCGCGGTGTCGGTCCTGGGCGAGATCATCGCCGGGCTGCGGAAGAAGCCTTTGCGGGCCGAGATCGAGAGCAAAGCCGCGTGAAATTCGGACCGGTTCCGGTCGAGACAAGCGTCGGCGCCATCGTGGCGCATGGCGTTCGCGCGGATGGGCTCGTCCTCAAGAAGGGCGACCGGGTGCAACGCGCCGCATGTGGCGGCGCTGCGTGCGGCAGCGATCTCCAGCATCGTCGTGGCTCGAACTCGAACCCGGCGATGTGGACGAGAACGAAGCCGCCCGGCGCCTCGCCGAACGGGTGGTCGGGGAGGGGCTGCGGGTCGACCGCGCCTTCACGGGCCGTGCCAATATCTTCGCGCTCCAGGCCGGAGTCCTGCAGGTCGATGCGGGCGCCATAGACCAGATCAACGGCCTCGACGAAAGCGTGACGATCGCCACGCTGCCGCCGTTCCGCGCCGTCGAGCCGGGCGAGATGGTCGCGACAGTAAAGATCATCCCCTTCGCGGTGCCCGGGGCGGCGCTCGACGCGGTGCTTGCAAGCGTAACGTCGCGGCCGCTTTCGCTCGAACCCTTCCGGCCCCTGCGGGTCGGCGTCGTTTCCACGATGCTGCCGAGCCTCAAGGCCTCGGTCGTGGACAAGACCTTGAGGGTGCTGGCCGACCGGCTCGCCCCGGCCAGGGCCACCGTGGTGGCTGAAGAGCGCGTGCCGCATGAAACGGCAGCCCTGGCCGAGGTCTTGCGGCGCTTCGCGCCGGCCTGCGACTTGACGATCGTCTACGGCGCATCGGCCATCGCCGACCGCCGCGACGTCATCCCGGCGGCCATCGTGGCAGCCGGCGGCATCGTCCGGCATCTCGGCATGCCGGTCGACCCGGGCAATCTGCTGCTGCTCGGAACGCTTGCCGGCAAGCCCGTGATCGGGGCTCCAGGATGTGCCCGCAGCCCGAAGGAGAATGGCTTCGATTGGGTGCTGCAGCGGCTGCTCGCAGGACTCGACGTTACGCCCGACGACATCCGCCGGCTCGGGACGGGCGGCCTGCTGATGGAGATCGTGTCGCGCCCGCAGCCTCGCGAGGGCGACCTTGAACCTGCGCCGATCACGGCCGCGGAGCCCGTCGAGTGAGCGTCGCGGCCATCGTCCTCGCGGCCGGCACGTCGAGCCGGTATCGCGCCGAGGACGGCACGGTTCCGAGCAAGCTCGTGGCCGAGCTCGATGGCATCCCGCTGGTCCGGCATGTTGCCATGGCGGCCCTGCGCAGCCGCGCGCGGCCCGTGGTGGTCGTGACGGGTCATGCGGAGGCGGAGGTTCGGGCGGCGCTGTCCGGGGTCGACGTCCTC
The DNA here is from genome assembly GCA_963851175.1 of uncultured Alphaproteobacteria bacterium. Classification (GTDB taxonomy): domain Bacteria; phylum Pseudomonadota; class Alphaproteobacteria; order Rhizobiales; family Beijerinckiaceae; genus Lichenihabitans. Next base: position 122,807 of record CAWKNU010000002.1, on the reverse strand, counting down.
TTCGTGCACAATCCCCGCTTCGCCGAGGGCATCGCGACATCGCTTCGCGCGGGTCTTGGGGCAGTGCCGGCCGATGCCGTGGGCGCGCTGGTGCTCCTCGGCGACATGCCCCTGGTGGGTGCCGCACTGCTCGATCGGTTGATCGCGGAATTCGAGCGCGATGGTCCGTGCGACGCCGTGCTCCCCATGTACGAGGGCCGGCCCGGCAACCCGGCCCTGCTCGGGCGCACCCTCTTCCTCGCGGCATCCCGGCTGGAAGGCGACGAGGGCGCGCGGCGCCTGCTGGCCGGGACCAAGGTGCGGGAGGTGCCCGTTCACGACGACGCCGTGACCGTCGACATCGATCAGCCCGACATGCTGCGCCAGGTCGGCGCGAGACGCCAATGAGCAGTTTCACCGTCGATCCGAACCTCTGCCGTTGCGGCTGGGCCGGCAGCGACCCGCTCTATTGCGCCTATCACGACACCGAATGGGGCGTGCCGGAATATGACAGCCGTGCCCTGTGGGAAAAGCTGGTGCTCGATGGATTTCAGGCAGGCTTGGCCTGGATCACCATCCTGCGCAAACGCGACGCGTTCCGGAGAGCATTCGAGGGGTTCGACCCGGAGCGGGTCGCCCGGTTCGGCGAGGAGGATGTCGCACGGCTGATGCAGGATGCCGGGATAGTCCGTTCACGCGCCAAGATCGCGGGCGCGATCGGCAATGCGCGAGCCTATCTGGCGATGCGCGATGCCGGCGAGGATTTCGCCACGTTCGTTTGGTCGCCGCTTGAGCGTGTGCCGATCCGGAACGCCTGGGCCAGCCGGGCAGACGTTCCGACCGACACGGCGCTCTCGCGCACGCTCTCGACGGCACTGCGGGCCCGAGGCTTCAAGTTCGTCGGCCCGGTGATTGTTTACGCCTGGATGCAGGCGACCGGAATGGTCAACGACCATGTGGTGGACTGCTTCCGGTACAAGGAACTCGGAGGGCCCGCGCCAGCGTTCACCGGGCATTAACCTTTCCGGTTGCGCAATGTCCTTCTGGCTCGAAACTTGCCTCGGGCCGTCGGTGGCTCCCTTTTCGGAGAAGCGACATGGGGACAAAACGCGAGGCCTCACCCGATTTCCTTCGTCAACTTGCCGGATACGGCCTGACGACCGCTGAAATCCTATACCATCTGCCCGACCACCCTTCGCTGCTGCAGAGCTATGTCTGGCAAGACTACGATCTCGCCCCGGCCTTTCCGATCCTTTCCAAGTTCCTCGAGTTCTGGCGTTCGACGCTGGACGGTGCTGTCCACTCGGTTCGCATCGGCCATTCGAAATTGATCAAGCCGGCCGAGATGCGGATGTTCGGGCACGAATTGCGGTTGCACTGACCTTTCGGTCAGGCGACCGCGCGCACGCTGCTTGCCGCCTCGGGGGAAAGGTCGCCGCAGCCTGACGCATTCTGGGCCAGGAAGGCGCCGAGTTCCGGGCCGGACAAGGGCCGGGCGATCAGGAAGCCCTGCAGTTCGTGGCAACCGAGCGACTTCAGGAATTCGAGCTGCTCGGGATGTTCGATGCCCTCCGCCGTCACGGTCAGTCCGAGAGCTCGCCCGAGGCTGACCACGGAATTGACCAGGATCGCTCCCTCGCCGACTGGCTCGAGCGCCTCGATGAAGGCCTTGTCGATCTTGATCTTGTCGAACGCGAAACGCCGCAGGTAGATCAAGCTGGAATAACCCGTGCCGAAATCGTCAAGCGCGAGGCGAACGCCCTGGTCGCGCAGTTCGGCCATCGCGGTTACGGCATCCTCCTCGTTCTCCACGATCACGCCTTCCGTGAGTTCCAGCTCGAGCCGGGAGGGCTCGAGCCCGGTCTCGGCGAGCAGGCGGCTCACGGTGTGCACGAAGTCCCGATGCCTGAACTGGATCGGCGATACGTTGACAGCCACTCTGATGCCCGGCCACTTGAGCGCCTCCAGGCAGGCTTCGCGCAACACCCATTCGCCGAGCGGGAGGATCAAGCCCCGGTCTTCGGCAAGGCCGATGAAGCGATCGGGCGCGATCAGGCCCTCGGTCGGGTGTTGCCAGCGCACGAGCGCCTCGGCCCCTACGATCCGCCCCGTCTCGCAGTTCAGGATAGGCTGGTAGCGGAGCACGAGGCCGCCATGCTCGATGGCGTGGCGGAGTTCCAGTTCGGTCTTGTTGCGCCGGCGCCACTCGTCCTGCATGGCCGGCCGGTAGAAACACAGGCGGTTGCGACCCTCGCGCTTGGCCCGGTAGAGCGCCAGATTGGCCAGCCTGACGAGTTCGGCGCGCTCGCTCGAGTCGGTCGGCGCCAATGCGATCCCGATCGACACCGAGGCGGAAATCTTCACACCCTCGATCTCGAAGGAGTTCTTCATGGCGTTTTGCACGCGCTCAGCCAGAAGCTCGCAATCGTGCGAGCTTTCGACCCCGAGCTGAAGGATCATGAAGGCGTCGCCCTCGAACCTCGCCATCAGGTCGCCCCGGCGGAGCACGTCGGCGATCCTCTGCGTGACGGCTTGGATCATGCTGTCGCCGACCTCGATGCCGAAGGTATCGTTGATGTCCCGAAAGCGGTCGAGGTCGAGATAGAACAGGGCTAGCCGGGCCTTGGCATTTTTGGCCGCCTTCAGCTCGCGTTCGAGGACGTGGTTGAAGTAGACGCGATTTGGCAGGCCGGAGAGCCAGTCGCAATTGCTGGCCTGTACGGCCCGGGCCTCGCTGGCGTAAAGCTCGCCTGTGACACGCTTGGCCCGCAAGGTGAAGAACACCGCCATCGCGGCCGCCAAGCCCATGATAGCGGCAGTCCCCAGCACCACGATGCGGTCCCCGGGCCGCTCGGGCTGCCAGGTCAGGCCAAACCCGCCCCAGTCGCCGGGAAGCACCGTGCCATCCCCGGAGCTTTGGCCCTGGGCCATTCGGGCGAGCTTGAGCCCACGGGCGCCGGCGGCGCTCGCCAGCGCCCCGAGATAGCTCGAGTCCACGGTTCGAACGCCGACGATCACGGCGCGGGGCACCACGCTGGATGCCGCAGCGTCGGAATTGTTCCAGGGGACGGCGGCTGCATCGAACAGGCTGCCGTGCGACTCGATCATTCCGCTGGCGCTCTGTGCCTTGCCGGCCGCGACCTCCTGCCCGAACACGGAGAGATCCCGTCCGATATCGCCGCCCCCGGTCGGGCGCCCCGCGAGGCGCACGACCGAATCCGGCGCGCCTGCGTTCAACAGGTAGACCTGGTCGAGTGACCCGAGATCCGCTTCGGAAACATCCGGAATGCGCGGCCCGGTCGCTTTCGCCCTGGCAAGGCCCGCGAGCTCGTTGCGTGTCGATGCCCGCTGGTGATCTACCGCCGCAAGAACCTGGGCCTGCTCTTCGACCATCTCGCGATCGTTTGCGCTCAGACCGACATGGGACAGCCCCGCCAGACCGAGCAGGACAGCCGCCAGGGTACCGAAGGCGAGCATCGCGATCGGCGGTTTCTTGGCGGCGTCGCTCGTCCGTCTGCGCTCCACGTGACGCATCAGAAATGTCCAGGCCAGATTCCTGGGGAAACCATGCACGCAGCGAGTTAACGGCCTGTGTTAAGTCGCCTGTTGCTTGGTGGTATCGGGGTCAACCCTTTGTAGTGGCCGGCTCAAGGCCCAAGCAGGTCGATCAAGGGTGGTATGAGCGGGATATCGGCGGGCGGCATCGCAAAGTCCCGCAAGTCGCGCGGCCGTACCCATCGCAAGCTCTGCTCTTCCCGCGACCGCACGAAGCCCTCCCAGCGGCGGCAGATGTAGAGCGGCATAAGGAGGTGGAAGTCTGCATAGGCGTGGCTCGCGAAGGTCAACGGCGCCAAGCAAGGTTCGGCCACCGCGATCCCGAGTTCCTCGTCGAGCTCGCGGATCAAGGCCGCCTCGGGCCTCTCTCCTGGCATCACCTTGCCGCCGGGAAACTCCCACAGCCCAGCCAGCTGCTTGCCGGCCGGCCGCTGGGCGATCAGAACCCGGCCGTCGACATCGACCAGGGCCGCCGCGACCACCAGAAGGATCGCGATGTCGGGATTGGCGGTAGGTTCAGGCACGAACAGTTCCAAGGGCGTTTCCGACAGCACGTCCCTCAACCTTGGGGCGCCGGAACCAGTCCGTGCCGAAGCATCACGGCCTTCATGGCTTCGGGATCGGCATTCCCTTCGTTCACGAGCTCGGCCATTTCGCGGAAATAGTCCGGCCCGAGAACGCCGGGCGAGAGGACGGAAAGGCAGGTCACGGGCGCGTCGCTGCGGTTACTGAAGCCGTGCACCTTCCCACGCCCGATAAAGACGCTTTCGCCCGGCCCTACGTCGATGACCTCCCCGGCCACGGTCCACGTGCCGGTTCCCTTGAGGCCGTAGACGGTTTCGTCCCAGTCGCGATGGTAATGCGGTACCGGCATCCGGGCGCCGGGTTGCATGGTCATCTCGAAGAGGTCGAGACTTCCGCCCGTGCCTTGTTTCGTCTGCAGGAAACGCAGTTCCAGGCTGCCGATGCGCACCGTCTCGGACATTGAAGGTCTCCAGCCTCTCGCACCACCGCACCATGCCTTCGAACCAACGCGACCACAACCCGCACCCGGTCTGACGGGGAGCGCTTCTCCCACAAGGCTTTCGGGCCCGCGCCGGCTATGGTACGAGACCCGCGATTATCCAGACCGGCGCGATCCTCCTGCGCCATTTTCACGTGAAGGCGGCGGGTTTCATGAGCGAGAAGCGCTCGAGCTTCGAATACGATGACTTGTTGGCATGCGGGCGCGGCGAGTTGTTCGGACAGGGCAATGCGCAATTGCCGTTGCCGCCGATGCTGATGTTCGAGCGCGTCGAATCCATCTCGGAAGAGGGGGGTGCGCACGGCAAAGGCCTGATCCGGGCCGTCCTGGACATCACGCCGGATCTCTGGTTTTTCAGCTGTCACTTCAAGGGCGATCCGGTCATGCCGGGGTGCCTGGGCCTCGATGCCTTGTGGCAGCTCTGCGGCTTCTATCTCGGCTGGCTCGGGTTGCCGGGACGCGGCCGGGCGCTCGGGGTCGGCGAGGTGAAGTTCGCCGATCAGGTGTTGCCGACCGTCAAGCGGATCATCTACGGCATCGACATCAAGCGCATCTTCAAAGGCAAGCTGGTGCTCGGCATCGCCGATGGGTGGCTCGACGCGGACGGCCGCCGCATCTATGAAGCCAAGGACCTGCGCGTCGGCCTGTTCAAACCCGAGCTGCCGACGGCCTGAGCCCGCGAGCCCGGAACGGCACAGCCCGGAGAGCCAAAGTATGCGACGCGTCGTGATCACCGGAATGGGGATCGTTTCTTCCATCGGCAACAATGTCGAGGAGGTTCTGGCCTCCCTGCGTGCCGCCAAGCCGGGGATCGTCCGCGCCGCGCGCTACGCAGAACTCGGCTTTCGCTGCCAGGTTCATGGCGCCCCCACCTTGAACCCGGAAGACGTCCTCGACCGGCGTGCCATGCGGTTCCATGCGCTCGGAAGCGGCTGGGCGCATGTCGCCATGGATCAGGCGATCGCCGACGCCGGGCTCACCCCGGAGGACGTTTCGAACGAGCGGACCGGCATCATCGTCGGCTCGGGCGGGCCGTCCACGAAGACGATCGTGGAATCGGCCGACCTGACCCGCACCAAGGGACCCAAGAAGGTCGGTCCGTTCGCGGTGCCCAAGGCCATGTCCTCGACCGGGTCGGCGACGCTGGCCACATGGTTCAAGATCAAGGGCATCAACTATTCCATCGCGTCGGCCTGCGCGACCTCCAACCATTGCATCGGCAATGCCTACGAGGCGATCCGCTACGGCAAGCAGGACCTGATGTTCGCGGGCGGCTGCGAGGAACTCGACTGGAGCCTGTCGGTGCTGTTCGACGCCATGGGAGCCATGTCGTCCAACTTCAACGACCAGCCCTCCGTCGCGTCGCGCGCCTACGACAAGGACCGCGACGGGTTCGTGATCGCCGGCGGCGCCGGTATCCTGGTGCTGGAGGACCGCGAGCGGGCCATCGCACGCGGCGCGACGATCCACGGCGAGGTGATCGGCTATGGGCTGACCTCCGACGGCTTCGACATGGTGGCGCCCTCCGGCGAGGGCGCTGCGCGCTGCATGCGCATGGCGCTGGCCGACGTGAAGGCGCCGGTCGACTACATCAACCCGCACGCGACCTCGACCCCGAAGGGCGACGAGAAGGAGATCGAAGCCATCCGGGCGGCATTCGGGAGCAAGGCTCCGGCGATTTCGGCCACCAAGTCGCTCACCGGCCATTCGCTCGGCGCCGCCGGCGCCCAGGAGGCCATCTACTCGCTGCTGATGATGCGCCACCGCTTCATTTGCGAGAGCGCCAATATCGCGACTCTCGACCCGAGCTTCGCCGACATGGACATCGTGCGCGAGCGGCGCGACGGCGTGCATCTCGGCACGATCCTGTCCAACGGGTTCGGCTTCGGCGGCACCAACGCCTCCCTCGTCCTGCAGCATCCGGATCTTTGACATGGGGCCCAGCACGATGACGGGACAAGCCGTGTCCGCGGGCGGCGGCCTCATGCGCGGCAAGCGCGGGCTGATCATGGGGGTCGCCAACGACCATTCCATCGCATGGGGCATCGCCAAGGCCTTGGCGGCCGAGGGCGCGGAACTCGCCTTCACGTACCAGGGCGAGGCCCTCGGCAAGCGGGTGAAGCCGCTCGCCGGAACGCTGGGTGCCGAGATCGTGGTGCCCTGCGACGTCGAGAAACTCGACACCGTGGATGCCGCGATCGAAACGGTTGCCAAAGCGTTCGGCACCATCGATTTCCTGGTGCACGGCATCGCCTATTCGGACCGCTCCGAATTGCGGGGCCGCTATGCCGACACGACGCGAGAGAACTTCGTCCGCACCATGGTGATCTCGGCCTTCTCGTTCACCGAGATCGCCCGCCGGGCCGCGACGCTGATGCCGCATGGCGGCTCCATGGTGACGCTGACCTTCGGGGGCGCCACGCGGGTGACGCCGAACTACAATGTGATGGGCATCGCCAAGGCCGCGCTCGAGGCGAGCGTGCGCTACCTCGCGGCCGATTACGGCGCGTCGGGCATCCGCGTGAATGCCATCTCGGCCGGCCCGGTGCGAACGCTGGCAGGCGCCGGCATCACGGATGCGCGCTTCATGTTCAACTTCCATAAGGCGCATGCGCCTCTGCGGCGCCCGATCACGATCGAGGAGGTCGGCGGCTCGGCGCTCTACCTGCTGTCGGACCTGTCGCGCGGCGTGACCGGGGAGATCCATTTTGTGGACGGCGGCTTCAACATCGTGTCGATGCCCCGACCCGAGAATCTCAAAACAGGCGAAGCCATGCGCGAAGAGGTCGAGGCCGCAGAATAACGTGAAGCGGAGCGCCGCGCCATGACGCGATGGATCATAGCGCCGGCCGGCGCGACCGACCTGCCCGAGATCGCACGCCTGGTGAATTCGGCCTATCGGGGCGAGGACGCCCGCCAGGGCTGGACGCACGAGACCGACCTGTTGGGCGGCCAGCGCACCGACCCCGAAACCCTGGCCGGGGAGCTTTCGGGCCCGAACCCGGCCACGATCCTGGCACTGCGCGAGACCGCAGGCGGGCCGATCCTCGCCTGCGTGCTGCTCGAACAGGTCCAGGGCGGCCATGGGGTGCGCCGCTGCTATCTCGGCATGCTGACGGTGGCGCCTGCCGTACAGGCCCAGGGTGTCGGCCGGATTATGCTGGAGGCCGCCGAAAACCATGCGCGCACCATCGGCGCGAACGTGATTGTCATGACGGTGATTTATCTCGCGCGATTCGCTGATCGCCTGGTACGAGCGGCGTGGCTATGTGCGTACCGGCGAAACGAAGCCGTTCCCCTATGGTGACGAGCGGTTCGGCCTGCCGCACCGCCGCGACCTGCATTTCGTGGTGCTGGAAAAGGCGCTGTAGTGCTGCGCTCAGGGTGGCGCAAGCGCGCGAGCCGCGAAAACTCGCCGGTGCGGTATCCAAACAGGTTCGGCCGCGTTGAGGTTCCAGAATGGCTGCGGCGTGCCGCCCAGCTAATGCGCTGGTTTTCGGCCGGCCTCATTCATCTGGAGATCTGCATGCTGCTTTCCCCCGGAGCTACGGTCGCGGTCGCGGACGGCGAAAAACTCAATATGTTCCGCAACACGGGCCATGAAAGTCACCCCGAACTAACAGCCTTGCCGGCCGCCGATGTGGAGAGCGACAACAAGGGGTCCGGCGGCCGCCATCACAGCAGCGCCGCCAATCCCGACGAGAGCCAGGTCGAGGAGGACAGCTTTTCGGCCGGCGTCGCCGATGTGCTCAATCGTCAGGTGCTGGAGGGGAAGATCACCGCGCTCGTCGTGGTCGCGGCCCCCCGCACCCTCGGCGAGTTGCGGAAGCACTACCACAAGCAGCTGTCTGCCGTGCTGGTTGGCGAAATCCACAAGGACCTGACCGGCCACTCGGTTCAGGACATCGAAAAGGCGATCGCGGCTGCGTAATGGAGCGCCGCTGGCCAGAGATGAGACAGCAACAACCGGGACGCGGCGCCTGAAGCCGCAGGATAGCTTGTGTGGGAAGGAGAAACCACATGAGCTTCCAGATCAAGGCCCTCGAGCCTGCCCGCTTCCTGCCCTTTTTCTCCATGTCGGTCGGCGAACTGGCCGCCCATCGGGCGGTCCGGCTTACTGCCGACACGTCCTGCGAGCTTCCCTGCCGGATCAGTCTTGCCACGGCCGAGATCGGCGACGAAGTCATCCTGCTGAATTACGAGCACCAGCAGGGCATCTCGCCTTTCCGCGCGTCTCACGCGATCTATGTGCGCGAGGGAGTCGAACAGGCGCGCCCGGCCATCGGTGAAGTCCCCGAACTGTTCATGTCGAGGATGCTGTCGCTGCGCGCTTTCGATGACCGCGCCATGATCGTCGCGGCCGAACTGTCCGAGGGCAGGGAGCTTGCGCCCGCGTTGGCGGAATTGCTCGCCGCTCCTCGGGCCGCCTATGTGCACATCCATTTCGCGAAATACGGCTGCTACGCGGCCCGCGCCGACCCGGCCTGAGCCTGGGGCTGCGACTGGATAGCGGGTCCGATCGTAATCGTGCACCCGTCATCATCCTCGGCTAAACTCCGCCGATGCTGCTTTTCGAACTCGTCATCGCGCTCCTGCTGGCCGGGGCGCTGCTCACGGCATTGGCCCAGAAGATCGGCGCGCCTTATCCGGCGCTGCTGGCGCTCGCCGGCGTGGCGCTGGCCCTGGTGCCCTACGATGTGCCGGCGATCGCCCTCGACCCCAATCTTGCCCTGACCCTGTTCGTCGCGCCGGTTCTGCTCGACGCGGCCTTCGACACCTCGCCGCGCGACCTGCGCGACAACTGGATTCCGGTCACGGGACTGGTGCTGGTCGCCGTGGGCCTGACCATCGCGGCCGTGGCGGTCGTGGCCCGGCATCTCGTGCCGGACCTGCCCTGGGCGGTCGCGATCGCGCTCGGCGCCATCGTGGCACCGCCCGACGCGGTGGCGGCCACCTCCGTGCTGCGCCAGCTCTCGCCGCCGCATCGCCTCATGGTGATCCTCGAGGCCGAGGGACTGCTCAACGACGCCAGCGCTCTGCTGGTCTATCGCATCGCGGTCGGTGCGGCCGTGGGCACGGCACTGACGCCCTGGACCGCGGTGCCGCTGCTGCTTCTCAACATCGTCGGCAGCGTCGTCCTGGGCTGGGGGCTGGCGCGCCTTTACACTTGGCTCACACGAAGAATCACCGATCTGGCGATCTCGGTCGTGACCCAGTTCGTCGGCACCTTCGCGGTCTGGATCCTCGCCGATCGGGTGGACGTGTCTCCGGTCCTCACCGTCGTGATCTACGCGGTGGTGCTGGCCCAGACGGCCGCGGCCCGGCAGGACGCCGAGAATCGGCGGGGGTCCTACGCGGTCTGGGAGGTGGCGGTCTATGTGCTGAACGCTTTGGCCTTCATCCTGATCGGGCTGCAACTGCAGGAGATCGTGAAGCACGTCGACGGCGGCTTCAGGCCCTATCTGATGTTCGGGGCAGCCGTTCTCCTGACCGTGATCGTGGTCCGCATGGTGTGGGTGATGGTCTATAACGCGTTCGTGCGGGCGCTGCAGGGCCGAGGTAAAGGCGGGTCGCAAACGAAGCCGATGCGCAGCTATAAAAGCGCGCTGGTGGTGGGCTGGTGCGGCATGCGGGGCTTGCTGACCCTTGCCACGGCGCTGGCCCTGCCGATCGGCGTCAATGGGACGGCGCCGTTTCCACACCGCGATCTGCTCATCACGGCAGCTTTTTCGGTGGTGCTCGGCACGCTGGTCCTGCAGGGGCTGACGCTGGGGCCGTTGTTGCGTTGGCTCAAGCTGTCGGATGATGGGATGGTCGACCGGGAGCGAGACGTCGCCCGCCAGGAGGTTACGCGAGCGGCCCTGGCAGCCCTCGAAAGCGCGAGCGAGCCGGAAGCCGCGGTGCTGCGCAAGGAATACAAAGTGGCCCTGGGCGACGAAGCCACGAAATGGCTCCGCCCGCAGGTCTTCGGTCGGTTGCGTCTCAAGGCCATCAAGGCCGAACGCAAGGCTCTCTACCGCTTGCGGCAGGACCGCGAAATCGGCGACGATGCCTACCACGCAATCGAGGAAGAACTCGATTGGGCCGAGGGCAATGCGCGGCGCCGCGCCCGCGTGCCGGAGAGTTCGGACTGACCGGGCGCCTTCTCGACCTTAATCCAGAATGGCGTGACCTTTACGAAGATTTGAACACATGATCGGTGGCGTGGATGGCCGGGACAAGCCCGGCCATGACGGGGGGGGACGTTTGTGTCCACCCGGCTTGCTCCCTTTGGAATGCAGTGCCGGTGATCCGGACACTCGCTCCGCGTCATGGCCGGGCTTGTCCCGGCCATCCACGCGATGCCAACCTCGTCACGAGCGATCTCGGACGGCGGGTCTGGCAGCACCGGACGGCAGCATTCAAGGGCTTCACACAGCGCTATGGCCTCGGACGCCTCGTCTGGTACGAGCCATTTTCCGACATCCGGGACGCGATCCAGCGCGAACACACCATGAAGCACTGGAGGCGCGCCTGGAAGGTACGTCCCTCATCCTTCTCGATCTCAATCCGGAATGGCGTGACCTTTACGAGGATTTGAACGCGTGATCTGTGGCGTGGATGGCCGGGACAAGCCCGGCCATGACGATGCGGGGGAGATTGGCTTGTCCCGGCGGTCAAGGCTTGCTGCCTTCGGAGTGTAGTTCCCGCCCAACGAACGCGAGTTGACCGGCCTGGCTCCGTCGTCATGGCCGGGCTTGTCCCGGCCATCCACGCGGGTGCTATCTTGCGGGATGGTTCGCGTCATCCTCGATCTCAATCCGGAATGGCGTGACCTTTACGAGGATTTGAACGCGTGATCTGTGGCGTGGATGGCCGGGACAAGCCCGGCCATGATGACGCAGGGGATCTGGCCTCATTCCGGCATTCCCGCGAACAGGACATCCATGATCATCCGTGAAGCCATTCCAGACGACCTGCCTGGCATTCTGGCGATCCACAACGATGCGATTGCCACCACCACGGCGATCTTCTCGTTCCATCCGGTCGATCTGGATAACCGCCGCGCTTTCGTGGCCGAGCGGCAGGGCAGGGGCTTTCCGTTCCTGGTCGCGGCCGAAGACGGCGCCGTGCTCGGCTACGCGTCCTTCGGCGATTTCCGGCCGCACGACGGCTACTTCAAGACCGTCGAACATTCGGTCTACGTCAACAAGGCCCATCAGCGGCGCGGCATCGCAGCCCGGCTCATGCCGGCGCTGATCGAGCGCGCCGCGGCGCTTGGCAAGCATGCCATGGTAGGAGGCCTCGACGCTTCCAATATAGCGTCTATCGGGTTGCATGAGCGGTTCGGGTTCGAGCGCGTCGGGCTGCTCCCGCAGGTCGGCTTCAAGTTCGGGCGCTACCTGGACCTTCTCTTCATGCAGAAGATCCTGGACTGAGGCTCCCGCAACCAACCACCGTGCCGGAAGTTTTCACAGCGCGAACCGCGGCCACCCGATGGCGGCCTGGCGGTCCAGGATGGGGACCATGACGAGAGACGACCAGAATTGGATGTGGTCCGAAGCCGTCGAAATGCTGGCGCGTGCCGAGCGCATGCACGACCAGTTCTTCCAGCCCCGGCAGGCGGCGCGGCGGCCGGCCTGGTCGCCGCCGGTCGACGTGATCGAGACCGAGCGCGAGGTGCTGATCCTGATCGCGCTGCCCGGCGTCGCGCCCGAACAGGTGGAAGCTTCGGTCGACGACTGCGTGCTGGTGGTTTCCGGACGCCGCACGCTTCCGCCCGAACTGCAGACGGCCGTCATTCATCGCCTCGAACTGCCGCAGGGGCGCTTCGAACGGCGCATCCCTGTGCCCGCCGGCCGGTACGACGGCGTCCGCCGCACCGCGCACGACGGTTGCCTCCTGATCAGTCTGCACAAGGCCCGATGATGCCCTCCGACTCCGATTTTCCCGGCCCGTCCGAGAGTGGCGGGAACAGTGCAGTGCCCGGAACACGGGATAGCCCGGCTGGCCAGACCCCGCTGCCGTCCGGACGCGCTGATTCATCGTGCCGGTCCGCAACACCGTCCTGTTCCCCGGCACCGTGTTCCCGATCGCGCTCGGGCGCGAGCGTTCGGTCGCGGCCGCCCAGCAGGCGGTGCGCGAAGAGCGCCAGATCGGCATTCTGATGCAGCGCGACGCCGAGAATGCGGACCCGTCCGCCATCGATCTGCACCGGATCGGCACGGTCGCCAACATCCTGCGCTACGTGAATACGCCGGACGGCACGCACCACATCGTGGTGCAGGGCGAGCAGCGGTTCCAGGTCACCGACTACGTCCGCGAGCGGCCCTATTTCGCGGCGCGCGTGCTGCGGCTCGACGAACAGGACGCACGCTCGCCCGAGATCGAGGCGCGCTTCCTGAACCTGCGCCGGCTGGCGCTCGAGGCCTTGCAATTGCTGCCGCAGGTGCCGCAGGAGCTGATCGGCGCCGTGCAATCGGCCGGAACGCCTGCGAGCCTGTCCGATCTCGTCGCGGCCTATATCGACATCACGCCCGACGAGAAGCAGGAGATCCTGGAAACCATCGATCAGGTCTCCCGGATGGACAAGGTGTCCCGGCTGCTGGCGCACCGGGTCGAGGTGCTGCGCATCACCAACGAGATCGGCCGGCAGACCAAGGCCACCTTCGACGAGCGGCAGCGCGAGGCCGTGCTGCGCGAACAGCTCGCGGCCATTCAGCGCCAGCTCGGCGAGGACGGGGGCAAGGGGCAGGAGGTCGCCGAGCTGAGCGCGGCCATCGAGAAGGCCGGCATGCCGGCCGAGGCCGAGGCCCAGGCCCGCAAGGAATTGCGCCGCTACGAGCGCAGCCCGGAGGCCTCGCCCGAAACCGGCATGATCCGGGCGCATCTCGACTGGATGGTCGAACTGCCCTGGGGCTTGCCGGAAGAAAAGCCGATCGATATCGCGGAGGCGCGCCGCATCCTCGACGAGGATCATTTCGGCCTCGAGAAGATCAAGCAGCGCATCATCGAATATCTGGCGGTGCGCAAGCTCGCGCCGAACGGCAAGGCGCCGATCCTGTGCTTCGTCGGCCCGCCCGGGGTCGGCAAGACGTCGCTCGGCCAATCGATCGCCCGCGCCATGGGGCGGCCCTTCGTGCGGGTCAGCCTCGGCGGCGTGCACGACGAGGCGGAGATCCGCGGCCATCGCTCCACCTACATCGGGGCGCTGCCGGGCAACATCGTCCAGGGCTTGCGCAAGGCCGGCGCCCGCAACGGCGTGATGATGCTGGACGAGATCGACAAGATGGGCCGCGGCATCCAGGGCGACCCTTCGGCCGCCATGCTGGAAGTGCTCGACCCCGAGCAGAACGGCACCTTCCGGGACAATTACATCGGCGTGCCGTTCGACCTGTCCCGCGTCGTGTTCATCGCCACCGCCAACATGCTCGACACCATCCCCGGGCCGCTGCGCGACCGCATGGAGATCATCAGCCTCGCGGGCTACACCCAGGGCGAGAAGCTGCAGATCGCGCGGCGCTATCTGGTGCGCCGGCAGCTCGAAGCCAACGGGCTCAAGCCCGCGCAGGTCGACATCGACGACGAGGCGCTGCGCGCCACGATCCAGAGTTATACGCGCGAAGCAGGCGTGCGAGCGCTCGAACGCGAGATCGGCCGCATCATGCGCAGCGTCGCGGTGCGGATCGCCGAGGGCAGCACGGAGCACGTCGAGGTCGGGGTCGCGGACCTTGCGGCCGTGCTCGGGCCGCCGATCTTCGAGAACGAAGTGGCGATGCGGACCAGCATCCCGGGCGTCGCGACGGGCCTCGCCTGGACGCCGGTCGGCGGCGACATCCTGTTCATCGAGGCGACCCGGACGCCCGGCAAGGGCGGCCTGATACTGACGGGCCAGCTCGGCGACGTGATGCGGGAAAGCGCCCAGGCGGCATTGAGCCTGCTGAAGAACCGCGCCGCCTCGTTCGGCATCGACCAATCCGTGTTCGAGCGCCACGACATCCATGTCCATGTGCCCGCGGGCGCGACCCCCAAGGATGGGCCGAGTGCCGGTGTCGCCATGTTCACGGCCCTGACCTCGCTGGTGTCGGGCCGACCGGTCCGCAGCGACACCGCCATGACGGGCGAGATCAGCCTGCGCGGCCTGGTGCTGCCGGTCGGCGGCATCAAGGAAAAGGTGGTCGCGGCGGCGGGTGCCGGGCTGACGCGGGTCATGCTGCCGGCCCGCAACCGGCGCGACTACGAGGACATTCCCGAGGAGGCCCGCAACAAGCTCGAATTCGTCTGGCTGGAGCGGGTCGACGATGCGATCGCGGCGGCGCTTGGAGCCATTGCCGTCGACCGAAGAGGATCCCGCCATGAGCGACACGGACCAAACCAAGGGACCGGGAAAGCGCGACCCGGCCTCGATTTCGACCGGCCCCAATGCCCGGCCCCGCAACGAGACGATCTCCTCGACCGGAGCCGGCTTGCCGGACGACACCAGCACCCCAGTGGAGATCGATCCCGACGAGGAAAAGCGCATCGCGGCCAAGATACTGAAGCGCTGACCCGTGCCTCGGGTGGTGGCTTACTGCAGGAACTCCGGCTCGGTCTTGGCCAGGCGGCGCTTCATGCTTTCGAGGTGCAGGGCGGCGCCGCCCGGATCGACGCGCCGCATCTGCTCGTAGGTCTTGCGGGCCACCTCTGGTGAGACGGGCGTCAGCTTCCGGCCCGTGCTCATGGCTTTGAGCTGCACTTCGGCGGCCCGCTCGAGGTAATAGAGGTCGTCCCAAGCCTCGGCGATGGTAGGTCCCGTCACCATTACGCCGTGGTTCCTGAGGAACACAATGTCCGCCGTGCCCATGGCCGCAGCGATCCGGTCCCCTTCGCGTGCGTCGAGCGCAAGCCCGTTGTACTGGTCGTCGACCGCCGTGCGGCCATAGAATTTCAGCGCCGTCTGTCCGGCCCAGACGAGCGGCTCGCCTTCCACCATGGAAAGCGCCGTCGCGTTCGGCATGTGGGTGTGGAACGCCGCCCGGGCGCCAGGCTTGCGCAGGTGCAACCGAGCATGGATGAAGAAGGCCGTCGCCTCAGGCTTGCCGTGTCCCGAAAGCACATTCCCATCGAAATCGCACATTAGCAGGCTGGAGGCGGTGATCTCCTCGAACGCGAGACCCAGAGGATTGACCAGAAACAGGTCGTCGCGGCCGGGCACCAGAGCCGAGAAGTGATTGCAGATGCCTTCCTCGAAACCGAGCTTGGCGGCCATCCGGAAGCAGGCCGCGAGATCAATGCGTGCCTCTGCCAGCGACTCCTCGTCGAGGCTGGAGTTGCGCAGCAGCGCCGGTGAGGCAAGTTCGCCTGTGTTGATCTGTTCGGCCATAATGATTCCGTCGCGGAGGTTGCCTCGGCTTACATCCAGCCGAGCCCGGCGAACAGGGGTGGCACCTCGTCCAGACGCGACAGCACGGCATCCGGGACGTAATCTGCCGGCGCCTTGCGGCCCGTGTCGCGATCGATCCAGATGCAGCGAAAGCCGAGGTCCCGCGCCGCCACGAGATCAAGCTGCGGGCTGGCGCAGATGTGGACGATGTCGTCCTTGGTGACGCCGAGCGCGCGATGCGCATGGTTGAAGATCTTGGGCGAGGGCTTGTAGGCCCCGGCCTGCTCGGCCGTGATCACGCGGTCGATATGGCCGCCGAGCTGCGCCACGTTGCCGGCGATCAGCGCGTCGTCGGTGTTGGAGGTGATGCAAAGCCTGAAGCCGGCCTGTTTCAACGCACCCAATGCGCCGACCACTTCGGGGAAGGGCGGCATGGCCGGGATGCTGGCCGTCAGCGTCTCGACGTCCCGGTCTGAGCAATCGAGATCGAAGTCCGCCATCGCGTGCTGCAGCGCCATGCCGGCCAGTTCGCGAAAGGGCCTATGCGGCAATTCCTGCTCGAACGCATGTTCGAACGTGTCGTAAGTTCTAATCAAAGCGCGAGGATCGATGCTGGCCTCCTGCTCGGCCAGGATCCGGCCCACCGCGGCCAGCAGGCCTTCGTCCCATTGGATGAGTGTGCCGTAGCAGTCGAAGGTCAGCCATTCGGGGCGGGGCGTACCGGTGAGAGGCATGCTCAAAGGTCCGGTCGGGGCAGGACGGCGTCGAGGTCCGTGCGGGCGAAGTCGTTCCCCACGAACAGAAGCGCGCAGGAATGTGCTTTGGCGACCTCATAGGCGAAGCAATCGCCCAGGTTGAGCCCGGCAGGATGAAGGCCCTTGCCCCAGCGCTCATAGGCCTTGGCAACCCGCCGGGCGCCTTCCGCCGTGACAGGAACGATCTCCAGGCCGAGGCCGTCGATCAACTTTTCCATCTCAGGCCCGATTCCCCGGCGACCGGCGACGATGAGGGCTTCGGCAGCGGTGCCGGCCGAAACAACAACCTCGCGCTCCGCTTCGAGCGCAGCCATGCAGGGCTCCGCCTCCGGTGCGTCCAGCACGATGGCCATCAGGGCGGACGTGTCCACCGCGATCATTTCGGCAGGCCGTCATGGTCGTACAGAAAATCCTGGCTGCGCGCCGCATCCGGTCCCTGGGCGGCCTTCCGCGAAGGCTTCGGCGCGAACGGCGTTCATCAGCGCCCGTCGGGCGGCAGGCGCAATCGGCTTTGGCCGGATCGCGACGATGCGGGCGGCCGGTTGCCCGTGTCGCGTCAGCACTACCTCGTCGCCAGCCTCCGCGCGCCGGACAAGTTCGGTGAGCTGTCCTTTCGCGTCGGTGACAGAGATCTGCATGCTATCTCCAATATTGGACCAATTTACGGTCCAATATTGGCGTGTCAACCTGGCCGGCTATCGCTCAGCCGACAGATCCCAGATGGTGCGCAGGACGCGGCGGGGCGGGCGGGCACCGGTGTGGCGGATGTAGAATGCGGCGGCTTCGCGGTAGCGGTAGCGGCGGATCGAGATGGCGAGCATGATACCCTCCCATGGAGCATGCTCATGGGTCGCCACCTGAGGCGCTCAGGTTCACGCGTTTCGTCGATCACCGTTCGCCTTCGCCGGCGATGAACTGTTCCAGCGTCTCGAAGCGGTCCGCCTCGGCGGCGGGCTTGTCCCAGCGAATGCGGGCGATGCGGGGGAACCGCATGGCGACACCCGACTTGTGACGCGTCGAGCGGTTCAGCCCCTCGAACAGCACTTCGAGCACAAGGCCTGAGTCGCGGCCGTGCTTGACCTCCCGCACCGGCCCGTAGCGCGCGACCGTGTTGTTGCGCACGTAGCGATCGAGTTTCACGAGTTCCTGGTCGGTGAAGCCCGAATAGGCCTTGCCGACCGGCACGAGCTGCTCGCCGCTCTCCCCCTGCTTCCACACCCCGAACGTGTAGTCCGAGTAGAAGGAGGCGCGCTTGCCGTGACCGCGCTGGGCATACATCATCACGGCGTCGATGTTGAATGGCTGGCGTTTCCACTTGAACCAGAGGCCCTTGGGGCGGCCCGGCACGTAGGGGCTGTCGCGCCGCTTCAGCATCAGCCCCTCGATCGCGTCCGCGTCCTCGCCGGCGCCGGCCTCGGTCGGATCGAGCCGAAAGCGCGCCAACTCGTCCCAATCCGCGAAGCCTATGACGGGCGAGAGCGAGATGCGCGGATCGCCGAGCGCCGCCACGAAGGCTTCGAGGCGTGGCCGCCGTTCGCCGAAGGGCAGGGGTCGCAGATCCTCCCCGTTCTCCATCAGCAGGTCATAGGCCCGCATATGGATCGGGTAGCGGGCAATGGTCTTGGCCGACACGGTCTTGCGATTGAGGCGCTGCTGCAGGCTGGCGAAGGGCTCGACCCGTCCCTCGGTGACGATCAGCAGCTCGCCGTCGAGCGCCGCGTGGCCGAAGCGGCCGCTCGCGAGGCTGTCCATCAGGTCCGGGAATGCGCCGGAAATATCGTCCCCGCTGCGCGAATACAGCCGGGCCGCCGGCCTGCCGTGCGAATCGAAGCCGGTCACGGCCTGCACCCTGATGCCGTCCCACTTCCATTCGGCCGAGAACTCCTGCGGCGCGAGAGCCGCAAAATCCTTCGCCTCGTCGACCGCATGGGCCAGCATGGGGGTGCGGAAGGGCGTCGGGTCGGTGCTGTCCGGCCGCTCGCCCTCGCCGGCTGCCCAGGCGAACAAGCCTTCGTAGGGCGGCTTCAACCCGTGCCAGACTTCCTCGATGTCGTCCGGCGCATAGGGCCCGAGCCCCGCCACCGCGGTCTTGGCGAGGCGGGCCGAAACGCCGATGCGCAGCGAACCGGTAATCAGCTTGAGGAGGGCCCAGCGGCCGGTCTCGTCGAGCGCGTCGAGCCAGCGCTCGATCTGCCGGGGCAGCGCGAGCTTGCCGGTCGAGGCCAGCGTCTCGATCACCTCGGACAGGGTCGGAGGTTGCTCGTCGTGCGGTCGGGCCGGCCAGATGAGCGCGACCGTTTCGGAGAGGTCGCCCACATAATCGTAGGACATGGCGAACAGGACCGGATCGGTCCGCTCCGCCGCGAGACCATGGATCATGGCCGGCTTGGCATTGGCGAAGGTCAGGGAATCCGTCAGGGCCGCCAGGGCATAGCCGCGCTCGGGGTCCGGCACGGTCCGGAAATATTCGGTCATCAGCCGGAGCTTGCCGTTGCGGCTGTGTTCGAAGGCCAGCCGGTCGAGCAATTGGGCGAAGGCTTTCATGCCGCGACCGGCTCTTCGTCTTCGGTCTCCTCGCCGTAGCCGATCATGTGCAGAGGCTGCGCATCGAGGCCCTGGCTGCCGGCCCAATGAACCAGCGCGTCGGCCTCGCCATGGGTGACCCAGAGTTCCTCGCAGCCGGTCTCGAGCACGGTGGCGCAGAGCTCCGGCCAGTCGGCATGATCGGAAACCACGAGCGGCAGTTCCACGCCCTTCTGGCGCGCCCGCGCCCGCACCCGCATCCAGCCCGAGGCCGCCACCGTGATCGGGTCGGGGAACTTGCGCGCCCACAATTCCTTGATGGCTCCGGGCGGGCACAGCACGATCTCGCCGCCGAGCTTCGCACGGTCGGTCGTCACCACGCGGCGGATATCGCCGAGCGCGATCCCGCTCTGCTGGTAGAACTCCGTCAGGCGCTCGAGCGCGCCATGGATATAGAGCGGCCGCTCGTAGCCGGCTTGGCGCAGCAGCGCCATCATGCGCTGCGCCTTGCCGAGCGCATAGGCGCCGACGATGTGGGTGCGCTCGGGGAACAGACGCTGCGAGGCGAGCAGCTTCTCGGTTTCAGCCGCGGCATCGGGGTGGCGGAACACCGGCAGGCCGAAAGTCGCCTCGGTGATGAAGGCTTGGCAGCGGAGGGGCTCGAAAGGCAGGCAGGTCGGATCGGGTGCGCGCTTGTAATCGCCCAGAGATGACCAGCCGATAACCCGCCTGTTCGATGGCGATCTGGGCCGAGCCCAGCACGTGCCCGGCCGGATGGAACGAGACGGAGACGTCCCCGATCCGGATCGTTTCGCCCAGCACGGCAACCTGCCGTTGTGCCGTGAACTCCGCGCCGTAGCGCAGCGCCATGATGGCCAGCGTTTCGGCGCTTGCCATCACGGCGCCGTGGCCGGCGCGTGCATGATCCGAATGGCCGTGCGTGATCAGCGCCCGTGGTACCGGCCGCAGGGGGTCGACATGAAAATCCCCGGCCGGGCAATAAAGCCCGACCGGGGTGGATGTCAGGATCTGGCTGGCGGACATTACCGCAGCTGATTGCTTCCGCGAGGTCTGAAAGGGGTCAGTCGTTGCAGACGAGCTTCTTGGCCGTATGCAGTTGCCCGTCGGGCCGGGGAACGCGACGCATCACGAAGACGCAGTCTTCGTCGTCCGCACCGAACGCCTTTACGACGCGCAGGCTCTTGTTGATCGTCAGCGGACGGAAGTTGAATTCGCCGGAATTGTAGGCCAGCGGGGCGGCCGCCAGAGGCGCGCCGATAAAGCACGCAAGAAGCACGATTCCGAGCCGGCGCATCGACCGCTTCGAAGAATTCGTTTCCATGATGCTGCCCTCCTGGTCCGGCCATTCAACCGCCCGCGAAGCGAGAAGTTGCTTGTCAAGGAATATTTATTGGCAAATCCTGATCGGGCCGTAGCCTGCAAAGTTGCCGCTGGCATCGTAGGTCGGCTGCAGGCCGACCGGACACGCCGGGCTTCCTCCGAAGGGAGCGATCGCGTGGGCGCTCGCAGCGGCGTAGACCGGATAGCCATAGGCATCGTAGCGAACGAGAGGCGCCGACATGGACCCGAGGATCACGCTCGACCTGCTGAGGTCGGCCGCGCTCGCGGCGCTCGCGAGCAGTCCGGCGCCCATCAGCAGGACGACTGCCACGCTCGTGGTCCTTCGGCCCATGGAAGACATCGCGGCTGCTCCAAGTCTCGAACCGGCAGGACGAGTCCTGCGCACTGAAGCTATACTGCCGGCGGCAGATTATAATTCTATTAAAGGGCGTCGATCAGTGCAGGATGTGCAGTTACGATGCATTAATCACGAACTATAGATCCGTGTATTCTGGGCTATGTGTCGAAACCGCCACATGGACAAGGCTCATTGCTCGTAGCGCCAGATGCCGAGCCGCGCCGAGCGGGCCTGCTCCTCGGCCGCGAGAAGCTCAGGGGGAGCGTCGTCCGAAGCCCGGGCACCTCCGGCGGCAAGGATCATGGTGGACAGATCCTCGGTGCCGATCCGGCAGCGCTGCGCGGTTCCGGTAGCTTCGGCACAGACGACCTCGCGACGGCGCATGTAGCGGGCCAGTTGTCGCGCCATCCGTCCGTTCTCGCCCGCGACCCCCTGGAGGTGAACGAGCTTGTCGTCGAACGCCAAAGTCCCCGTATCGACCACCTCGGGGAAGCCGCGCAGGCCGGCTGCCGCCTGGGGCTGCTGGTCAGCCGGTGCGGGTGCATCTGAGGTCGGCGGGCGAACGCCCTGGGGCGCCGCTGGCGCGGTCGGGGCTGCGGCGGCCACCTTGGGTGCGACGATCGGTTCGGCTCGTTCGACGAAATCGTGCCAGATCGAGGCGGGTATGTCGCCGCCCACCACCCCCTTCATGGGCGAATTGTCGTCGTTGCCGACCCAGACCCCGACCACGAGGTCATGCGTGAAGCCGATGAACCAGGCATCCCGAAAGTCCTGGGTGGTCCCGGTCTTGCCGCCGATCGTCAGCCGCGGAATGCCGGGCCGCCTTGCCGGTGCCTTCCGTCACCACGGCCTGCAGCAGATCCAGCATCATGGCCCGCTGCTGGGCGGTGGCGGGATCGAGTGCGGAGGTGGTCGGGGGGCGCGTGTAGAGCGCCTGCTGGTTGGCGCCGCGGATCGTGCGCACCCCGAATCCTTCGAGCGACGGGACCCCGGCCGCGACAGCCGCATAGGCGCGCGTCATTTCCAGCAGGGTGACCTCCGCGGTCCCGAGCGCCAGGCTCGGCACGGTGGGCAGGTCCGATTGCACGCCGAGGCGCCTCGCGGTCTCGATCACGGCCGGAATACCCACCGCGGCACCGAGCTGCGCCGCGACCGTATTGACCGAATCTGCGAAGGCGCTGCGCAGGTCCATGCGGCCTTTGAAGCGCGAGGACGCGTTCTGCGGTTCCCAATCGCCGATCCGCACGGGCTGGTCGGTCATCACCGAATCGGGCGTGTAGCCCTTGGCGAAAGCGGTCAGGTACACGAACAGCTTGAACAGCGAGCCCGGCTGGCGCTTGGCCTGGATGGTGCGGTTGAACTGGCTCGCCTCGTAGTCGCGGCCCCCGACCATGGCCAGAATGGCGCCATCGGTGCCCATCACCACCATGGCGCCTTGGCTAGCGTCCTTGCGGGCGCCTTCGGCAGCGAGCCGCCTCTCGACCACCCCTTCGGCGAGACGCTGGAGTTCCAGGTTGAGCGTGGTGCCGAGCGTGAGATCGCCCGCATTCCCGTTCGGCAGGCGCTTCACTTCCGCGCTCACCATGTCGACGAAATAATTGGCGCCCGGCGGGGTTTCGGGCGGGGTCGCGAGGTTCACCTGTTCGGCTCGGGCCTTGTCGGCCTCCTGCGGCGTGATGGCGCCCGTATCGACCATCGCCTGGATCACCGTGTCGGCACGCTCCTTGGCGCCGCCGAAGTTGCGTGTGGGCGCGAGCTGGGACGGGGCCCGCACAAGGCCCGCCAGCATGGCGCATTCGGCCAAGGTCAAGTCCTTGGCTTTTTTCCCGAAATAGCGATGCGCCGCAGCATCGGCCCCGAAAGACCCGGCTCCAAAATAGGCGGTGTTGAGGTAGCGCAGCAGGATCTCGTCCTTCGACAATTGTCGTTCCAGCCACAGCGAAAGCAGCGCCTCCTGGACTTTTCGGCGCAACGTCTTGTCGGCTGACAGATAGGTGTTGCGGACGAGCTGCTGGGTGATGGTCGATCCGCCTTCCCGCGATGCGCCCCCGGCCCGCAGGTCGCGCCACAGCGCCCGGAACGTGCCGCGCGGATCGATCCCGGAATGCTGGTAGAAGCGACGGTCCTCGATGGCCACGATCGCCGGCCCGAGATAGCGCGGAAGGTCGTCGGCGGTGAGCTTGGCGCCGCGAAACACGCCGCGTGTCGCGAAGGTTTCGCCATCGCCGGCCTGCATCACAATGGCGTGCTGCGCCGGATCGACCTGCAGCCCGCCTTCGACCGGAAGCGACGCCAGGCAATAAAGCGCAAACCCGATCGGCAGCACCAAGGCGATGCAGCCCGCCACCGCAAGGCTGCCCCAGACTCGGGGGCGCGGTCGCCTGAGCGGCTGCGATGCGGGGGGCCAGCCAGTTGATCGGAGTCCGGCGACGCCTGGCGACGAGCGTGGCTTTGCGGGCCGGGACGCCATGGCGGCTCCGGCCCGTGCGAACCATGCGTGAGCCTGCCGCCATGCCGCTGCCAGCGCGATCCGGGCCTGGGCGCCGAAGTCGCGCTGCCTGGCGCCAAGCTCCTGGGTCGGGGCGTCCGGACGTGCGTTCGGGCCGGCCTGCTCCTCCTTATCGGCCATCAAAACTCGGTGGCCTCAATGGAATTGCAGGGTCGAGCCACCGACATGCCGCACAGCAGCCACGCCATGATGATGATGCCAGTGGCGGAGCCAGTGGCGATGCCCATGATGGTACCACCCGTAGTGCCGGTGATGGCGGCGCCAGTGGTGGTGCCAATGGCGACGCCCGCGGTGGTGGTAGCGGCAGGTCGCATCGAGCGTGCCGGCCGGAGCGATCGCCTGGGCGGTCGGCAGGGCTTGAGCCTGCGCCGGGGCTGCCATTGTCCCGGCCGCCAGCGATCCCAGAACGGCGAGGAGCAGAATACGACGAAGCATAAGGGGACCTCAGAATTTTAGGGGCCGGTGCGACCCGGCCCGGAGCTTGAGCTGCACAGCCGATCGCAGATCAACGTAGCTCTTGCGATCTCGTTCCCGCGCGGCATGGAGTCTGGTTTACACGTCGGGACTCTCCGACCGTAGATCAAATCGAGGGTTCGCGACGCGGGACTCGCCGTTGCGGTCCGGCATCCCTAATTTGAGGCTGTGCTCGACAAACCCGCACCGAACCTTCTCCCGGCAGGCTTCCTCGACTGGTTCGCGGCCCGGGGCTGGGCGCCTCGTCCTCACCAGCTCGAACTTCTGGCTCGCGCCGAGGCCGGGCAGAGCGCGCTGCTTGATCGCCCCGACCGGCGCCGGCAAGACGCTTGCCGGCTTCCTGCCGAGCCTCGTCGAGCTTGCGGCATCGCCGGCCCGCCGGCCTGTTCTGCACACCTTGTACATCTCGCCCTTGAAGGCGCTGTCGGTCGATGTCGCCCGCAATCTCGGCACCCCGGTCGCCGAGATGCGCCTGCCCATCCGGATCGAGACCCGCACCGGCGACACCTCCGCCTCCAAGCGCCAGCGCCAGCGCCGCGATCCGCCCGACATCCTGCTCACCACCCCCGAACAGCTCGCGTTGCTGCTGGCCAGCCCCGACGCCAAGATTCTGTTTGCCGACCTCAAGCGCATCGTGCTCGACGAATTGCATGCGCTGGTGACCTCCAAGCGCGGCGACCTGCTGGCCCTCGATCTCGCCCGGCTTCGGCGCATCGCACCGGGCGTGCAGACGGTCGGACTCTCGGCAACGGTGCGCGAGCCGGACGAGTTGCGCGCCTACCTGACGGGCCGGGACGAAACGCCGGCCGCCCTCGTGATCGCCCCGGAAGGCGCGGCGGCGCATATCACCATGCTCGACACGCAGGAGCGGCTGCCCTGGGCGGGCCATAGTGCCCGACACGCCATCGGGGAGATCTACGCCGCGGTCAAGGCCGCCAAGCTGACCCTGCTGTTCGTCAACACGCGGTTCCAGGCCGAGCAGCTGTTCTGGGACCTGTGGCGGATCAACAGCGACAACCTGCCCATCGCGCTGCATCATGGCTCGCTCGATGTCGGCCAGCGCCGCCGGGTCGAGGCCGCCATGGCGGAAGGCCGGCTCAAGGCCGTGGTGGCGACCGCCACCCTCGACCTCGGAGTCGATTGGGGCGATGTCGACCTCTGCATCAACGTCGGGGCCCCCAAGGGCGCGAGCCGGCTGATCCAGCGGATCGGCCGCGCCAACCATCGGCTCGACGAACCTTCCCGGGCCATCCTGGTGCCGGCAAACCGCTTCGAGGTGCTCGAATGCCGGGCCGCCATCATGGCGGCTTCCGCCGGCGTGCAGGACACGCCCGTGCCGCGTACCGGCGCGCTCGATGTGCTGGCCCAGCACATTCTCGGCATGGCCTGCGCGGAGCCGTTCTGGGCCGACGATCTTTACGACGAAGTGACCGACGCGGCGCCTTACGCGGCCCTGGGCCGTGAGGAATTCGACGCCGCCGTCCAGTTCGTGGCCCATGGCGGCTACGCGCTGCGGGCCTATGATCGCTTCGCCAAGATCCGGCAGGCCAAGGACGGGCGCTGGCGCGTCTCGAACGGACGCATCGCCCAGCAATATCGCATGAACGTCGGCACCATCGTGCAGGCCACCATGCTCAAGGTGCGGCTGGTGCGCGGGCGAGGAACAACCGCGCCCGGGCCAGGCGCCGCTGACCGGGCCGATCGGCCGGGGCGGTCGCGTGCTCGGCGAGACCGAGGACGGCTTCCTCGAATCCCTGCTGCCGGGCGACACTTTCCTGTTCGGCGGCGAGATCCTGGCCCTGCAGGCCATCGTCGAGAACGAGGCCTTGTGCACCCGCGCGTCCAGCGACACGCCCAGGATCCCCGCCTATGCGGGCAGCAAGTTTCCGCTCTCGACCTATCTGGCCGCCCAGGTCCGGGCCATGGCGTCGCATCCCGAAGGCTGGAACCTGCCCGGACAGGTCGAGGAATGGCTGGAGCTGCAGCGCCATCGCTCGGCCCTGCCGCCGCGCGATGCCATGCTGGTCGAGACCTTTCCGCGGGGCGGGCGGCATTATCTCGTCGCCTACGCGTTCGAGGGGCGTCTCGCGCACCAGACGCTCGGCATGCTGCTGACCCGCCGCATGGAGCGGGCGAAGCTGCGTCCGCTCGGTTTCGTGGCCAACGATTATGCGATCGCGGTCTGGTCCGCGAGCGACCTCTCGGCCCGTCTGGCGCGCAAACTCGTGACGCTCGACGACCTCTTCGCCGAAGACATGCTGGGCGACGACCTCGAGGAATGGCTGGACGAATCCTCGCTGATGAAGCGAACCTTCCGCATCTGCGCCACCATCGCCGGGCTGATCGAGCGCCGCTATCCGGGCAAGGAGAAGACCGGACGGCAGATGACCGTCTCGACCAATCTCGTCTACGACGTCCTGCGCCGGCACGAGCCGGACCACATCCTGCTCCGGGCCGCCCGCGAAGATGCGGCAACCGGACTCCTCGATTTGAAGCGCCTCGGTGAGCTATTGTCGCGCATCCGGGGGCGAATCATCCACAAGCCCCTGAGGCGGATTTCACCGCTCGCCGTGCCGGTCATGCTCGAGATCGGCCGCGAGCCCGTCCATGGCGAGGCCCAGGATGCAATCCTGGCCGAAGCCGCGGACGTTCTGATCGGGGAAGCTTTTGCAGAGGACGACCACGGCATCGGCGAGATGCCAGGCTGAGGCGACGCGAATGCACACGCACGTGCATGTGGCCGGTATCGATCTGCTTGCCGACGCGCTCGGCGCCCTGTTCCATGAAGGCGAGCGCGTGCTGCTCGTCGCCGACCTGCATCTCGAGAAGGGCTCCTCGTTCGCCCGCCGGGGCATGATGCTGCCGCCCTACGACAGTGCCGCGACGCTGGCCAAACTTGCGGTCGTCGTGGCCCGCTACGCACCCCGGCAGGTGATCGCGCTCGGCGATTCGTTCCACGACCGCGAGGGCGCCAGGCGTCTCGGGAGCGCCGATCGCGACGCGCTTGCTCGCCTGCAGGCCGGGCGCGACTGGCTGTGGCTCACGGGCAATCACGACCCCGCGCCGCCCGAGGGCGTCGGCGGCGAGACTCGGGCCGCATGGTCGCTTGGTCCGCTGACGCTCCGGCACGAGCCGGCAGCCAGCCCTGCGCGCGGCGAGATTGCCGGCCATCTTCATCCGGTGGCGATCGTCATGGGAAACAGTGGCGCCGTGCGGCGGCGCTGCTTCGTGTCCGATGGGGCGCGCTGCATCATGCCGGCCTTCGGGTCCTATGCGGGCGGCCTGAACTTCCGCCATCCCGCCTTCGCGGGCCTTTTGACGGCCGGGCGCCGCATCGCCCACGCGCTCGGCAGCGACCGCGTCTATGCGGTCCCCGAGCACCGGTGCCTGGCGGGAGCTTAGAGCCACGTTGTTTACGGCCCTGCAGTTCCGCTCGTTGCCGCGGAAGCGGGAGCCCAGAAGCAAGTCGAGAGGCGTCCTGGATCCCCGGGTTCGCGGGAATGAGCGGCGGGTTGGCAGCGCCCCTTCAAGTCGCCTCCACAAAGGCAGCGTCGGATTGATCGAGACGGCGCCGGATCTGCGTGATGACTTTCGAACCGTCCGGTTCGCAGTTTTCGTAGCTCAGCCGCTCGCCCCTTCCGATCGGTTTTAGCACCTTCGCACCCTCCAGGAGCCCGAGCGGCACAAGGACGGCGTCCCGCGCCTCCGTCCAGGTCATGGCAAAGCCCCGGTAGTCGTTCTCGCCAATCTTGCCGAGCGTTTCGCCGGCCCTGAAGTCTCGCTTGGCGACCCCGACGCATTCGGCGACCGGCCGCTCGAGAGGCTGCATGTCGGCCGTGCCGAACACCACCGCACGGGCCGCCGACAGCGGCGTTTCGAGACTGGTGAGATGGTAGGGCCGAAACAGTGTGAAGCAGGGGCCCGGGCCCACCTTGAGGTCGACCATGCGTTCGAGCACGCGGGGATGCCTCGGCTTGACGATGCAGAACACGCCCGGCGCAACCCCCTTGCCGATCGAGTAATCCACGACACCGGACCGCGTGAGAATGCCGCCGTCGGCCTCCGTGCAGAGCACCTGCGCGAGGTCGTCGCGGGCCGCCGCCGGTCCATGCATGCCGGGCACGTCGGGCAACAAGCCGGTCGCGTTGGCGACCGCCACCATCTCGACCATGGTCTTGGTCCCGTCGACGAACTCGACCAGCATGCGCGGATTCATGTTGCGCCGGTGCGCTTCCTCCTCGTAGTCGGCCGGGACGGCATCGAACCGGAGCGGGTTGTTCTTGCCCTTGCCGGCCGCGACGATCTCGAATCCTACGCTCTGGGCGAAGCCGACGAGCTCCAGCGTGCAGGCCGGCTCGTCACCTGCCGCGCCGGTGTAGACCACGCCCGCCCGACGCGCTTCGGCCAGCAGAAAGCGGCCCACCGCGATATCGGCCTCGACGTTGAGCATCACCACGTGCTTGCCGTTGCGCATGGCCTCGAGGGCTATCAGGGCTCCGACATTGGGATTGCCGGTCGCGTCGATCACGACGTCGATCAGGCCGGATCCGCAAAGAGCCTGGTAGTCTTCCGTGATCGCGATGTGGTTGCGCTCGATCGTCCGGTCGATGTCGTCGGCCCGCGACGCGGACACGATGCGGTCCACGCCATAGCCGGCCATCACAGCGGCCTCGCGCGCGACGGAGCCGCGCACTTCGCAGATCGCCCCGATCCTGACACCCGGCATGAGGGAGGCCTCGACCACGATGTCGGTGCCCATCTGGCCGGCTCCGGCCAGCCCGATCGTCACGGGCCCTTGCTTTTCGGCACGCGCCCTGAGCGCGGCAGCAAGCCCGATCTCGACTGTTCCCGGGATCCTGGTCTCGCCCGGATAAAATCCTGTTGTCATCGCGCCAAGCGCTTGCTCCGCGCCGACCGAAATGGCCGGGCGCCGGACGATAGCCCCCGGAGGTTCGGCCCGGCAATCGCCCATCTCAAATGCGTTCATTGACAGCATTCCGGGCGGATGGTCTCATCGAACATGGTCAAGCCCGGGCAAAACCTTGGCGATTTTGCGGGAGGGTGGCGTGGCTCTATGGCAGTTCGGGCTGATTCTGCTCGCGGTCGTCTGGGTTCTTCAGGCCATCGGCACCTGGGTGCAGATGCGCCATTACCGCACCGTGATGGGCGGCATCTCCCGGCAATGGGCCGATGGCCATCTTGGGGCAGGAAATTCGCGCTCCGTACTGGGCAAGGGGATGATCCTGATCCTGATCATCGGACCCGACGACATCGTGCGAAGGCTGATGCTCATGGAGGGGCGCAGCGTCTTCGCCAGGTTCAAGGTCATGGAGGGGTTCGAAGGGCTGCGGCTTGCAGCCTTGCGCGATCCCGCTGTGGCCGAAGGCCGCCCGAAACTTGCGGCCCGCAAGGGCTTTCGCGTGGCGCTGGGACAGGCGCTGGAACAGATCGAACGCGCCCGCGGCAGAACCGCCGGGGCCTTGCCGGGCCTTGGCTCCGCCTAGGTTCCTGAGGGAAACGCAACAGGCACGCCGGAACAGCATCGTTATCGATCTCGGCAGCGAACGAGCGAACAAGAACAAGGGGAGGGGACCACGATGTTGGCAATGCTGCTGGCGCACGGCGCTGATGGGCTCAACCACGGCCTGCAGGTCGTTTCGTTGCATACGGACCAGGTTCTTCACGCCGCCACGCTGGCCAAGAGCAATGGCGCCGATCTTCATGCTGCGGCGCGCGACACGATCGTGCTGGCCCAGAACGCCGCCCCGGCGGCGGGCGATACAGCCACTTATGCCGACAAGGTCAAGGCCGCCGCGCAGGAGGAACAGCTCGGCTGGCTGAGCACGGCAGGCAAGCATTTCATCGGCGTGTTCCAGAAGGGCGGCGAGGTCTTCGCCGGATTCGTGACCGGCATCATCCCGACCCTGGTGGTGCTGATGACCGCCTTCTACGCCGTCACGGAACTCGTCGGCGAACAGCGCGTGCACGGGCTGGCTCGCGCGGCCGGCAAGATCGCGCTGACCCGCTACACCGTCCTGCCGGTCATCGCGATGTTCTTCCTGACCAACCCGATGGCCTACACGTTCGGCACCTTCCTCGAAGAAAAGCACAAGCCGGCCTTCTATGATTCGGCCGTGTCGTTCTGCCATCCGATCACCGGGCTTTTCCCGCATGCCAACGCCGGCGAATTCTTCGTCTGGGGCGGCGTGCTCGTGGCCCTGCAGGGCCTCGAGGCAGCCGGCAAACTGCCGCCCGGCTGGCACGTAAAGCTCGCCATCTGGTATTTCGGCGTCGGTGTGGTGGTGATCCTGCTCAAGGGCATCCTCACCGAGAAGATCACCCAGATCATGGCCCACCGCGAAGGCGTGGAACTCTGACCAGGCGGGAGGCGATCATGGTCGATACATTCAAAGCCGTCCGCGTCGAACGCGGCTCCACCGGATGGGGCGGGCCGTTGGTGATTGCCCCGACCCCCGAGCGCGACAAGATCGTCGCCGTGACGGGCGGCGGCATTCCGGCGGTTGCCTACAAGCTGGCCGAGATGACGGGAGCCACGGCGGTCGATGGCTTCAGGGCGCCGCCGCTCGAAAGCGAGATCGCGGCCGTGGTGATCGATTGCGGCGGAACGGCACGGTGTGGCGTTTATCCCCGCAAGCGGATTCCCACGATCAATCTCACGCCGGTCGGACAATCCGGGCCGCTCGCCCAATTCATTACGGAGGACATCTATGTATCCGGCGTCAAGGAGGCGAGCCTCACCTACGCCGAGCAGGCCCAAGCCGGCGCTGGCGGAGCCGCGACGCCTGCCGGCAGCGGCGTCGGGGGCAGGGGCCCGACCACCGGACTCGGTGCTGCCGACCTGACCTCGGCCACCGCCACCCGGCCCGTTGCGGCGCGGCTGCCGATGGACCAGGGCGGCTTCGTGGGCCTCGTGACCCGGATCGGCCGGATCATGGGGCGCGCCGTCAGCATCTTCTTCAATGCGGGACGGCGCACGATCGACCAGGTGATCCGCAACGTGCTGCCCTTCATGGCCTTCGTGACCATGCTGATCGGCCTGATCCTCTACACCGGGATCGGCGATCTCCTGGCTAAGCCCATGGGACCCCTGGCCAACAATTTCCTCGGGCTGATCATCCTTTCGGCGATTTGCGGTCTGCCGTTCCTCTCGCCCATCCTGGGCCCTGGCGCGGTGATTGCCCAGGTAATCGGGGTCGCCATCATCGGACCGCAAATCGCCAACGGTACCATCGCCCCGGCCATGGCGCTTCCGGCGCTCTTCGCCTACGATACCCAGGTCGGTTGCGACTTCGTTCCCGTGGGCCTCGCCTTGGGGGAGGCCAAGCCCAAGACGATCGAGATCGGCGTTCCTGCGGTGCTGCTGAGCCGGCAGATCATGGGTCCGGTCTCGGTGCTCATCGCTTACGCGGCGAGCTTCTTTTTGTAGGTATCGAGTGGTTGATGACAATCTTCTTCCAGGCGACCATCGTCGATGTTGGACCGGAGGTGGCCGAATTGCTGGAAGGGGGCGTGCTGATCCTCTACGGGCTCGGCGCACCGCCGGAACTCGCTGAAGTGTCCGTGCTTCATCTGGTAGAGGAGGGTCCCAGTCCGGAGCCTCCTCCGGTCGGAGCGAGGCTGAGCGTGGGGGCCCATTCGGCGGCTGTGACGGCGGTCGGCGAGCGCGCCTGGAGGAAGATCGCCGACATCGGGCATGTCGTGATCAACTTCAACGGCGCGGCAACCCCCGATCGCCCCGGCGAGATCTGCGTCGAGGCGGCGGACAGGAAGGCGTTTGCAGCCATGATGGTTGTTGGCTCGACCATCACCATCGAGGGCGCCTGATGGCGCATATCGCATCGCTGCCAAGCCAGTCCGATGGTGCGGCTGAGCAAACGACCGTGCAATGCGAACGGAGCGTCACGGTCATGGTCCGCGACGGCCTGCATGCCAGGCCTGCGACGCAATTCGTCAAGCTTGCGAAGACCTTCCGATCGAAACTGGAAGTGCTTCGCGAGGGCCAGGGCGCCGATGCGAAGAGCGCGGTCAAGCTCATGCTGCTGGCCGTCAAGGAAGAGGACCGGATCGTCATACGAGGCGAGGGCGACGACGCGCTGATGGCGGTTGAAAGCCTGGCCCGGTTCGTGAGCGATCCCGGCGCAGGGCTCGAGGTGAGGGCCCCTGCGGAGACGCAACCCGGGCCGCCCGATGCTGCGACATCCGACTCGGCCGCCGCGGGATGGGGTCGGCCCGAAGCGCTCGACCGGACCAGGCGCGGCGTTCCGGCCAGCCCAGGCACCGCACTCGGCGTTGCCTTCCCGTTCTTTCCCGCCAAGCTCGTTGCGGAGCCCCGGCGGCTGGAACAAGATGAAATCCCCGGGGAGCAGGCGCGCTACAGGGCGGCGGTCGAGTCCACCATCGCCGGTCTGGTCGAAACCCGGTCCATGGGCCAGTACAGCCCGCAGGACGCCGAGATCATCGACGCGTTGATCGAGGTGGCACGCGACGGCGAGTTATCCGGGGCCACGGAAGCCCGAATCCAACGTGGCCTGGACGCCGTGGGCGCAGCCCTGCTGGCGGGCGAAGAATTGGCGAAGCGCTTCGAGCAGGTGAGCGATGCCTACCTTCGGGCTCGGGCCGAAGACATCCATGGCATAACCCGAAGCGTCGTGCTGACGCTTCTCGGGCAGACCGAAACCAGCCTCTCCGACGTGCCCGAGGGCGCCATAGTGGTTGCCGAGGAGATCAACGCCCTCGACCTCGCCAAAGCCCCCATGGCGCGGATTGCGGGACTTCTTTGCGCCAGCGGCGCCGCCACGTCTCATGCAGCCATCATGGCCAGAACGCACGGCATTCCGGCCGTCTTCGGCTACGATGTCGACCCTAGGCTGCTGCGCGCCGCAGGCCGGATCGCACTCGATGGAGCGACCGGCGAGGTCGCCCTCGATCCCGACGACGCCCAGGTCGTGATGTTCCAGGGCCGGATCGAACGCGAAGCCGCCTCCCGCGAAGCCTTGTCGTCCTTTGCCGGGCAGGAGCCGCGAACCCGCGACGGACGGCTCATCGAGATCGCGGCCAACCTCGGTTCCCTGAGCGAGATCGATTTGGCTTTGCGGGCCGGCGCGATGGGGGTCGGATTGTTTCGGACCGAGCTCCTGTTCATGGAGCGCCGTACCTTGCCCAGCGAGGATGAGCAGGCCGCCGTCTACGAAAAACTTGCCAGAGCCTTTGCGCCGCATCCGGTGATCGTGCGCACGCTCGATGCGGGCGGCGACAAGCCCGTGGCCGGTATCGACGCGAGCCAAGAGCAAAACCCGTTCCTGGGGTGGCGCGGGATTCGGATGTGCCTCGACCGGCACGACATCTTCCGGCCGCAGCTCAGGGCGCTGCTGCGGGCGTCGGTTGTGGGAAACCTGAAGATCATGGTCCCGATGATCGCCGACGTGGAGGAGCTTCGCGCGGTCAAGCGGCTCCTGGCGGTGTGCCGAGCCGAACTTGAGGCCGAACGGGTCGCTGTCGGCAGCCCCGCAGTCGGGGTGATGATGGAGACCCCGGCGGCTGCCCTGATGGCGGACGAGATTGCGGCCGAGGCGGATTTCTTCTCGATCGGCACCAACGATCTCACGCAATACGTCATGGCGGCGGACCGGCTCAACCCGCGGCTCGTGGGGCTGAACCGGCCGGACCATCCCGCGGTCATGCGTGCGGTCGAACTGATTTGCGAAGCCGCTAGGAGGGCCGGCATCTGGGTTGGGGTTTGCGGCGAGGCGGCGGCCCGCGAAGACCTCATCCCCAGGTTCATCGGCCTGGGCGTCAGCGAATTGAGCATGAGCCCGTCCTCGATCGCGCGCGCCAAACGGTGCGTGATCGGCATTTGACCGCCCGCCTGGCCCGATGAGCCTGCCCGCCCTTTATGCGCGCGTCCTCGGCCTGCTGCGCACCGAGCGGCGGCTCGCGATAGCGCTGATCCTGGCCAACGCGGCGCTGGCCGGAGCGCAATTCGTCGAGCCCATCCTGTTCGGCCGCATCGTGGATCGCCTGACAGGGCCGGCAGGTGCTGCGGCGTCCTGGGCCGCCATTCTGCCGCTCCTGGTGGGGTGGGCCGCCATGGGCCTCTTCAACATCGGCTGTGCGGTTGCGGTCGCGTTCCAGGCAGACCGGCTGGCGCATCGGCGCCGGCTGCGGCTGATGGCCGAGTTCTTCGACCATGTGCTGCAGCTGCCTTCGAGCTTTCACGGGGTCACCCATTCGGGCCGGCTGCTCAAGATCATGCTCGAAGCCGCCAATGGCATGGCGGCGCTGTGGCTGTCCTTCTTCCGGGAGAATTGCGCGTCCTTCGTGGCCTTGGCGGTGATGCTGCCGCTGTCGCTCCTGGTGAACTGGCGCCTCGGCGTTCTGCTCCTGCTGCTGGTCTGCGCCGCCGGCGCCATCACCATCGCGGTTCTGCGCAAGACCGAAGGGCTGCAGCGCACCGTCGAGTCCCACCACAGCGCTTTCGCCGAGCGGGTCGCGGATAGCTTTGCCAATGTGGCGGTCATCCAGACCTTCGCCCGGGCCGAAGGCGAAGTGCGGGGGCTCGGCCGGGTGATCGATTTGCTGATGGCGGCCCAGATCCCGGTCCTGTCCTGGTGGGCGGTAGCTGCGGTCGCCACCCGCGCCTCCGCGACGCTCGCGCTGGTGTCGATCCTGGTGGCCGGACTCGCGCTGCATTTCGGGGGTCTGGCCAGCATCGGCGAGATCATCGCTTTCGTGAGCTTCTCGACGCTGATGATCGGCCGCCTCGACCAGGCCGTGGCCTTCGTCAACGCGCTGTTCCTGCAGGCCCCCAAGCTCGCCGACTTCTTCGGCGTGCTCGACACTGTGCCGGCGGTCCGCGACGACCCGGACGCGCGCGATCCCGGGCGCCTTTCGGGGCGGGTCGTGTTCGACGGCGTGGCCTATTCCTATGATGGGCGGCGTGACGCCGTAGAGGACATCGCGCTCGACGTGCAAGCCGGCGAAACCATCGCCTTTGTGGGTGAGACCGGGTCCGGCAAGTCGACGACGCTCGGCCTCTTGCACCGCGCCTTCGACCCAAGCCGGGGCAGCATCAGGATCGACGGCATCGATCTCCGGGCCATGACGCTCGCCGGCTTGCGGCGCAACATCGGGGTGGTGTTCCAGGAACCCATGCTGTTCGCCCGCTCGATCGAGGATAATCTCAGGATCGGCAAGCCCGACGCCACGGCGGCGGAAATCGCCGCGGCGCTCGAACGCGCCCAGGCGGCCGATTTCGTGGCCCGCCAGCCCGAAGGCCTCGCCACCGTGCTGGGCGAGAGGGGCCGCTCGCTGTCGGGCGGCGAGCGCCAGCGGCTCGCCATCGCGCGGGTGCTGCTGAAGGACCCGCCCATCCTGCTGCTCGACGAGGCGACCAGCGCGCTCGATGCTGTGACCGAACGCGCCGTGCAGCGCGCCATCGACGCAGCCGCAGCCGGGCGCACCACCTTCATCATCGCACATCGGCTCGCGACCGTGCGAAGCGCGGACAGGATCATGGTGTTTCACGGGGGCCGGATCGTGGAGCAGGGCGGATTTCGAAGAGCTGCTGGCCCGCGGCGGCCGCTTCGCGGCGCTGGCCACCATGCAGGGGTTTGGGACGTCGGTCGTGCCCGAGGACCTTGCCTCGCTCGCGGCCCCATGATGGCCTGCGCGGATGATGTCCGCTGGGCTATGCTGGACGCACGGGAACGGCTCGCTCCGCCGCGTCCGATTCATTATGGCAGACCCACCGAGGCTCCTCTCGAAGAAAGCAGGGACGAAGCGTGATCGCGGGACAACTCAACCCGTTGCTGGTCGGCACCGATGTGCCCCCGATTCCCGCCGCGCAGGCCTGGCTGGAGCGCTACGACGGCGCCCATGGGCCGCTGATCAACCTCGCCCAGGCCGTGCCGGGAAGTGCACCGCCGGCCGAACTGCTTGCCCGGCTCGGGGCAGCGGCCGCGCAGCCGGAATGCGCCACCTATGGACCGATCCAGGGTGATGCCGTGCTACGCGAGGCGCTCGCCCGCGACGTGCGGGCGCTTTACGGTGCCGAGATCGAGACCGCCGATATGGCCATCACGGCTGGCTGCAACCAGGCCTTCTTCGTCACGATCCTGGCGCTGGCCAAGGCCGGCGACGAGGTGATCCTGCCGGCGCCCTGGTACTTCAACCACAAGATGACACTCGACATGCTGGGCATCGTGGCCCGGCCGCTGCTATGCCGCGAGCAGCACGGCTTCGTGCCCCAGGCTGCCGACGCGCGTGCCCTGATCGGCCCCAAGACCCGGGCCCTCGTCCTGGTGACGCCCAACAATCCGACGGGCGCGGTCTACCCGCAGTCCGTGCTGGCGGAATTTGCCGATCTGGCGCGGGAAACCGGCGTGCCGCTGGTGCTGGACGAGACCTATCGGGACTTTCTGCCCGAGGGGCAGGCGCGCCCGCACGATCTCTTCACCGCCCCGGATTGGCGCAGCCACCTTATTCACCTTTATTCTTTCTCCAAGAGCTATGCGGTGCCAGGTCATCGGCTGGGTGCGGTGATTGCGGCGCCCGGCACCATCGATGAGATCAGCAAGATCCTCGATTGCCTGATGATCTGTCCGCCGCGGGCCGCCCAGGCCGCAATCGCCTGGGCGGTGAGCGGCACGGCGCAGTGGCGGCAGCAGACAAGGGCCGGGATCAACGCGCGGGCCGCCACTTTTGGCGATGTCATCGCGCGCTCGCCAGGCTGGTCGATCGCGGCGATCGGAGCCTATTTCGCCTATGTGCGCCATCCCTTCGATCGGCCGGGCGATGCGGTGGCGGAAGATCTGGCCCAGCGGGTCGGATTGCTGACCCTGCCTGGCTCGTTCTTCGGCCCGGGGCAGGAGCGGCACCTGCGCGTGGCCTTCGCCAATGTCGACGAGAGCCGGCTGTCCGAGGTGGCGGACCGGCTCGCGGCCTTCGGCTGAATACCCCGGTGCCGCCTTGACGAGCCGGCCCGCCCCGGGCCATGTCGCGACCGCATGTTCTTCGCCATTCCCTACATCCAGATCGACCCGGTACTGGTCAACGTCGGCCCGTTTCCGGTCCGCTGGTACGCGCTCGCCTATGTGGCGGGCATCATCCTCGGCTGGGCCTATGCCAGGGCGCTGGTCCGATCGGATCGGCTGTGGGACAGCGTGCCCCGGCCGACTCCCGTCTCGATCGACGATCTCGTGGTCTATATCGCGCTCGGCATCGTGGCTGGCGGGCGGCTCGGCTACGTACTGTTCTACAACGGGTCCTATTACCTGACGCATCCGCTCGAGATCTTCACGGTCTGGAACGGCGGCATGGCGTTCCACGGAGGGCTGATCGGCGCCACGCTCGGCATCTGGCTGTTTTCCCGGCGCAATAACTATTCGCCTCTCACCGTCGCCGACACGGTGGCGGCAGTCGTGCCGATCGGGCTCTTTCTCGGCCGCATCGCGAACTTCATCAAGCCGGAACTGTGGGGCCGCGAGACCGACGTGCCCTGGGCCATGGTGTTTCCGGGCGGGGGCCCTGAGCCGCGCCATCCCAGCCAGCTTTACGAGGCGGGCCTCGAAGGCCTGCTGCTGTTCGTCGTGCTGGCTATCGCGATCCGGTTAGGGGCATTCAAGCGGCCCGGGCTTGTGACCGGGCTCTTCGCCAGCGGCTACGCGGTCGCGCGCATCGTCTCGGAGTTCTTCCGCCAGCCTGATCCGCAGCTTGGTTTCCTGTTCGGCGGCGCCACCATGGGCATGCTGCTGTCGCTGCCGTTGCTGCTGATCGGACTCGTGATGCTCGCGATGGCCCTGCGGCGGCGGCCCGCTTGATGACGGTGTCTAAGGGCAGCCTGGCCGGCGAGATCCGGGCCTTGATCGCCGAGGAGGGGCCGATCAGCGTCGAGCGCTACATGGCTCTCGCGCTCGGGCATCCGACCCTCGGCTATTACATGACGCGCGACCCGTTCGGGCCGGCGGGCGATTTCGTCACGGCCCCCGAGATCAGCCAGATGTTCGGCGAATTGCTGGGGCTCTGGGCGGCCGCGACCTGGGACCAGATGGGCCGGCCCGCTGCCGTTCGACTGATCGAGCTCGGGCCCGGGCGCGGCACGCTGATGGCGGACGCCTTTCGGGCGGCGCGCGCCCTGCCGGGTTTCCAGGCCGCGATCGATGTCCATCTCGTCGAGACCAGCCCGGTGCTTGCGGGCCGCGCAACGGCGCACGCTGGAGCCGCTCGGCGTCGGCGTGACCTGGCACGAGGTCTTCGAGGCCGTCCCGGCCGGACCCGCGATCGTGCTGGCAAACGAGTTCTTCGATGCCCTGCCCGTGCGACACTACATTCGCACCCCGCAAGGCTGGTGCGAGCGGCTCGTGGGCCTGCGGGACGGCCATCTCGTGTTCGGCGCGGCGCCCGATCCCGAGCCCACGCTCACTCTCGAAGCCCCGCCCGGCACCATCTTTGAACTCGGCCTCACCGCCCGCCGCATCGCCGGCACGATCGCGTCCCGCCTGGTGCACGAGGGAGGGGCTGCGCTGGCCATAGATTATGGCTACGCGGCCTCCCGGCTCGGCGAAACGCTGCAGGCCGTGCAGGCCCATCGCTTCGTCGAGCCTCTGGCCGAGCCCGGCAACGCGGACCTGACCACCCATGTCGACTTTTCGGCCCTGGCGCGCAGCGCCCGGCAGGCAGGCGCCCTGGTGCACGGACCCGTTCCGCAG
This sequence comes from uncultured Alphaproteobacteria bacterium, assembly GCA_963851175.1. GTDB lineage: Bacteria > Pseudomonadota > Alphaproteobacteria > Rhizobiales > Beijerinckiaceae > Lichenihabitans. Next base: position 84,222 of record CAWKNU010000002.1, on the reverse strand, counting down.
GGCGCGTTTCTGCAGATGCTAGGCATCGAGGCTCGGGCTGAAATCCTCGGGAAACAGGCGAGCCCGGCTCAGACCGAGGCAATCGAGGGCCGCGGTCGCGCGCCTGACCGAACTGGGTACGCCCGATCAGCCCGGCATGGGTCGCCTGTTCCAGGTTCTGGCTTTCGGGTCTCCGTCGCTGACCGAACTGCCGGGGTTTCCATACGCCGCCGGGGAAGCGCCATGACATTGCAGCCGATCCTGGCGCCGGAACTCGCCGTGGCGGGCGTGTCGCACGGGTTCTTCACCCGCCAAGGCGGCGCATCTCGGGGTGTCTACGCGAGTCTCAACGGCGGAATTGGCTCCCGCGACGATCGGGATGCCGTGCTGGAGAATCGCAGGCGCATGGCGGAGAGCTTGGGCGTCGCGCCGGATCGATTCCTCGTGCCTTACCAGGTTCATTCGGCGCTGGCCGAAGCGGTTTCCGAACCCTTCGACGAAACATCCCGGCCGCGCTGCGATGCCCTCGTGACGCGCGTCTCGGGGCTGGCTCTCGGCGTGACGGGTGCCGATTGCGGAGTGGTTCTCTTTGCCGATCCGGAGGCGCGCGTCATCGGTGCGGCCCACGCCGGCTGGAAAGGCGCGCTCGGCGGCGTCCTCGAGGCAACGGTGGAGACCATGCTTGGTCTCGGGGCCCGCAAGGCCGCGATCCGGGCCGTGCTCGGCCCGACCATCGGCCAGCCGTCATACGAGGTCGGGCCCGAGTTCCGCGATCGATTCGCGGAGGCGGAGCACGACTATGCTGCGTTCTTCGTTCCGTCCGCCAAACCCGGCCATTTCCTGTTCGACCTGCCTGGCTTCATCGTCGCGCGGCTACGGACCTGCGGGATCAGGCATGTCGCTGATCTTGGCCTCGACACCTATGCGGACGAGGCGCGGTTCTTTTCCTATCGGCGCACCACCCATCGCGGCGAGCCCGACTACGGGCGGCTGATCGCCGCCATCGCGCTGATGTAAATTCAGGCCGAAGCCGCCGCCGGCAGCTCTACATCGGCGTAGGTCAACCACAGCGCATTTGGGCCAAGGCTGGCCACGAAGGCCGCATGGGCGGCGAGGTCCGCTTCGGTCAGAACCTCCGGCAGAGGCTGAGCCGTTGCCGCGCTTCGGTGCTGGCCTCGCGCCGCAGCGCGACGACGCTTGTGCCCAGGCCCAGCGAGGTCTGCCGTCCGCCGAGCAGTTCGGCATAGACCTCGGCCAGGATCTCGGCATCGATCAGGGCTCCGTGCTTGACCCGCTTGGAATTGTCGATGCGATAGCGCTGGCACAGCGCATCCAGCGAGTTGGACATGCCCGGGTGCTTGCGCCTGGCCAGCGCCAACGTGTCGATCACCCCCTCCATGCTGATGGTGGGCCGCGACGCCCGGGCCAGTTCATGGTTGATGAACCGCATGTCGAATTCGGCATTGTGGATGACCAGCTTGGCGCCTTCCACAAAACCGAGGAACTCGTCGACGATGGCCTCGAACAGCATGTGGCCGGCGAGAAACTCGGCCGAGAGGCCGTGCACCCGGAAGGCATCCTCCGGCATGTCGCGGGCCGGATTGATGTAGGTGTGGTAGTGGCGCCCCGTCGGAATGAAGTTGACGATCTCGATGCCGGCGATCTCGACGAGCCGATGCCCGCTGGCCGGATCGAGCCCTGTCGTTTCGGTATCGAGCACGATTTCGCGCATCTAGGATCCGTTCTTGCGCTCCGGGGCCGTGAGCGTTGCGATCAGTTTCCGCACCTGAGCCCGAGCCTCGTCGAGCCCTTTGCCGGTGTCGATCGTGAACTGGGCGCGGCGCCGCTTCTCTTCATCCGGAACCTGCCTGGCCTTTATGGCCGAAAGCCGCTCCGGCGTCATGCCGGGCCGCGCCATCACGCGCGCGTTTTGCACTGATTCGGGGGCCGAAACGACCGCGACAGCATCGACCTGCGCGTCTCCCCCGGTCTCGAACAGCAGCGGCACGTCGATCACGACGAGGCGCGCGCCCTCCGCTTCGGCTTGCCGCAGAAAGCTGTTCCGGGCTTCCCTGACGAGCGGATGCACGATGCTCTCGAGCCGTTTCAGCGCCTCGGGGTTGCCGAGCACCCGGTCTGCGAGGCGGCCCCGGTCGATCGTGCCCTCCCGGGTGGTTCCGGGGAACGCCGCCTCGACCGAAGGGACGGCTGCGCCACGATAAAGGTCATGCACCGCCCCATCCGCGTCGAACACGGGGATGCCCTCGTCCCGGAACATGGCTGCGGTAGTGGACTTGCCCATCCCGATCGAGCCCGTGAGGCCGAGAACGAACATCGGTGTTGATCCGGTAGCTAGGGGATCAGGCGATCGGCGCGAAGCTCCTCGAAAAGATCGAAGAACGACTCGTCGGTGGGCTGGAAAACCGAAAAGCCGAGTTTCCGGCTCCTTGCCATGTCGGTCATGACCTCGATGGGACGCCCAAGATCGAGGTCGGTGTGCCAGGGCGAGGCGAGGCGCGCGAGATCGGGCTCGGCGAGGCCGTGACGTGCCGCGATCTCGCGCCAGAGCGGGCCGTCATCGGCCATCTCGGCTTCGAGCGGGTGGATCGTGCCATCGAAACCTTTCGCCTCGACCCCGAACCAGCCGGCGAGGCGGCCCCACAGCCATTTCCAGCGGAAAACGTCGCCGTTGACGACATTGAAGGCTTCGTTGTGCGCCGCTTTGGTCTCGGCCGCCCAGACGAGATGCTTGGCGAGCACGCGGGCGTCGGTCACGTCCGAAAGCCCGTTCCATTGCGCGTCCGAGCCCGGCCAGCGGAAGGGACGGCCCGTCTCCTTGCAGATCGTGGCATAGACCGCGAGCGTGGTGCCGAGGTTCATGAGGTTGCCGACCGCCTTGCCGATGACCGTATGCGGGCGGTGCACGCTCCAGGTGAACCCGTCGCGCGCCGCCGCCGCATAAACCTCGTCTTCCTGGGCATAGTAGAAATTTTCGATCGGCAGCCGGGGCTGCTCCTCCCGCAGCGGTGTTTCGGGCAGGGACCCGGCCTTGGCATAGGCCTCGAAAGGGCCGAGGTAGTGCTTGAGACCCGTGACGAGCGCCACATGGCGCAAGCTGCCCTTGGCCGAGAGCGCCGCGAGGACGTTGCGGACCATGCCGGCGTTGACCCGGATGTTCTCGGCTTCCGTGTCGTTGCGCATCCACGACGTGAGGAACACATGGGTCGGGGCGAGGTCGGCCAGCGCCCGATCCAGGCTTTCGGGATCGAGAAGGTCGGCCGCGACCGGGCGCAATCCCTCAATGTCTGAGGGAGGGCGGCGAGCCAGCCCGTAGGTGGTCCATCCCTCGGCGATCAGTTCGCGGGCCGCATGGCTGCCGATGATGCCGCTCGCGCCCACCACCATAGCTGTCTTCCGCATCTGGACCTCCGCTCCTGCCGGCTACGCGATAGCGGCTTCAGGCTCGCCGCGCTAGAAGGCGACCGGAGGGATCGCGCAACGCGACCTCGCGTGCTGCATGTGCAGACCAGGATGGAACAGCGATGAACGGAGCCGATCATCTTTGCGATGCCCTGCTGGCCGATGGCGTCGACGTTTGCTTCGCCAATCCGGGCACCTCGGAGATGCATTTCGTGGCGGCGCTCGACCGAAAGCCGCAGATGCGCTGCGTGCTCGGACTCTTCGAAGGCGTGGTGACGGGTGCGGCCGATGGCTACGGCCGGATGAAGGGCACCCCCGCCGCCACCGTGCTGCACACCGGTCCGGGGCTCGCCAACGGACTCGCCAACCTCCACAATGCGCGCCGGGCCAGGACCCCGATCGTCAACGTCGTGGGAGATCACGCGGCCTACCACTTGGCGTTTGACGCACCGCTCACCAGCGACATCGACGCGCTGGCCGGCACCATGTCGCACTGGGTCCACCGGATCAGCGGGCCCGACGATGTCGCGCCCGCCGCAGCGGCGGCCTATCGCGCCTCAATGGAACTGCCCGGAGTGGCGACCCTGATCTTTCCGGCTGACGCGGCCTGGAGCGAAGCAAAGCCCACGCGCGCCACGCCGGCCGCTTTGGCCTCCCCTCCAGCCGCGAGCCGCGAGACGGTCCGGGCAGTCGCGCAAGCTCTTCGGAGCGCGCCCGGGCGCTGCGGGATTCTGCTGGGCGGCAACGGCGCGCACGGCGACGCCCTGGCCAAGGCGGGGCGAATAGCGGAGGCGACCGGCGCCCGCTTGTTCGGCGAAATGTTCATCGCAAGGTCTGAGCGCGGGCGCGGACGCGTGCCTTTGACCCGCATTCCCTATCCGGTGGATGCTGCGCTGGCCGCCTTGCACGACATCGACGTGCTGGTCCTGGTTCAGGCCCCGCCCCCCGTTGCGTTCTTCGCCTATCCGGGGAAGCCGAGCCCTCTGGCGCGCGACGACGCGCGCGTGATCACGCTGGCCTTGCCGGGGCAAGATGCCGCAGGGGCGCTCGATGCTCTGGCCGCGGAGCTTGGGGGTGGTGGCAAGCTCGGCTCGGCCGCATCGGCAGGGGCTCCTTCGCGACCGGAGGGGCAACCGAACGGCACGCTCACCGAAGAGGCTGTGTCGATCCTGGCGGCGCAACTGCTGCCCGAGGGAGCGATAGTGTGCGACGAGGCCCTGACCTCCGCGCGAAGCTTCTACGATCGCACGCAGGACGGGGCGCAGCACGACTACCTGATGTGCACGGGCGGCGCGATCGGCATCGGCTTGCCGCTGGCTACAGGGGCCGCGATCGCCTGCCCGGACCGCAAGGTGCTGGCCCTCCAGGCCGATGGCAGCGGCATGTACACTGCCCAGGCGTTGTGGACGCAGGCCCGCGAAAACCTCGACGTCATCACGGTGATTTTCGCCAATCGGGCCTATGCGATCTTGCAGGCTGAGATGCGCAACGTCGGCGTGAACAGCTTTGGCCGCAACGCCAGCCGGATGCTCAGCCTGGACGAGCCGGCTCTCGACTGGGTGGCGCTCGCCAACGGCATGGGCGTGGAGGCCGCGAGCGCCGAGACCTGCGAAGGTTTTGCGGCGATGCTGGACTATGCCCTCGCCAAACCCGGGCCTTTTCTGATCGAAGCCGTGCTCTGATCATAGCCGCTGACTCGGCGAGAACGCTCGAGCGCGGTCCCAGCAGCAAAGCTGCAGCTTGCTAAAGCCGCGCGCCTCGATATCAAGCGTTATGTCCAAGAGTCCGAAAACCGTTCGGGAGGCCGCTCTCGAGCAGGAGAACGCGCGGCTGCGCGATCTCCTCTTCGCGGCCGGGGCCAGCGTGCCGGATTTGCTTCCTGCCGCGGCGAAAATGGCTCGGGTGCCTGAGCATGCTCTCGCCGGCGATGGTGTGGACCTAGACGCGGGCCCTGACGCCGGCGTCGATCCACCGCGTCGTAGCCCGGCGCGGTACCGTCAAATTCTCGAGAGCGCGGTCGACTTCGCGATCGTGGCCATGGATCTCGACGGCCGAATCACGAACTGGAATGAGGGGGCCCGGCGCATTCTCGGCTGGACTGAGGCCGAGGTGGTGGGGAAGCCGGTGCACCGGCTTTTCACCCCGGACGATGTCGCCGCCGGCCGCGTCGAAACCGAAATGCGCCGCTCGCTCGAACAGGGGTTCAGCCCCGACGAGCGATGGCACATGCGCAAAGATGGCCAACGCTTTTGGGCCAGCGGCGAGATGCAGCCGCTGGTCGCCGATGCGGGGCACGCCATCGGCTTCATCAAGATCATGCGCGATCGCACGGATCGCTATCACCTGGAACGCGCGCAGCAGGTAAGCTTCGAGCGGTTTCGCGCCGGTATCGAGGCAAGGCGCGAGGGCGTCGGCCCGTTGTTCCGGGCGATCGATGCCGCCGTGACCCCGCTGGGACCCCTCGAAAGCTGGCCGCAGCCGCTGCGAACGCTTGTCGATGTGATGCTCGGCTCCAACCAACCCATGTTCGTGGTCTGGGGGGCGGAGCGCATCCTGCTCTACAACGACCGCTACGTTCCGCTGCTGGGCAAGAAGCACCCGGGTGCACTTGGGCGGCCGTTCAACGAAGCCTGGTCCGAAATCCTGGATGATATCGCGCCGATCATGGATCGGGCCTACGCGGGCGAAAGCGTCAGCATGGACGATATCGCCCTCATGACCGATCGCAACGGCTACCCCGAGGAGGTGCATTTCGCCTTTTCCTATACGCCCGTGCGGGACGGATCGGGCGAGATAGCCGGCGTGTTCTGCGCCTGCGCGGAAACCACCGAAAAGGTGCGGGCGGAAGCCGCCCTGCGCCGTAGCGAAGAGCGTTGGCGCGGGCTCTTCGAACGTATGCAGGAGGGTTTTTTCCTCGCCGAGGCGGTCCGCGACGACACGCGCCGCATGACCGATTTCCGGTTCTTGGAGATCAACCCTGCCTTCGAGAGGCAGACTGGACTGGCGGCCAGCACCACGGTCGGGCGCACCGTGAGGGAAGCAATCCCTGGAATTCAGGAGGACTTGATCCGGCGCTACGCGGAGGTGATGGCCAGCGGCGAACCGGCGACGTTCGAGATCCATGTGCCGGCCTTGGCGGACCGCTGGTACGAGGCGCGGGCCCGAAAGGAGGGGCCGGAGCGCTTCGCAGTGCTGTTCCTGGATATCACGGAGCGCAAAGCCTCACAGAACGCCTTGGCGGCCAGCGAGGCTCTGTTGCGCCGTGCCCAGGAAGCGGGGCACATCGGCACGTTCGAAATCGATGTCCTCAGAAGCGAAATGAGGGGCTCGGATCAGTTCTGGAGGCTCTATGGCTTGGAGCCGCACGCCGTGGCCCCGACCAGCATCGTCGAAGAGCGGGTTCATCCGGCGGATCGGCATCAAGCCTCGACCCGGGAGGGCCGCCTCTCCGGGCACGACGCCACGGCCGCGGAATACAGGATCCTGCGGCACGATACCGGCGAGGAGCGCTGGATCGCCCGCACGGCCGATTACGTCCGGAATGCCGAGGGCCGGCCTGTTCAAATGATCGGCACGGCGCAGGACATCACCGAACGCAGGCGCGCGACCGATGAGCTTCGCCGAAGCGAAGAACTGCTTCGGGGCTTCATGGAAGCCATTCCCAATCAGGTCTGGACGGGACCGCCGGACGGCAAGCTCGATTGGTTCAACGAGCAGGTTTACCTTTATTCCGGGGCCGTGCCGGGAGAACTCGACGGCAACGAATGGGCACGCATTGTTCACCCGGACGACCTGCCAGCCGCAGCCGAAAAGTGGGCCGCTGCGATAGAGAACAAGGCCGTCTACGAAACCGAGTTCAGGTTGCGACGCCATGACGGTGCGTTTCGCTGGCACTTGGCCCGGGCCGTCCCGCTTCGTGACCGCGACGGCGCTGTCGAGCGCTGGATCGGAACCAACACGGACATCCACGAACAGAAATCGATCGCCGCCGAACTGGCGCTGCTCAACCGCACGCTGGAAACCCGGGTCGAGGAGCGCACGCTCGAACGTGACCGCATCTGGAATCTGTCGCGCGACCCCTTCCTGATCGCGGCGGCAGACGGACGCTGGCTCAGCATCAGCCCGGTCTGGACGGAGCTTCTGGGCTGGAGCGAGGCGGAGCTTATCGGCCGGACCTCGGCCTGGATGGAACATCCGGACGATCGTGACTCGACCCGGACGGAGGTCGCACAATTGGCCGCGGGCCAAACGACGCTGCGTTTCGAAAACAGGTTTCGAACCAAGGCGGGCGCCTACAGGTGGTTCTCCTGGACGGGGGTGTCGCAGGGGGGCCATCTCTATTGCGTGGCCCGCGACGTAACCACCGACAAGGCGCGTCAAAGCGAATTGGAGCACGCCCAGGAGGCGCTCCGCCAGGCCCAGAAGATGGAAGCTGTCGGCCAGTTGACGGGCGGCATCGCCCACGATTTCAACAATCTCCTGACCGGCATCACGGGCTCTCTCGACCTGATGAGCAAGCGGATCGCGCAGGGCCGCGTTGGCGATGTCGAGCGCTACATCCGAGCCGCCATGACCTCGGCAAACCGCGCCGCGGCCCTGACCCACCGGCTGCTCGCCTTTGCGCGCCGTCAGCCGCTGGATCCCAAGGCCACCGATTCCAATCGCCTGATCGGCTCCGTGGAGGAGTTGCTGCGCCGCACCTTGGGAGAAACGATCGCGCTCGACATCGTGCTTGCCGGTGATCTCTGGTTGACGCTTTGCGATCCGCATCAACTGGAGAATGCGCTCCTCAACCTGGCCATCAATGCCCGAGACGCGATGCCGGAAGGGGGCCGGTTGACCGTCGAGACCTGCAATTTCGCCCTGGGCACCGCTTATGCCGAGCGCACGCCCGATCTGGCCCCAGGCCAGTACATCTGCATCAGTGTGACCGACACGGGCGCTGGCATGTCGTCGGACGTGATCGCCCGAGCCTTCGAGCCGTTCTTCACCACCAAGCCGATCGGCCAGGGCACCGGTCTGGGCCTCTCCATGATCTACGGTTTCGCGCGCCAATCCGAAGGCCAGGTCCGCATCTATTCGGAAGTCGGTCAAGGAACTTGCGTGAAGCTGTACCTGCCCCGGTTCGGGGGCGCCGTCTCGGACGAGCCGGACACCGCGGCCGCGGTCCAGGCACAGCGGGCCATAATCGGGGAAACCGTACTGGTGGTGGAGGACGAGCCGGCCGTGCGCGAACTCGTGGTCGAGGTGCTGAGCGACCTCGGCTACCGCGCCTTGCAGGCGAGCGACGGCCCGTCCGGGCTGCAAATCCTGCAATCGTCCGAGCGGATCGACCTCTTGGTAACCGATGTCGGACTGCCCGGAATGAACGGGCGCCAACTGGCCGACCAGGGCCGCGACGGCCGGCCCACCCTGAAGGTGCTATTCATCACCGGCTATGCCGAAAATGCCATGTTCGGCAGCGGCCATCTCGGGGCCGGGATGCAGATGATCACCAAACCCTTCGCGGTGGATGCGCTTGCGGCTCGCATCCGCGATATCATAGAAGCCAAGTGATCCCGCGCCCCCCGTCCTCCAGGAGAATTTGATGCCGCTGTCGATGTCGCAAGCCTCCGTGCCTTTGTTCGTGCAGGGTCTGAACGCCCTGTCCGGCGTTCTGCGCAAAGCCGAGGATCACGCCACGGCGCGAAAGATCGATCCCGTGGTGCTGCTGCAAGCGCGGCTGTTCCCGGATATGCTGCCGATGGTGCGGCAAGTACAGATAGCTGGCGATTTCGCCAAGGGCACCCTGGCGCGACTGGCCGGCGAAGAGGCCCCGTCCTATCCGGACGAGGAGGCCTCCTTCGAAGCCTTGCAGGCCAGGATAGAGCGCACGCTGGCCTATGTGGGCTCGGTCGCGCCGCAGAAGATCGACGGCTCCGAGACGCGCACGATCACGCTGAAGATCGCCGGCCAGAGCATCGACTTCGAGGGCCAGCCCTATCTGCTGCATTTCGCCCTGCCGAACTTCTTCTTCCACTTGACCACCGCCTACAACATCCTGCGCCACAATGGCGTGGAGATCGGCAAGCGGGATTTCATCGGCCAGTTCTAATTCAAGCCGGGTTTCTTGCGCGTGCCAATGCTCCTGTTGTTTCGGTATTTAGGTACTGTTTGTTAGGGCTATATCCGGCCTTCGCTGTGTGTAGAGCTTCGCGGCAACCCAAAATATACCTTTGGGACATATGGGTTGCTGAGGGCGGCATCCAGCCGTGGTGGGCTATTCACATGGCGAGAGGCGAAAAGAGCTGGACGCTATTCCGTGCAGGCCGTCTCGGACGGGCCGTTGCACGGGTCCGCTCGTTCCGCAAAGAACAAGGCGGGGCGACGATCATCATCGTCGGACTTGCTATGCCGGTCTTGATCGGCTCCATGGGAATGGCCGCTGAACTCACATATTGGCGCATGCACCAGCGCTCGATGCAAAGTGCCGCCGATGCCGCGGCCATCGCGGCGGCCACCAACGGCGGTTCGACGTACCTCGCGGAAGCACAAGCCGTGGCCGCGATGTACGGCTTTCAGGACGGCGCCGCGAATGTCACCGTTTCGGCATCCAGCACCGGCACTGCGACGGGCTGCACGCAGAAGTGTTTTTCCGTCACCATAGCCGACAAGGTGCCGCTGTTGTTGACGCCGGTTTGGGCTTTGCTGGCAACACGACCGTGGTTCCGGCCGGAAAGACGACCCCCGTGCCGGCCACGTCCATGCGGGCCGGCTCTGTGGCCACGTCTGGAACATCGTACAATTATTGCATCGTGGCCCTGGCAAGCAGCGGCGCGCAAGGGATCACCAGCAACGGTGCCCCGAAAGCCAATCTTGCAGGCTGCAACATCATGTCGAACACGAGCGCGACCTGCAACGGCCACAACCTGAATGCGAACGTCGGCAACGCGCATGGCACCAACGGCGGGTGCGGTGTGACGCAGCAGTCCAACGTGCCGACAGTCAGCGACCCATACCAGTCTCTCTCCTCGTCGATCCCGGCCGACAATTGCACGTCCTATCCGCAGGAACCGGGCAAGAAGGGCTCGCCCTTGCCGGCGTCAAATCTCTGGTCGGGCACGTACACGATGAATGGGGTGACCATCGCGTGCGGCGACCAGCAACTGACGGGGGACACGACCATAAATTCCTCGACGGGAGCCGTGCTGGTCATCGAGAACGGGCAGCTCGACACCAACGGCTACACCCTGACAAGCGGGGCGCTCACCATCGTGTTCACGGGGTCGAACAGCGCCAGCTATCAACACACACCGACGGGCGGAGGTGGGCTGAACATCGCCGCGCCGATCTCCGGTACGTGGAGCGGCGTGGCGGTCTACCAGGATCCGGCTCTGACCACCAACATGGACATTTCCGCGGCGGGCAACAGCCCGACCTGGAATATAACGGGTCTCATGTACCTGCCGCACGCCAGCGTGACCCTCAGCGGCTCGGCTGGGGCGTCCACGATCGGGAGCCAAATGCTTCGAGCTCGTCGTCGATAACCTGACCATCAATGGCACCGGTTCTGTCTTCGCCAATGACACCCAATGCGCGGCCGCCGGACTGACGCAAATCGGCGGTGGATCGCGAGGCACGCTGGTAAACTGATGAAGACGCGGGCGTCGGCGCTCCTCGGCAACTTCCAGGGCGACACAGAGGGCGTCGCGGCCGTCGAGTTCGCGCTGCTGGCCATGCTGCTCATCACGGCGGCTCTCAACGCCTTCGACATCGGTCGCTTCGCGTATCAGCGAATGCAGGTCGAGAATGCGTCCTATGACGGCGCCCAAGCCGCCTGGAAAACATGCAATGACCCGACCACCATGCTGCCCGCCACCCAGAATTGCTCCGGGCTCAGCGCCGCGGTGACGACCGCGGTCCAGAGCACATCCTTGGGCTCTGCCGTCGCCCTGCCATCCTCCGGTCTGGTCGAAGGCTATTATTGCGTGAACGCCACGAACACCCTGCAAGCGGTGGGCACCCTGACCAGCAAGCCCGCCAATTGTGCGGCAGCCGGTAACGCCAGTGCGACTCCCGGCGACTACCTTCAGGTCGACGGTCACCTTCACCTATGCGCCGATGTTTCCCGGAATAACCGTGATGGGCACGCGCGGTACGTCGGCGATCACCAGGACAAGCTGGATGCGTTTGGGCTAGCCATGACCAAGCGGGCGAACTTCGCAGCATGCGATCGCGGCACGACGGCCATCGAATTCGCCGTCGTGGCGCCGATCATGGTCGCGTTGCTCCTTGGAACGCTGTATTCGGGCCTTCTGATCTATTCCGCCATGGGCATGCAGGTCGCGGTCGAGCAGGCTGCGCGGTGCTATTCGGTCGGCGCCAGCCAGTGCAGTACTGCGGCCGCCACCCAGACCTATGCGCAAACCAGCTATTCAGGCCTGAGCAGCCCGACCTTCGCGGCCTCGATGCCCACGTGCGGGCACCAGGTCCAGGCAACGCTCACGTTCAACGTGGGATGGACGGTTCCCCTGACCGCAAAAGCCTGTTTTCCCTGAATTGAACGAACCTCGATCCGCTCGGGTCCGGCGACGAAAAAGCCGCCGGACCATAGCCCCGAACCGCTTGGCATCGGGCTTCGAAATCCCCACATTTCCTTCAGCCGGCCGCCGCTAGGGGCCGGACTTTATCGGTCGCTTCGCATCGCTACGGGATGCGGAACGCCATGGAGGACATTTCATGAACTTCGAAAAATTCACCGAACGGGCGCGCGGCTTCGTTCAGTCGGCCCAGTCGCTCGCGCTGCGCGAGGGCCACCAGCAGTTCACGCCCGAACATGTGCTGAAGGTTCTGCTCGACGACCCGGAAGGTCTCGCGTCGGGGCTGATCGATAAGGCTGGCGGCCGCTCGCGCGAGGCGCTGCAACTGGTCGAGGCCGCGCTCGCCAAGCTGCCGAAGGTGGCCGGGGGCGGAGCCGGGCAGCTTTATCTCGCGCCCGGTACGGCGCGGCTCTTCGACCAGGCCGAAAAGATCGCCCAGAAAGCCGGCGACAGCTTCGTCACGGTTGAACGGCTGCTGCTCGCGCTCGCCATGGACAAGGGCACCGAGGCCGGCCGCATTCTCGACCAGGCCGGCGTCACCCCGCAGGTGCTCAATGCGGCGATCGAGGATCTGCGCAAGGGCCGCACGGCCGACAGCGCTTCGGCCGAAAATGCCTATGACGCACTCAAGAAATATGCGCGCGACCTCACCGAGGCGGCCCGGACCGGCAAGCTCGATCCCGTGATCGGCCGCGACGAGGAGATCCGGCGTTCGATCCAGGTGCTGTCGCGGCGCACCAAGAACAACCCCGTGCTGATCGGCGAGCCGGGCGTCGGCAAGACCGCCATTGTGGAAGGCTTGGCGGTGCGCATCGTCAACGGCGACGTGCCCGAAAGCCTGAAGGACAAGAAGCTGCTCTCGCTCGACATGGGCGCCCTGATCGCCGGCGCGAAATATCGCGGCGAGTTCGAGGAGCGGCTGAAGGCCGTACTCAACGAGGTGACGGCGGCGGCGGGCGGCATCATCCTGTTCATCGACGAGATGCACACGCTTGTCGGGGCCGGCAAGGCGGACGGCGCCATGGATGCATCGAACCTGCTCAAGCCTGCCTTGGCGCGCGGCGAACTGCATTGCATAGGCGCCACCACGCTCGACGAGTTCCGCAAGCATGTCGAGAAGGACGCCGCGCTCGCACGGCGATTCCAGCCGGTATTCGTGTCGGAGCCGACCGTCGAGGATACGATCTCGATCCTGCGCGGCCTCAAGGAAAAATACGAGCTGCACCATGGCGTGCGCATCACCGATGCGGCGATCGTGGCGGCCGCGACCTTGTCCAACCGCTACATCGCCGACCGTTTCCTGCCCGACAAGGCCATCGACCTTGTGGACGAGGCTGGCTCGCGCCTGCGCATGCAGGTCGATTCCAAGCCCGAAGAGCTCGACGAGTTCGATCGCCGCATCATCCAGCTCAAGATCGAGCAGGAGGCCCTCAAGAAGGAGACTGATCCGGCCTCCAAGGAGCGCCTGCTCAAGCTCGAAGCCGAGCTCGACAATCTGCAGGAGCAATCCGACGCGTTGACCGTGCGCTGGCAGGCCGAGAAGAACAAGCTCGGCTCGGCCCAGAAGCTGAAGGAACAGCTCGAGGCGGCCCGCACCGAACTCGTCCAGGCGCAGCGCCGGGGCGAGTACCAGCGGGCCGGGGAGCTGACCTATGGGGTCATCCCAGACCTCGAAAAGCAGCTGGCCGAGATCGAGGCCAAGGGCGGCGACGTTCTGGTCGACGAGGCCGTGACGGCCGACCACGTGGCCCAGGTGGTGTCGCGCTGGACCGGCGTGCCGGTCGACAAGATGCTGGAAGGCGAGCGCGAGAAGCTGCTCCATATGGAGGAGGCGCTGTCGCGGCGCGTCATCGGCCAGGCCGAGGCGGTCAAATCCGTGTCGACCGCGGTGCGGCGCGCCCGGGCAGGCCTGCAGGACCCCAACCGGCCGATCGGCTCGTTCATGTTCCTCGGTCCGACCGGGGTCGGCAAGACCGAGCTCACCAAGGCCCTGGCGAGCTTCCTGTTCGACGACGACACCGCGCTCGTGCGCATCGACATGTCCGAATATATGGAGAAGCATTCGGTCGCCCGGCTGATCGGTGCGCCTCCGGGCTATGTCGGCTACGAGGAGGGCGGGGCGCTGACCGAGGCGGTGCGGCGCCGGCCCTACCAGGTGGTGCTGTTCGACGAGATCGAGAAGGCGCATCCGGACGTGTTCAACGTCCTCCTGCAGGTGCTCGACGACGGGCGGCTCACGGACGGGCAGGGCCGCACGGTCGACTTCCGCAACGTGCTGATCATCATGACCTCGAACCTCGGGTCCGAATACCTGTCCCTGCAAAAGGACGGGGAGGACGTGGCCAAGGTGCGCGAGGAGGTGATGGGCGTGGTGCGCGGCCATTTCCGGCCGGAGTTCCTGAACCGCGTCGACGAGATCATCCTGTTCCATCGGCTGCGGCGCGAGGACATGGCCGCGATCGTCGACATCCAGTTCACCCGGCTGGCCCGGCTGCTGGAGGACCGCAAGATCCGGCTCGATCTCGACCCGAAGGCGCGCGCCTGGCTGGCCGAGAAGGGCTACGATCCGGCCTATGGCGCACGGCCGCTGAAACGCGTGATCCAGAAGGCCGTGCAGGACCCGCTTGCCGAGATGATTCTTGGGCGGCGAGATCCACGACGGCGAAGCGGTGCCGATCACGGCCGGGGCGGGCGGCCTCAACATCGGAGGGCGCGCTGCCGGCGGCGAGCCCGAGCCGGAGCCGCGCGACAGCCGCGTGGTGAACTTCCCCAAGGGGGCGTGAGGCTCCCTTCGTCCCTTGCGGGAGAAGAGCCTGCCCCGGACCTGATCCGGGGTGGCGCCCGCTGGCAAGTTTACGCAGCCGGCGCGAACTTAGCTGTGTAGTCGGATGAGGGGCCCTCCGGCGCGCGCTTCTGACGATGCGTACGTCCCTTCCCGCTCATTCCCGCGCAAGCGGGAATCCAGTAGGGTTCCCGGATACAGTGTGCTTAATCAGCCCAACTCCAGCGACGTGCGCCTGGCTGGATTCCCGCTTGCGCGGGAATGAGCGGGGTTTCACTCAAGCGGCGAGCAACCCCGCCCTACTGCACCAGATAGGACCGCGTGAAGACGTCCGGCACGACGCCGGAAGTAGTGGTGATCTGGAACGTCGTCGACCCGACGGTGTTGATCGTGTTGGCCACCACGAACCCCACATTGGCGGTTCCGGTCGAGCCCGCCAGCTTCAGGGCTGCCGACGGCACGTAGACCGTCCCGTCGATCAAGATCGTGCCGCCGCCGGTGATGGTGTCCGTCGTCGAGGACGGCGTGTCGCGCGCCTGGAAGAACACGATGCCCTTGTAGGCTCCCGACGTCGGGCCCGACACGTTGATGCTCGCCGAGGAAGTCACATTGAACGAGGAATTCTTGTCCAGGTAGAACATGACGCCGCTGCCCGACACGGTCCCCTTTGAACGAAAGGGCGCCGCCCTGGATGTAATACACCCCGGCGTTGAGGGTTGCCCCCGACAGCGTCAGGTTGCCGCAATAGGTGCCCGGAAAGAATGTTCCGGAGGACCCCGCGGTGATGCAGGTCGATGGGGTCGGGGCCGTCAGGTAGGAGAGGGGATCGGGCTTGGGCGAGCATCCCGTGCTGGGCGGCGGGGAGGTCGAGCCGCTTGCCCCACCATCGACGCAGATGGTCTTCGCCGTGAGCGTGGCGTTGTTGGACACGTTCAGGGCCTGCGAGCTGCTGGAATTGACCTGCACGCCGCAATTCTGGATCGTGACGATCGAACTTCCCTTGATGTCCAGCGCCGCCGCCGCGGTTGGATCCAAGGCATAGAGGCATGTCTTCGGAGGGGCGTGCAGGGCGATCGCCTTCGCGGATACGTCGGCTGAACTGCTGCCGAACACGGTCCCGAACCAAAGCCCGACCGCATTGCCGTTCGGCGCGGATCGATGGGCCGAAACCTGGACCGCGTTGGGGCTGACCGTGGTCGCGACGAAGGAATTGTGAGTAGCGTCGAAGGTCCCGGGTTGTACGTCGACCGATTGGGTCACCGTCCCGAAGCTGACCGGGACGTTCCCGGATAGGGAGGGTCAGCGCCAAGCCACTCGCTTGCGCGGCGGCCACATCGGGCAATTTCTTGGCCGCCGCGAGCGCTGCCGCCTCCGCTGTGGCCTGCAGCCTCGCCTTCGTATAGTACAGCATGCCGACATCTGCGGTCAAGGCGGCCATGCCGAGGAACACCATGGAGCCGAAAGCGAAAAACACGGCGGTGCTGCCGCGTTCGCATCGGGCAAAGCGCCGCCCGAGCAGCATCACGACGCAGGTTCCTGCTGCATCGTGACGGCCGCCTTCAAGGTCAACGAACTGTAGGCCCAGCTCAGGACGTTGGTAGGTGTCGCCTTCGTGGCAGGGGTCGCTATGCAGACAGTGAACTGGTTGTTCGACGGATCGGTTGGCGCACTCTGGGTTATGTTCACGCAGGCACTCGCAGGCGCGGTTGGACAGGTGGCCGGAGGCGTAACGCCGGTGCAGGCCGAGCAGGAACCGAGCCAGCTGGGCAACTCGCTACAGGCGATCCCTGAAGCCTGCGTCGTCGTGATCTGATTGAGCGAGAGGCGGCGCGTAACGTCGCGGGCGGCCGTTTCCGCCGAGATGAACGTAAAGGTGATCAGGCCGAACTCGATGGAACCGAGCACCAGCGCCAGCAGCACTGGCGCGATGAACCCGAACTCCACTGCCGAGGTCCCGCCCGAACAGGATAGGATGGATCGAATTCGACTCATCGGCGAAGAACTGCTTCCTGGGATAGCTTAACCCAGTGAAACATATGGGAATAAACAGGTGTATCGATCTGTTGCATGCATTTTAACGATCGCGGAAAACGACCATTGGGCCTTCGGCGACGTAGCCAGGGAGCGTCATCCTGAGGCGCAGAGCGCCAGGGCGCTCCAGACGGTTGCGCAACTGACTTGATTGCTGCGGGCCACCCGGGGTGCCAAAGCGCGCCCGATGGGCTAGATGATCTGCATCCAACACCTTTGCCCGATCGGATCGTCTTTCCGTGACCTTCGCCATTCCCGCTTTCTCCCCCGACATCCTTGCGCAGGCCAATGCCTGGCCGTTCGAGGAGGCGCGAAAGCTCGTCAAGCGCGTGGAGCGGACCGGGCAGCAAAGCGTGCTGTTCGAGACCGGCTACGGCCCCTCCGGCCTGCCGCATATCGGGACCTTTGGCGAGGTGGCGCGCACCACCATGGTGCGGCACGCCTTCCGGGTGCTGACCGGAGACCGGTTTCCCACCAGGCTGGTGGCCTTCTCGGACGACATGGACGGGCTGCGCAAGGTTCCCGACAACGTGCCGAACAAGGAACTGCTGGCCCGCTACCTCGGCAAGCCGCTGACCGAGGTTCCGGACCCGTTCGGCGAAGCTGCGAGTTTCGGGGCCGCCAACAACGCACGGCTGCGCGCCTTTCTGGACCAGTTCGGTTTCGACTACGAATTCATGTCCTCGACCGAAACATATCGGTCTGGCCGGTTCGACGCCGCATTGCTCCTCATGCTGGAGCGGCTCGATGCGGTCATGAAGATCATGATCCCGAGCCTTGGGGCCGAGCGCGCCGCGACGTATTCGCCGTTCCTGCCGATCCATCCCGAAACCGGCATCGTGATGCAGGTGCCTCTGGTGGCACATGACGCAGTCGCGGGCACCATCGCCTGGCGCGATCCCGCCACCGGCACGCTTTACGAGACCCCGGTCACGGGAGGACACGTCAAGCTGCAATGGAAGCCGGACTGGGCGATGCGCTGGCACGCGCTCGGGGTCGATTACGAAATGTCCGGCAAGGACCTGATCGATTCCGTCAAACTGTCAGGCCAGATCGTGCGGGCGCTGGGCTCGACCCCGCCCGAAGGGTTCAACTACGAGCTTTTTCTCGACCAGGACGGCCAGAAGATCTCGAAGTCGAAGGGCAACGGCCTGACCATCGAGGACTGGCTCACTTATGCCTCGCCGGAAAGCCTGTCGGTATTCATGTTCGCCAAGCCGTCGGCGGCCAAGCGGCTCTATTTCGACGTGATCCCGCGCGCGGTGGATGACTATCTGGCGTTCCTCGACGCCTATCCGCGCCAGGCCCCGAAGGAGCGCCTCGGCAATCCGGTCTGGCACATCCATGCGGGGGATCCGCCGGCGCCCGAGCGGCTGGCCCCGGCCGCCGGAGAGACCGGGACCTCGGTCACCTTCGCGATGCTGCTCAATCTGGCGGCGGTGGCCAATAGCGAGGACCCGGCCGTGCTCTGGGCGTTCCTGCGCCGCTATGCGCCGGGCGTTTCGCCCGAAACCCACCCGCGCCTGGACCATCTGGTGGGTTATGCGGTGCGCTATTTCCGGGATTTTGTGCGGCCCGCAAAAACCTATCGCGCACCGGATATGGTGGAACGCGAGGCGCTCAATGCCCTAGACGCAGCGCTCGATGCCCTGCCGACGGGGGCCAGCGCAGAAGACATCCAGGCGACGCTTTACGATGTGGCGCGGCCCATTCCCCGCTACCAGGATTTCAAGGCCAAGAGCGCCACGCCGGAGCGCCCTGGTGTCTCGAACGAATGGTTCAACGCCCTCTACCAGGTGCTGCTCGGGGAGGAGCGGGGGCCGCGCTTCGGCTCCTTCGCGGCGCTCTATGGTGTGCCGGAAACCCAGGCGCTTATCCGCAAGGCGATCCGGGGCGATCTCATAGCGGAACACGCGGCGCTGAATGAAGCGCGCGCATCGCGCCGGGCGTAAGCTCCGGCACCGTTCTCGGGCGAGCCCGATGCCTTTGCGCTTTCGTCACCGCTGCGGTTTCTGCCGGCTAAAGCATGCGTCGGGGTTTTGACCCCGAATGCGATCACCTCATGTTGTGGTGCATCATGTGGTGATGGCCCATCATGTGGTGCGGCCTCATCATGCCGTGATGCATCCTCATGTGCCGCATCATCATGCCGTGGCGCGGCATCATGTGGTGATGATGCCTCATGCCATGATGATGGTGATGCATGCTCATGGCGCTGGCGGGGGCCGCCGCTGCGACCGACAAGCCGAGAACCGAAGCCAAAACGATGTGCTTGATCTTGATCATGTGAACCTCCTTGTTGCGCGTCTGCAGCCCAGCGTTGTTTTTTCGAGCCGCGACACTCCGTACATAGGGCCATGTAGCTGAACGGGAAGCCAACGGAAGCTTTGCTTTTCAGGTGTTGTAAGCCCGCCACCAGCGGCGCGGCGTACGCATGATTCTGTGTGGTCGCGGCCGATCAGGCTCACGACGCCGCACCGGTTCGATCCACAATTCTACAGGCTCGCGTCGAGGGTGAAGAGTTCCTGCGCTCGACCAACGCCGCGCAGGGCATAGCGGCCTACCGATACGACAGGAGCACGCGCCTCGAGCGGCAGCGCCGCGACGAAATCGGTCGACAGGAGGACCGTGCGGTCCGCCGAGCGGCACATCGCCGAAATCCGGCTGACCTCGTTGACGGCGGGACCGACCACCGTGAAGTCGAGGCGGTTCTGGCTGCCGATGTTGCCGTAGAACACCTCCCCGACGTGCAGGCCGAGATAGACGCTGGTGACGGGCCGACCCTCCTCAAGCCGGCGGGCGTTCAGTTCCGCGATTCGTCGCCGGAGGTCGGATTCGGCCAGCAGCGCGCAGCGGCAAGCCTCCTCCCGATCATCCGCCTTGAAGATCGCCAGGATGCCGTCGCCGATGAGTTTGAGCACATCCCCGCCCGCATCGCCGATGGCGGAGATGGCGGCATCGGCATAGTCGTTGAGCAGCGGGATGATCTCGTGCGCCGGCGCGCTGTCCGTGATCGCCGTAAAGCCGCGCAAGTCCGAGAACCACAGCACGGCATCGATCCGTTCGGCAACGCCGCGCAGGATGCGCCCGCTGAGAACGCGCTGCCCGGCGTCACGGCCCAGGTAAACCTCGACCAGGGTGCCGGCGATGCGGGTCAGCGACGCGCATTTGACCGCGAGCGCCAGGATCGGGGTGAGGCGGCGCAGGGCCGCGATGTCGGCCTCGGCAAAACCTTCCGGATGACGGGTCAGCCAATTCGAATAGACGCAGTCCATCTCGCCGATCCGGCCCTGGGCCGCAATGCGACTGACGAAGGCAAGATAGTCGATATGACCTTCCTGCTTCAGGCCTTCGAGCTGCGGGAACTCGATGGGATCGCCAAGCCCGATCCGGCATCGCAGCTCCTCGGCACCGCTGGATAAGAGATGGAAGAACACGCTTCGTTGCCAGCTCGCGGCGGCCTCGCCGTCGGTGGTCCGGCCATATTCGACCATCGCGTCCTCGGCCACGCCATCGCCGCGCCAGCGGAAGGCACGGCCCTCGTACACCGGATGGAGCGTGTCCACGATGGTCAGCCCGCGAGACAGTTCGAGCCCCGCGCTGCGGCATAGAAGGCAGAAGCCCTGCAGCAGATCCGGCTCGCTGGCTCCGGCGAGGCCCTGTTCGACGAGCCACGCCGCTATCGCATCGATCTCGGATTGCTGCATGCGTTACTCCTGCGATGGGTGCGGCGCTGCGTGGTTATCCTGATCTCACCCGGATCGGAAGGGCAGGGCCGGCCGAGCCGCCGTCGCGGCCCGGTGGAACCAGCGCGCGCGGCGAGGATTGTTTGTCTCAAACGAAGGAGGAACGCACGATGAGCCGCATGCCCCGGGTGCCGCCGGCCAACCGTCCGACCAGGGGACCGGACGCGCTGGAACGAACATCCAAACCTGTGCCGCGCCGGAAACGACGGAAAAGCGTGCTGCGCCGATCGTCGCGCCCCCGCAGCGAAGCGACGTCGCTCAAGCTGTCGTGGCTTGACCTCGGGCTTGCTTGCGCGGCCGGCTACGCGCTTGGATGGTTCGTGGCCACGGAGCAATGACCGGCCTACTCGCGGCAGGTCGCTGAGCCGCGGATGCGGATCAGGATCGTCAGGCAGCGCGACCTGAACCGTGTTCCGTGGAGGAACGGCGGCGGCACGACCTGCGAAATTGCGGCTTCGCCGGCCGGTGCCGGCATGGAGGCATTCGACTGGCGCCTGTCCATGGCCGATGTGGCTACCGACGGCCCGTTCTCGAATTTTTCGGACATCGACCGGACTTTGGTGCTGATCGAGGGCAGAGGAGTGGGGATCACCGTCGACGGCGTCCGTCACGGCCTGTCCGCCGACGCACCGATGCTGCGCTTTCCCGGCGAAGCGATTACCACGGCTCGCCTCACCGACGGTCCGATCCGCGACTTCAACGTCATGAGCCGCCGCTCCCGGTACATGCATGCGGTCGAACTGCTTACGCCTGGCACGCGCGCGCCCGCGCTTCAGCCGGGCCTCACGGTCGCGCTGATCATGCTTGACGGCTCTGGGACGGTGCACATCGATCGGGAAAGCTACGCGCTCGACCGCTTCGACACGCTCATCGCGGCGCCCGCACCCGGACGCCTCGCGACAGAAAGCCCAGCCCTGCTGGTCCGGATCTGGGCCGTCGAGCCTTAGCGTTCGGCCCTGGCTCAGCCGACCCGGTCGACTTCCTCGGGACCGCCGACCGTGACGCCGAGATCCGTGACGAGGCCGTTGCCCAGGGAATAGACCCAGCCATGGATGCAGAGTTCCTGGCCGCGCGCCCAGGCGTCCTGCACGAAGACGTCGGAGGCGACGTTCTTGACCTGCCGGATCACGTTGAGTTCGCACAAGCGGTCGAGACGCGTCCGGCCTTCGGGGATGGCCTCGAGTTCTTCGCGATGGTCGTGGAACACTTCGCGAATGGGATGCAGCCAATGGTCGACGAGACCGCGCCGCTTGCCGTCGACCGCCGCCGCGACCCCGCCGCATCCATAATGGCCCACCACCATGATGTGCTTGACCTTGAGCACGTCGACCGCGAACTGCAGGACCGACAGGTAGTTGGCGTCCTGCGGCGGAGCGAGATTGGCGACATTGCGGTGCACGAAAAGCTCGCCCGGATCGAGATCCACGATCTCGTTGGCCGGCACGCGGCTGTCGGAGCAGCCGATCCACAGGTATTCGGGCGCCTGCTGGCGCTCGAGGCGTCGGAAGAAATCCGCGTCGACCGAGACTTTCCGCTCGGCCCAGGCGCGGTTGTTGGCTTTGAGGTTGTCCAGCATGGGTTGGGCTTAGCGCGAAGCTAGGCGACGGAGCAAGGCGAAGCACGCGCTGCGGCCGTGCTTTCGCTTCCGGCCGATTGCTTCTTATGCTCTTTTGGCGCGCCGCCTGCGCTGGAAAACTCGGACGAGCGCGGCTGGGTTCGGCGCGGCGGCCCAGACAGGAGTGCAAGATAATGACGTCGGTTCGAATTTCCGCGAAGCTCGCGGTGGCGCTCCTCGGCGCAGGCCTGATGTTCGGTGCGGCTAGTGCACGGGCTGATGCGCTCGGCGACATCAAGAAGGCCGGCGTCATCAAGGTCGGCGTGTTCGGAGACTTCCCGCCGTTTTCGTCGGTGAGTTCCGACATGAGCCTCAAGGGCTACGACATCGACGTCGCGAAGGCGCTGGCCGATGCGCTCAAGGTCAAGCTCGATCTTGTTTCGGTCACCGGGCAGAACCGGATACCCTACCTGACCGAACATCGGGTCGATCTCTTGATGAGCGTCGGCAAGAGTGCCGAGCGCGAGAAGGTGATCGACTTCACCCAGGCTTACGCGCCCTATTACATCGCGGTGATCGGGCCCAAGGCGGTAAAGGTCGAGGGCAAGCCCGACCTTGCCGGCAAGAGCATCGCGGTCAACCGCGGCACGCTCGAGGACACGTCGCTGACCGAGGCCGCGCCGCCGAACGCCGACATCAAGCGGTTCGACAATTACAATTCGGTGATCCAGGCCTTTCTGTCCGGCCAGACGGAGCTGATGGTGGTCGGCAACGACGTCGGCTCGCAGGTGCTGGCCCGCCAAGTCGCCCTGCAGCCCGAGCAGAAGTTCCAGCTCCTGACCTCGCCCGACCATATCGCGCTGAACAAGGATGAGCCGGCTCTCAAGCAAGAGCTCGACGCCTCGATCGGGCGGATGATCGAGGACGGCAGTTTGAGCAAGGTCTCCACCCAGTGGCTCAGCCGGCCGCTCGACGTCAAGGATCTCAAGGACTAGCCAAGAGTGGCCTACAGCCTCGATTTCAGCTGGCTCGGCGGCGCGATCGGGCTGATCCTCAACGGCGCGCTCATGACGGTCTTCCTGACCGTCATGACGGCCCTGTTCGGCAGTGTCATCAGCGTCCTTGGGGCGGCGGCCCGGGGCAGCCGCTATCGCCCGCTGCGCGCGGTCGTGGCCTCCTATGTCGAACTGATTCGCAACACGCCGTTCCTGGCGCAACTGTTCTTCATCTATTTCGGGCTGCCGAGCCTCGGACTTCGGCTCAATCCCGTACTCTCGGCAATCCTGGCCATGACAATCAACCTCGCGGCCTACGGGATTGAGATCGTCGGGGCGGGGCTCGATGCCGTCTCGACGGGGCAGCGTGAGGCCGCGCGCGCGCTGGCGCTACGGCCGTTTCAGGTCTTCATCAAGGTCGTGCTGCCGCAGGCCCTGAAGGTAATCTACCCGGCCCTGACCAGCCAGATCATCATCATGATGCTGGAATCGGCCGTCGTGTCGCAGATCGCGGTGCGGGAACTGACCTACGAGGCCGACCTGCTGCAGGCCAGGACCTTCCGGTCGTTCGAGACCTATCTGGTTGTAACCCTCGTCTACCTGGGGTTGAGCGTCGGCTTGCGCCGCTTCATGCTGGCCGGCGAGCGGCGCTTTCTCGCCCCCGGCAGCGGCTGATGGACTTTTCCCTCTGGGACATCGTCCGCAACCTGCTGCTCGCGGCGCGCTGGACTCTTCTGCTGTCGATCGCGGCCTTCGTGGGTGGCGGCATTGTCGGGCTTATCGTGCTGCAGGCCCGCATCGCCAAGCCGAAATGGCTGTGGCGACCGGCGGCGCTCTACATCGCGGCGTTCCAGGGCACGCCGCTGCTGATGCAGCTCTTTCTCGTGTTCTTCGGCCTGCCGCTGCTCGGTTTCCGGATAGAGCCCTGGTCGGCGGCAGTGGTCGGGCTGACCCTGTGCGGCAGCGCCTTTCTCGCAGAAATCTGGCGCGGCGGTGTCGAGGCCGTGCCACGCGGCCAATGGGACGGGGCCGAGAGTCTCGGCCTGCACTATTTCGCGGTGATGCGCCTCGTCGTGCTGCCGCAGGCCTTCCGCATCACGCGCGCCCCGACTGTCGGCTTCATGGTGCAACTCGTGAAGATGACAGCGCTCACCTCGATCATCGGCTTTCCGGAATTGCTGCGCGCCGCCAACGCCATCAACAACGCCACCTTCGAGCCCTTCACGGTCTACGGGCTGGTTGCGCTGATCTATTTCTGCCTGTGCTTCCCGCTGACGAGATACGCGAAGGTGCTCGAAGCGAGGGCGCCCCAGCGGTGAGAAATCGTAGCTGGCCGGCGTCTCACGACCTTTTTTGGACCTTCAGCAGGTCCGCTCACCGGAAGTTTGAAGGGCCGCGAACCACCAAATCGGGCCAGGAACGACTCTGAACGGGCACTTTCCGACAGGTTTTCTCTCGGAAGCGATCCCGTGGATGACTCGGTGCGGACATGAGCATAGCATCGCGTGAACTGGTGAACCTTTCGTCGACTGATGCGACACACTTTGGAGCGCCTGACGCGCTCCACACAAGTGAAAGGAGTTTAGCCATGTTCACGACTTCGCGCTTCGCCAGGTCAAGCTTCCTCGTTCTGCTCACCACGACGCTGACGACCGCCGCTTACGCCGGACACTCGGGCTCGAATGGGTCGTCCCATTTTAGCGCCCCGGTCCACTCCGATGCACGCATCCTGATTACGGGATCGGGCAACAAGATCCTGTCCAAGGGAGCGGCGGCCCATGACGGGTTCGTTCACCGGAACATTGTGCGCGATCACCGATGGGATCCCTCAACCCGCCCCCCCGGCTCCTACATCGGCTGCCACGATGGCTGCGAGGGCGAGGGCGGCCTTGACCCCTATTCGCGGCCAGCACCGCAGCAGCCCGGTGGCTACAAGCCCCGAGACGGAACCGTGATCGATCATCGTGACGGGGGGGCCGGACAAGTGACAGATCATCGGTACTGACACTCGGGGCAAGGCTGAACGTCTGCTTCCTTGCAGCCAAACTGTAGTAGCTTTCGCCGAACGCTCGCTGTCCGGCGCTCGGAATGCCGGACCTCGACCAATTCCGGTTCTGCACATCCTTGCGCCGAACAACCACGGTCTCCTGGTGGAGCGTCAGACAATGAGCTCGCCCGCGCCGAGCGGGAGTAGCGTCAGGTATAGACGTCGTATTCGAGTTGCTCGAAATGATCCTCGCCAAGTTCGATGCCGGCGGGCGTCGGCAGAAGGTCGATGGGCCGGCGCTGGTCGAGGGCCATAGCGGGGCGTTTGAACCATTGCTCCGTCTCGCCCCGTGACCCGAGCACGCTTTTGGCCTTCGCAAGAGCTTCGGCGAATTTCCAGGTCCGACCACTCTGCTCCGGGCTGAGGAGCTTCGTGGGACTGACTTTGCGGCGCTTCCCCGACGACGGAGGAGATTTCCTCACCCGAACACCCGCGCCACAATCCCGTCCAGGTCGGCTCCAGGGGGCAGGGTGCCGTAGCAGCGGGCACAATCGGCCTGGAGGCGGGTCGCGCAGAAAGCATCCGCCACGGGGGCGGGCGCGTGCCGGACCAGCAGGGCGCCCTGCAGCAGAAGCGAGAGCCGCTCGGCGATCAGGCGCGCCCGTTCCTGGCCCGGCACCCCATCGATCAGGATCAGGGTTTGGCGTGCAGCCTGGTCGAGGTCCCGGTTGCCGCCCCGCGCCGCCGAAATCTCCCTCCGGTAGGCTTCCAAAGCTGCCGGCCCACGGGCGAGCGTGCGCAAAATGTCGAGCGCGATCACGTTGCCCGAACCTTCCCAGATCGCATTGATTGGCGCCTCGCGGTAGAGCCGGGGCAGCACGCTTTCCTCCACGTAGCCGGCGCCCCCTAGACATTCCATGCACTCGTAGACGAAGTTCGAGACGCGCTTTGTCAGCCAATATTTGCCGAGCGCCACGCCGAGCCGCGCCAAGGCGCGCTCGCTCTCGTCGGCGCCGTCGAAGGCGCGCGCCACGCGCAGGGTCAGGGCGACGGCGGCCTCGTAGTCGAGCTGCAGATCGGCGATGACGGCCCGCATGGCGGGCTGCTCGATGAGCGGCTTGCCGAAAGCCCGGCGATGCGCGACGTGGTGAGCGGCCTCCGCCAAGGCGCGCCGCATGATGCCGAGCGTCGAAGCCATCGTGCCAAGCCGGGTGCCATGCACCATATCGATGATGGTGGCCATGCCGCGCCCTTCCTCCCCCACGAGGGCGGCCTCCGCGCCGTGATACTCGATTTCGGCCGAGGCATTGGACCGATTGCCGAGCTTGTCCTTCAGCCGCATGAGATGGATGGAATTGCGCTCGCCCCCGAGCGTGATGCGCGGAACGAGAAAGCAGGAGAGGCCGCCGGGTGCCTGGGCGAGGGTCAAGAACCCGTCGCTCATCGGCGCCGAACAGAACCATTTGTGGCCGGTCAACCGAAAGGTTCCATCGTCCGAGCGCATGGCCCGCGTGGCATTAGCGCGAACGTCCGAGCCACCCTGCTTCTCGGTCATCGCCATGCCGATCGTCAGGCCGGTTTTTTGCGCGATCGGACGCAGAACCGGATCGTAGGTTCCGCCCAGGATGCACGGAACCCAGAGTGCCGCGAGGTCCGGCTGCCGACAAAGGGCCGGGACCGCCGCATAGGTCATGCTGAGCGGGCACATGGTGCCTTGTTCGGCCTGGCTGAAAATGGCCAGCAACGCCGCATGCGCCACGTGGCTGCCGCGTTGTCCGGCCGTCCAGGCGACCGCGTGGATGCGGTGGTGCATCCCGAGCTGCATCAGCGCGTGATAGGCCGGGTGGAAGCGCACCTCGTCGAGCCGACGTCCCCAGCGATCGAAGCTCACGAGCTCGGGCGGGTGCCGATTGGCTTGCTCCGCCCAGGCCAGCACCTCCTCCGAGCCGATGACGGGGCCCAATGCGCCGAGCCGGGCATCGACCCAGCTGCCGCCTTCGCGCAGAACCGCGGCCTGGGAAGCGGGATCGGTCCGGTAGAGGTCGCGCCCGGCGAAATCGGGCGGCTGGTTCGTCACCTCATGGGTGGCGAGCGAGGATTTCGGCTCGAATGGCGGCATTGGGCCTCCTCGTCCGGCGCCCGAATTCACCAAGGTTCAGAGAGGGCGGTCATCCGGCGGTCCAGCGCTCGATCGCTATTTCACGGGGGCCTTGTGGTCGAGCAAGAGCTGGCCCTGTCTCTGGATCATGGACTTGGCTTTTTCGGCCAAAACGGCCAGCACCCAGGGCAACTGTACGGCAAGCGTCACCCGATCTTGTTCGATCTCGATCGAGCCTGTCGCGCCTTGTCCCATGGCCGTAACGCGGAAATCCAGTCGATTCCCCGACCATGTGTCTTCGACGACGGCAATTTTGTTGCCGTAAGTTTCCTTGAGGCCCGCGATGCCGGTCTGGAGACGGCGCTTGGCTTCCTCTTGCCCGAGCTGGTGGGGAATTGAAACAACAAGCGGCTTCGTCATGGGTCACTCGGGTGGGCTGAAAGGGCGATGCGCACCATATGTGGTCTCGCATTCCGCGAGCGCCAGTCATGGCGAGGATGGAGGTACCTGCTCCATCAGGCTCTCGCCCTGGGCCTCGCGCTCTCTGGGGCTGCAATTCGCGATCGCGCCCGCAAGGCAATCTCCATGTCCATCAGCCTGCGCAGCAGGTCGCGCGCGTCGCTTGTTTCGCGGCCTGCATGAGCGAGCGCTTCAAGCTGCTGCACCTGCTGCTGCATCAAAAAGCGAACGTTCCGGAGCCGGTGCTCCGTCGGATGTGCGTTGTCGAACCTATCCCGCATGCACCACCCCGCCGATCATGCCATCGGAACCGTGAAGCCAATGCGTTAAAGTTTCGCCTTCGATTAAACCTGGTGGGAGTGCCTGGCACGCGCCAGGCTTCGCGGCTGCGGCCGCGTCGGCTCAGTCCGCTCCCAGGATGGAATGTATCCGGGCAGCGAGTTCGTCGAACGTGAACGGCTTAGTCATCATCTGGATCCCAGCTTCGAGGTGGCCGGCCCCGAACGCTGCGTTTTCCGCATAGCCCGTGATGAAGAGGATCTTGAGATCTGGCCGGTGCATCCGCCCTTGCTCGGCGAGTTGGCGTCCGTTCATGCCCGGCAAGCCGACATCGGTGATGAGCAGGTCCAAGCGCCTGTCCGATTGCAGAATGCGCAGCCCGGATGGGCCATCGGCCGCTTCGACGATGATGTAGCCCAGGTCCTGAAGCACTTCCAGCGCCAGCCCGCGCACTGTGGGATCGTCCTCGACGACCAGCACGGTCTGGCCGGCCTCGGCCCGCGGAGCCGCCTCCGCGACCACGTTGTCCGCCGCTTCGCCGACCCCTCTATGGCGCGGCAGGAAGATCCGGACCGTCGTCCCGCGGCCCACCTCCGACTGCAGCTCGACATGCCCGCCCGATTGTTTGGCGAAGCCGTAGATCATGGACAAGCCAAGGCCGGTCCCCTGGCCTACAGGCTTGGTGGTGTAGAAAGGATCGAATGCCCGGGCCAGGACATCGGGCGGCATCCCGCTTCCCGTATCTGTGACTGACACCAGGACATATTGGCCGGGGCGGATGTCCCGCTCGACAGGCGTGGATGTTTGATCCAGCGTCGCGTTGTCGGTCTCGATCGAGAGTCGGCCTCCGTCGGGCATGGCGTCGCGGCCATTGATAGCCAGGTTCAGGATGGCGTTTTCCAGCTGGTGGGGATCGCACAGGGTTTGCCAGATGTCGCTCGACAAGATCGTGTCGAAGGCGATGCTCTCGCCCAACGTGCGGCGCAGAAGGTCGTCCATCGAGGTGACGAGAGAATTCACGTTCACGGACTTCGATTCGAGGGGCTGGCGTCGCGAGAAGGCGAGCAGGCGATGGGTTAGCGCCGCCGCTCTATTGGCGGACGCCAGGGCCAAACCCGCGTAGCGCTGGATCGCCTCGGTCCTGCCCTGGGCCAATCGCTTTTCCATCAGGGCCAGCGAACCGATGATGCCGGTCAAAAGATTGTTGAAATCGTGCGCGATCCCGCCGGTCAGCTGCCCGATCGCTTCCATCTTCTGGGCTTGCCGCAGCTGTTCTTCCGCGTGGCGCAGGCGCGTAATGTCTCGCGCGATGCCGATCAGCAGATGCCTCCCGTCGCCATCAACGGGCAGGGGGGCCAGCACGCATTCCGCGATCCGCCAGTCGCCGCCGACTTCCAGGGTGATCTCGTATTCGACTGGCTGCCCGGAGAAGAAGCATTGCAGGCAACGCTCCAGCAGCGGCTCCCCCGTGCTGGTGACTTGTGTGACTGGCTTTCCGACGATGTCCTGAGCCGGTCTACCCGTGAACCGTTCGGCCGCGGCGTTCACGCCGTCATAAACGGCCTCCCTACCCGGCCCGACGCTGATGAGAAAGATCGGGGCAGGTGCGTTCTCGAACAGGGTTCGGAACCTCGCCTCGCTCGACGTCAGTTCCAGGGTCCGTTCCGCCACGCGGTTTTCGAGCGTCACGTTGAGGTCTTGCAGGGCGGCCGCGGCGCGGGCGCGCTCCAGCGCTTCCCAGAGCCGCGCCGCAGCCTCGCCGGCCAGCGATGTTTCGTCGGCCGACCACGCGTGGCGCTCCCGGAACCCGAGAACGAGCGCTCCGCGCAGCCTCCCGTCGCGGATCAGCGGGATGGCGGCCCCCGAGGACAGGCCGGCCATGATCGAGGCACCGGCTGGGCCGGGATCATCGGAACCCGACGGCTCGAAGATGGCGGTCAGGCCGAAGGACAAATCCTCCGCGATCCTCTGTCCCAGGGCTTCGAGCGGGAACTCGCCCAGCAATGGGGCCACGCTGCCGTCCGACCACCCCGTCCCAAAAACGATCTCTCCGCCCGGTCCGACCTCACCATAGCCGGCCCGGCTGAGCCGGAGATGTCGACCGACCGACTCCGCCACAGTTTCCATGATGTCGTCGGCATCGTCGAGTTCGCGCAAACGGTCGCCGAGCACCAGCAGGAAGCCTTGCCGGGTCTGGTTCCGTTGCAGGAGCGCTGCCGCCTGCGCCCGATCGAGCGCATCCCAGGTTCGCGACGCGACGTCCTCCACGAGCGCCACGTCGTCCGGCATCCACCGACGAAGTCCCCGATCCTCGGCCAGAAAAAATGCTCGGAGCCGACCTTCCCTGACCAGCGGGACGACGATGCCCGAAGGGCCATCTTCATCGGTGAAGATCGTGGTTCGGCCGGATCTGAGATCGTCCAAGCGGCTCGAAAAACGCTGCTCGCTTCCGCTGCTGTCGGGTAGGTTCTCTTGGCTACCGTCCAGCCAGATTGCCTCGAACGAGACCTCTTCGTGGGCAGCGCCGATTTCCCCCAGGCCGACCCGGGATGCGCCGATTTCGCGACCCACCGCCTCGGCTGCAGCCGAGACGATCTCGGCGGAATTGCTCGTGTGACGCAATCGATCCGCCAGGGCCAGCAGCATGGCCTGGCGGCGCTCCAGCGAAGTGCCATGGAGGGTATCGGCTCCTGGCGCCCGGTCCGGGGCCGGAGCAGCAGCGGCGACCAGCCAGAGGCTGCCCTGGTTGTAGTCGCCGTCGCCGGCAATCGCGCTGCCGCTGAGTTCGAGTGTGCCGAGCCTCGAACGGGGCGCTCTGAAGCTCGCCTTCTCGGGACCGGCTCCGGGTCGAAGCAGGCGGTCGTGAAGCTCGGCGGCGTCAGGCCAGCCGTCCAGCACGCGCGCTCCGAGTAGCGAGGGTCGCTCGCCAATCAGCGTCGTAAAGCTTTCGTTGTAGATCATAACGCCCTGCGGGCCCCATAGGGTCACCAGAGGGTTTGAACTGCAAAGCAGGGTTTCGAGCAGGAGCCGCATGTGGTTCGGCCAGCCCGACAGGGGGCCGAGCGAGGTCCGCGACCAATCGAAGGTGGCGACCGCCATGCCGAGTTTGCCGCACGCCGCCGTGAAGTCCAGAGCGGCATTCGCAGCAGGGCGAGAGGGCCCGGTCATCGACGCTGCTGGTCCCACCAGAGCGCCCTGTCTCGCAAATCGGAGATCAAGGCGAGCGTCTCTCTGCGTGCTGCGTCCGCTCATGGACGCAAGATTCCCCGGGAACTCTGGGCGACGCGATTCGCATGCTCTTCGACTAGCACCGAGCGGTCGATTGGACCAAGCCCTGTCAGCGTCGCCGAGGCGTTAGCCTGGCGAACCCGATCCGGCCTGTTGATGTGAATGGATTGAGCTTGCTGGTACCACCACCCCGGCTCGAACGGGGGACCTCTAGATCCACAATCTAGCGCTCTAACCAACTGAGCTATGGCGGCACGCTGCAACAGCGCAGGATAACTAGGAGCAAAAAAGCCGGAACGCAAGCGCCAGAGGCGCCCGTGCGAGCGATCTTTCGGCGGACGCCGCCGTCGCGGGTGCCCAGCTAAGGCTTGTCGGAATGACGCGTGAAACGCGTGAGGGACTCGGTCGCCAATTGCTGCGCCAAAGCCGAGAGATCGCGGCTGTGCGACGTTACAGCCTCGACCTGCTTGCGCAGGAAATCGGCGTTGAGCGACAAGGCTTCCGGGATCGATTTCGCACCCATCATCGAAGTCCAGTATTCGAACAATGCGTCGATGTTGGTTCGTACCGCCTGAGTGCTGAGGATGGTGAAACGAGCCAGCGCTGGGCCTTGTTCGGCGATGCTGTCCTCGACGGCTTCGCTTGCAACCACCGAATGATCTACGGAGCTTACCGTCTCGGCGGGCTGCGCAGCCGCGTCCGGTTCGGTCGGGGCCGTGGCCGGCTCGATCGGGGCCGGATCCTGCAAGACGGACTGAGCCGCCGCAGCCGCCTTCTTGCCGCCGCGGCCGCTCTTGGAAGACGTGGCCTGCAACCTGTTAGCGACCCCGGCGACCAGGTCCGCGGCATGTTTGGCGGCATGCGCCATCACGTCCGGAGTCACAGACGTGATGGCGGTGGAAGCTTCGAGATCGCTGGCCGGATGATGGGGATGCAACGGGTCCGGAGCCATGTCGGTCGTCCTATCGGATCGGGGATGTGTCGGCTCTATGCCGACCAAGAAGTCATCAAGGTTGTGCAGGGACCTGCTCGCCCATCGCCCGCGGGCGAGGGCCGAGCCGATTGTTGGATATCAGTCCTGATTGACCGAAGACCTTGCGGCAGATGTCGCCGAGTTGACTGCGCCCTGTGCAGCGGTCTGCACGATGGAACCGAGCTCCTTGGCCTGCTCCTGGATCGTGGTCAGTTGCGACTTGGCGTATTCGGACTGCAGCGAGAAAACCTCCTGCAGGTCCTTGGCGCGGACCAGCTTCTGGGCAAGGTCAAATGCGGTGCGGACGTTCAGTTCGGCAAACGACATGGCCTTGGTGCCCAGGCTCTTGGCGTTCGACTGGACAGACGCGGCGGTGTCGTCGGCCTGGCCGGCTGCCTTCTGGGCGGCAGTCACAAAGCCTTCGAACGCTTTGCGGGCCTGATCGACGCTCTTTTCGGCAATGTCGCGCATATCGGACGGGATTTCATAGGACGGGGTATTCATCGTGCTCTCCTTGGAAAGCGGCGCAAGCGTCCGGTCCCGGAATTCAGCCCTGGGGATCAACCGGAAGCACGCAGAAGCTCGACCGCGCCGAAGCAATACAGTGAGCCTTGTTGCATTGCAACAAAATTGTGCAATGCACCACTTACGTTATCACCGGTGCAGTCTGGCGTGTCTGGGTGGACCTACGTGGCGGAAAAGTTTAAGGTTTTGCTAAGTATGATTTGGCTTGCGCGCAGGCTCAACGCCGACCGCCCGTTCGGGAGCGGAGGGTGCCTGGTCTTGGTAGGTTCGGATGGTGCCGATGCGAATGTCTCCGGATCAGGCCTCATGGGTCGAGGCCGCGTTTGATCATCCGGCTTTCCTGGTCTTGAGGGGAAGAGCAGCCCCGTCCTTGATCCTGGACGTCGATCCGTTGCGGGTCGTGTGGGCCAACACCGGAGCCGCAGCCGTATTGGGTGCCGCTGACGCAGCAACCCTCACGAGGCGATTGCGGGACGGGCTCGGACGAGAACTCGCCGGCTTGGCCAGGGCTCTCCAGCCCGGCGCTGCGCCCCGTCTCCAGCGGTTGAGGATCGCAAGGGCGCCTGCCTCTTTGAACCTGACGATATTGTGCTGTAGGCCGACCGGCCCCGAAGCATCCAGGATAGTCCTTGCCGTGGTCGGGCCGAGCCTAGGGGTCTGCTCTGCCTCCGGTGAGCCGGCCGCCTGGAAGGATTCGCTCGTCGTACCTGGTCCTGAAGACATGAAAGAGATGGTCGGCACCGTATGCCTTGAGGAGCCAGCGCCTGTACCCGGCCCGTTGCAGCAGCCGGCGCCGTCATTCCAGATGGAGTTGCAGAATCTGCGTGAGGAACTCGGCGCGGGTTCGAAGTGGCGGTTCCTCTGGCAGACCGATGCGGCGGGTCGGCTCTCGCAGATCGACGATAAAGTATTGGCGCGGCTCGGCGCCTCTGCGATCCCGGCCGTCGATGCCACTTTCGGTCAATGCGTTGCCGGCTTCGATTCTGAACGAGCGAAACGTCTCGAGACCGCTTTTGCGAGGCGGCGGGCCTGGAGTTACGAGACGATTCTCTGGCCGATAGCTGACGGCCGTTTCGCAGTGCCCCTGATGCTCGGCGCCTCGCCGCAATATGAGAAGGACCGCGTGTTCGCCGGCTTCCGCGGCTTTGGCGTGATCGACCTCGATGGCGTACGGTCCCTGCACGACTCCGTTGAAGATCAGGCGCCCCTGTCCCCAGGCTGCATGTCGCGGACGGCGGAGCCTGTCGGGACTTCAGCCGGCAATGCGCCGGGATTCCAGGATGCCGAGGCGGTGCTTACAGGACCCGTTCAGCCGACCGGGCCGGCCGAGCGAACTACGCCGGAGAGAATGCAGGCCAGCCCGCGTTCCTCGCGCAATGTGGTGCGGCTGCGGCCCCTCCAGGGCTTGACGCCGGGCGATGCGGGCTCATTCGAACCCGGGGACGCAGCAACTTTGAATGGCGGGTTTGAGCCCGGCAACAACGGCTCGCTGAGTTCGAGCGAGCATTTTGCGTTTCAGGAGATCGCTCGCGCCCTTGGGGCCAGAATTGAGGGATCGGAACTGCCGGCCGAAGTGCCCGGCGATCTCCCGCCGGTGCAGCCGCTTGGCGAGGCCCCGTCGCGACCAGCTGTGCTTGAGCCGGCAGACAACGCGGGGGCTCTGCCGGAGGCAACCGGGCCAGACCGCGACCCGCTGGCACCGGAGGCGGCTTCGTCGGTCGAAGACCTCCCGGGCATGCTGGTCCCGGCACATGAGGCTCGATTTGATGCTGATGATCCCGGCACTTCTGAAGGCAACGCGCGCCTGACCGACGGGGGTGGGCATGACACGGCATCGTTGCGCCCGGCCCGCGGTGCGGACCCGGCGATGGAGGGGCCGCATGGACCCGAACCCGAGAGAGCCATCGACGCCGCACGCTTGCGTGCCTTGCTGGACACCGCCGGAGACGCGATCGCGACCATCGACGAGAGCGGGAGAATGCGGACGCTCAACAGGCAGGGCGAACGCTGGTTCGGTCGGGACCGGCGCCAGCTCGCCGGGGAGAGTTTCACGCTCCTTCTCGCCCAGGAGAGCCGCGCCGCCGCGGGTGCGCTTCTTGCCAGGATCGCGACATCGCCCGGTGCCTCCGCCGAAGTCTCCCGCGAGTTCGTCGCCAGAACCCCCGAAGGCACGGCGATGCCTCTTCTGATGACGCTCACCCGCATCGAAAGGGGCTTTTATGCGGCGGTCTGGCGCGACCTGTCGGCGATCAAGCGTCTCGAGAGCGAGCTCGCGCGCGCCCAGGTCGAAGCGGAGCGCGCCCGGGGACAGCAGCCGGAGTTTCTGGCCAAGGTCAGCCATGAAATCCGTACGCCCTTGAACGCGATCCTGGGATTTGCCGAGATCATGATGGACGAGCGCTTCGGCTCGCTCGGCAATTCCCGCTACAAGGACTACCTGCAGGACATCCACGCATCGGGTACGCGGGTGATGAGCCTTGTCAACGACCTGCTCGATCTGTCCCGCATCGAGGCGGGGCGGCTAGAGCTTGAGCTCGGCTCCGTCGAGATAAACAAGGTCATCGGGGATTGCGTGACCCAGTTGCAGCCCGAAGCCCATCGCGAGCGCGTCATCGTGCGCACCTCGCTTGGCGCCCGACTTCCCGCCGTGCGAGCAGACGAGCGCTCCGTCGTGCAGATCGTCACCAACCTCTTGTCCAATGCGGTCAAGTTCAACGAGCCCGGTGGTCAGGTGATCGTTTCGACGGCTCTCAGCGACACCGGAGCCGTGGTGGCTCGCATCCGCGACACGGGGATTGGCATGTCCGACGCCGATATCGCGGCGGCGCTGGAGCCGTTCCGGCAACTGGCGCCATCGAACAAGCAGGCGGTAGGGGCCGGGCTCGGTCTTCCGCTTACCAAGGCGCTTGTCGGGGCCAATGGTGCTGCATTATCGATCCGCAGCCGGCTGGGTGAGGGCACGTTGGTGGAGGTGATGTTCACGCCGGCGACCAATGCGGCGAACCGCGTTCCCGCATAATGGCCGTCTCGGCTCCATCCAGCCCGTAACGGCGCATCCGACCTTTCTGAGCCATGGCCGATCCGAGCGTTCCCATGCGTATCCTCTACGTCGCGCCCAGCGGGATAGGCGATGCCGTCGTCACGTCCGGCGTGCTGAACCATCTCATTCAGGCACATCCGGACAGTCGGATCACCGTGGCGTGCGGGCCGGCCGCCGCAGGGTTGTTCGCCGGCATGCCGAATCTCGAGCGCATTCTCGTGACCCGGAAGCACAGACTGGCGCTCCATTGGCTCGTGCTGTGGCGCGCTGTGGTTTCCACGTCTTGGGACCTGGTGCTCGATTTCAAGGGATCCGGCCTGGCCTACCTCTTGCGGGCACGTCGTCGCGTGCTGTGGCCAGGGCGTTCGGACCAGCCGATGTTCGAACGCTGCGCTTCGATGTTGGGACTCTCTCCCGCCCCTTTGCCGGTTGCTTGGCCGTCGATGGCCGATCGGGCCAAGGCCCAAGCGCTTCTTCCAGGAAAAGGCCCCTTCGTGGCCCTGTGTCCGACAGCAGGCTGGAAGCCGAAGACCTGGCCCGCCGACCGCATGGCGGCGCTGTTCCGAGCCTTGGGCGAGGGCCCGTTGCGGGGTGCCGTCCCGGTGGTGCTGGCAGGGCCGGGCGCGGACGAACAGGAGATGGCGGCTCCGTTACTTGCGGCCCTGCCGCAGGCCGTCGATCTTTGCGGCGCCCTGACCCTGGGGGAGGCCGCGGCGTGCATCGAGCGATGCGCACTCTATGTGGGCAATGATTCCGGATTGACCCATCTGGCAGCCGCCACCGGCACTGCCACCGTGGGTCTCTGCGGCACCACGATCGAACGTGCGATTGAGATGAAGCCGGTGGGCCGAGTGGCCACCTGGGCGCTCGCCTCCGGCTCTTCCATGGAGGAACTTTCCGTGGAGCAGGCCTATCAGACATGCCTGGAGATGCTGCGCTACGCGGGCCCTGGACCGTGCAGCCTTGAACCGTAACGTGCCTGCGTGCCCGCCGATGCGAACGGTCTGATCGGCTGCGCTCAGTCCTTCAAGCCGGCCCGGCGATGCGCCACGTCGGCCAGGGCCGACCAGTCCTTTTCGCCATCTCCCTGAGCCACAGCTGCCAGGAAATTGTCGCGCAGCACGCTGCCGAAAGGCATCGGGACATGGGCGGCATCGCCGGCCTCGAGGCCCAGGCGCACGTCCTTGAGGCCGAGTCGCAGCTTGAAACCAGCCGGTTCGTATCTCGCGGCCGCGATCTGGGCGCCGTAGCCCTTGTAGACAGGGCTGGCGAACAGGGTGTTGGTCAGGATGTCGAGAAGGTCGGCGGACGACACGCCGTGCGCCCGTCCGAGCGCGGTCGCTTCGCCCATCGCCTCGATGGCCGCCGCGATCATGAAGTTGCCGGCGAGTTTCACGGCGTTGGCGCGATGTGGCTCGGCGCCCAGCGGCCAGGTTTTCTGCCCCATGGCGTCGAAAAGTGGCTGCACCCGCGCAAGGGCTGCACCCTCGCCGGCAGCAACGATATTGAGCATGGCCGCCTGGGCAGCCTCCGGACGGCCGAAGACCGGTGCCGCCACATAAGCGATGCCACGCTGTTTGTGGAATGCCGCGAGTTCCTGGGCCAGAGCCACCGAGATCGTGGCCATGCTGACGTGAACCATGCCGTCTCTCGCCCCATCGAGCGCGCCCTGGTGGAGGATCGTCTCGCGCACGGCCGCATCATCGGCCAACATGGTGATCACGGCGTCGGACGCGAAGGCTTCCGCCGGAGTCTGCGCCGCGGTCGCGCCGGCGGCCACAAGATCCTTGGCGGCCTGGGGAGAGCGGTTCCAGACTTTCAGGGAATGGCCTGCCTTGATGAGGTTCGCGGCCATGGCCCGCCCCATGCCGCCCAGTCCGATGAAGCCGACGTCCATTTCGCTATCCTTCTCTTGGTGTGAGCGACCCCGTTCAGCCTTCCAGACGCTCGACCATCGAGATTTTCTCGTGGATGCCAACGCTCAGGGCTCCATCCGCGGTGATCCATCCGCGAAACATGCCGTCCGTGTTGAAGGGCGCCACCACGGTGCCGCGGGTGTCGACGGCGATAAGGCCGGCCCCGATCCGGTAAGGCCGCAACTCGGCGAGCACGTGATCGCTGGCTGTCTTGAGATCCTCGCCGAGGTAGGCCATGCGGCTGGCGATTTCGTGGCCCAGCACATGGCGGATGAAAAACTCGCCCTGGCCGGTGCCGGACACGGCGCAAACGCCATCGCGCGCATAGGTGCCCGCCCCGATGATAGGGCTGTCGCCGACGCGCCCGGCCGGCTTGTTGGTATAGCCGCCTGTCGAGGTCGCGGCCGCGAGATGGCCCTTCGAATCGAGAGCGACCGCGCCGACCGTGCCGTGCTTCTCGGCCTCGCTGGCCGAGGCCACTGTCCCGGACTCGCCGCGCCGCTTCATGCTGACCAGGGAGTCACGACGCCGATCCGTGGTGAAATAATTCTGCTCGACGATCGGCAGCCCGCAGGTCGACGCGAAGGCATCGGCGGCCGGACCGGTGAGCATGGCCAGGGTGCCGGTGTCGAGCACGGCGCGCGCCGCCTTGATCGGATTGCGGATATGCCGCGCCCCCGAGATGGCACCGGCGGCGAGATCGGACCCATCCATGATGGAAGCATCGAGTTCATGAACGCCGTCGGTATTCAGCGCGGCGCCATGGCCCGCATTGAAATGCGGCGAATCCTCCAGCACCACCACCGCGGCTTCGACGGCGTCGAGGGCGCGTCCGCCCTTGCGCAGCACCGTCCAGCCGGCCCGCAGGGCCTGCGCCAGCACCTCCTCGGCGTCGGCCCACTCGGCTTCGTCGAAATCCGATCGAGCTCCGACTCCGCAGCCACCGTGGATCGCCAGCGCGCAATTCATCATCATCTCCATCGACTGCGTTCAGCACGCTGGTTTCCGAACAACCGCGTGCGCCGCGTTTGGTGCCCGGCCTCAAGCTGCAATTGTCAGATCGCCCAGCGCTACAGGCCTCGCATGTGGGCGGCTCGACAGCATCCCGTCGATCAGCGCCAGCGCTTCCTGCCGGCCGCTGTTGCGCACCTGCTCGAACGGCGTCCAGGTCTGCACGAAGTCCAGCGGCGCAAAAACGGCGCGGTAGCGCCGGAGTTCACCAGGGGTCAGCGGCACTCCTCGGACAAAGGCCTTGTGAGTCGAGATGGTGGTGGCCCGGCGCCGGTCCGCCGGGTCGAGCTCGAACTTTAGGGCGTCGCCGCAACACAGGATGCCGCGGGTGCGGTCAAACAGGACGGTGTGCCCGTCGAAATGGCCCGCCGTTAGATGGAGTGCGAGCCCGGGCAGGGGCTCGAGAAGGTCGTCGAACGGCCAAGTGACGCAGACCGCGGATGACCATGCGAGGTCCCCCGGATGCAATGCGAGTTCCGGATCGAAGCGGTCCTGGATCTGCCAGAGCGCGCCGTAGCTGTGCGGATGGGATGCGGCCAGGACCTGAACCCCGCCGAGCGCCGCAATATGGTCAAGCGCGGCAGGGCTGAACGCTGCGCAGCCTTCGAACATCATGTTGCCCGAGGGGCTGCGAAACAGATACGCCATCGAGCCGATCCCCGAAACGGGATCGTTCCAGAACCGCCAGACCCCGCTCTCGAGCTCTTCCCAGTGACACGGGTAGAGCCGGCAGGCTTCCTCGATCGTGCGAAACCGCCACCCGATCTGCGGCACCACATGGCGGGCATCGAGGCATAGCGGACAACTCGGCGGGACCGCGAAATGGCGCTGCCAGAACCCGCAATTGTCGCAGAAGAAGGCCGGCAGATTGAGCGCGCCGGCGAAGGGCAGGTAACCGGGGCTCATGCGCCGGAGAGCAAAGGAAGCGCGACCATGCTTGGCAAGCTACCCGCGATCGGACGGCCGAGCCACCCCAATTCGCAGGCGGCCGAACGGCATTGCCGGGCTCGGCCGCCCGGAGTCTCAACCGCCCTTTGTGAGGTCGGCAAGCGCCGCCTGCACGGCGCTGCTGCTCGTCATGGCCGGCGTCTTTGCGGCAGGCTTGTAGTCGCCGTCGGCATCCTTGGTCTGCGATGTCGCAGCGCTGCGAACTTTGTAGTCCCCGTCCACAGCCCGTCCGGCGGTGGCCTTAACCCTGCTCGTGGTCGCCGTGGCGGCTGCTGCCTGTGCTGCACTAAGTTGCATGTATGGGACCCCTGGCGGCGTGGTGCGGCCGCACGGAGCCGTACTCACTTCTGGTTGACGGACAGTTTCGATTCCGACCGGTTGGTAAGCGATCGGGGAGTATCGGGCAGAAAAGCAAGCTAGCCCGCATGGGTCCGGCGGCGAATTGCAGGTCATTGGTCGAGAGAGGCGTCAAGCCGTGCTGCCTGCGTCGATCGTCATCACCGTCCCGGTGATGTTGCGGCCGCCGTCCCCGAGCAGAAACTCCACCGCGCCGGCCACGTCCTCGGTTTCGGCGAGGCGGCGCAAGGCGCTGCGCCGGGCGATCTGGTCCCGCCCGCCGGCTTCGAGGCCGGCCGTCATCTCCGTATCGATGAAGCCCGGCGCGACCGCGTTCACGGTGATGCCGACCCGCCCGACTTCGCGGGCAAGCGAGCGCGTGAAACCGATCAGCGCCGCCTTTGTGGCGCCGTAGACCGAGAGCGCGTTGAAGCCTGTCGAGCCGGTGATCGATGACATGTTGACGATGCGGCCCTTGCCGTCCGCCATCATGGCACGCACCACATATTTGGTCAGGAGAATGGGAGACAGAGTGTTGAGGCGGATCAGCTGCTCGATCTCGGAATTGTGCATGGTGGCCAGCATGCCGCCGGTTCCGATGCCGGCATTGTTCACCAGGCCGTAGACTGGGCCGTGCTCCTTGCGCACCCAGCGCGCGAATTCCGGGATCGCATCGACCTTTTCGAGATCCAGCGCCGCGAACCGGATTGCGCCGCGCCCTTCCCGCTCGGCGTCCCGCATGGCCTCGTCCAAAGGCTCGCTGGTCTTGCGCGCCACGGCGAGCACGTTGTAGCCGCCTGCCGCGAGGCGGCGCGCGATGGCGAGGCCGAGGCCCCGGCTGCCTCCCGTAACGATGACATTACCCATGGGGGCGGGCCAATTTGCCGGCCGCGGTCACGTCGAGCTTGGGGATGAAGCGCACCAGCACCGGCACCTTATGTTGAGGGAGTTCGTCGCGGCAGATCTGCAGGATTTCTTTTTTTAGCGCCGCGTGGTCCGCATCGATCGCAGGGGCGGATGCGCCGTCGTCCAGGACCACATCGGCCACCACGATCGAACCGGTGATCGGATTGGCTCTCGCCTTGACGAGCGACATGCGGACGCGCCGATGCCGATTGATGACGGCCTCGATCTCTTCCGGATGGACCTTGAGACCGCCGATGTTGATGATGCCGCTGCGGCGCCCGTTGAAATAATAGCGCTCGCCCCGAAGCTCGACCATGTCGTCGGTGTCGACGAAACCGTCGTGATCCAGGAGCGGCGGCGCATCATTGCCCACATAGCAGGTCGCCGTGCGGCTGGAGCGGATGCGCAGCGATCCGTCCTCGACCTTCATGTCGACCTCGCCACGCCGCCCGAGGAACGACGCCGGAAAGCCTTCGAGACCGTCGGTGACCTCGAAGCCGACGCCGGCTTCCGTGCTTGCATAGGCATGGCCGATTCGGGCCCGCGGATAGGCCTGGCGCAGGCTGTCGAGAACGTTCTGGTCCGCCACCTCGCCCGACAGGCGCACGTAGTCGGGATCGATGAGCCGCGCGTCAGGGCTCATCAGCACCCGCCGCCAATGCGATGGCGTGCCGGATTGATGCGTGACGCCGTGCGCCGCAAGGCGCCGGAGGTGATCGCCGAGATCCTCATGCGCATCAGACAGAACCAGGGAGCCGGTGCCGAGGATGGCCCGGAAGAAGATCTGCAGACCACCATAGCGGCGGATGTCGTAGAAGGTGCCCCATACGACGGGATTCGCCTGCTCGGCCGGGGCCAGGATTGCGCCGGTTAGCCCCGCGCGGGTGTGACCGACCAATTTGGGACGGCCCGAGGTGCCCGAGGTCAGCAATACCCATTCGGTCGCAAGTATCCCGCCCGCGATGGCCTGGGCCGGCCGGATCGGCAGTTCATAGCGCAGAACCGGCAGGCCAAGCTCGGCGAATTCGGCCGGTTCGCGATCGGTGACGATCGACCCGACCTTCGCGTCATCGACCAGGGCCTTCAGGTGCTCGGGTTGCAGATCGGGGGGGCAGAGAACGACGCGCCGGGCGATGCCGTCGAGTTCGATCAGAGCCAGGCCGGCACTCAGCTGCTCTGCGGTGACCAGCAGCACCGTTGCACCCGCGAGCTCGTGCAACCGGCCGCCAAGGCCGGTGCCCTGGCTTATCGCGGCAAGCGTGACGCCGCTGCGAAGGCCGTGGATCGAGCGGCCCGAGGAGTCCCCGGCCTCACCCAGCAAGCGCCTGAGGTGTGTCGTGCTTTGCGGCATCCTCGTAGAACCTGATGAAGTCGCCGAGCGTCACAGGGAAGTAGACGTCGTCCGACGCGGTGAAAGGATCGAAGCCCAGCTCGTCTTCCAGCCGTGTCACCAGAATGGCGAAGCAAAGCGAATCGAGACCGGAATCCAGCAGCACCAAATTGTCGTTCAGCGGATTTAAGCTCTTGCTCTGCTCCGCTGCAATTCTCTCGATTTCGGAGATGATGGTTAACTTAACCGACATCTGCTCAACCTCTCTTTTCGGTGACGTTGGCTGTTAGTTTAGACTCCGGGTGTAAACAAGTTCATTGCATCCAGATGGTGAACGATGACGAGCCTCGCAGTGCAGCCCAGAATTAGGTGTCGGCAGATCGGCGAGGCCGACATCGAAGCCGTGGTTGATCTATTGTTGCAGGGGTTTGCAGGGCGGGGCCGTCGCTATTGGACGCGAGGCTTCGAACGACAGGCCGCGCGCGCATTGCCCCCGAATGTTCCGCGCTTCGGCTTTATGCTGGAAAGCGACGGCGTGCCGGTCGGTGTCATCGTGCTGCTCTATACGGCGCTCGGCACGGAGGACGCGGTCAGGCTGCGGTGCAAT
Organism: uncultured Alphaproteobacteria bacterium; assembly: GCA_963851175.1. Lineage (GTDB taxonomy): Bacteria > Pseudomonadota > Alphaproteobacteria > Rhizobiales > Beijerinckiaceae > Lichenihabitans. The sequence goes on along the minus strand of CAWKNU010000002.1, from coordinate 41,492 downwards.
CTATCGAGCTGGTACGTGGTTCCGGAGTTCAGGAGCCAGGCCTCCCTGCTGATCTTCTTCGCGCTGAAGCACAAGCAGGTCACATACGTTAACATTTCGCCCGCCCGGCACACGTGGGACACCATCGAGGCGCAGGGATTCCAGCGCTATGGCGCAGGGCAGTTCTTCTCGCTCCCGGCGTTGAACGGCATCGTCGCGGGATGCCGCGTCCACCAGGTTCGGCCGGATCTCACGGCCGATCGCTTTGCGACCATGCCGGAGCGCCAGCTCCTGATCGATCATGCCGAGATGGATTGCACGAGCCTCGTCGTGGAAACCGCGGAGGGCCTGCATCCCTTCGTGTTCCTGCCAGTGCGCATCCGCTCGGGCCGCCTAGCCCTGCCCATCAACCAGCTGATCTTCTGCCGGAACGTTGCCGAATACGTTCGCTTTGCCGGGCCCATCGGGCGCTTTCTGCTGCGGCGCGGAATGCCCTTGGTCATGCATGATGCCAACGCGCCGCAGAGCGGCCTCATCGGACATTATCGCAGCCCGATGGGCCCGAAATATTTCCGCGGCCCGGCGGCGCCCCGGCTCGGCGACCTCGCCTATACCGAGCGCGTGTTGTTTGGCCCCTGAGATCGCCTGCCTCACCCAAAGACCTGAACCGGACCGCCCATGCTTCACACACCCTTGACCCTTGCCAACCGGACCGCCGCCCAGGTTCTGGTCGAACAACTCGTAGCCAACAGGGTGGAGCACGTCTTCTGCGTGCCTGGGGAAAGCTTCCTCGCGGTGCTGGACGCGCTGCACGACACCAACATCACGGTGACCGTGTGTCGACAGGAAGGGGGCGCCGCCATGATGGCGGAGGCGGCCGGCAAGGCCACGGGCAGGCCCGGTGTCTGCTTCGTGACGCGCGGCCCCGGCGCCACCAACGCCTCCGCCGGGGTCCATATCGCGCACCAGGACTCGACCCCGATGCTCATGTTCGTTGGACAGGTGCAGCGCGGCGTGCGGGACCGCGAAGCCTTCCAGGAACTCGACTACAGGGCCGTGTTCGGCACTATGACCAAATGGACCACCGAGATCGACGAGGCCGCGCGCGTGCCCGAGCTGGTGTCTCGCGCCTTCTATGCTGCGACGAGCGGACGGCCCGGGCCGGTGGTGATCAGCCTGCCGCGCGACATGCTGACCGAGCGGGTGTCGATTGCCGCCGCGACGGCGTTCGAGCCTGTCGAAACCTCGCCGGGCGAAGACGAAATGTCGAAGCTCCGGGAGCTGCTCCAGGCGGCGGAGCGGCCCTTCTTCATCCTGGGCGGCAGCCGCTGGGACGAAGAGGCGCGCGCTCTCATGCATGGCGTGGCGGAACGCCTCGGCCTGCCGGTCGGCACAAGCTATCGCCGCGCCCCACTGTTCGATGCGCTGCACCCGAACTACGCGGGCGATGTCGGCCTTGCGCCCAATCCCAAGCTGATTGCGCGCGTCAAGGCGTCAGACCTCGTCGTCATGATCGGCGGCCGGCTCAGCGAGATTGCCACGCAGGGCTACACCCTGTTCGACGTTCCCGAACCCAGCATGGCGCTAGTGCATGTCTATCCCGGCGTGGAAGAGCTTGGGCGGGTCTACCGCGCCGACCTCGCGATCCACGCCACGCCGACCCGTTTCGTGCCGGCTCTCGCCAAGCTGTTGCTCTCGGGCCGGCCGCAATGGTCCGAGGCCGCCGCCGCGGCCCATGCCGACTACATCGCCTGGAGCGAAGCCGCGACCGAGGTGCCGGGCGCGGTCAACCTCGGCAAGGTCATGGTGTGGTTGCGCCAGAACCTTCCCGACGATGCTATCCTCTGCAACGGCGCGGGCAATTACGCGGCCTGGATCCATCGCTTCTTCCGGTTCCGTCGTTTCGGATCCCACGTCGCGCCGACCTCCGCGTCCATGGGCTATGGCATTCCGGCGGCCGTCGCCATGCAGCGACTCTATCCTGACCGTACCGTGATCTCGCTCAACGGTGACGGCGACTTCCTGATGAACGGACAGGAGTTCGCCACGGCGGTCCAGTATGGCCTGCCCATCATCGCTGTGGTTTGCGACAACGCGAGCTATGGCACCATCCGCATGCACCAGGAGCGCGAATATCCCGGGCGCGTGATGGCGACGGACCTCAAGAACCCGGATTTCGCGGTTTACGCGCGGGCGTTCGGGGGCTTTGGCGCCACGGTGGACCGCACCGAGGATTTTCCGGAGGCCTTCGCGGCGGCCCAGGCCTCCGGACTTCCATCGATCATCCACCTCAAGATCGATGCCGACGCCATCACGCCCGGCATGACGCTGACCCAGATTCGCGAGCGGGCCAGGGGATAAGCGAAAAAAACCGCATCCCGTTCGGTACTGACCCGCACCAGAGCGGGGCTTCACCGCGTCCTTCCTGACGGTTATTGACGGACCGCGTCGAAAGGGCTCGCACCGTCCGGGGGACGAGAGGATCGGATGAACATCGGCATTCTGGAAACCGGCATCACGCCCAAGTCGCTGCTCGAGCGCTATGGGCGGTATGACGCCATGATGAAAAGGCTGCTCGGTCCCGGCTACCGGACCACGACCTACGACGTTCCCGCGGGAGCCTTTCCGGACGCGGTCGAAGCCCATGACGGCTATCTCATCACCGGTTCGTCGGCCGGCGTATACGACGACCTGCCATGGATTGGGCCGTTGAAGGATTTCCTCGTTCGAGTCGACGGCCGCGCCAAGCTCGTGGGCATTTGTTTCGGCCATCAGATAATGGCCGATGCGTTCGGTGGACGGGTGGAGAAATCGGCGAAAGGGTGGGGGCTTGGGATGCACACCTACTCGGTGCACCGGCAGACGCCCTGGATGGATGGAGCCGGCAGCGTCGATATTCCGGTTTCCCATCAGGACCAGGTGATCGCGCCGCCGCCATCGGCCGAGGTGCTCGGCGGCAATGCATTCACACCGAACGGCATGCTGTCCTATGCGGGAGGCAGGGCGGTCTCGTTCCAGTTCCATCCGGAGTTCGACAACGCCTTCGCGGGCGAACTGGTCGAGCTTCGGCGTCCGAGCCTGAGCGACCCAGGTGCGGCCGATGCGGCCCTGAGGTCGCTGCAGCGCCCGAGCGACAGCGCGCGGGTGGCCGGCTGGATCAGGCGGTTTTTCGCCGCGTGAGTAACTGCTTGCCATCCAAGCTCGAGCGATTCTCGCAACAGCGCGGCCAAATTGCTGTCTTGAAACTCCGACCGCCTTATCCTGAGCCGGCCGCAATGCGGCCGAGTCGAAGGACGGCAGACGTTTGCTGTGCTTCGAGACGGTCCTGACGGACCTCCTCAGCATGAGGATCGCGGGTTCCAAAACGCCTCAGGAGCACCAAACTGCCGCAGCCGGCGGAGGTCACCGCCTCAACCGTGCGCGAACTCCCAATAAAGCTTGCGCGCCTGCCGGAAGAAGGGGCCGGGCTGAAGCTCGCGATCGTCGAGCCGCGTCACCGGCATCGCCTTGGCGAAGTTGCCCGACGAGAAGATCTCGTCCGCGGCCTGGAAATGCGCGTAAAGCAGCGTGGTCTCGACCACGCTCACGCCGGCTCCGCGCAATAGCGCGATCATACGGCGGCGGGTCACGCCGTCGAGGAACGTGCCGTTGGGGGTTGGCGTGTAGACGACTCCGTCCTTGGCCATGAAAACATTGGAATTGGCCAGTTCGGCGATGTTGCCGAGCCCGTCCCGCATCAGGCAATTACCGAAGCCGCGCCGTTGCGCTTCCATCAACGCCCGGGCGTTGTTCGGGTAAAGGCAGCCGGCCTTGGCATCGACCGGCGCCGTTTCCGAGGTCGGCTTCCGGTAGGGCGAGAGCGTGGCCTTGATCCCGGCTTCCGGGTTCGGCATGGGGGCTTCGTAGATCGAAAGGCACCAGCGGGTGGTTTCGGGATCGAACAGCACCCCGCCGCCCGCAAGACCGGCCTCGGCCCAATACATCGGGCGAATGTAGAGCGCGGCCTCGCGGTCGAACCGGGCGATGCCTTCGCGGGCGAGGCCGATCCAGGTTTCGACCGGCACCAGCGGCGCCAGCATGAAGTTCACGGCCGAGACGTTGATGCGGCCGCAGTGCAGGTCGAGGTCGGGCGCGACGCCCTCAAAGGCACGGCCGCCGTCGAATACGGTCGAGCCGAGCCATGCGCCGTGGGTTCGCGGTCCCATGATCGGTGCGTTGCCCTCGTGCCAATCGCCCTCGAAAAAGGTCCAGGTCTTCGAATGGACGACGGGTTTGGAAGGTTGATAGGTCGCTCCCGGCATGCTCACTTCCCTTGCAACGGCGCATTCCGCCGGCCTACTGCAGTTTCAACCACAAACCCTGAAGATGTCCTATCCTGCGAATCAGTCGAACTGCTGTCGGGGACCATTTGCCAATCGATCCGCATGCCCAACGTTTGCTTCGTATGGTCAGCGCCGGGGCGAGATCAGGCGCAGGGCGGGTAACCGCCGAGGAGCGGCGGCGGTCGTTCGCCAGCCTCATGCGATTGAGCGGCGCCGCGGCGCAGGTCGGTGGCATCGAGGAGCGGAGCTGTCCCGGACCGGGCGGCCCGATCAGCCTTCGGGTCTACACCCCGCAGGGTTCCGGACCAGAGCGTCTGTCCGGGCTGGTCTACTTCCACGGCGGGGGCCTCGTGGCCGGCAGCCTCGACACCCACGATTCCTTATGCCGGACGTTCTGCGTCGAGATTGGCTGCCGGCTGATCGCGGTGGATTACCGGCTTGCGCCGGAGCACCCGTTTCCGGCCGCGATCGATGACGCCTTGACGGCGCTACGCTGGGTTCTCGATCACGCCGAAGAACTCGGGGTCAACCCGGCTCAGGTGGTGGTCGGCGGGGACTCGGCCGGCGCCACCCTGGCCGTGATCGCGACCCAGGAACTGCGGGGGGGATCGGGCCGTCAGCCCCGCGCTCAGCTTCTGCTCTGCCCGGTGCTGGATTTCACCGAAGAGCGCGAATCCAGGCGTTCCTTCGGGGATGGGTTTCTGCTTGACAAGGCCTTGATGGAACGTGATCTCGCCGATTATGCGCCGCAGGCCGATGTGGCCGACCCGCGAATCTCGCCACTCCGCGCCGTGGACCTGTCCGGCCTGCCGCCTGCCTTCATTCATACGGCGGAATTCGACCCGCTTCGCGACGAGGGCACCGCCTATGCAGAGCGATTGCATGACGCGCAAGTCGAGGTCGCCTACACCTGCCATCCCGGAATGGTGCACCACTTCTACGGACTGACTGGCATGATTCCGGCCGCGCGCACGATCCTGGTGGGGATCGCGGCCGAGATGAGGTCTGCCCTACAACCTGAAGCTTAGCCGCGTGGCTTTTCGCAAGATCAATGCATAGCCCCAGCATAAGCTCGACTGTGGCCAGTTCTCGCCCTAGCGGAACATAGTAGGGTAGGGTTTGGTGGCGGATCGACTGCCTCTGTGGACGCGATGACATGCCCTGTGCTGTGGAACCGTTGCGCAAGCTCGCACGTTCTGCTGCCGGGCTACCAAAGCGGAGATTGATATTATGAAAATTACAACGATCGCTCGCAGCGCGGCTGGCGCAACGTTTTTGCTCTCGACCGGATTTGCGCTCGCGGCCGAGTGGGATTGGGCTCCCGAGCGGGAGCATGGATTCTATGAGCGCTTCTCGACCGAACGCCACGTCGAGCCTCGCGAGGGCTTCGATGTGAGGGTTGGCGGTGTCGTGCCGGAAGGCGTGGATGTCTACGATGCGCCTGCAGATTACGAATATGCCCCGGCCCGGCAGTACCGCTACGTAACCCACGAGAAGAAGGTCTATGTGGTCGAGCCGAAGACCCGGCGCGTGGTTCACATCATCGAACGGTAATCGTCGAAGCACTGGAAGCGAGGCGGGCTTCGGTCCGCATCGACCAAAGCGAAGGAGCGGTGCAGCCTGGCTGTGCCGCTTTTCTATTCAGGCCCGCTTCAAAGCGGGATTGTTCCTGAGGTGATCGCTTCGAAAAGGCTCGCATCCAGGGGCAGGAAAGCCGCGACGGACGGGTTTCGAAAATAGAGCGGATCCTCGACGATCGAAGGGTCGAAGCCTTCACGGGCCAGCACCGCCTTCTTGGGCTTGAACGTCTCGGTCATCGCGATTTCGCGTTGCAGGCGCAGGAACAGCGGCCGTGCGTAGGAAGGAAGGTGCGCCCTCAAGTGGACGTCGAGCCCCGATAACGAGAACTCTTCATCCGTGACCAGGGCCGCCATGCCGGCCTTCCCGTCGAGGCCCGGAATGCCGACCCCATACACGTTTGCATCCTTCACCCCGGGGCAAGCCATCAGGGCTGCCGCAACCTCCGCGGTCGCGACGTTTTCCCCCTTCCAGCGGAAGGTGTCGCCGATGCGATCGACGAAGTAGTAGAAACCCCGCTCGTCGATGCGCATCAGGTCGCCTGTGCGAAACCAACTGTCGCCCGGCTTGAACACGTCGCGCAGCACCTTTGCCTCGCTTTCGGCGGCGCTCGTGTAGCCCTCGAAATCGCCCCCGTGGCTCGCGGCTGCGTCGCTGATCAAGCCGATCGCTTCGCCGGCTTCGTTGCGGTCGCAGCGCATGCACAATCCGTTCGCGTCGCGCGCCGGCGCGCCCCTATCGAGATCGAACCGCACGATGGCGGCCGGAAACCGGTGAGCTAGAAACGGCGGAATGCGCCCGATGGCGCCGAGCTCGCCCTCGACGTTGAAGAGAGAGAAATTGCCTTCCGTGGCGGCATAGAATTCCAGTACCTGCGGAACGGCGAAACGTTCCTGGAATGCGGGCCAGACGTCGGCCTTCAGGCCGTTGCCGCAGACGAGCCGGAGGCGATGCTGCGTTTCGGCGGGGCTTGGCGGGGCCGCCACCAGATAGCGGCAAAGCTCGCCGATATATTGGAACAGCGTGCAGTCCCAGGCCACTACCTCGTCCCAGAAGCGGCTCGCGGAGAATTTCTCTCGGATCACCACCGCGCCGCCCCCCACCAGCACGCTGCCGACCGCAACAACCCCGCCGACGCTGTGATAGAGCGGCAGGCAATTGTACATGCGATCGCCTGGCTGGGTTCCGATCAGGCCGGCGAACCAGAAACTCCACGTCTGGATGCGGCGATGGCTTACCCGCGCCGCCTTGGGCAGGCCGGTGGTGCCCGACGTGTAGATATAAAGCGCCGGGTCAGACAGGCGCACCGCCGGGGCCTCGTCCGGGCGGAGCGGAGCACCGTCATGCTGCTCGACCGCGGTATCGATGAGATCGATCGCTCGCTGGTCGGGGCCGTGCGCCCCATGCTGCCAGACCCGCGGCGGGTTCTCGAGCCGCGGAGCCATGGCTTCGTAGGTCGGCAACAACTCGGCCGCCACGATGATGTGTTTCGGCCGAGCGATCGACACGCAATGGGCAAGCGCCGGCCCGGTCAGGTTGGTGTTGATCAGTGCCACCACGCAGCCGACCCGGGAGAGCCCGGACCAGACGGCAATATATTCCGGACGATTGGGCATGAGCAGTCCCACGGCCTCGCCTGGCCGGAGCCCCTGGTCGAGCGCCCACCGGCTGTAGCGGTTGGAGCGCTCCGCCAAGGTCCGGAAGGTCAGGCTTTCATGGTCCGACAGCAGGGCAGGGGCATTTTCGTACCTTTCGGCCAAATCGTCGAGCGTCTTGGGAAACGTGTTGAGCGGGTCGGCGCCGATGCCCGACGTCCGCTCGAGCGCTGCGAGCCAGCGTCGCATCGTGCTTTTGCCGGTCGGCTTGCCAGGGTCGGAATGATGAACGTTCATGGCGAGCCCTGCAAAACGGCTTCGATCGCCTCAAGCGGGCGAGCAGCATCCAACTGACGCTCTAGCGCAAATCTCTTGCCATCAAGTAACCCGGCGATTCGAAAGAGCTTAGCGACGCGTCATTAACTCTGTTCGCGGCTCAAAATCGTATTCGACTGGATTCGGAATTGGCTAACGATGTCGGCCGAAGCATCGTCGCGGGTGAGAACTGGTTCATCAAGGCCCTGTAGCTTCAGGTATGCAGCTTGCACGGGCCCGCAACAGGCGATGCCCGGCATCAAACACCGTCCGATTCCGAGACATAGGCGACCCAATGCGACGCGAGACCATGGCGCTTCACAGCGGTTTCGATGACGACCCGACCACCAAGGCAGTGGCGGTGCCGATCTACCAGACCGTGGCCTATGCGTTCGACAGCGCCGATCACGGCGCCGCCTTGTTCAACCTCGAAGCCGAGGGCTACCGCTACAGCCGCATCGCCAATCCGACCACGGCAGTGCTCGAAGCACGCGTCGCCGCCCTCGAAGGCGGGGTCGGGGCTCTTGCGGTCAGCACCGGCCAGACCGCGCTCTATTATGCAATCGCCAACCTGGCGGATTGCGGCGGAACCATCGTGTCCGTCCCGCAACTCTATGGCACCACGCACACCCTATTTTCCCATGTGCTGCCGCGCCAGGGCATCAAGGTGCGGTTCGCCGAAGCGGACACCGCCGAGGCCATCGAACGGCTCATCGACTACGACACCAAGGCGGTGTTTTGCGAAAGCATTGGCAACCCGGCGGGCAACATCTGCGACATCGAGGCCCTGGCCAGGGTCGCACACAAGCACGGGGTGCCGCTCGTCGTCGACAACACCGTCGCGACCCCGATCCTGCTGCGGCCGATCGAATACGGCGCCGACATCGTGGTGCAGTCGCTCACTAAGTTCATGGGCGGCCATGGCACGACGCTTGGCGGCGCCGTGATCGACGGCGGCAACTTCCAGTGGGCCGAGCATCCGGGTCGCTTTCCGATGTTCAGCGAGCCCGACGAGTCCTACCACGGGATGGTCTACTCCCAGCATTTCGGCCGCTCGGCCTATGTGAACCGCTGCCGCAGCGTCTACCAGCGCACCACCGGTGCCGTGCTGCCGGCCATGAGCGCCTTTTTGTTGCTGCAGGGCATCGAGACCGTTGCGCTGCGCATGGAACGGCACGTCGAGAACGGCCGCAAGGTCGCAGAGTTCCTGGCCGGCCATCCCCAGGTGGATTGGGTCAGCTACGTCGGATTCCGGGAGAGCCCCTATCACGAACTGGCACAAAAATACCTGGGTGGCCGCGCGCCTTCGCTTCTGACCTTCGGGGTCAAAGGCGGGTTGGAAGGCGGCAAGCGCTTCTATGATGCCCTCAAGCTGATCAAGCGGCTGGTCAACATCGGGGACGCCAAATCGCTCGCCTGCCATCCGGCATCGACCACCCATAGGCAGATGGCGGCGGCGGATCAGGCGAAGGCGGGCGTGAAGCCCGAGATGATCCGGCTCAGCATCGGAATCGAACATATCGACGATCTCATCGACGACATCGACCAGGCGCTCGCCGCGACACGCGAGGCCGGGGTCGCGCTCGCGGCCGAATAGGCCAGACCGGGAGGCGAACGTGCCACTTGTGCTCGAAGGCCGAATTGCAGGAGCCCGGGCAAGCACGCCGCTGGCTCCGCTTGGCGGCGATCGGCGTCGTCCGGAGCACCAATGGCTGCCGGCCCTGGAGATCGGCCTGGTCAACAACATGCCCGATGCCGCGCTGCGGGCCACCGAACGGCAGTTCATCGACCTTTTGGCTGCGGCCGCCGGTGATACGATCGTGCGCCTCCACCTGTTTTCCCTGCCCGAACTGCCGCGCGGGGCGGCGGCGCGGGCCCATATGAAGTCAGGCTACGCGGAACTGGAGCATTTCAAGAATGGGCGGCTCGACGCGCTGATCGTGACGGGGAGCGAGCCCATAAAGGCCTCGCTCAGCGAAGAGCCTTATTGGCGGGCCCTGACCGAGGTGATCGACTGGGCGGAGCACAACACGATCTCGACGGTCTGGTCCTGTCTGGCGGCCCACGCGGCCGTGCTGCACCTCGACGGCATCGGCAGGCGGCGGCTTCCGGCCAAGCGCTTCGGCCTGTTCGAGTTCGTCCGGACCGGCGACCACCCGATGCTCGACGGCATCAGGTCGCCCATGCGGGTTCCGCATTCGCGCTGGAACGACCTCGCCGAAAGCGACCTTCGGGCGCACGGCTACGAGGTGTTGACCCGCTCCGCCGAGGCAGGGGTCGATATCTTCGCCAAGCAATGGAACAGCCTGTTCCTGTTCCTGCAGGGCCACCCCGAATACAATCCGGACACCCTTTTTCGTGAATATCGGCGCGACATGACCCGCTACCTGCGTGGCGAGCGCGACGACGTTCCTGGCCTGCCGCTGCACTATTTCGATGCACGAAGCGAAAAAACCCTGACGCGATTTGCACTGCGGGCCAAGGCCCAGCGGGGAACCGAGCTGGCGGCGCGTTTGCCCGAGTGCGGAATGTTGACCGAGGCGGTCGACCAATGGCGGGCATCGGCGGTCCAGATTTATCGCAACTGGCTGCACTACGTGGCCACCGTGAAGAGCCGCTAGCAGGTCAGGCGCAACCTCCGCAAAGCACATTTTGTGGCGCGAATCCCCGAGGTCCAAATGGACGGCGGTCGCGTGAGGGTCTATGCCCCTCCGATAAGAAAATCGTGGGGAGCCAACCGTGACCATGAGCGATGGCGAGATCTTGCGCTCCTTGCTGGACGCGGCCATCGCGGCGGCGCAGCCCGCGGGCAAGTTCGACGGGCGGCTTCCGCCGCGCCCGAAGGGCCGCACCATCGTGCTCGGAGCCGGCAAGGCTTCGGCCAATATGGCGAGCGCCTTAGAGGCCGCGTGGGGGCCTTGCGAGGGCCTGATCGTCACCCGCTATGGGCACCGGACGCCGACGCGCTTCATCGAGGTGGTCGAGGCGTCCCATCCCGTGCCGGACAAGGCGGGGCTCGAGGCCGCAGATCGCATTCTGGCCCTGGCGCGTTCCGCCGGGCCCGACGATCTCGTCGTGTGCCTGATGTCGGGCGGCGCCTCGGCGCTGCTGACCCGTCCGGCCGACGGGGTCTCGTTCGAGACCAAGCAGGCGATAAACCGGGCGCTGCTGAAATCGGGCGCCCCCATCAGGGCCATGAACAGCGTGCGCAAGGCGCTCTCGGCCATCAAGGGGGGGCGACTTGCGGCAGCGGTGGCGCCCGCGCGCCTCGTCACCTACCTGATCTCGGACGTGCCCGGCGACGATCCGGCCACCATCGGTTCGGGACCCACCATCCCGGAAGCGGCGGCCGTCGACCACGTTCTCGCTCTTCTCGACCAGTACAAGGTCGAGGTTGGTTCTGACACCGTCGCGGCCATGCGGGCCAATCCCGATGCAGCATCGGCGGCGGGCGGTGACGTCCATATGCTTGCGACCCCGATGATGGCGCTCGACGCGGCAGCACGGCGGGCTCTGGAGTTTAATATCACGCCGGTGATCCTGGGCGACGCCATCGAGGGCGAGTTGCGCGAGCTCGGAATCGTGATGGGCGGCATCGCGCGCTCGGTTGCGACCCATTCGCTGCCTTCGGCACCCCCTTGCGTGCTGCTGTCGGGCGGCGAAACCACGGTCACCTTGCGCGGCACCGGACGAGGCGGCCGCAACACCGAGTTTCTGCTGTCCCTGCTGGCCAACGCCGGCGACCTCGACGGCCTCGCGGCCATCGCCTGCGACACGGACGGGATCGACGGGATCGAGGACAACGCGGGCGCTTGGATCGACCCCGGCACGCTTGCCTTAGCAGGCGCCCGGGGGCTCGATCCCAAGACGTCCTTGGCCAACAACGATTCATACGGATTCTTTGGCGCGCTGGACAAACTCGTCGTCACCGGCCCGACCTTTACCAACGTGAACGATTTTCGGGCGGTCCTGCTGCGCTGACAGCCCGAGACAGCGCCGCCCTGGCGGCTTCCTCAACCCTCGAACACAAGCATCATTCCATGGACACAGTCGCGATCGTAGGAACCGGATTTGTCGGCCGGGCCTGGGCCATCAGCTTCGCCCGGGCGGGCTACGGCGTGCATCTTTGGGACGCCGTCGCCGGAGCCCCCGAAGCGGCTTTGGCCTATATCGACAAGATTTTGCCCGATCTCGAAGCCGCGGGCCTGCTCAACGGACAGGCGCCCTCCGAGGTTTTGGGCCGGCTGACCATCAAGGCGACCCTGGCAGACGCACTGGCCGGCGTGGTGCACGTGCAGGAAAACACGCCCGAGGATCTCGCCACCAAACGCGACGTCTTCGCGGCCTTGGATGCTGCCGCGGCGCCCGAGACGGTGCTGTCGAGCTCCACCTCGGCCTTGCTGCCCTCTCGCTTCACCGACCACCTGCCCGGGCGGGCGCGGTGCCTCGTGTCGCATCCGCTCAATCCGCCTTACCTGCTGCCCGCGACCGAGATCGTACCCGCACCCTGGACCGACGAAGGTGCCGTGCGCCGTACCGAAGCGCTGCTCAAGGCGATCGGCCAAGCCCCCATCGTGATGAAGCGCGAACTCGACGGCTTCATCATGAACCGCATGCAGGGGGCGCTGCTGGAAGAAGCATTCCGTCTCGTGGCCGACGGCTATGCCACGGCCGAGGACATCGACATCGGCATCCGGGACGGCCTGGCCCTGCGCTGGTCCCTGATGGGGCCGTTCGAGACGATCGACCTCAATGCGCCGGGCGGAATCGTCGACTACGTTCAGCGCTACCAGAACATTTACGTAAACATCTTTCCGCAAACGCAGCGCCGCGTCGATTGGGGCGGCGAGGTGCTTCCGGTGATCGAGGCCGAACGCCGCAAGGCCCTGCCGGCCGATCGATTGGTCGAACGCCAGATGTGGCGGGATCGCCGGCTCATGGCGCTCGCAGCGCACAAGCGCGACGCCGACGGCAAGCTGGGAAAGTAGCGAAGCTCTCGAAACCGGAGGCCAGGGATCATGGGTGAGGTGCAGATCGGTCCCGTTCGGACGGCGGCCGACCTGGCCGCCGTGGTGGACCTGTTCCGGGCCTATGCGGCCTCGCTCGACGTGGACCTGGCCTATCAGGATTTCGAGGCGGAACTGGCGGCCATGCCGGGGAAATACGCCGGGCCGGAAGGCGCGTTGTTGCTTGCTCGGGGGAGCAATGGCGCGCCGCTCGGCTGCGCAGGGTTGCGGCCCATGCCGGCTTCAGGGTGCTGCGAGATGAAGCGGCTCTTCGTCACCCCGGAAGGGCGGGGTTCGGGGTTGGGCGGACAGCTTGTGAACGCCGTCGTGAAAACCGCGCAAGAGATTGGCTACCGCGAGATGCGCCTCGATACGCTGCCCTCGATGGCCGGCGCGCAGGCGCTGTACCGCAAGCTCGGGTTCGAGATCATCGCGCCCTATTACGAAACCCCGATCGCCGGCACCATCTTCATGCGCCGCCTTCTGGGCCCTGCGAAAACGGCCCGACCGGATTCTGCCCCATCACGCTGACCCGTGCCGACCGGAACACGTCTTCCTTGCGGTTTCTACGCCTTCGCCTTGGCGGCTTTGGCGCGTTCGATCCCCTGCTGGATCAGCTTGCGGGCCTCGTCGGCCCCGACCCAACGCAGGATCTTGACCCACTTGCCGGGCTCGAGATCCTTGTAATGGGTGAAGAAGTGCTCGATCTGCTCGATCGTGATCTGCGGCAGGTCGGTATAATTCTGCACGTTCTCGTAGCGCCGGGTCAGCTTGGTCGAGGGGACCGCGATGATCTTCTCGTCGCCGCCGGATTCGTCCTCCATCAACAGCGCACCGACGGGGCGGCAGTTCATGATGGCTCCGGGGATGATCGCCCGAGTGTTGGCGATCACCACGTCGCACGGGTCGCCGTCGTCCGAGAGCGTGTGCGGAATGAAGCCGTAGTTCCCGGGATAGCGCATGGCCGTATAGAGGAACCGGTCGACCACCAGGGCGCCGGCCTCCTTATCCATCTCGTACTTGATAGGCTCGCCGCCGATCGGGACCTCGATGATGACATTGACGTCGTCCGGGGGATTTTTGCCGATCGAAACGGCCTCGATCTTCATCGGGGAACTCCGGTAAGGGATGAGCAAACAACAAGATGGAGCGGAGTCATGCCCCTCGGCACGAATCGCTCTTCAAAACCGACATTTCCGGAAAAGTGTCAATCAAATCCGAACGCGACCCGGCCTCGCATGTCCTGGCCGAACCGTTCCTCGGCGCGCCTGACGATGCGGCCCCCGAGCTTGGCGTAGAACGAAACCGCGCGATCGTTGTCGGCCAGCGCCCAGACCAGCACCTGGTTATAACCGTGGTCGGCAAGATCCCGGCGCGCTGCCTGGAACAGACGCCTGCCGAATCCGAGACCCTGGAATTCCGGTGCCAGATAGAGCTCGAAAATTTCGCCGCCGAAGGGCAGGGCTGGAACGCGGTTGCGTCCGTAGCTGGTATAGCCGCCGATCGTGTCGTCGAAGTCGAGGACCGACAACCGGCTTCCGCGAAGGATAGCCGTGTGCCACCATTTCGGGCCGCGGCGGGCCACCATCTTCTCGAGCTCCCGGCCCGGGATGATGCCCCGATAGGCATCCCGCCAGGCAGCATCGTGAACGGCAGCGATCGCCTTGGCGTCGCTGGCCCGCGCCCCCCGGATCGTGATGACGGTCTCGGCCATGCGCGATGTTAGGGCTGCCGCAGCCCGGCGCGCAAGGCCTCGTCCAGGGTTTTTGGAGCCCTGCCGCGCGATTGCGGGCAGGCTCCCTCAGGCTCAGCAACCTATGTTAATGTGGCTGCTGGATCCGGCGTTGGCCCGAGACCTGTTCGCGGGGCCGGCTCGGGGCCGCCCCGTCGCGCCGGTGCTCCTGCGGCTGACGGCGTGCGTCCTGGGACTCGGGCCGTCGGTGCTCTTGCGGCCTCGCCTTGAGCTCGGCACCACGGCCGAATTCCGGGCGACGTGCCGGACGGCCATCGTTACGGGCCGGACCATCGCTGCGGGACTGGCCCTCGCGACGGCCGCGGTTCGGCGTGCCGCCGGGCTTCTGCGGAGCCGTCTTGGCGAGTGGTGGCAGAGCTTCGAGGCCACCGGTGTTCATGCCGGCCATCACTGGAATGGGCCGGCGGATCAGGCGCTCGATATCGCGCAGGAAGGCGCGCTCATCCTCGCCCACGAGCGAGATCGCCTGCCCGTCCGCGCCCGCGCGGGCGGTGCGGCCGATCCGGTGCACATAGGTCTCGGGGATGTTGGGCAGTTCGAAATTGATGACGTGCGTGACGCCATCGACGTCGATACCCCTGGCCGCGATGTCGGTTGCGACCAGCAGGCGGGATTGGCCGGTGCGGAACGCCCCGAGTGCCCGCTCGCGCTGGCCTTGCGACTTGTTGCCGTGGATCGCGTCGGCCTTGATGCCGGCCGCGTTCAGGTGCTTCACGACGCGGTCGGCGCCGTGCTTGGTGCGTGTGAACACCAGGGCGCGGCTGATCGCGCCGTCGGCGAGCAGGCGGTGCAGCATGGCCTGCTTGTCGCGGTTGGGAACATGGATGAGCCCCTGCTCGATCCGCTCCACGGTGGTGGACGCCGGTGCGACCGACACCTCGACGGGGTCGCTGAGCAGCGCGCCGGCGAGCCGTGCGATCTCCTTCGGCATGGTGGCCGAGAAGAACAGGCTCTGCCGCCGCTTCGGGAGCGTCTGCACGATCCTCTGGATGTCGCGCATGAAGCCGAGATCCAGCATGCGGTCGGCTTCGTCGAGCACGAAGACCTCGACTTCCGCCAAGGTGAGAGCGCGCTGCGCCATGAGGTCGAGCAGCCGGCCCGGAGTGGCGACCACGATGTCGACGCCCTGGGCGCAGGCCCGGATCTGGCGTCCGATCGGTACGCCGCCGAACACCAGCGTCGAGCGCAGGCGCAGGTTGCGGCCATACGAGATGATATTGGCTTCGATCTGGCTGGCGAGTTCCCGGGTCGGGGATAGAACAAGCACCCGGCAGGCGCGCGGCCCGACGCGATGCGTGGCCTTGGAGAGGTTGCTGAGAATGGGAAGCGAGAACGCGGCCGTCTTGCCGGTTCCGGTTTGGGCGATGCCGAGGAGGTCGCGTCCGGCGAGGACGTGGGGAATGGCCTGGGCCTGAATGGGGGTGGGGGTCTCGTACCCCTCGGCGGTCAACGCCTGGAGAATTGGCGCAGGAAGGCCGAGGTCAGCGAAAGTGGTCAAATGAGCCTGTCTTTGGTTTTGTGCTGCGCCACATGCTGCCAGGCTCGCCCTTGAGGGTGAGCCATTGTCCGGAGCCGAGCGCGGAAGAACTGGCGACGTAAAACTTCCACCCCGGTGTGGCGAAAGGAACACGCTCGCTGTCGGAGCATGTTGTCCAGCTGCACCGGATATGAGGCCAAAGGGTAAAAAAAGCAACCGGCCTTTCGGAATGGCTGCCCTGATGCGCTCGGCGTTCTACTTCTTGGTCGCGACGAGATCGACGTCGACCGAGACATCGAGCGCGACCATGTCGCCGCTGCTCCAGGACCCTTGGCCGACCCCGAAATCCGTGCGCACGAGCTTCGCCTTGCCTGTCGCGTGCGCCTGATCTCCCGCGACCGTCAGGGTGAACGGCAGGGTTACGTCCTTGGCCATGCCGCGCAGGGTCAGCTTGCCGGTGGTCTCGTAGGCGTCGCCGCCCTTGGCCGTGAACCCGGTCGCATCGAACGTCGCCGTTGCGAATTTATCGGCAGCGAACCAGTCCTCCTGCGGCATGGCCTCGTCCTTCTGCGCATCGCCGGTCGTGGCGCTGGCGACGTCGATCGTTGCGACGATGTGGGCTGCACCAGGATTGGCGGGATCGAACTCGATGGTGGCGTCCCACGTCTTGAAGCGGCCCGCGAAGGGTGTTCCGGACTGGCTCGCCGTGAACCCCAGCGTGCTCTTGGCCTTGTCGATGGTCCAGGAGGCCGCGTGGGCGCTGTCGACGATACCGAACCCGAGCAGGGTGGCAAGAACCAGGGTCGAACGCCTCACGGAAGCCTCTTCGGTTGGGCCGTGCCGATCCAGGGCAGGCCGGGGATCATGCGCCGCAGCACTTCGTCGCGCAGCACAACATGGTGACGCAGCGCGGCCGCGGCATGCAACAGCACCACGGCGATCAGCACAAAGGCCCCATAAGCATGCACGAGCTTCAGCGTCGCTTCGACCGGGGCCTTGTTGGGCAAGGTCGAGAAGACCGGCAGGTGCGGCCAGGGTAGGACCCCGTAGAGCACCGTCGGGATGTTCAGGGGGGAGGACGAGACCAGGGCCCAGCCGACCAGCGGCATGCCCAGCATCAAGCCGTAGAGCAGGAAGTGGGTGCCTTCCGCAGCGTGTTTCTCGAGCCGCGGCATGGCTTCGGGCAGGGGCGGGGGCCGGTGGGTCAGCCGCCACAGGATGCGCAGCACCACCAGGATGAGGATCGTAATCCCGACCGACTTGTGCAGCTGGTAGAGCTTGAACTTCGTTATGGGCGCAACCGTCCCATGCACCATGGTCAGGCCCAATCCGAGCATGAGCAGAATGGCGAGCGCGACCAGCCAGTGCAGCGCGACCGCTATGGCGGTATAATGCTCGGTCGGTCGGCGAATACTTGCCATCATGGTTCCGTTCTCGTCCGCCGATAGACCCTTGCGGTTGACTCCGCCATCAGGTCTTCTTTTCGAAGGCCGCGCTGATGATCAGATCGACTTCGTCGCCGATGGCCGGCAGGAAGGTCTTCACGCCGAAATCGCTGCGCTTGATCTTGCCGGTCGCCTCGAATCCAACGGTATAGAGCTTGGATGCCGGGTTGATCCCGGCCCCGATGAATTTTGCCTTGAGGGTGACGGGTTGCGTCACGCCATGCAGCGTGAGATCCCCCGTCATCTCGGCGTCGTCTGCATCGATCCGGACCAGCTTCGTCGCCTTGAATTCGATCTGCGGATATTTGGTGGCGTCGAGCCACTTGTCCGTCTTCAGGAATTGAGCCAGCTTCGCGCTCTTTGTCGTGATGCTGCCTGTCGAGGCCGTCACGTCGAGCGCGCTTCCGTCAAGGTTTTGAGGCTTCAGGTCCAGGGTTCCGGAAACGTTCTCGATCTCGCCGTAGTAGGGCGTGAAGCCGAAATGCAGGACGCTGAACAGCAAGCGCGTGTGTTCCGGTTCGATCTTGTAGAGGCCGGGCTCGACCTGGGCCGGATCCTTGACGATGTCGTCGGCCAGCGCCGGGAAGGCGAGAAGGACGGCGGTTCCAAACAGCAGCAAGCTCTTCACGGCATGACTCCGGGATCGCAGGGCGAGAGTGCCCCAACCAGCGAACACGCGAGGACGCGGAAAAATTCGGGCTGATCAGGTCGGAACGACAAAAAGCCGCGCCCGCCGGCCGAGAGGTGGCACCCTGGGTGCCGGCGCACGCCCGGCAACACGGCCACGCCCGAGAGCGCGGCTGTGTGCGGAACGCGAGCCCGTCAGCCCTGCTTTTCGAAGGCCGCGCTGATGACGAGGTCGACCTGGTCGCCGATCAGCGGGACATAGGTCTTCACGCCGAAATCACTGCGCTTGATGGTTCCGGAGACCTCGAAGCCGCTCGTGTACTTCTTGTCGAACGGGCTCGTCCCGGCAGCGTTGAACTTCACCTTCAGCGTCGCCGCCTTGGTGACGCCGTGCAAGGTCAGATCGCCGAGCACGCTCGCGGTATTCGGACCCGTCTTGGTAACCTTGGTGGATTTGAACGTCATGTCTGGATAAGCGGCGGCATCCAGCCACTTGTCACCCTTGAGTTCGCCGCTCAGCTTCTCGCTCGGCGTCCAAACGTTGGCGACCGGGACCTTGATGTCGAGCTTGCTGGCGTCGGGGTTCTTGGCTTCGAGGTCGAGGGTGCCGGAGGCGCCCTGGAATTCGCCGTAGTAGGTCGTAAAGCCGCCGTGCGACACACTGAACATCACGCGAGTGTGGCTCGGTTCGATGGAATAGGTGCCCGATTCGACCTTCGACGGATCGGACGTGATGGCTTGCTCGGCGGTCGCGGACGTGGCCACGAGGGCAAGCAGGCCGACAAGGGGGAGGACTGTTTTCACGATTGATGCTCCGGTTCGTAGGTCATCGCCTAGCAAGCGATGCTGCCGTTTCTGTAATCCATCGGATTGGCAGCTGATACGGGCATAATCTTGGCGTGAAATATCGAAAGCATCGATATTAAAGCGATGCCGAGCTGGGAAACCGTTCCCGCGAGGCGATCCAGCCGACGAGGATCGATAGTGTCGCCACAACAAGCGGCGCCGTTCCGTGCCCGTATTCCCCGTGGAGCGTGACCGTCGCAAACGCCGCCAACATCACGGTGCAGCCGAGCGCCGAGCCCCACAGCCGGGTCTGTGCTCGGGCCAGAAGAACGGCGGTCGTGAGTTCCAGCGATCCGGTCACGAAATGAAACCAGCGCGGGTATCCCCACCGTAGATAGTCCTCGTAGATCGATGGCGGGGCGAAGATGTTGCTGAGCGATCCCACGACGAAGAAAGCCGCGAGTGCCATGGCCGAGACTTGGCGCCACGAAATCTTAGACATTTGTCCAACCTTGTCTGATGTGAGCGCCGGCGAGGACCAGCACGGCGGCGTGATCGACCAGCCGGCCGATCTCCGCTGATTGCTGCGGCTCGAGCAGGTGATCTAGGTTGCGCCACTCAGGATGGCCGCCCGCGACGCATTCATGCCGAAGGAGACGCGGACCGCCGGAGCAGGCCCCGAAAGTCGCGTCCCATCGCCGATCAGCGGACCTAAGCCGTGCCGGCGTTCCGGGCCGCCGAGAAAACCTCGCGGGCGGACGTCGTGCCCGCGACGTGCTCCGTACCCGCGACCCCGAGGTCCATCCATCCCGCGTTGACGGCCTCAAACATCGCCTCGGCCGGTCCGGTCTGGCCTTTTGGAATTCCGAACTGCTCGAAAGCTGCCGGCCAACCGGCCCGCGGGACGGCAAGGGCCTTGACGTCGAGCTTCATGACTTCACCCAATTGCGCAGCGACTTCATCCGCGCTCACCATCGAACCGAGTTCGATGACCCGATGCCCCGACCACGCCGGCCCGCTCAGAAGCCTTGCGACCTCGGCGCCGATGTCGTTGGTCGCGACCATGGTCGATTTCCGATTTGTCGGGTCGTAGTAGACGGGCAGCGCGCCGCCCTGGGCGACGTGCAAGCCGTAAAGGAAGTTCTCGAAAAACGCGCCCGCTCGCACATATGCGATCGGCAGTTTCAGGTCGCGAAAGCCCTGCTCCAGAAGCGACAGGGCCGTGATCATCCCCAGCCCGCTGGTTCTGTTCGCGCCCATCGACGAGAGCGCGACGACCCGCGGCGCTGGCGCTCTGGTGAGCGCCTCGACATAGTTGGCGATGACGCCCTTGGCTTCCTTGAAATCCGGTGAAGGGGCCCAGACGGCCGGCAACATGACAAACGCGCCGTCGACGCCCTTGAGTGCCCGCTCGAGAGCGGCCGCATCGTTCCAGTCGCCATCGACCAGTTCGACGCCCTGGTCCGCCCAGCTTGCCGCCTTCGCGCGGTCGCGGACCAGCGCGCGGACCTTCTTGCCTAGGGCGAGCAAATGCCTTGCCGTAGCGCCGCCGACTTTTCCCGTAATTCCCATCACTAAAAACATGTGTGTTCTCCCGGCCCTTTGGAGTATATGTTTGAGGGCAGGTCTCATATACAGACCTCGATCCCGCGCCGTAAGGAGGCAGGTTTTTGTTACCAGGAGAGATTAGGGGAACCCGTATGAGCACCGCATCGAGCGCGATCGAGCGATTCAGCCGATATCAAGCGGACGACGCCCAGTCAGTGAAGCCCGTACACTGCCCGGTGCGCGACGTGCTCGACCGGATCGGCGATAAGTGGAGCATCCTGATGATCATGACCCTCGCGACGCGACCGCAGCGCTTCAGCGAGCTTCACCGCGCAATCCGCGACATCTCCAAGCGCATGCTCACCCAAACCCTGCGCGATTTGGAGCGCGACGGACTGATCACCCGCCATGTCTTTCCAACCAAGCCGCCGAGCGTCGAATATCGTCTGGCCCCGCTAGGCCAATCCCTGCTGGAGCCGATGGCGAACCTCATCGATTGGGCCGACCGTCGATATTCCGATGTCCATGCCGCGCGCGCCCGCTTTGACGGCGCATCCGGTGATGTTCCGCGCTGATTCTCCGCCAGAAAGCGCCGCTCTCCGCGAAAAATGGCGCGGTCTCAAGTCGCGGCGAGGCACTCGAACGTGTCGCCTCGGGGTGGGAGACCTCGCACATGGCGTCGGTGCCATAGCGCCAGAAACAGCAGGCGCCACGCCAGCAGCCGGTGTGATTTCTCCGGACTGGCGAAGATCCCGGCGACCGTTTCGGGTCGGCACAGGTCGCCGATGCCCGGCGCACGCGCCACCAGCGGGCCGAGCCGCGCTGCTTCGCGGGCGATCCATTCGCCGACCGGCACCGTGAAGCCGAGCTTCTTGCCGAAGGGCGTGGCAGCCGGATTGTGGTCGCCGAGCCACCGGCGCAGCAGATACTTGCCCTGGCCCCGCCGCAGCTTCAAACGGTTGGGCAGGGTGAAGCCGAATGCCGAGACGTCGCGGTCAAGAAGCGGCGTGCGCCCTTCCAGGCCGAAATGCATGAGGCAGCGGTCGAGACCGATCAGCACCGAATGGGGCAGCCAATCCGCAAAGTCGACTGCCTGGGCGCGCTGCAGGGCATTGAAGCCGTGCGTGGCCGCCTCGGCCTCGGCCGCCGCGATGCCGTCCCGCCAGCCCGTCACGGGATGCCGAAACAGATCGAGACCATCGCAGGGTCCCTTGCGACGACGCGGCCGCCCCCCGAGCCACCGCGGCAGCATCTGTCGCCGGTAGCGGCTATAGCCGGCGAAAACTTCGTCGCCCCCCACCCCGCTGAGCACCACTTTTACGTCCTGGGCGGCGCGTTCCGCGAGCAGGAACATGGGAACAATGGCGTAATCGGCCACCGGGTCGTCGAGGGCGGCGCAGATTTCTGGCAGCCGGGCAAAGAACGTCGCGGCGGTAATGGGCACCTCCGTGTGGTGCGCCCCGGCGGCCTCCGCCATTGCCCGGGCGAGGGCCCGCTCATCGTGCACGCCGGTCTCCGGAAAGGCCGCCGTATAGGTACGCACCGGTTCGCTGTTGAGCCCGGCCATGGCGGTCAGTATGGCCGAACTGTCGATGCCGCTCGACAGGAATAGGCCATACGGCACGTCGCTGCGCTGATGCACCCGCACGCTGTCGTCCACGATGCCATCGATGCGCCGCAGCGCTTCGGCCTCGCCGAGCCGGCTCACCCGGGCCGGCAGGACCTCGGGGCCATGGCGCCGCTCGACGATCCGGCCGTCCTCGATGACCAGCATCTCGCCGGGCAGGACGCGCTGCACGCCCTCGAAGATGGTCTCCGGACCGGTGGTGAACTGTAATTGCAGCAATTCGAACTCGGCCTTGGGCCGGATGGCCGGGGGGAGATTGCCGCTTGCAGTGTGCCGGGCCGCCACTATGGCCTGCGGCTCGGACGCAAAGATCAGGCCGTCCGGCCCCATTGCGTAATAGAGGGGCTTGATGCCGAACGGGTCACGGGCCAGCACCAGTCTTTTGCGGCCGGGATCGTGTAGCGCGAGGGCATACATGCCCCGGACCTCGGCAAGGAAATCCAGGCCCTGCCGCGCATAGAGGGCCAGCAGGGGCTCGCAGTCCGAATGCGTGCGCCATACGGCATCGGGCATTGCGGTCTTGAGCTCGACGTAGTTGTAGATCTCGCCGTTGACGACCAGCGCGCAACCCTGATCGTCGAACAGCGGCTGCGCCCCGGTATCGAGATCGATGATGGCCAGACGTTCGTGGCGGAGGCCGACGCTGCCGTCGATATATTGGCCCGAGCCGTCCGGTCCTCGGTGGGCCAGGGCGCGACCCAAGGTGGCCAGCAACTCGGGCGAAACCGGTCGGTCGTCGCGCATCGCCGCGCCCGCAATGCCGCACATCAGCGTGCCTCCCTGGCGCTCAACCTCGCTTCGAACCCGAGGCTCGGGATGCAGGGAGATCCAGCACGTCGAACCAGATCAGGGAGGCCGCGATGGTGGCCAGCCACCAGGCCTGCCAGGCGCTCAGCCCTACCAGGCCCACCCCGACGACGCTGGCCAGCAAGGCGAGCCGTGGGGCGAGTGCCGCGGCGCTGAGACGCCACATGCGGCTGAGCATGAAGGCGGAAACAGCCGCCGCCGCCAGTCCGCCCAGGACCCCGAGTTCTACCCAGAACTGCAGGAAGATGTTGTGCGGATGGATGTCCAACATCACCTCGTCGTCCGGTCCCGGCGCAACAGCGCCAGGGCGGGGCGCAACCGAGACCTTGAAGCTGGTGTTGTAGCCATGTCCCAGCAGCGGACGATCGTGAGCGCGCTCCTCGAACGCCGTCCAGATGCGCAGGCGATGGGCGGCATGTTCTTCGCTCAAGGCCGTCTCGGTCCCGGCCGGGAGAAGCCGGCTCGCCAGCGTTCCGGTCCAAGGGCCTGCCACGATCAGGCCGAGGAGAACGACGCCGAAAACACCGACCGCAATCCGAGGCGCCAGCAGCGCCAGGCAGACGCCCGCCGCTGCCAGACCGAGTCCGAGCCCGGGGGCGCCCGAATGCGCAACCACGATCCCTACCAGGGCCGCGACCACGAGCCCGGCGGCGAGCAGCCATCGGCGGCATGAGGCACAATAGGCCAGCGCCGGCCACAGGAGCAGCACTGGCGGGATGGCGCTGCGCTTGAGATCCCAGGCTTCGCCACGGGCGTGCACCAGGGCGTGCAACGGCATGCCGGCGCTTTTCTCGAAAACCATCAATACCGCGGCGCAGAGCAGCCCGAGGATCAGCCAGCGGAAATCGCTCCGGCGCGCCACCAGCGGCCAGGCGGCCGACATCGCAAGAGCAAAGGCCAGCTCCGGCACCCCCTCGACGAGGCCGCGCGTCGTGAAATGCCTGTCGATGCTCCAGGCGAGGCTCGCAGCGAACAGCGCCACCACGGCAGCGATCACCAGGGCCGTCCGACTGGTCAGCAGTGCCAGGTAGCGCCGCTTCAGGTCGAAACCCTGTCCCGCCGCCAATGCAGCGAGGTTGGCAAACAGCGCAGCGACCGCGAATGTCGCGGGGGCCGACTTGTTGGCCACCACCATGAGAACCGGCAGCACGAATCCGAGACAAAAGGCTGCCAGGAAAGCCAGGATGCGCGCCGCCCGGGAGGCGCTGGTGTCCCGATCGCCGAAGCTTGAGGTGGGCGGCATCGCCGCGAGCCTCGCCGTTTCACCTTCAGACGCGGTCGCCGAAGTCCGGACGGCGGCTTTGGGAGAGTGCGGCTGTGACGGTCGGCTCAGGGTCATCGGTCCTCGTTGCTTCCATCGGCCGTTTCAGCGTCCAGACCACGCCGGAGTCGGGACTGACGGGCGGCGTTCTCTGCATGCTGCAGGCAAGCCCGTCAACCACCCGCCCGGTCGCCTGGAGCGGTCTAGCTCGCCGAGCGGGCTTTCCGGTTGCGCTTGGCAAGCGTGCGCAGACGGAGCGCGTTCAGCTTGATGAAGCCAGCCGCGTCGCGATGGTCGTAGGCGACCGCGCCTTCCTCGAAGGTCACGAGATCCTGGTCGTAGAGCGAATAGGGGCTCGAGCGTCCGATCACCGAGGCATTGCCCTTGTAGAGCTTCATGCGGACGCGGCCGGTGACGAATTCCTGGCTCTTGTCGATGAGAACCTGCAGCATTTCGCGTTCCGGCGAGAACCAGAACCCGTTGTAGATCAGCTCGGCATAGCGCGGCATCAACTCGTCCTTGAGGTGCGCGGCGCCGCGATCAAGCGTCAGCTGCTCGATGCCGCGGTGCGCATAATAGAGGATGGTGCCGCCGGGGGTTTCGTACATGCCGCGCGACTTCATCCCCACGAAGCGGTTCTCGACGAGGTCGAGGCGGCCGATGCCGTTCTCGCGGCCGAGCTCGTTGAGCCGGGCCAGCAAGGCCGCGGGTGCCATGGTCACACCGTCGATCGCCATCGGATCGCCGTGGTCGAAGTCGATCTCGATTACGGTCGGCTTGTCGGGGGCCTGCTCCGGCGAGAGCGTGCGCGAGAACACGTAGTCGGGTACCTCGATGGCCGGGTCTTCCAGCACCTTGCCCTCGGAGGACACATGCAGAAGATTGGCGTCGACCGAGAAGGGGGCCTCGCCGCGCTTGTCCTTCGCGATGGGGATCTGGTTCTTTTCCGCGAAATCGAGGAGTGCCGTCCGCGACGTGAGATCCCATTCGCGCCAGGGCGCGATGACGTTGATGTCGGGTTCGAGCGCGTAATAGCTCAATTCGAACCGGACCTGGTCGTTGCCCTTGCCGGTGGCGCCATGCGCGACCGCATCGGCCCCCACCGCGCGGGCGATCTCGATCTGCTTCTTGGCGATCAGCGGACGGGCGATCGAGGTGCCCAGCAGGTAGAGACCCTCGTATTGCGCATTGGCCCGGAACATCGGGAACACGTAGTCGCGCACGAATTCGTCGCGAAGGTCCTCGACGAAGATGTGTTCGGGCTTGATGCCGAGCAGGATCGCCTTCTGCCGCGCCGGCTCGAGTTCCTCGCCTTGGCCGAGGTCAGCCGTGAAGGTCACCACCTCGCAGCCATAGGTGGTCTGCAGCCATTTGAGGATGATGGAGGTATCGAGGCCACCCGAATAGGCCAGAACGACGCGACGGATCTTTTTCGATGGCTGCTGCTGCATGTCCGCGATTTCGTTGGAGCAAAGCCGAAGCGCTTCGCAAGGAACGGGCCGGGACTATAGTGGCGGACGCGCTTGGCGCAAGCGAACCCGGGCGCGCCTGACCGCGATCAGCCGGTGCGTTTTCGGGCCGCCGCCATGAACACAGTGGCAGCCAGGATAGCCACGCAGCCAAAGGCGAGCAGCATCGCATCGGCCTCGCGCGACAGCGGCAGCAGGCGGAAGCCGAAGCCCACCACCGCACACCAGAGCACGAGCCCCAGTGCCAGCTTGCCGTCGTCGACGAACAGTCCCCAGACTTCCCTGAGAGCCGTGACGAGCGCGCTCACGAGCGTTGCTCCCGGAGCGTCGGCGCCAAGGGCGCCCGCAGCACCTTGGCGCAAAACAGGGCCACGGCCAGCAGCACGAGCGCCAATCCCACGATGGCGAAATCGGCGCCAGGCCAGTCGAAGCCGAGGCCCTCGCCCACCCAATAGATCCCGAAGGCGCTGATCAGTATGCCGACCGCAAGCTTCAGCGTGTTCTCGGGTACCCGGGCCAGGGGGCGGTGAAGCACGAGCCCAAGCCCGATCACGAGGACGCCGGCCGCCGCGGCCCCGATGCTGGCCGGAACCAGAAGATCGCCGGTGGCACCCACCGCGATCACGATGAACACCACCTCCAGTCCTTCCAGCAGCACGGCCTTGAAGGTTGTCGCCACCGCGACAGGATCGAGAGTCCGTCCGCCTGCCGACGTGGCGCCCCGAAGCGACGAGGTCTGGGCCGCGAAGGCAGCATCTTCGTCGTGCAGCGGAATGATTCCGGCGGCGCGCAGGATCGCCTTGCGCAGCCAGCGCATGCCGAAGAGGAGAAGCAGCATGCCGACGACGAGTTGGAGCACGCCGATGGGGATGCTGCCCAGCAGGGGCCCGAACAGCAGAACCAGGACAACCAGCAGCCCGGCGCCTGCCCCGGCGCCGACGAGGGCCGGCCGCCACCCCCGCACAGTGCCCACGGCCAGCACGATCGTGAGTGCTTCGACGAATTCGACCAAGGAGGCCAGAAAGGCGGCCAGGATCGACGGGCCGGCGTGAGTCCAAACGAGCACGGGCGTCTCCCTGCGATGCCGGCCTTCAGCTAAGGTGCCGGGGCGGCAACCTCAAGGCGAAGCGGTCACTCGAGAGAATCCCATGCCTTGAGGAAGAACTCCGGCGCGCCGAAATTGCCCGATTTGAGGGCAAGGGCGAGACCCCGGACGTCGAGCGTGCGGGTCCAGGGCACGCCAGGATCGATCTCGGGTCCTATGGCCAGGCTCGGTCCACCCAGCGCCTGCATCACGGCCCCCGAGGTTTCGCCGCCCGCCACGATCAGGCCGGTGAAGCCGCGCTCCGGCAGCCCCGCCGCGACCTCGGCCAACAGGTCTTCGATGAGACTGCCCGAGGCTTCGCGACCTAGCGCCTTCTGCACGTTCCGCACCGCCTCGGGATCGGCGCTCGAAAACACCAGGACCGGCCTATTGGCGTCCTGGCGCTCGATCCAGGCGAGCACGTCTCCCGCCGATTGCTCACGGGCCGCGAGCGCGAGCGGGTTGATCTGAAAGGCGGGCAGGCCAGCTTCGAGGGCCGTGGCGACCTGGGCCCGCGTAGCGGCCGAGCACGACCCGGCCAGAATGGCTCGGCGGCCCGGGTGCGCACTCATGCGGGTCGGCGGCGGTGTCAGCCGCGGTATCAAGCCG
Source organism: uncultured Alphaproteobacteria bacterium (assembly GCA_963851175.1). GTDB lineage: Bacteria > Pseudomonadota > Alphaproteobacteria > Rhizobiales > Beijerinckiaceae > Lichenihabitans. Next base: position 14,204 of record CAWKNU010000002.1, on the reverse strand, counting down.
GCAGCCCGATAGGCGGCCGGCAGGCCGAGCGCGATGCCCGAGCCGCCCGTGATCAGCATCAGATCGGCGATCGCAGACCCGAGCTCGCGCAGATGCGTGTCGGTGACCGCATCCGCGATGGCGATGCGGCGCCCCGCCTCCGCCTCGCGGGCCAGCGCGACACGAATAGACTCCGGCCCGCTGTCGACATCGTCAAAGCCGATCAGGCCGACCTCGAGTTTCGTCTGCCGCCCGAGCACCCGTTTGAGGTCGCTGTCGCGCATCGGAGTCAGCGGGTGATCCTTCATGGGGCTGTCGCTCAGAAGCGTGCCGTTGACGAAGAGATGGCCAGCATAGACGGTGCGGCCGGCACGCGGAAAGGCCGGGCAGGCGATGGTCTGGCCGGCCCCGAGATGATCCAGTAGGGCCTCGGCGACCGGACCGATATTGCCCCGATCCGTCGAATTGAAGGTGGAGCAATATTTGAACAGGTAGCGCTCAGCCCCTAGGCGCCGTAGCGCGTCGGCAGCCGCCAGCGATTGGGCCACGGCGTCCTTGGCCGGAATGGTGCGGGATTTCAGCGCCACCACCAGGGCGTCAACGCCCGCAAGATCGAGGTCGGGCCTGGGCAGGCCGGTCGATTGCACGGTGCGCAGTCCCTCGCGGGTCAGCATCAGCGCGAGATCGGTGGCGCCTGTCAGGTCATCGGCGATGCAGCCTAGCAGCACGGTGGACTACCGCCCTGCCGGATTGCGCCGGTAGGGCGCGAACCAGCCGAGCCCGTCAAGCGTGCGACCCGCCGGCCGGTATTCACAGCCGATGAACCCCGCATAGCCGAGGCGGTCGAGCGCCGCGAAAATGCGGTTGTCGGCGAGTTCGCCGGTTTCGGGCTCGTTGCGCCCGGGCACCGATGCGATCTGCACATGGCCGACGATGTCGATCGCGGCCTCGAGGCCCCGGATGATATCGCCGTGCAGGATCTGGCGGTGGTAGACGTCGAACTGCAGCTTCAGATTGGACAGCGCGAGCTTGCGGATCAGCGTGGAGGCGCGCTCGAAATCGTTGAGGAAATAGGCCGGCATGTCACGTCGGTTGATTGGCTCGAGCAGGATCGTCACGCCCCGCTCCGCTGCCATGCGGGCCGCGAAGACTGCCGCAGCCTCGTAGGCCGCGATGTGCGCGGGGTCCTGGGCCGGCGCATTGCCAGCCATGACGTGCAACAGGCGGGCCCCGGTCGCCTCGGCGTAAACGAGCGCCTGTTCGACAGAGCGCTCGAACTCGGCGCGACGTTCGGGGAGTGCCGCTATGCCGCGCTCGCCCTTGTCCCAGTCGCCCGGCGACACATTGAACAGCACCTGCTCGAGCCGATTGGCGCGCAGTCGCTCGGCAATGGCCTCTGGCGGATGTTCGTAAGGAAAGAGGTATTCCACGGCTTGGAAGCCGGCATCGGCCGCGGCCGCGAAACGGTCGAGAAACGCCCATTCGGTGAACATCATGGATAGGTTTGCAGCGAAGCGGGGCATGGATGTCTTCCGAGGAGGCTGGCGCGGTGCGATCGTTCAAGTCTATCGCCCCGCGCGGCGCCGAGGAAGGTCGGACTTCGCGCCGGGCCGTCGTTCGAGTGTGCGGGATCAGCAGTGCGACGGACCCTGTGCCGGCAGCATGGCTGCCCTGCAACCTCAAAGCGCACTTGACGGCAATCGCGTCGCTGAATATCCATCCGTCTACAGACGTACTCATGATGCGCGGACCATGCCGACCATGGATGCCGCGTTTTTTGCGGGTCGAGCCGGGACAAGGCAGGAACTTCTCCGTTCCTTGATCCTGAAAGTGTCGCGGTGAACAGCCGTGAAGTCGCTCGATCGAGTGCCAGCGCCATTGGCCGACATCGGAGTGGATCTTGAGCAACTTCAACGAAGAGACGGTGCTGGGTGTCCATCACTGGACCGAGGACCTGTTCAGCTTCACGACGACCCGGAACCCGACGTTTCGCTTTCGCAGCGGCGAGTTCACGATGATCGGCATCGAGGTCAACGGCAAGCCGCTGATGCGCGCCTATAGCGTGGCTAGCGCCAATTACGAAGACACGCTCGAGTTCTTCTCGATCAAGGTGTCGAACGGCCCGCTGACCTCGCGCCTGCAGCATCTTCAGGTCGGTGACCCGATCATGGTCAGCCGCAAGGCGACCGGCACCCTGGTGATCGACAACCTTTATTCCGGCCGCAACCTGTATCTGCTCGGCACCGGAACCGGGCTGGCGCCGTTCCTTAGCGTGATCAAGGACCCCGAAACCTACGAACGGTTCAAGAAGGTCATCCTGGTGCACGGTGTGCGACGCACCAACGAGCTCGCCTACGGGGACGCCATCACCAAGACCCTGCCGCAGGACGAACTGATCGGCGAATTGATCCGCAATCAGCTGATCTACTACCCGACCGTGACCCGCGAGCCGTTCCGCAACACCGGCCGGATCACCGATCTCCTCGCATCGGACAGGATTTCCGAAGAGCTCGGGCTGGCGGATCTCGAATCCGAGCACGACCGGGTGATGATGTGCGGCAGCCCAGCCATGCTGACCGACACGAAGGCGCTGCTGCTGGAGCGCGGCTTCATCGAGGGCAACCATGGCGAGCCGGGCCAGTTCGTCATCGAGAAGGCCTTCGTCGACCGGTAAGGGCGACGGCGGCGTCTCTCCGCTAAGACCCCTTTTTCCGCTCATTCCCGCGCAAGCGGGAATCCAGGACGGATGCTCTGCCGGTGCCCGTTGGATTCCCGCTTGCGCGGGAATGAGCGGGAAGTTGGTTGCTTAGGTCAGGGATCAGTGGGAAGACCTTCGTCGATCGGTAAGGGCGACGGCGTCGTCATCGCGAGCGGAGCGAAGCAATCCAGGGCTCATCCCTTCGGCTTGGCTGGATTGCCGCGGGGCTCCACGCCTCGCAGTAACGGCCGCGTGGCATCGCTCGCGCCGCAGGGCCCCCCGCCTCGACAGAGGCTTTGAAGGCGCTCCGGCCTCGTGATATGAGCGGCCCGCAATGCGAGTGAGCCCGATGAGCGCAGTTCCGAAATCCACTTCCGCGGTCCCGCGTGCGGAATTTGCCTGGGACGATCCTCTGCTGGTCGAGGACCAGCTCACCGAAGACGAGCGCATGATCCGCGACGCGGCCCGCGGCTTCGCCCAGGACAAGCTGCTGCCGCGCATCGTCGAAGCCTACGCGCAGGAAACCGTGGACCCTTCGATCTTCCGCGAAATGGGCGACCTCGGGCTGCTGGGTGTCACCATCCCCGAGCAATATGGCGGCGCGGAAGCCTCCTACGTGGCCTATGGGCTCGTGGCGCGAGAAGTGGAGCGGGTCGATTCCGGCTACCGGTCCATGATGAGCGTCCAGTCCTCGCTGGTCATGTACCCGATCCACGCCTATGGGGACGAGAGCCAGCGGCGCAAATACCTGCCCAAGCTCGCCTCCGGCGAATGGATCGGCTGTTTTGGGCTGACCGAGCCCGATGCGGGTTCCGACCCGGGCGGCATGAAAACCCGGGCGGAAAAGATCGATGGCGGCTACAGGCTCGTCGGCGCCAAGATGTGGATCTCCAACGCGCCCATCGCGGATGTGTTCGTGGTCTGGGCCAAGTCGATGGCACATGACGGTGCCATCCGGGGCTTCGTCCTCGACAAGGGCACCAAGGGCCTCTCGGCACCCAAGATCGGCGGCAAGCTCTCGCTGCGCGCCTCGGTGACGGGCGAGATCGTGATGGACGGCGTCGAGGTCGGCGAGGACGCGCTGCTGCCCAACGTATCGGGTCTCAAGGGTCCCTTCGGCTGCCTCAATCGCGCCCGCTACGGCATTGCCTGGGGCGCCATGGGGGCGGCCGAGGATTGCTGGCACCGGGCCCGCAGCTACACGCTGGAGCGCAAGCAGTTCGGGCGTCCCCTGGCCCAGACCCAGCTCGTGCAGAAGAAATTGGCCGACATGCAGACCGAGATCGCGCTCGGCCTCCAGGCCGTGCTGCGGGTCGGTCGGCTGTTCGACGAGGGCAGGGCCGCGCCCGAGATGATCTCCCTGGTCAAGCGCAACAATTGCGGCAAGGCGCTCGATATTGCGCGGGTGGCGCGCGACATGCACGGCGGCAACGGCATCATGGGCGAGTACCATGTGATGCGCCATGCGCAGAACCTGGAGACGGTCAACACCTACGAGGGCACGCATGACGTGCATGCGCTGATCCTCGGTCGGGCCCAGACCGGCCTGCAGGCCTTCTTCTGACGGACACGCCATGACGACGCGCATCACGCTTGCAGGCAGCACCGGCTGGGTCGGCCGGGCGCTGGTGGCCGCCATCGCGGCTGCCGACGATCTCACGCTAGCGGGCGCGGTCAGCCGCAGCGCCGCAGGCCGCGACGCCGGCGAGGCCGCCGGGCTCGCGCCACTCGGGGTCGCGGTTTCTGCCACACTCGAGGAGGCGCTCACGGCGCCGTCCGATGTGCTGATCGACTATACCAAGCCTGGCGCCGTGAAGGCCCATGTGCTCACCGCCCTACGGGCGCAGCGCCATGTCGTGGTCGGCACCTCGGGGCTTTCCGCCGAGGACTATGCCGAGATCGACGCGGTTGCCCGACAGGCATCGCGCGGCGTGCTCGGCGCCGGCAATTTCTCCATCACCGCGACCCTGCTGCGCCGCTTCGCGCTCGAGGCCGCGAGATTCGTGCCGGATGTCGAGGTCATCGACTACGCCTCGGCCGCGAAGGCCGATACGCCTTCGGGCACCGGCCGCGAACTGGCCGAACTCTTGGGCGAGGTCCGCCAGGCCGGAACGGCCCGGGCGATCGGCGAGCTGTCCGGCGTCCGGGAAACCCGGGGCGGGGCCATCGGGGCGCCACGGCCCGTGCAGGTGCATTCGGTGCGCATGCCGTCCTTCGTGCTCTCCTGCGAGGCCGTGTTCGGGGCCGACAACGAGCGTCTGGTGATCCGCCACGATGCGGGAAGCTCGGCGGCACCATACGTTGCCGGCACGCTGTTGGCGGCGCGACGGGTCGGCGGCTTCGTCGGGCTCAGGCGCGGCCTCGACGCCGTCATGGAATGAGCCAGAACAAACCGCTGGCGGGTGTCCGGGTCCTCGAACTCGCCCGCATCCTCGCCGGCCCCTGGATCGGCCAGATGCTGGCGGACCTCGGTGCCGACGTGGTCAAGGTCGAGCGGCCGGGCAGCGGCGACGACACCCGCAGCTGGGGGCCGCCGTTTGTCGAGGGTCGTGACGGCGAGCATCTCTCGGCCGCCTATTTCCACGCAACGAATCGCGGCAAGCGCTCCCTCACGGCGGATTTCGACACCGACGAGGGGCGGGCGGTGATCCGCCGGCTGGCCCGCCACGCCGACATCCTGGTCGAGAACTTCAAGGTTGGCGGGCTCGCCAAATACGCGCTCGACTTCGACAGTCTCCAGGGCCTCAACCCGCGGCTGATCTATTGCTCGGTTACAGGCTTCGGCCAGACCGGACCCTACAAGCATCGCGCTGGCTACGACTTCATGATCCAGGGAATGGGCGGGATCATGGACCTGACGGGCGCGCCGGACGGCGAGCCGCAGAAGGTCGGCGTCGCCTTCGCGGACATCTTCACCGGGATCTATGGCGTCATCGGCATCCTGGGCGGCGCTGCGCCGGCGCGACGAAACCGGCACCGGCGGTCATGTCGACATGGCCCTGCTCGACACCCAGGTCAGCGTGCTGGCCAATCAGGCCATGAACTATCTCGTCTCCGGGCAGGCCCCGCGCCGCATGGGCAATGCTCATCCCAACATAGTGCCCTACCAGATCTTCCAAGTGTCGGACGGACATGTCGTGGTTGCGGTCGGCAACGACGGCCAGTTTGCCCGCTTTGCCTCGACGCTGGGAGCGCCCGAACTGGCCCAGGATTCCAGGTTTCTGTCCAATCCGCTGCGGGTCGCGAATCGTGCCGCGCTGGTTCCGAAACTGACCGAATTGACGATGCGGACGACACGCGAGGAACTGCTCAGTGCGCTGGAACGTCAGGGCGTTCCGTGCGGGCCCATCAACAGCGTCGCGGACGTGTTCGATGACCCGCAGGTGCTGGCGCGCGGGATGCGGGTCGACCTGCCGAGCGTCGCGGCGGCCGCAGGATCGGTTCCGAGCGTCGCCTCGCCGATCGTGCTCGACGGCGCCCGCATGGTGGCCGATCGGGCTTCGCCTGGGCTCGGCGAGCACACCGACAGCGTGCTGGGGGATCCCGCGTGGGGCGGCTGATGCGACGCGAATCCCGTACGATTGAGTCGCGACCCCGATAGTCGATGCACGATCCACAAGGTATAACGGCCGCGGACCGAACGCTCGGATCGGCCGCCGCGGAGTTTTCCATGAGCGCACGTCAGGACATGCTCGGACTGCTGCAATCCCGCCGCAAGGGCTTCAGCCTGTCGGGGCCGTTCTACGGCGACCCCGAATTCCACAAGCTCGACCTCGAGCAGATCTTCTTCAAGGACTGGCTGTTCGCCGGCCACGATTGCGAACTTGCCGTCCCAGGCGATTTTCTGACCTTACAGATTGGTCCCTATCCGGTCCTGGTGCTGCGCGGCCAGGACGGCGCTCTCAAGGCTTTCCACAATTCCTGCCGTCACCGCGGATCGCGCATCTGCACGACAGACCACGGCCATGTGCGCCGCCTCGTCTGCCCCTATCACCAATGGTCCTATGAGCTCGACGGCCGCCTCGCGCGGGCCCGCAACATGGGCAAGGACTTCGACACATCCTCGTTCGGCCTGAAGCCGGTGCATTGTCGCTCGGTCGCCGGCTATGTCTTCGTCTGCGTTGGGGCCGAGGCACCCGCCTGGGACCCTTTCAGCAGCGCGGTCGCGCCTTATCTGGCGCCCCACCGAGTCGCGGAGGCCAAGGTCGCCTTCGAGAGCACCATCGTCGAAAACGGCAATTGGAAGCTGGTCTGGGAAAACAACCGCGAGTGCTTCCATTGCGCCGCTAATCATCCGGAGCTCTGCCGCACCTTTCCCGAAAGGCCGACGGCGGCGGGAGTAGATGCAGCCCTGACGGACCCGACCATGCAGGCTCATTGGGATCGCTGCGAAGCCGCGGGCCTGCCGAGCGCTTTTAAGCTTTCGGCCAGCGGTCAATATCGCACCACCCGCACGCCGCTGATCGACGACGCCGAAAGCTACACGATGTCGGGTCGTGCGGCCGTCAAGAAGCGCTTGTCCGCGGATGTGACCGAGCCGCGGATCGGCACGCTTCTGCTGTTCCATTACCCGAGCACTTGGAACCATGTGCTTGGCGACACGGCGATTTCCTTCCGCGTCCTGCCGATCGGCCCGACCCAGACCCAGGTCACGACGAAGTGGCTCGTCAACAAGGATGCTGTCGAGGGGGTCGATTACGACCTCGACGAACTCACCAAGGTGTGGCTCTCCACCAACGACCAGGATCGGCATGTGGTCGAGGAAAACCAACGCGGCATTCTCTCGCCGGCCTATGAGCCCGGCCCCTATTCGGCCGAGCAGGAATCCGGGGTTGTGCAATTCGTGGATTGGTATTGCCGCACCATGGAGCGGGCGCTCGGCGACGCCAAGCCGGCACTGAGCCGGGTGGCGTGATCCTGTCATCCATTACGCTATGAACGAGGGTCACCTTGCCCGCCTCGTGGTCGTTTTCGAGACCGAGGCGGCTGCGACCGTGCGCCTGCAACGCCACGGCTACGCACCCGCCATCGCCCGCGAGATCGCCGTCTATCTCGCCCAGGCGACCGACCTGCCGGACCATTTCGACGACATCCGCACGGCGCTCGGCAGGGACAATGTGGCGGTCGATTTCGTCGAACTCGACACACTCCTGGAGCTCGCGCCAAAACTCGATCCGGATCGCACGATCTTGTGGTGCCTCACGGATGGCATCCGGTTCTACCGGGGTTCGGCCGTTCCGGCGCTTGCGCGGCTGCTCGGGATCGCCTCCTACGGGGCTTCGGCGCCGGTTCAGCATATTTGCCAGGACAAGTTCGCCTCTCTGGCCCTGGCGGCCTCGGCCGGCCTGCCCGTGCCGCCGATGCTCCTTCTCGAAGGTGAGCATGAACTCGGCGCTCTGGGCACCTTGTCCAGCCCCGCGGACGGGCTCTTCGTCAAGCCCGCAACCCTGGGAGCCAAGATTGGCATCTTCGCCGACAGCCGCTGCCGGACGCTCGACGAGGTGCGTGCGCTTTCCCGCCGCATCTGGGACCGCTATGGCGATCGCGCGGTTGTGCAACCCTTCATCGCGGGGGATGACGTTCGGGTCAGCTTCATGGATACGGGCGGGGGCTTTGCGGACCAACTCGGCATCTTCCTGCTGAAGAAGGATGCTGCCGGTGAGGCCGGGGGCGCTTTCATGACCATGCGGGACAACGAAACCTTGTCGGGGGCCAAGGACACCAAGGGTGCGCGCGGGGGTTTCGGCCAAGGCCATGCGGCGGCCTTCGTGCCCAGTATGCTCGACCTCAGGCGCGAGGACGACGCACGCAGCCGGAGCGCCGTATCGGCCATTCTCGAGGGTGCCGAAAAGCTCGCCAGCTTGCTGCCGCTACGGGACTATTTCTCGATGGATTTCCGCATCGACCGGGATGGACGGCCGACCTTCTTCGAATTCGAGACCTGCCCGGCCGTGACCATCTACGACTTCCAGGACTATCTGGAGCGGACGCATCGCCTGACCCTCGGCCAGGCGCTGTCGCGCTCGCTGCGTCTAGCCCATGGGCGGAGATCGGGCCGGGGAGAGGCTTGAGCAGGACGAGCCGGCGTCACGTCCAGGTGTGTAGCTCTGAGCCTACCGCTTCGGCTGCTTTGGCCATCTTGTCGTCGAATGTGGCCAGGGCACCTCGCACACGCTGAGCAATCGCTATGTTGAGAGCGTCCGGCGTTCGCAGATTGCAGTCGAGGCGGCGAAGAAATCCTTCGGCGCCTTTTATGTCGCTCGACATGGTTTGAACGCGTTCCGCGGCCTGAAAGGACCAAAGATCCAGGGCCGCAAATGCGGCGCGCGCATCCTCGACCAAGATTTCTCCCGTGCGCACGCGCCGCGCCAGGGCGGATGAAAATTCGGCGGCCGCGAAATCGCTTATTACAAGCACGGGCCTGACGCGGCGCAAAAATGCTTCAGCTCTATCTGTCAGGGGGTCTTGCGTGAGGAGTGCAACAAGTACGCTGGCGTCGAGATAAACCCTCATCTCTGATCGATGTCGCGCATCCGAGTCACCAACTCACCCGCGTTGCCGCTCGGCCGGTTCGTCGCGACCCGCCGCGCCGCAAGCCAGTCGAGGTCCGCGATCGAAACCGGCCTGGCCTGTTGCCCGAGGGGCCGCAACTCCACCACGGGTCGACCCTGGCGCGTGATGATCACGCCTTCGCCCGAAAGAGCCCGGTCGATAAGATCGGACAATTGATCCTTGGCCTCAGCTACGCTGTGATTGCTCATGAAGAGACTATGGTCGTCAAACCGAGGTTGTGTCCAGCTTCGGGTGAGGCAATCGGCTGCCTTCGGGCTCACTCACTCCCTTGCGCCACCTCGTAGAAGGCCATGGCGGCCATGAGGTCAAGGTGGCCGCCCCCGCCGTTCTTGAACAGCGTGATGTCGTCGGCGGACGTCCGGCCCTGAATTGCCCCGCCACAAAGATCGAACAGGTCGCCCAACACGTCCTCGGGCCGGAGAACGCCGCGCCCCAGCGGATCGCTGATGTCGCCGCAATGAGCCGTCACGAGCCCGCGATGATCGACTAAGACGCGCGCGCGCAGGACCGCCGCGTCATCGCTTTCGCGCATCGCGGGCGTGAATCCCCCAACGAGGTCGACATGAGCGCCGGCCTTGAGCCATGCGCCTTCGAGGACCGGAATGGGTGAGGCGGTGAGGCAGGACACGATGTCGGCGTCGCGCACGGCCGCAGCCCGGTCCTCGATTGCAGCGGCCTCGATCCCCTCCTGTCGGAGTTGAGCCGCGAGTTCTTCGGCCTTGGCCATATGTCGGTTCCAGATGCTGACGCGCTGCAGGGACGGTCGGACCGCGCCGAGGAACCGGATGTGGGTGCGGGCCTGGGCCCCGGCGCCCAGCACAACCAGATGTGATGCGTCTTCGCGGGCCAAGTACGAGGCTCCGAGCGCCGAGTCCGCGGCCGTTTTCCAGCGCGTGAAGCTTTCACCGGTGAGTACGGCCAGGGGTGCACCGTCGACGCCATCGAGCAGCACATAGACCGAGCGGATGTTCGGCCCGAGGCCCCTGGCTTCATTGTCCGGGAATATCGTGGCGAGTTTCGCGCCGAGCGCGCGGCCGTGCTGCCATGCGGGCCAGACCAGGAACCCGCGCTCTACGTCCTGGTCCGGCCGCTCTGTCAGGTAGCTCCGGTCCAGACCCTGAACGCCGTTCCGATGGCCTCGCCGCAAGGCATCCACCAGCTCCATGGGTTCGGCAGTGGATGCAACCTCGTCCACATCGATGAGGGCAAGCACGGCTCGAGGTCTCATGCCCAACTCCATAACGTATTATGCGAGACGGTCTGCTCATGGCCGCAGTGACGGCCCGCCGCCTCGCCTCGTTTTTGTCGCAATTTAAACAAATCCGTTCGGAATTCGGCAATATCGCGATCTCGAACTCGCCTTGCTTGATGCAAGAACAAAAGCCGCGATCGCTCGTCGAGACGGGTTACGGTCTCTCCGGGAAACACGCACTTCCACAACAGCGGATTGAGTTGTTGGGCGAGAATAGCCCACCGTGTCCTAATTGGAAGGAAACAACATTTCGTGGCATTCGCAATCTGCGACCGGAACCCGCCGTCCCGGTTGCGATAATGCGCGAAGTGAGTTTCTATTCAGTTCAGCTAGTTTGGGTGACACTGGCCGGACAGGGTGCCGAAAGGTGGCTTGGCGCTTGCATAAAGACATAATGGAATTCTGGGAGGACCTCTGATGACGGAAGACAATATCCATATCAAGCAACTGGCCGGTGACCTCGAAGCCAAACGCATCAGCCGACGCGAATTCGTGCGTTTCGCGGCCCTCGTGGGATTGGCGGCACCCACCGCCTATGCGATGGCCGGCAGCATCACGGGCGAGCCCTTCGCGCCGTCAGCCCGCGCCGACGAGGCACTTCCCAAAGGCGGCACATGGCGCATCGGCACGCGTATCAAGGACATCAAGAACCCGCACGCATACTCGTGGGGCGGCTACGATTCGAACATATCGCGGCAGGTGGTCGAATATCTCACCTTCACGGATGCCGACGGCGTTACCAAGCCCTATCTGGCCGAGCGCTGGGAAGCCTCGCCGGACCTCAAGACCTGGACCTTCTACATCCGCAAGGGCGTGAAGTGGACCAAGGGCGACGAACTCACCGCCGACCACGTCATCTGGAACCTCAAGCACGCGCTCGACCCGGCGGTCGGATCCTCCATGATCGGTCTTGTGAAGGGCTACCTCCTCACCGATAAGACCGGCGCGGACGGCAAGCCCACTACCGAGCTCTGGCAACCGAACGCGATCGAGAAGGTCGACGACCATACGATCCGCCTGAACTGCAAGACGCCGCAGGTGGCCATTCCGGAACACATGTTCCATTACCCGATGGCGATCCTTCATCCCGACGACAAGGGTGTGTTCGGTATCGGGGCACAGGGCACGGGACCCTTCGAACTGACCGAGTTCGAACTCGGCAAGCGCGCCGTGCTCAAGCGTCGGACCGGCTACTGGGGCGGCGATGCTGCGATCGACGCCATGGAGCAGGTCGATATCGGCGACGATCCGTCCGCGCCGATCGCGGCCCTGGCATCCAAGCAACTCGATGGTCTGGCGATCGCCTACCCGTCGCAATACGATGCGCTCAAGGCCCTGCAGCACTTGGCCTATTACGACGTGAAAACGGCCGAGACCGGCTGCATTCGCATGCGCAGCGATGCCAAGCCGTTCGACGACCCGAAGGTCCGCAAGGCGATGCGCCTCGCCATCGACCAGAAGGGCGTGCTGGATGTCGCCCTGCGCGGTCTCGGCACCATCGGCGAGCACACCCATTGTTCGGTAGCCCTGCCGGATTACGCGTCCATGAGCAACCCGCCGAAGCGCGACGTCGCGGCAGCCAAGAAGCTGTTGGCCGATGCCGGCCATCCCGATGGCATCGAAGCCGAACTCGTGGTGCCCAACGACATCGACTGGTTCCAGCCGATGGCCGAGACCTGCCAGCAGATGTGGGCGGATGCCGGCATCAAGATCAACCTCAAGCCGATCCCGGGTGCGTCCTATTGGGACATCTGGACCAAGGTGCCGTTCAGCATCACGATCTGGTACCACCGGCCGCTCTGCACCATGCTGCTGGGTCTGGCCTATCGGACCGGGGTTCCGTGGAACGAGTTCGGGCTGGTCCAACAAGCAGTTCGACGACATCCTGACGCAAGCCGAGGGCACGCTCGACCTCGCGAAGCGAAAGGAGCTCATCGGCAAGCTCGAGGAGATCATGGTCGAGGACGGCCCGCTCGTGCAGCCGGTGTTCCGCAACGTGTTCACCTTCATGGACAAGAAGGTGAAGGGCTTCTACGCTCACCCTTCAAACTATTTCTTCGGTTGGAAAATCGGGCTGGAGAAGGCCTGAGGTCCGCTGCGCACAGAAGCGATCGGCCTCTCCCGGCTCGGGAGAGGCCTGAACGGAGGGACGTTCGAATGAAAGGTGCGGCGCTCGACAGCATAGTGCCGCACGGGCGCCCCTCCGGTGCGTGTCATGTCCGTGGAACCGCCGCAGGATCGGCGTCCCCGGCCCGTTCCAGGGCTGAGCCCTGGAACTTCATCCAGCCGACCTACTGGGAGCCCCGATGCTGACCACCATCGCAAAGAAACTTGTCAGCGTCGTGCTGACCTTGCTGGTGGCGTCGTTCCTGGTTTTTGCCGTTACGGAGTTTTCTCCCGGAAATGTCGCCCGGAAGACCCTGGGGCCCTATGCCCCTCAGGAAAGCGTGGACCTCCTCTACAACAAGCTCGGGCTCAACGATGCGCTTCCCGTGCGCTACGTGCGCTGGCTCGGCATCCTGCTCGGGCTCCGGGCCGACCCCCTCCAGGATCCGGAGCTGAAGCTCGACTTCGTCGATCCGCGGGGCAGCCGCTACTTCGGAAATTTCGGCTATTCGAGCCTCTACAAGGCGCCGGTGAACGATGTCCTGTGGCCGCGCCTCGGCGCCACCGCGCTCCTGGCCGGGATCGCATTCGCCTTGATCGTCCCGCTTTCGCTGCTATTCGGTGTGCTGGCCGGCATGCGTGAGGGAGGCGTGCTCGACCGGACGATCTCGGTCTTCGGCATCGTGGCGACGTCGGTTCCCGAATTTGCGTCCGGCGTGTTTCTGGTGTCGATCTTCGTCGTGCTGCTGGGCTGGCTTCCCGGCACGAGCCCGCTGACCACCGGTGCGGGCTGGCCGATCTGGACCCAGTTGGTTCTGCCGGTCACGGTGCTGGTGCTCTATGATTCCGGTTACCTGGTGCGCATGGTCCGCGGCTCCATGGCGGACGTGATGAACCGCCCGTACATCCGGACGGCGCTACTGAAGGGCCTGAGCTTTCGGGAAGTTGTGGTGCGGCACGGGGTGCGCAACGCCATGATCGCCCCCTTCACGGTGATCCTGCTGCAGATCAACTTCCTGATCTCGGGCGTGGTCGTCACCGAGATGGTGTTCGCCTATCCGGGCTTCGGGCGCATGATCCTCGATGCGTCGCTGTTCGGCGACATCTCCCTGATCGAGGCCGCCACCTTGATCGCCCTGATGGTCGCCGTCGTGACCCAGTTCCTCGGCGATATCGGCTACGCCCTGCTCAATCCGCGGATCAGGCTCCAATGACTGCCATCCCAGCCCCGATCGTCAAGGAGAAGATCGAACGGCCGCCGAGCCTCGTTCAGCGACTGCCGACATCGAGCATCGCCATGGTAGGCCTGGGGCTGATCCTGCTCTGGGTTGCCGCGGCGCTGCTCGCCCCCATCCTGCCGCTCGACCCGCCGAACAAGCAGTTCTACACGACGCTCGCCCATCCCGGGCCCTCGGCCGAGCACTGGCTCGGGGTGGACATCAAGGGCCGGGACATCCTGTCCCGCATCATCTTCGGTGCGCGACGCGTGCTGACCGTCGCGCCGCTCGCGGCACTGGCCGCCTACGCCATCGGCTGTCCGCTCGGCCTCATGGCCGGCTATTTCGGCGGCAAGGTCGATGCGGTGGTGAGCCGGGC
>CAWKNU010000001.1:0-389256 GCA_963851175.1 uncultured Alphaproteobacteria bacterium | reverse complement strand
AGGCTTTGCGGCGCATCGCTCGGCTGGCTGTTATCCATGCCGGATCTTTCTTCGTCGCTGAAAAGGGCTGTTCGGTTGAGGCTTATAGGGGGTCGCGACCCCGTTGAAACCCGCCGCGACCCCGACCCCGGCGCTGCCGCCTCGGCGCACGTATCAATCCAGCGACTTCACCCGTTCCGACGCCAGGATCGCGCGAACGAAATCGGGAATTTCCAGTCCGTCCTTGACCTTGGCTTCGAGGTCGCGCTCGGCCGCCCGGACCGCCTCGAGCCGCCCCAGCACCTGCTGCGGCCTCCGCGCGGCACCACGACGACTCCGTCGCTGTCGCCGACCAGGATGTCGCCCGGACTCGACCAGCGCGTCGCCGATCACGATCGGCAGGCCGACCGTTCCCGGGCCGTTCCGGGCCGGCGAATTGGCGGTGACGCCGGCGCAGAACACCGGCAGGCCGACGCCGCGCAGGCCCGGGATGTCGCGGACGAGCCCGTCGGTCACGAATCCGATGATGCCCCGGTTGCGGGCCATGCCGAGCAGCAGATCGCCGATCACCGCCGTGCGCGGTGAAGGCGTCGGTTCCGGCCACCATCATGTCGCCGGGCTGCGGCCGCGTCGAGCGCCCCGAACAGCGCGAGGTTGTCGGCCGGCCCGGCATGGCACGTCAGCGCCACCCCGACCATTCTCGGCATTGTCGGGAAACAGCGGCCGGATCGTGTGGGCAGGCAGCCGCGTCCGCCCATGGCATCGACGATGTCCGGTCGGCACGCCCTTGAAGGCGCTCACGAGTTCCGCGGGCGGCCGCGGAAATCGGCGGCGGATGGAGAGCAGCGGCGGGTCCTTGATCATGGTCGGCGTTCCGTTGGGGTGGCGCGTTGTCGGGGTTTCTCAGGCCCGCTCACGCGCGCCTGGAGGCCGATGCTCGCCCGAGGTCGGTGATCGCGGCGCCCCCATCAGGCCCATGACGCGGTCGATCTCGCGGCGGAAGATGTCGAGCACGTGGCGCACGCCGGCTTCGCCGCCGACCGCCAGGCCCCAGAGCTGCGGCCGCCCGATCAGGCAGCAGCGCGCGCCGAGCGCCAGGGCCTTGACGACGTCGCTGCCGCGCCGGATGCCGCCGTCGATCAGCACCGGGATGCGCCCCTCGACCGCCTGCGACGACCGCCGGGCAGCGCATCGAACGCGGCGACGGCGCCGTCGAGCTGCCGCCCGCCATGGTTCGAGACGATGACGCCGTCGAGCCCGCGCGTCGGCCGCCTCGCCCGCTTCGGCCGGATGCAGGACGCCCTTGAGCAGCAAAGGCCCCTTCCACAGGCCGCGCAGCCAGTCGACGTCGGCCCAGGACAGGCCGGGATCGAGCAGGCCGGCCATGCGGCTGGCCAGCGCGCCGATCTCGGTCGGCTCGCCCGGGCCGGACGTAATTGCCGAAGGTGAGGCGCGGCAAGGTCGGTCCGCATGCGCAGCAGCCATGGCAGCTTGGTCGACGGCCGCGAACGTGCCCGCCAGGCCGAACCGCGGCGGGATGGTGAAGCCGTTGCGGAGGTCGCGCTCGCGATTGCCGAGCATCTGGTTGTCGATCGTGAGGACCAGGGCGTATAGCCGGCGGCCTCGGCGCGCGCTCGACCATCTCGCGCGTAAACCCGCGGTCCCTGTAGACGAAGACCTGCATCCAGCGCGGCGAGGCGCCGGTCGCGGCGATGTCCTCGAGCGTGCAGACCGAGCCGTGGCTGGCGCAATAGGGGATGCCGGCGCGGCGGCCGCGCGCGCGGCCGCGCATTCGCCGCCCGGCCAGAACAGGCCGGCGAGGCCGGTCGGCGCGATGCCACCGGCATGGCCAGCCGCGCGCCGAACAGTTCGACCGAGAGGTCGCGGCCGGCGGCGCCGTTCAGCGGGCGCGGCAGCAGCCCGACATCGCCGAAGGCGGCCTCGTTGCGGCGCAGCGTCCGCTCGTCCTCGGCGCCGCCGTCGGCGAAATCGAACACCGGCCGGGGCAGCACGGCGCGCGCCGCCGCGCGGATTTCGGCGACGCTGAACAGACTGTTGCACGGCGCGACGGCCACGCTCACGCCGCGCGATCGCGCCGGCGGCGATGCGCCCGACATAGGTCGGTCCGCCGCCGCCCGGCACGCGCAGGCGGCACGAGCGTGCCGGCGAAGGACGGCTCGGTGCCGGTGGCCAGCACGCCGGCGTTGGTCACCCACAGCGTCTCGCCGGCGAAGACGCAATTGGTGGGCGCGACCCCGCAGGGGATGAAAGCCACCGCCGTGCCGTCGGGCGCCAGCACATGGATGCCGCCGGCCACGATGTCGGTGACGTAGAGCCGGCCGTCCGCGCCGACCTTCAGGCCGTCCGGCACGGGATTGTCGCCGGGCAGCCGGCCGAGATCCTCGATCGTGCCGTCCGGCCGGCGGCGCCCGACACGGCCGGTGTAGGATTCGCCCCAGACGATCGAGCCGTCCGCCTCGACAGCGACGCCGTTCGGGAACACGGGCTCGGGGAAGTCGACCAGCACGCTGGCGCGGCCGTCCGGCGCCAGCGCGAAGATGCGGCTCGGGTCCGGGGTTGGCGGGATTGTAGGTGCCGGGATCGGTGAATACGAGGCTGCCGTCGGCCGCGAAGACGAGATCGTTGGGGCCGTTGAGCGCGACCCCGTCGACCTCGGTCAGCAGGATCTCCGGCACGCCGCCCTCGCGCACGCGCTGGATCGAGGGCACCGTCATCTCGGCGGCGCGCCACGGCCCGGTGGTGCCGCCGTTCTGGCAGACGTAGAACTCGCCGTCGCCGCCAAGCACGCAGGCGTTGGGCGCGCCGGCCACATAGGCGAAGCGGCGCGCCGGCCGTCCGGCGCGATCGAGCGTCAACTGGCTGCGGTAGCTCTCGACGAAGACCACGCTGCCGTCCGGCCGCACGGTGGGCCCTTCGGGCCAGCCGAGCCCGGAGGCGACAAGTTCGGGCGGACGCCGCGCCGGTCCGGTCACGACGCGCAATCGCTGCGACGGCCGCGCCGAATCCTGCCTCGCTGCGAGCTTTGCACCGCGTTTTCTCCCGGCGATCCCGTGTTGGCGTGAAGCGTCGCATGAAGCGAGATTCGATGCAAGGCGGCGTTGCGGCCGTGGATGATCGGCGCGCCACCCTCGCCTGCCGAGGAGGAACGTTGTACCTCTGCGCGCGTCCAGAGCGAAAGGAGCAGCGCGTGTCATCGTTCCACAAAATCGCGGCCGAAGGCATCTCGGTCACGCTCGACCTCCGGGTCGGCCACATCCGCGAACTGCTGGTCACGCGGGAGGGCCGCAGCCTCGCCCCGTTCCATACGGCGCCGTGGGTGGAGGACGCGGCTATCGCCGAGGACGAGTCCATCCCCGGCAACCTGCGCTTCTTGTCGGGGGATTTCTTCTGCGCTCCGTTCGGCAAGAGCGACGTCGAGGATGCGCCGCCGCACGGCTGGACCGCCAACAGCCCGTGGCGCCATGTCGAGACTAGGAAAGAGCCGGACGGCGTCACGGCCCACTACCGGCTCGAGCACAAGGTGCTGGGCGCCACGGTGGACAAGCGCTTCCGGCTGCGCGACGGCCACCCGTTTCTGTACGAGACCCACACCTTCTCCGGCGGCACGGGAGCGGTGCCTGTCGCCAACCACGCCATGGTGCGCTTTCCGGCCGGCGGGCGCCTGGCCTTCTCGGGCAAGCACCGGATCGAGACGCCGCCGACCTCCCTCGAACCCGATCCGGCCAAGGGCCGCTCGCGGCTGCTCTATCCGGCAACGAGCAAAGACCCCACCCGCATGCCGCTGGCCGATGGCGGCTTCGCCGACCTCACCCGCTACCCCATTGCCGAGCGGCACGAGGATTTCGTGATGATGGTGGAGGATTCGGCAAGCCGTCTCGGCTGGCTGGCGGCCTCGCGGCCCGACAGCCGGGACGCGATGCTCAGCCTCAAGGACCCGCGAGAATTCCCGGTGACATTCCTGTGGTTCTCCAACGGCGGGCGCGACTACGCGCCGTGGAACGGGCGCCATGTCGGGGTGCTCGGCATCGAGGAAGGGCGTTCCAACACCAGCCCCGGCCACAGCGTCTCGATCGCGCCCAACCCCTTGTCGGAGGCCGGCACACCCACGGCCCTGGCCTTGCGCCCCGATGGCGAGGTGTCGGTGCACAACGTCATTGGTGCCGTGCCGCTGCCCGCCAGCGGCTCGCCCGTCGCCGCTGTCGAACGCCAGGATGGCTCCGCGCTGGCGATCTCCTCCCAGGACGGAACGCGGTTCACCGTGCCATTCGACGCCGGCTTCCTGGAGCACCCCTGAGCGGCGTCAATCCTGTTGCATCGGCACCCGGGCCGCGATAGAAACCGCGATACCGATCGAGCTTGCATCGTCGTTCCCAGCCCTGTCGATCATCCGGGGCATTCCGACGCGACGGCGCTACGATTGGGGGATAGTTCAATGGTAGAACAGCGGACTCTGACTCCGTTAATCTTGGTTCGAATCCAGGTCCCCCAGCCAGTAATTTCAATGGCTTAGAACGAGATGCTGAAGGGCGGCCTGCATTGGGCTACCACGGGGCTACCAGCAGGCTCGATCTCGACCGGTCGTGACCGCGATCGGGGTCACTGATCCGCAAACGAACCTGCCGCTCGGAAATTCCAAACTCCATTTGATGATCACGCTGATTTCGGCCTGCCGCGCCGCGGCGTGCCATCGCGCCCCTCCGCGCCTTCACCGGTCGCGAAGCACGGCCTGAGCGGGGCGGGAGAGAACCGGCGGGTACCGGAAGGGCACACGATGGGGTGTGCTGCCGGAGCTCTAGCCCTAACTCGGGGAAACACCCGCCGTCCGGGGGTTTTCGTATTTTATTTTGGGGTGCTTCCGGAATGCGCGTGCATTTTTGTATTTGGGTCTCGACGGAGTGATAGAGGAAAGTGGCGGGAGCCGGGGGAGATTGCGGAAGCAAGTGTGACCGAGGGCGAGGCCGATTGATCGGCTTCGTTGCAGATGGCGCTTTCACAGCAGCTTGCTTCAACTCCAGGACCGGGTACTCTCGTCGATAGGAAGGCAGCACTGACCTGGCTTCCAAAAGTAGACTTGGGAGGGGAACATGAGGTCGTGGGTCCTTGCGAGCATGATAGCGGCTGCAGCAGCATCCTCAATGCCGGCCGAGGCCGGGTCTTTGCCCGAGTTGAAGATGGGAGCGCACTCAAGAAGAAATGATCGTGCCGTGACGTGCCCCCAGGGTTTAGGCTCCGCGCCCGATCTCGAGCCCGCGCGGTGGAAATCTTAAGGTGCTCGCCGAAGCTGCCGGATGCACATCGACCGCCGTCCGCTCCTGGATCTCTCAGCAGCCCAGGCCGAAGCCGTCGCGGCCGAGGCAATCCGCCTCGCGCTGAAGGACTGGCTTACGGGTATGGGGTTGCTGCAGCACAGCGAAGATCCGGAGAAGCCAAACTAATGTCGAGCATCGATCTCACACAGCACGCGAAGCTAACCTATTCGGGCGGCGCGGGCTCCTTCACCGAGCGTTATCCAACACTCGCCGAGGCCGTCGATACCTATCACTCCCTGGACCGCCACCTTCAAATGACAGCGGTCATCCAAACTCCGTCGCGAACTTTCGAGGACGAGGAGATCTCCGCCATTCCGACTGAGGATGGCACGGGCGCGCTATCGGCCGAGGGCGTGCTGAAGTGCCGGGAAGATCCGGAGGGAGCGAATTGAGTTTGCTCGCCCCCACGGCAGATCCGAGAGGCCGGAAACCTTAGGCCGGCCTGCGGAGTAGTTTCCAAGCGAAGAGGAGATGAAGATGCCTAAGCGTGTTGTCATGACCGGCTTGATCGTGGCCGCTCTAACCAGCGTGACGGTTCCCGCAATAGCGCAGGAAGCGCGCGAAGCGCAGCTGCTCGGCTTTCACCAGCTCTGCAACCAAGGTGATCGCAAAGCCTGCGTCAGATTCGGAATGATGCTGCCGCAGAATTCGGATAAGCACGCCATGTGGCGGCAGAGCCATCCTGAGTTCTTCTTTTTTGAACGCTGACCCGCGCAGACAGCCGGTGTCGAGTTCACGAACGTCGATCAGCCGGGTGTGAGGTTGAGGGCAAAAGGGTGAGCTTTGAGCTTTGTCGAAAAACCCGAGCGGTTCTGTCCGTTACAGCGATCGACCAGAACCTGGAATGGACCTTCTATATCGCTGAGCTAGATGGTCGGCGCTTGCTCATTCCAAGGTCGCCGCGTGGGCGCGAGAGCATCAACCCCGAGTTCGTGCGACTTCATAGTGAGGCGACCGCTTTCGCCACCACCGAGGCGCGACGGCGCAATTGGATCGACCGAGCCTACGTCGGCTTGTGCGCCGGCTGTCGGAATGATGAAATGACGGAGGCGGGGCGCACCCCCGGAAGGTACCCCCGTCCCCACGGCCTCCAGTGCAGCCCCGAAGCCGCTAGGGGCCGTGGTGCAATTCCCGAGACGTGGCTGAAATGACCGACGCGCCGTTCTACTACAGCTACTTCCACGGACAGGGCCGCGAGCTGCTAGCCGAAACGCTGGGCGATCCGAACCCATTCACGATGCCCGGGGAGAAGATAGTCGAGCGCGTGCTTGCGGCCGGTTACACGCCCGACCTCGAACACGTCGAACATGAACCATTCCCCGACGCTGACGCCATGTCGATTGTCGAGCGCGATGGGCAGCATTTCTTCGTCTACATCGATGTAGAGGGCGAGCGCATCGCCGTTCAGGAAAAGCGGGCCGGCGCCTATGAGGCAGATTAAGGACAGGGACAGATTGGTTACGGCCCTGATGGGAGTGCCGCCGTTCTGGGAACGCCACCTGTGCGAGGGCTCACAGCTGGTCCTTGGATTCCCAGACACCTTCTGCATCTAGACACGCTGCGGTCGGCATGATGTGACGGACGGCACTGCCCCCCCCCGAAGCTGCCGACCGACGACGTGACTTGTCCGGGTTGCCTTGCGGTGGCCCAGGCTGAGGCGGACGACGGCACGGGCGCGGTATCCGCAGTAGGGATGCTCGGCCGTGGTGAGGACCCCGAACGCAGCAGGTAGTCCATGCTGACCGGCCATCAGATCCGAGAGGCGCGTGAACTGCTGGGCTGGAGCCCCCTTCAACTCGTAAGAAGAGCGGCAATCCAGTTTTGCGACATTGAACAGAGCAGAGCTTCATGGTGGCAAACTCTCCGTGATTCAGTCGAGAAAGATCCAGAGCGCCATCGAAACAGCCGATGTCGAGCTCATCGTGGAAAACGGTGGCGGGCCGGGGGTGAGGTTGAGAAAGCAGGGATGAGCTTCGAACTGTCCGGTAAGAGCCGGTCGATCCTGTCCGTCGCAGACACCGACCGGGATCTGATGTGGACCTTCTACGTCATCGAGCGAGATGGTCGCCGCTTCCTCGTTCCTAGATCACCGCGAGGAAGCGAGGGCAACAACCCCGAGTTCATGGGGCTTCAAAGTGAAGCGACCGCTTTTGCGGATGCCGAGGCGCGACGGCTTCATTGGATCGACTGAGTGTTCCGGTCTCAAAGATAACGAGCGCACGCGGTTCTTGTGCAGGCCAATGCGCGCAGACTTTGAAAGAACGCCTCATTTCGGCCTAATTTAGTGCGCGCACAAATTAGGCACCTTGAGTATCTACGCGGCACAGCCGATGGAATTCCGTCCGGAAGAGCTAACTCCTCGTGAACACGAAGTTCTGGCCCGGGTGAGCCGAGGGTCGTCGAACAAGATCATCGCTCACGAACTGGGGATCAGCCTGGGGACAGTCAAAATTCATGTTGGCCACATCATGCAAAAGCTTGGGGCGTCGAACCGGACGGAGCTTTCATTCTTGGTGAATTCCGGCAGCCTACACAGTGAGGCTAAAAGGTCGCGCTCCTTGGAGCCATTGTGACGACGTTATACCCTCCAACAGCCTCAACCCCGAACAAACCCAGGCCGGTTCGGCGATCTGATCCACACTGAGATGCGGACCTATCGCGAATCCGAAGAACCCCGCGGCGGGATCTGGCCGCCTGAGTCGTTCTGCGGCCGTACGCGGTTGTATAGCACAGGTTAATCTCGACGATTCAGGGTTGTGCGAGTTTTTGCGGCGTTGGGCACTCCTGCCGCCCATCCCCACGGCCTCCCCGCCCGAAACTCGGAGGCCGTGGCCGTTTGTGGACCAGCCTGAGGCGCCCGTCATTCCCGCCCCCGAAATCCTCAACCCCTCGGAAGCCCGTGCCCGTTTCGGCGAACTGAAGCACGCCAAAACCGGGACCTACATGCACTTCGACGACTCCGAGACCGGAGGCAACTGGCGACCAGAGTTCGGCGACAACGGCGAACTGACAGGCTATCGACTGTTTTTGCGAAAGGCGCCCACGAAGACGACGCACTGGCGCAGGAAATGACCCGATACACCTGGCGGCGTCCGGCCAGGCGCAAGTCCGGCTAGTCAGGCACAAACCCTTCATGATCGCCTTGCCGAATGCGGCGCTTGCTTCGACCGGCCAATTCGGCGAGCTCTCGGAGAGCGGCGTGAAGTTCGCCGTAAAGCGCGGTCCGACGCTCCCCCGCTTCGCGCACCTTCAACCGTAGCTGGCGTAGGGATTCGGGCGGCAACTGAGAATGCGTGCCCATGACGAGCCTCCCTGGCTGCCTCAGGCATATCGCGCCGTTGCCGATCAGATGTAAAGCGTGTCGGTGGTCAGCTGAAGGGACTGTCGGACACGGCGGATTCGAATGAGACCATTTCTCAAGGGGAAGATCCGACTTGCTCGCTCAGATCGTTGTCGTCTTGCTCACCGCCGACGTGGTGCTGATCGCCGTCTATATCGCCGTGAAGTGGCGCATTGGACGAGAGAAAAGGCCACCCCTTGACGTTGGGCTTCGCGATCGAGGTTCCGACTGACCGCCCACTTAGGCGGCCTTGGTCTGCACGGACAGGTTAACGCCCAATCTCTAGATGATCCCGATCCAATGGAGTAGCGCGCCGGCAACGGCGATCACGACGACGGGCGCGACTTCAAAGGGCCAGCGTGGTCGCGGAGGCTTGCGCGGCTTCTCGGGTTCGAATGAAAATCGATAGTGGCCGCCCATGGCACCAGTATCTCATTCGACCGTTAACGAACCGTGCCAAACGCGGGCTGAGAACCCTTGGTGAGCTTGCTACCGGAGGCGCAATTGACCCGCTACACCGGCCCGGCGATAACCCTCGGAAACATGCGGCAGAATGGCGTGCGGTCCATCCTGGCGAGCTGCGCATGCGGGCACGAGGCGAGAGTTGACGTCGATGTCCTGCCCGACTTCGTGAGGTGCCAGCTGTCCGGCAGCGCATCCGGTGCTCGGCTGTGGCGCCAAGCCTATGGACGTGCGGCCGGATTGGCGAGAGGCTCGCGGCACCTCCGCGCAGGTAATTTTGTGAACTCCACGACTGGCAAGACGGTTGGGGTTTTTCGTGCGTGCGGGTATGCTCTCGCCCTCGCGCAGCGGGCTTATCACGCTTCTGAGCACCTGTGATGGTGTCGGGCAGCGTCAGTGTCGGGAAAGGATTCGGCGCGATCTTAAGCGCAGGAACACGTCGGGGCTGGATTGGCACACGCGAAAGCACTGGTGAACCCGAAGCTCCTGCAGTGGGCTCGAGAGCGCGCCGGGCTGACCCTAGACGGGCTGTCCGATCGCCTGCACTTGCCTGCGGAGAAGGTCACCTCCTGGGAGGCGGGCAAAGCCCGTCCAACGATGGGCCAAGCGCAAAAGCTGGCGAGTGCTACGCAAACGCCCTTCGGTTATCTCTACCTCAACGAACCCCCGGTTGAGGCCCTGCCGATTCCGGATCTCCGGACTGTGGGGAGCAGTACGCCCGCAGCGATCAGCAGCAACCTTCGCGATGTCGTGCGTGAGGTCATGCAAAAGGTAGTCTGGTACACGGAGTACCTCCAGGACATCGGCGCTAAGGATCGCATTCCTTTCGTCGGCAGCTTCGACCTCGACGCGTCCGTCACCGATGTAGCCGCAGGGATCGAGCGAGAGGTCCCACGTCCCAGGACTGCGAATAATGCTGACGAGTTCCTGCGCATCCTGACAGCGCGTGCGGAAAGCGCTGGTGTGCTCGTGATGCGCAGCGGGATCGTAGGTAACAATACGCACAGGCCGTTGAGCGTGAGTGAGTTCCGGGGCTTCGCCGTCGCTGACGAGTTCGCGCCAGCAGTCTTCGTAAACAGCGCTGACGCTCCCGCTGCTCGGGTTTTCACCCTGGCCCACGAACTGGCCCACATTTGGATCGGCAGCAGCGGAATCTCCGATGCGACTCCATCCGTTAGCCGGAGGTCCGAGGTCTTCTGCAACGCCGTTGCCGGGGAGTATCTCGTGCCGGAGGCTGCATTCAAGGAGTGCTGGCGCGAAGGTTTCCCTTACCTGTCCAACCTGCAGCGCGTCGCGACGACGTTCCACGTGAGCCGGGTCGTTGCCGCGCGCCGTGCACACGCTCTCAATTTTGCGAGCTTGGCCGACTATCAGAGCGTCTACGCCAGCGCTGTAGACGAATATGAGGACAAGGAAGGTACGGGCGGCGATTTTTACCGCACCGCTCGGGTTCGCAACGGCGATACATTGTCCAAAGCCGTCGTGAATCAGGCAATGTCTGGGCGTTTGCTTTTGAGGGATGCGGGAAAATTATTAGGAATTCAGCCAAGCAAGATAGACACCTTCGCTAAGGCTCTCCAGCCGTGACCTATGTTTTGGACACCAACACGTTCATCGAGGCAAAAAATCGCTATTATCAGATGAAGGTGTGTCCTGGATATTGGGATTGGCTCTTAGTGAGATGTAGTTCAAGCGACATCTGCAGCATCGACAAAATTGCACACGAATTGTCCAAAGGAAGGGACGATCTAGCAACATGGGCAGCAGATCACCCTGAGCTCTTCCATGCGACGACGGATGCAGGAACTCAGGGGCATTTCGGAACCGTTGCGAACCATGTCGCGACTCTTACACACCTCAATGCGGGCGCAATCCCCGACTTCTTAAGCGGGGCGGATCCATGGCTGATCGCGAAGGCGATGCACACCGGCGCGACGGTTGTCACTCACGAGGTCTATCAGCCAGCCATAAGGCGCAAAGTCTCAATTCCCAATGTCTGCGCACATTTCAGCGTACCATGGATGAACACCTTCGAACTCCTCAGCACCCTGCATGCCGAGTTCGTCCTCGCGTCATAGCGGAGATTGTCACCATGACCGTCACCCCGCCGTACCCCAACGTCAGCCCATGCGACTAGCCCCTGCCCTCGCCCTGGCTGCCGTGTTGCAAGCGTGGCCGGCATGGGCTGAAGAAGGGCGCGGCTTGTCCTATCCCTGCCGCTTCTGCTGGTCCTGAAGCATCGCAGCCACCTGAGCCAGCCCAGCACGCCCCGCTTCCATTGCAGCGTGCGGGCCTGGACGATCCGATAGGCCAGAACCTTCCAAACGACCTTCTGGCTCTCACTCCCCGAGCATGTTGTGATCGACCGCTCCATAGGTGGCCAGGATCACCGCATCTGAAAACTCGCCCGTGTTCGGATCGCGGTTCGGCTGAACGCAATGGCGCCGGCATTTGTCTCGGCCGCCCTTTGAGCGCGACGTTTAGCACTCTCCGCGTTCGGCGCCTCGGCCGGCTCGAGCGGCACGAGGTTACCGTCTGCATCGCGGCCGAAGGGCACGACGACATGGTAGGTGATGGGCACGAGGCTCTCGCTGGATTGACCCCCTGCTAGTGCGGTGACTCCGACGGATGGTTCAGGGCGAGCTTGGTCCTGATCGCCTTGGCGGTTGCGGTCCAGACGAAGGGCTTGGGGTCCTTGTTGGTCGCGGCGATGTAGCGGGCGATTGCCGCTTCAAGGTCGTCGACCGAGCGGAAGACGCCCCGCTTCAGGCTCTGCCGGGTGAGCTTGGAGAAGAAGCCCTCGACAGCGTTCAGCCAGGAGCACGAGGTCGGCGTGAAGTGGAAGGTCCATCGTGGATGGTCGGCCAGCCAAGCCATGACGTTGGGGTGCTTGTGGGCGGCGTAGTTGTCGAGGATGGCGTGGATCACCTTGCCGGCCGGCACGGATCGCTCGACGGTCGCGATGAAACGGATGAACTCCTGATGGCGGTGACGAGGCACGCAGCGGCCGATTACCTTGCCTTCGAGCACGCTGAGGGCGGCGAACAGGGTCGTGGTGCCGTTGCGTTTGTAGTCGTGGGTCATGGTTGCGCACTTGCCCCGCTTCAGCGGCAGGCCGGGCTGGGTGCGGTCGAGAGCTTGGATCTGGCTCTTCTCGTCGATTGAGACCACCACCGCGTGGCGTGGTGGGTTCATGTAGAGACCGACGACGTCGTCCAGCCTGGTGGAGAACTCGGGATCGGTCGAGTGCTTGAATGTCCTGATCCGATGCGGCTGCAGCTTATGGGCAGCCCAGATGCGCTGGATGGTGCGGAGCGACAGGCCCATGGCTTTGGCCATGGCTCGGCCGGTCCAATGCGTGACGGCCCCGGGCGGCGGCCGCAGGGTGCGCTCGACCACGGCATGCACCTTGGCCTGCGGGACGGGCGGTGTGCCGGGAGGCCGCGTTTTGTCTCGGAGCAGTCCTTCGAGGCCCTCCTCAGCAAACCGCTGCTGCCATCGCCACACCATGGGCCTGCTCACGCCGACCCGCTTGGCGACCTCCAGGACCGGCAGGCGGTCAGCCGAGAGCAGGATGATCCGCGCCCGCTGAACGTGCTTCACGGGCCGACCACGGTCCTCGATGATCCCATGAAGCCCGGCGCGATCATCAGCACAGAGCAGAAGCGAAACAGTTTGAGCCATGCGGACAGACTCGCACAGCCCTGGCGTCCTGTGAATCCTCCGTGCGCGTCAGTGCACTAGCTCTGTCCGGCCGCGGACTCGACGGCCGAGCTATAGACGGTAAACAGGATCAGGCCGTCCGCGTCCGACACCTGGACGTGCCATTCTTCATCGTTCCAGAACTCGTTAGGGTGATCCTTCAGGTCCTCACCCATCAAACGAACCGCTTCTACTCGCGCTTCGGCTGTGCCCGGTAATTCAACCCCAACATTGTCCGGGGTTTAGATATGGAAGAAATAGCGAGGCAAGGCAGGCCCTCCGTGAATTTCTGAGAAGAGAACGCATGTAGCTCGCTGTTAGGTCCGATCGGTCGAGCCGGAAGGAACCTTGGTGGGCTTTCTGGTACGTGAGGAGCATCGGAATTCGTTGACGCCCCGCGCGGTGGGTGCGAGCCTTCGATCAACTCGGGGGAGAGAACATGCGCAATATCCTGCTTGGCACCGCGCTCGCGATCAGCGTGGCACTGGCGCGCAGCCCTGCCTCGGCCAAGACGGCCAAGGAATGCAGCGCCGAATACGCGGCCAACAAGGCCGCGATCAAGGCCACGCAAAAGAAGGCCGACTTCATTGCGGCGTGCCGGGCCGGAACTGAGGCTTTGCCGGGTGCGGCTGCGGCTCCGGCACCTGCGCCAGCCCCGGCACCAGACCGCGCCGCACCGGCCAGCACCGGCTTTTTCGGACGGAAGAAGGCCGCGCCGGCCCCGAGCGCTCCGGCGGCGCCCTCCGCAGCGGCCGGCGCCAATCAATTTGGCTCGGCAGCCCAAGCTCAGGCCCGCTGCCCAGGCGCTACCGTAGTCTGGGTGAACACCAAGTCTGGCGTGTATCATTTCGCGGGCACGAAGAACTTCGGGAACACCAAGGCTGGCGCCTATATGTGCGAGGCGGACGCCACCGCTGCCGGAGATCGTGCGTCCAAGACAGAGAAGCATCCGTGAGAACCCCGACCCGCATACCGTCGCAGGACCCCTTCGCCAAGGCCGAGGCGGCTTTCAAAAAGCCGGCCGCCAAACCAGCCCCGGACGTTCCGAAGCCGCCGTCGGTCCCGGGCGCAAAGGAGCTTGTTTCCTTGCGCATCGACCAGGATGTGCTTGAGCATTTCCAGGCGGACGGGCCGGGATGGCAGGAGCGCATCAACGAAGCGCTGCGCGGCTCGATCCCAAAATAACGGCGGCCGATTGAGTTGGACGGCCGCCAAAGCTTGGAAGGCCGGTCTCCTATTCAGCGTCCTTGCTGTCCCAAATCTGATCGAGGTTTATCGTGAAATCCGAGCACATGTGGGCGTCGTCGAACAGCAGCAAGTCATTGTCCTGCTGCTTCAGCCCGGACGCGGAGAAGTTGGCCGACCCCGTGCGGAACAGGTGCCCGTCCACGCAATAGCTCTTCAGGTGCATGATCGGCTTGCCGGGATGCTTCTGCTTGATCGTCACGTTCGGCGCCGTGAGCAGCTTTCCGAAGGGGCTGTCCGGCGCCATGTTGTCCTGCCCAGCTTGACCGCCGTCAGTGTAGAGCCGGATGACCACGCCCCGATAAGCGGCCGCCGTGAGTGCCTGGATCACCGGCCAGTCCGTCAGCACGTAGGCCGCCATGTCGATTGTCTTATGGGCGGTGTTCAACGTTTGAACGTCGATCCGTTCGAGGTTTTCGATCGGCGCATAATGGAGCTCCGCGGCCCAAGCGGGGGAACTCCCGGCCAAAAGACTGCCGAGTAGAATTGAGCGAAAGCGCTGTTCGTGCCGCTTCGGTCGTGAGATTTCGATCATCCTGCCTTCGCCAGCGGCTCGATCGTAGCCGCTTCCTCGTCTCCCGCGCCCGTCTTGTTCACCCGGTTCGATACCAGCCACTCGCGCAGGCTCTCTTCCTGCGGCAGGTTTCAGCAGATCCGCACCCGCTGAGCCGTCCAGCCATCCGTCGATCTCCGGGCCGGACAGGATCACCGGCATGCGATCGTGGAACTTCTCCATCCACGGGCTCGCGCCGGACACCACCATGGTGCACGACAAGACTTCCTCGCCTTCCGCGTTGCGCCATTTGTCCCATAGGCCCGCGAAGGCCATGATCGGCGAGCCATCGGCGGCGCTGAAATAGTGCGGCTGCCGATCGGTCTTCTCGCCGGTCCACTCGTAAAAGCCCGAAGCTGGGATGATGCAGCGGCGGCGTTTGAACGCATCGCGGAACATCGGCTTTTCGTGGACGGTCTCGGCCCGGGCGTTGAACGTCGCCGGCACTTCCTTCAGCGTCTTTTTCCAGAAGAACGGCACCAGGCCCCACCGCATCGGCACCAGCTCGCGACCGTTGCCGCGGTCCACGATCACGTCGACCATCGTCGTGGGGGCGATGTTTTAGCGGGGCGTCTGGAGAGCGAGGTCCGCGTGTTCGATGTGGATGACCATTCCGAGGCCACGCGAGCCTATGCGTGGTCATCGCCGCTTGAGGGAAGCGACAATTGGCGGTTCTATGCTGTGCTACACCTTTGGCCGATCCGATCGGCACGGGACGCGGTGACGGCGGCGATTGTGGCAGAAAACCGAGCGCGATGATGTCAGATAAACCAGAAGCCGAAACCGCAAAGCCTAGAGCGGGAAGACGCAAGTCCGGCGTCCCATCCGGAAACGCTGGCGAGTATTTCGTAATGGGCGAGCTATTGCGGCGCGGGCTAGATGCCCAAATCGCGGACCGGAATACAAAGGGGTACGATCTCCTCGTAGGACGAGCCGAAGATCCGACCTTGCGAAAGGTCCAAGTGAAGACCGTAAGGGCGCCTCCTTGGTATGTAAATACGACTCACTTTCAAGGCGATCTGCTAGATCAGGTTACCGTGTACGTCCTTCTCGGCAAGGAAGATGGCAACGGACCCGTTCGCTACTTCATAGCTAAAAACATCGACGTAGCCGCTCACGTCCACCTACCCAAGGGCTGGAGCGATAATGGCTTCATTTCGCTGAAAGCAGTTTCGGACCACGAGTTCAACTGGGATGCGCTTCTTGCGTGAGACCAATTTCAAATTAGGACATTACGGATTATGCGCGTTCCCGGATTTTTTTTGCCCTGCTCGTGGGATGGTGGGCAAGTCCTGCCACGGCCTTAACAGGCAATGAAGTGATAGACGGCTGTAAGCAATTTTTGACGGACCACAACTATGTGCCAGATTCGATGACTATCGAGAGAGAGGGATTTTGTGTTGGTGAGGTCGACGCAGTTTTGACCATGCAATCGTATCTAGGCGAACATAGGATTTGCCCTCCATCCGAAAGTACACGCGGGGAAGCGGTTGCGGTTGTTTTGAAATGGATGAATGACCATCCTGGCGAAACGCACTTGTCTGTCGCGGTAATCGCGACGGTGGCCCTTGAGGCAGCGTGGCCGTGCGCATCTAAGTGAGCCGTTCATTCCGGTCAGGCGCTCCCCCAATGCCCGCTGACGATTGCACGTAGCCTTCCGGCTGGAGGTCCGTCAGCCCTGGATCGAAATGCGTCATAGGACGCCGTTGTTGGTCGGGTATTCATGCCAGCCCACAAGGCTCATTTCCTCGCCCTCTTCCTTCCTCCGACGATTCCAAAGACCTGTGAAGGCTAGGATCGGCAGATCATCCACCGTCGAGCGATAGTGGAGTTGCCCGAGCAAACCATATTCGATCAATACCGACCCACAGGACGCCCGGCAACGGGGATGGCGGGTGCGCACGTTCCCTTCCGCTGAAATCTCCAGGTTGCCTTGCACATTGGCGTCGCAGCGCTTGCGCCGGGTGCGGCGCAGTTTGCGGGACCGCTTTCCGAATGAGATCTGCCGTGAAACTCTGATCGGCAGCTAGTGGTGGGCCTAAGTCTGACCTTTGGTACCCGTGCCGAAGCTGACTTCCCGCCCAGAACCAGACGTTCGGCTCAGCGCCCAGTACGGTCGTTCAGCCGACTATCCCCGCTGCTCCGAACCGGACCTTCCGCGGGAAGGCCGAAAAGCCGGGTCGGGTCGATAGTTGCCGTTACCATGCTGCCCGACTCCGGACGTTCGGCATTGCGCCTATCTCGGGCATCCAGAGGCCCCGTCGTTGGTCTCGGAAGCAGCCGTTCATCGCCGTGCAAGAAGGGCGCCCTCGTTGCCGTGATACGGGAACTCCTCAAGAGGAAAAGGACCCCGGAAACGTACTGCGCCTTGATCCTGAAACGAGGGGGCGACGCTTGCTAAAGTTCGCTCAATCTGATTGCCGCTATCTACGAATTTTGTTCCCTGCAACAAATCCAAGCAGGCCAGTCAAAAATATCCCCAACCCAGCTTGCGTGCCGGTCAGAAGGTGAACGTATTCGTTGCGAGGCAGCAGATCGACAGCGGGAGAACCCGACGTGGTCATGGCCAGTAAGCTAAAAATGAACAGGTCGATAGGGTTGTAAGTAACGAGATGAGCTCCGTCGGTTACTTTGACGACGCTGCCCGTAACACCGTATACAACGGCGAATATGAAGGAGATGGAGACAATTGAGCCAAGAACTCGCCAAACACTCTCTCCGTAATCGCACACCAACTCGCTTGCTAGGTCTCCGAGGTACTCCAAGCCGCTACCAAGAGCTCGAATCGCATTTCTGTGTTTCGCGAACTGTTTTGTTCTGGCCGCCGCGCCAAGCTTCTGCATTCGGCGGCGTTTCCGATATGCCCAAGAAGCTGAACCGCTTTCCCCGAGGTCGGCGAAGTTGCGCTCTAGAGCCAAATATCCTTTCGTGGCCGCTTCGTAGTTACGATCTTGTTCCTCGCCTATCTTTTGCCCCAATTGCACGAGGCCAAACTGAGTCTTGTTGAAGTAAGCTCCACTAAGGCGCACGCCTGAAAGCTCACATGTATTGAGATCCTGACCTTGAAGCTTAGCACTCGTCAAATCGGCTCCGGACAAATTGGTTTGCGCCATGTTCGCGTCACGGAGATCGGTATTTTGGAGTTGTACACCACTTAGCTCTGACTTGGTCAACACACTCCCTCTAAGATCAGCTCCGGATAGATTGGCAGATCTGAACACACAATCGCCGAAACGCCCGTTTCTAAGATTGGCTCCGCGCATATCCGCATTCTCGAACGTTGCGCCCCACGCGTCTACGTTCGACAGATTGGCGCCTTCGAGCACGGCCCCATCGAAATGTGAGAACCGCATTGTCGCGGATTCGAAATTGGCGTCTTCCAGAAGGCTCGACGTCAGATTCGCTTCGCTAATTGCCGCGCGAGCCAGCGATGCCCCTACCATATCGGCCTCTGCCAGTAGCGCTCTGTCGAGCAGACAGTCTGTGAGATCCGTTTCTGCTAGGAATGCGGCTCTCAGGTCCGCGCCCCGGAGGTCCGCCGCGCTGAGGCAAGCGCCTCCTAGTCTAAAGCCCTTGAGTGATCGGCCCCCATCGGGTGGTCCGGGCGGAATGTTAGTTCAGGGTCGGTCTAGGCGCCACCCTGAGCATGGCCGGCGGAGATGGTCGGGGTTTCGCAGCCGGCCATGCGGCGAAGGCGGGCACGAAGACCTCCGGCGCTGGGGGCTTGTAGTTGATGGAGCCGTGTGGACGCACAGTATTGTAGTGCGTTCTCCAACTTTCGATGATGACCTGAGCCTCCTTGAGTGAGTAGAAGATCTCGCCGTCGAGCAGCTCGTCTCGGAAGCGAGCGTTGAACGACTCGACGTAGCCGTTCTCCCACGGGCTCCCTGGGGCAATATAGGCGGTCTTTGCTCCAACCGCCTTGATCCAGTCTTGCACGGCCTGGGCGATGAACTCGGGGCCGTTGTCCGAACGGATGTGACCAGGCACGCCGCGCAGGATGAACAGGTCGGACAGCAGGTCGATAACGTCGGTCGAGTTGAGCTTGCGCGCGACCCGGATGGCCAGGCACTCCCGGGTGAACTCGTCGACAACATTGAGGGTCCGGAACTTGCGGCCGTCATGCGTGCGATCCTCGACAAAGTCGTACGACCAGACATGATCGCGGTGCTCGGGCCGGAGGCGAATGCAGGAGCCGTCGTTGAGCCATAGCCGTCCCCGCTTCGGCTGCTTGGCCGGCACCTTCAGCCCTTCGCATCGCCAGATGCGCTCGACCCGCTTGTCGTTCACCAGCCACCCGGCATCGCGCAGCAACGCTGCGATCTTGCGATAGCCATAGCGGCCGTACTGCCGCGCCAGCTCGATGATGTCGCCCGTCAAGGCCTCTTCGTCGTCAAAGCCCCGCGGCGCCTTACGCTGAGTCGAGCGGTGCTGCCCGAGCGCCGCACAGACGCGGCGCTCGGAGACAGGCAAATGCTGTCGCACATGCTCGATGCAGACGCGCCGGCGCGCGGGGCTCAGAAGTTTCCCGAGGCAGCTTCCTTCAGGATCAGCTTGTCGAGCGTGAGATCGGCGATCGCCTTGCGCAGCCGCATGTTCTCCGTCTCCAGCTCCTTCAGGCGCTTGACCTGATCAAGCTTCAAGCCGCCGTACTCCTTCCGCCATCGATAGTAGGTGACCTCGGTCACCCCAATCGAGCGCACCGAGTCCGCCACGGTCTTCCCCTGCGAGACCAGCACGTCGACCTGACGCAGCTTGCTCACAATCTCTTCAGGCTTCGGTCGTCTTCCCATCGATCCATCCTCCAGGCTCGAAAGCCATACATCGGGATGGACCACTTCAAGGGGGGAGGATCAGGCCACGGCAGCCGCCAGATTGCTGACGGATGTTTCCACTTCACGGCTCACATCTCGCCGGGAGTCGTACATGACCAGCCCGAAGACCATACAGATCGCGAGCAAACTTCCCGAAACCATCGCGAAAAGCGCGGCGTGACGTCCAGAAGGCCCGCCGAGAGGCCGGATGATACGCTCGCAAGCCGACCTGAGCCAAGGCGACATTTCTCCTCCCTGGTGCCGTTTAGAAGCGAAAATTTCTACCGTCTCGTTAAGACGCCCTGCGTGGAGCCCGAAAAGTGCGAGCACTCAGTCAGAACGACAGCTCCCACTCGGTCGCGGTTCTTCAACCTAATCGCGAGGCCGAGCAGGCAGCCCGGAGGAATCGGACTCGTGCGCTGCGCTGGGCTCATCACCAAAGTCACCCGACAGAAACCCCGTCCGGAACAGCGTCGATATCCTCACGAAGCTTCGCCAAGGCCCAACGGCCCCAACCCAGTTTGTCCAGGGTCTCTGCCGTTCTCACATATTCCTGGGCTCGGCCGAGGCGGCTGCCGGACTTCAGTCTACCAAGGTCGAAGCGACCCTGTTCGACAGCCTGCTTCAGCTTCTCTTGCCCGGAGGTGAGTGCTGCTTCCATCCTGGCCGTGATGGCATCGAGGCCGAGCCTGCGATTGGCCTCTACAAACGCCTGCGCAGGCTCCAGAACGGGGAACGCCAGCCAAGACGAATATACACCGGTCTTCTGGAGAACCCGCCTACGGACTCTTACAAGGCGATGGGAACCAAATCCGGTCTGTAAGCTCCGGAGGACGTTGCCGCTGACCAGCCCGGAAAGCCGCTCCGAGGGAAGGATCTCCGTCTCGATCCGAGCACGCTTCGCTTCCACCCCCAGTGCGAAGTACGGGATGTTCTTGGCATCAGGAACGGCGAGCAGGACGCGGAAACGGGTCTCGTGCGAGTCGGGGGGTTCAACGACGTCTGGCTCGGCCATAATACCTCCGTGGCGGAGGTCTGGCGCTTTCCGCTTTCGTTGCCGATAACTCGGCCACATCCCACAATCGTGGACACCACCTTGCCGCGTTGAGGCAGGTTGGTGAGGGTGCCAGCCCTCGTCTTGATGCGAGATGATTCTATCGCGGTCGAATGATCCGGGTCAAGAAATCATTGTCTCGTCGCCGCCTCGGTGTCATTCAGGCCCAAGACCATCAGGACAGCGGCACTCGGAGCCGCCTAACCAATTCGGTCAGGTGCCCGTTGTACATACCCCGGCAAGGGGCTAGTCTCGCGACGACCGTATTCACGTCGGAAAGCCGTGCGGGTCCTACGCGAGTATTCCCATGTCCTATTACAAGAAAGTTCTTCAGAGTGATGAGAACGTAAAGTATGTTGGTCGACTGCATTGGATCGTGTACAAGAACGCGATAAGCTTCCTGATTCTAGGAATCGCTAGTTTCATTCTTTGGTTCATGTACATCAACGCACAGCCTGCTGTCGACCGTCACCCGGTCTCAGTTTTAATGCCCCTGTCGCCGTTTGTCGTTGCTGGGCTATCGTTCGTAGCGTCTTGGTTCGTGCGGGTGAACACCGAAATCGTGGTCACTGACAAACGAATAATCTACAAAACCGGTTGGATCTCTCGTTCCACCGAGGAGATGAACATAACAAAAGTCGAGTCCGTCGATGTGGTCCAGGGAATTACTGGCCGTATTCTGGGATTTGGGACTGTTGGCATCCATGGAACCGGGGCGCTTTGGGAGCCGCTACGAAAGGTCGATTCTCCGCTCAAGCTGCGCAACGCCATCCTCATCGGATAATCTTCGAGCAGATCTGGGATGTCATTTTCCCGAGTTGCTCAAAGGTTGGCACCTAGCCCGAGGCCAGGGGCCTGGGCACGTGATACATCACTCATCTGCGAAGAAGCTGGTTGAGTTCGGTGACGCTCCGCCTCAATTGTTGAATCTTCTCCTCGGAATCTCCTAATGTGCAAACGATAGCTCTCCTGGCCTCTGCCGCATCTGCGCGAAGTGTGCGGCCTTTTTCGGTCAGGGTCACCCGAACCTGCCTTTCGTCCTTCTCGTCTCGCTTTCGCCTGACGAACCCACCAACCTCCAGGCGCTTGAGTACAGGCGTCAAAGTACCCGAATCCAGGCTGAGGCGTCCGCCGATCTCCCTGACCATTAGTCCATCTGTCTCCCACAGGGCCAGCAGAACAAGATATTGGGGGTATGTGAGCCCCAGTGGTTCGAGCAAGGGTTTGTAGGCAGCGGTGAAGGCATGGGCCGCCGAATACACGGCGAAGCATAGCTGGTTTTCCAGTTTCAATGTTTCAGAGGGGTCCATCATTCCTCACGACAGCCTTTGAAAGGGCGCGTCTGCACATAGGAAGAAATACCTTGCGGCGCAATGAATTGTTCCCTAAGGATTTCGTTAGGGCGCTATTAGATCGCGCCGTAACGAGCGGGGGAATGTCATGCTGAGCGACGCCACGAGGGGAGCCCTCGTCTGCTTCATAGGAATGCTGGTAGCGGCGTCTGCGTTTCTGGGAGCTATCAAAGCGGCCTCAGCCCGCGACGACTTCGGAGCCCTTGGGTTTCTGTCTTCGGTCTTCGGCACTCATCAAGCCGACGCGGCTCCGGTACCGACACCTCCGGTGTCCGTCTCGGGCCAAACTCAATTGAACGCTGCTGCCAAGCGGCATCGGTCAAATTTCGTTGCCGCGATCCCGAACGCCAAGCACCCAAGGAGGGCAGCGGAGCCCGGCAACGCCCGCAGGGTTGCGAAGACTGGAACGCCATCGATTTTCCAGGACAAAACTCTTCGTCGCGGCGATGCAGTGATGACCGAGAGGGGCATCCGGATCTTCGCGGGATCGAATTCGTGGCCTTATCAGAACAGCGACTTCATGGCTCTGGCAGATGCGCCGCATTTGAACAAGGGCCAACAAACAATCCTGCTCGATCTTGACCGATTGCCCCGCCGCTGATCAGACCACCCGGTCCTGGGGATCTTCGTTGGCTCTGTTCTCGTGTTTAGGGCGAAACCGACAGACAGCCCTCCATGAGAAATAAGTCGGAGAGCGATGACGAGGCTCGGTGTTTGGCGACCTCCTGATATTCGGGACTGAATTAAAACGTCCGAGCGGCCTCCGTATCGGGCAGCAGGCCAGTAATTTGTGGACCGCTCCGCTTCCCATGTGCTTCCCGATCCTGGTTGTGACCGGAGAAATGGTAGACTTCTCCTCGGTGATCTGGTCCAGGACCTTCTGATTACGTAACAGGAGGTGGGTCTGAATGTGCAGCGGCGAAGCGGCGGGCGGCTGATCTGTCCCCGATCATTCAGGACATCCGGGCCAGCGGCGCGACCTCGCTCCGGTCCATCGCGGAGAACCTAAACGAAAGGAACGTTCCTGCACCACGTGGGGGGTCGTGGTCGGCAGTCCAGGTTTGGCGGGTCCTGAATGCCGGGGAGCGGCATTGATTCGGCCTTGGTCAACTTGGCTTTCCGGGTCAGTTTGGATTTTGGGGCGGAGGAATAATCCGATGGCTGGACGGACTCGCCTGAGCTGCGTCCGCCGCAAGCTGTATGGTTCGGAGAAGAGGGAGGTTGCTCGGGACCGCCTTGCTTGCTGGCGATGTTCCCTTCAGTCCTTCGTACATTTCGTGGACGAACTCACGAACGGTCACTAGCCGAGCGCCGCCGATTTCACGGGTTCGACCACTCGCAAACTGAAGGACGAGAACCTGCTCTATGGTCTCGGGTAACGGTATGCCCCGGAAGGCGTCTTTGATGAACCTCCGACCTCGTTCGAATTTACCTGCAAACCGCTCTTCCCGCTTCTCCGCCGAGAGAGCGTCCAGGGAACATTCCACATGGAGTAGGTGCTGAGTGACAGGGTTGAGTGCGACGACATCAAGTTCGCCCTCGAAGCCGCCTCTATCCCGAGGTCCAACCTGGACGGAAACTCGTACGAAGTAGCCTCGATATTGAAGCCACTCCGAAACGAGCTGTTCTAGGTGGTTCAAGCTGCCTCGCGCCTCTTATACGGCCCACGCCCAAGACACAGCACGATATGAAGGTCGGTCGCGAGCGGGGTCAAGCACGCCGATTTCCAAACTGAGACACTATCGACTGATGGGTAGGCGAGTATGATCAAAGCAATCTGGCAGATCGCCGCCGTGATCGAGGCGCCGGGCTTGATTCCGAACCGCGAGGGGTCATGTTCCCTTGATGACTGAGGCATTCCGAGCCAGGGCGTCGACTGCAACTCGACTTTCAATGATCGATCCGGCTACGCCGGACGGACTCTCCAAGTCTCTTGCAATCGGAGCGTCTGAATGCCTATCCGGGGCACGCAGGCTCGAAGAGCCCCTGTCTGATACAACCGGCGAATACATCCTCTTGTTCCACGCGGTTGAGCTTGCGCTGAAGGCATTCCTCGTGAAGGCTGGCGTTCAACAGAGTAGGCTAAAGAAGAAGCCTTTTGGACATGACGTTGTTGCCCTCTACAACGAAGCAATAAAGCTGGGCCTTGCATTAAACGAACCTGATATCGACGAGACGTTAGCTTGGAATAATGAATGGCATGCCACCACAATCATTCGTTATCAGGTTACGAAAGAGATAACCCTGCCAATGTGTACCACTCTCTTCTCGCTAGTAGAATCGATGATCCGGGCGAGCTTGTGACCATGTCCGCACCAAGAGCGGTTTGAGAAGAATGCCATTTGCGGCTTGGGCGTGATTCATGGGGCATCAATAAGCACGATCCGGGTTTCTTCGCGGGTCCGCCGCTACATGTGCTTACGCCGAGAACGACAAGGTCTTTACAATCAGGGGCCGTCGTGGGCCGTCCAAGATGCCACTCCCTGGCAAGCGATTCGGTTTAAGCTGCAGGAACTCGGAAGGTCAATTTGCTCCTTGCAGTTGAGGGGTGCCCAGATATTCTGCTGCAATGAATGTTCTCGGAACTGCATCGTCCATTGTCACCGTGCCTGCGTTCCAGGACCTGCTGTGGCCCACGCTGAAGGCGCTGAAGACCATGGGCGGTTCAGCGTCGAACGATGAACTGCTGGCCAAGGTTATCGAACTCGAATCCATCCCGGAACCGGTAGCCTCGTTTATCCACACTGATGGTAGGCAAACGAAGCTCAGCTACAATCTTGCGTGGGCAAAGGCTTACCTCAAACGAGCGGGTG
The DNA here is from genome assembly GCA_963851175.1 of uncultured Alphaproteobacteria bacterium. Taxonomy (GTDB): domain Bacteria; phylum Pseudomonadota; class Alphaproteobacteria; order Rhizobiales; family Beijerinckiaceae; genus Lichenihabitans. Next base: position 364,612 of record CAWKNU010000001.1, on the reverse strand, counting down.
CAATCGAAAACAGCAAGAGAGGTGTGTGGGCCATCACCGAACATGGGGAGCGATTGGCAGAATCCGAGGTTGAGCGGATTCCCAGCATCGTTCGTCGGCAAGACTACGAACGCAAGCGAAACCAGAACGGAAGTTCCGAGACCACGGCAGAGGAGGCCGTTGCGGCGAACCAATCTCCGCCTGAGGAGACTTGGAAAGATCGCCTATTGTCCGCGCTCAAGGCGATGGCCCCGGACGCTTTCGAACGTCTCGCTCAGCGGCTGCTGAGGGAAGCTGGTTTTGTGAAAGTCGAGGTTACGGGACGGAGTGGCGACGGCGGCATCGACGGGATCGGAGTCCTGAGGGTGAATCTGCTCTCGTTTCAGGTTCTCTTTCAATGCAAGCGGTACCAGGGCTCGGTTGGCTCTGGAGCTGTCAGGGATTTCCGGGGCGCTATGGTCGGTCGAAGCGACAAGGGCTTGATCATCACGACTGGCACGTTCTCAGCTGAAGCCAAGAAGGAGGCCACACGGGACGGTGCGCCTCCGATTGAACTGATCGAAGGGGACACTCTTTGCGACCTCCTGAAGAACCTGAAACTCGGTGTCTCGACTGAACTGGTGGAGCAGGTCGTCGTTGATGGCGATTGGTTCTCACGGGTCTGACATGGCGGAGAAAGGCACCGCACTCGCTGATGGGCTGTACTGGTACGCGGAGAAGTTGAACTGGGGGTATGAGGACGTAGAGAAGAACCCCACCGAAGCCCTGCGTCTCTACAAGCAAGCTGCCGGTCTTGGGTCGTCCGACGCCCTCATCAGGTTGGGAGAACTTTACGAGATGGGCAGGGGCACGGAACGAGACCCAGCCCTTGCCCTGGCGAGCTATCAGCAGGCCATCGAAGCCGGGAGCTTCCTTGGACATGGGTTCATCGCGAAGTTTCTCTCGACTACCGCGCATCCGGAGAAGGCCGACGGGTTCTGGGCCAAATTCTTCGCGGCTTTGCGACGCGACCCTACGCCGACCTTTACGGCTGAGAGCCCAGCGGCTCTGATATACGCATATCTCGACGGCGAACTACGGGCGGGACGGGAGCCAAATCATCTCGACCAAGTTCGAAGATACCGGAGAGAGTTAGTCAGCCATCACATGGGCTTGTTAGAAAATACTTTCGCGCTGGAGCGATTGACCGAGTTGGAGGTAGTAGGCGGGTGGTTGGCAACAAACTTGCCGAAAGAAGGTTTGGGTTGAACGGGCGTCACTGCTCCCAAGGTCTTCTGTTTGGCCCTGAGAGCCTCTGCAGCCCCTATGGCAACGCCACCCATCTTGCGACCACCGGGTGTGAGCAAGCGTCAGCGGTCGCTGCACAGCCTCCTCAAGCCGCCTCGTCAGCCTCTCGGTCAACACGATCATCAACCGTTGCGTCGACCGGGGCGGCGACATCCTTTCGTCCCAGTCCGAGCTTCAAAGCCAACGTAGACCGCTGCTTCGCATAAGCCGGGGCGACCATCGGGTAGTCGTGCTCGGCAAGACCCCACTTCGCTCGGTACTGCTTTGGGGTCATCCCATGGACGGCTAAGAGATGCCGCGTCATCGACCTGAACCGCTTGCCGTCCTCCAAGCAGGTGATGTGCTCCTCGTGGATGGACTTCTTGGCTGGTACGGCGGGAACCAGCGGCGCTGCCTCGGGCACAGCCTGAGTCGGCTTCGACAAGCCGACCAGGGCATCGCTGACCGAACGGATTAACCCAGGCAATTCGCCGACCGGAACTGAATTGCGGGACACGTATGCGGACACGAGTTCGGCGGTTAATTCGATGGCATGCTCTGTCGGTCTCATCCGTCATCGTGATCGTTCTCCGTTGTTGCGGGTTTGTACCCACCGGAGTCGGCGGTGGCAAACGGGGAGCGAGAGTGGGAGAGGCTGTGGTGGCCCACAGCATTCAACCCGGATGCGAGGCGGGAATCCTTACGGCTTCGATGGGTGGAGCAGGCAATTCAGCCGCGACTTTGATCCTGCCGCTGACACCCTGCTGACTTGGCGAGAGCGAGAAGAGGAGTAACAGAAGCTAAGTGCTTGTTTCTTGCTGGTGGAGCTGAGCGGAATCGAACCGCTGGCCTCTGCAGTGCGATTGCAGCGCTCTCCCATCTGAGCTACAGCCCCGGCCGGCCGCTGTTTAGAACCGAACCGCGCGCCATGTCAATCGCAAGGTCCGGGCCGCACCGGGAGCGCCAAGCGGTCCTGTGCGGCGACGCGACCGGGTGGCGAGGCGTGCGCGGCGGCGCGGCCGAGCGGCCGTGCCCGTCCCGCTCAGGCGTCCTGCTCGGACCAGCTCCGCCCGTCCCGCTCGATCAGCGCGATGGCGGCCGACGGGCCCCAGGTGCCTGCTGTGTAGGATTTCGGCCCTTCGCCGGAGGCGGCCCAGGCCTCGATGATGGGATCGACCCAGGCCCAGGCGGCCTCCACCTCGTCGCGCCGCATGAACAGGGTCTGGTTGCCGCGCACCACATCGAGGATCAGCCGTTCGTAGGCGTCGGGGTTGCGCACCGCGAAGGCGGCCGCAAAGCTCATGTCCAGCGACACGTGCTGCAGCCGCATGCCGCCCGGCCCCGGGTCCTTGATCATCAGCCAGAGCTTGATGCCTTCGTCCGGCTGCAGGCGGATCACCAGCCGGTTCGGCGTCGGGGGCTCGTCCTCGAACACCGAATGGGGCACCGAGCGAAAGGTCACGATGATCTCGGACATGCGGGCAGGCAGCCGCTTTCCGGTGCGCAGGTAGAAGGGTACGCCGGCCCAGCGCCAATTGCCGATCTCGGCCTTGATGGCCACGAAGGTTTCGGTGCGGCTGTTGAGGTTTCCCAGTTCCTGCAAGTAGCCCGGCACCGCCCCGCCCGCCGAGGCGCCGGCCCGGTATTGACCGCGCACCGTGGCCTGCGGCGCATTGGTTTGGTCGATCCGCTTGAGGGCTTTGAGCACCTTGAGCTTTTCGTCGCGCACCGAATCGGCGCCGATCGAGGTCGGCGGTTCCATGGCCACGAGGCACAGCAGTTGCAGCATGTGGTTCTGCACCATGTCGCGCATGGCGCCGGCACTGTCGTAGTAGCCCGCCCTGGCTTCGACCCCGAGTTCCTCGGCGACCGTGATCTGCACGTGGTCGATGTGGGCGGCGCTCCACAGCGGCTCGAACAGCGCGTTGGCGAAGCGCAGGGCCATCAGGTTCTGCACCGTTTCCTTGCCGAGGTAATGATCGATCCGGTAGATGCACTGCTCCGGAAAGACCCGCCCTATGGCCGAGTTGACGGCCCTCGCCGAGTCTGAATTCTTGCCGATGGGCTTTTCCAGCACCACCCGGGTCCGGGCATTCACCAGGCCCTGCCGGCCGAGCCGCTCCGCGATGGGCACGAAGAGCTCGGGCGCCGTCGCCAGGTAATAGACCACGATGTCGTCTTCCCGGGCCGCCAGCAGGCGAGCGAGTTCGTCCCATCCGCCCTCTGTTTCCGCGTCGGCCGAAACGTAGTGGATGCGGTTGAGAAAAGTCTCGAGTTGGCCGTTGCTGCGGGCCGCGACTTCCGACACGGCTTGCCGGGCCATGGCCCGATAGCTTTCGTCGTCGAGCGATCGCCGCGCCACTCCGATGATGCGGGCCTCGGGCGGCAATTGCCCGGCGAGGTCCCGATGCATCAAGGCTGGCAGCAGCTTGCGGCAGGCGAGATCGCCGGTTGCGCCGAAGACCACGAGGGTGAAGGGGTCGACGGGAATGACACGACTGGTCATCGGGCTCGGTCTTTCGTTCGAGAGCATGGAAAACCCGCTTCTTTCGTCGGATTGGCCGGCCTCGGCAGGGGTGCCGGGCCTTGGCGTACGGAAACGGTGGACCAACCGGCGAACGGGTCACCCCGAACGCCGCGCCACCTTTCCGCATCATAGGCGTTTACCGATGCGGTTTCACCAACTGCAGGAGACCCCGATTGAGCATCCTCGGTTCGATTTTCTCGAAAATCCTTGGCCACCGTGACGCGAGCGTCGCGGCGTCGGCCAGTTCTTCGCCGACGGCTTCGGCCAGTTCGGGGTCGCTCAGCGGGCAGCCGTCCGGCTCGGTGGCTTCGGCCGTCACCCCGACGCCGCCTACGGCGAGCGGTCCGGCGCCCGCGACCCCCGCTGCGTCAGGCGCGCCGACGCACGCCGCGACCGCGGACGCGACCTCGGGCGGCGGCACGCCGGGCGCAACGGTCGATGTGGCGGCTCTGCTGAATGGGCTAGCGGCGCAGAGCCGCGAAAAGCTCGACTGGCAGCACTCCATCGTCGACATGTTGAAGTTGCTGGGACTGGACAGCAGCCTCTTGGCTCGCCAGGGGCTGGCCCAGGAGCTCCATTATTCCGGCGACATGCACGATTCTGCGACGATGAACATCTGGCTGCACAAGCAGGTGATGCAGAAGCTAGCCGATAACGGCGGCAAGGTCCCGGACGCCCTCAGAACCTGACCACCGTCCACTGACACCCGCGCGGGACGCGGCCCCGCCGCTATTTCGGTGCGGGTTTGGCCTTGGCGGGGGCCGCGGGAGCCTTCGATGCGGCCGGGCTGGCCGGCTCAGGACCAGCCGCGGGCGGCGCGGCGGTTTTCGGGGGCAGGGGATCGGCGCCATTGTCCTGGAAGAACACCGGAATGCCCTTGTCGGCCAGCGAGGCCAGATCCTCGACATCCCAGTTGGTCAGGCGCACGCAGCCGTGCAATTCGGTCTTGCCGATGGCTTCCGGATTGGGCGTTCCGTGAATGCCGTAGCCCTCGTAGCTGAGGTCCATCCAGACCGTGCCGACGGGGTTCCTCGGGCCCGGGGCGATGGTGAAAGGCGCGGTCGCGGTCACGCCCTTGAAATGGAACTTTGGAAAATACGTGTAGTCCGGATGGTGCACGATGCGGCGAACCGTGAACTCGCCCGTCGGGGCGGGCTTTTCCTCGCTGCCGATCGAGGCCGGATAGAAGGCCACGAGCTTGCCGTCCGCCGCGAAGCCTTCGACCTGGTGGGCCGGCTTGTCCACCACGATGCGGGCGACCTTGTCGTGGGGCTTGGCGGTCGCGACAGCCGCGACGTCGATCTGCTGGCCCGGCCGGAACTGTGACGTCCGATTGAGCGCCAGCAGCAGGGCAACGCTCATATGGAACTGCTCGGCAAGCTTCTCGCGAATGTCGCGGTAGCCGAGTTGCTTGAACGTCACCTCATCTTCGAATTTGGCCGGAAGCTTTTCGGTAAAGGGTCCTTTCGCGTCGGTTTCGGTGATCGTGTAGGACTGCACCGGCGGGGCCGCGTCGGCCGACAGCTTGTCCCAGGTCGCCTGGTCGAGCGTGCCGGTGGCGGGGAGGCCGCCCTGCTTCTGGTAGGCCGTGAGGGCGCCGCGGAAGTTGTCCCCGTCGATGCCATCGATCGCACCGGGCGAAAACCGTGCGCGATCCAGCAACACCTCGGCCTTCACGACTTCGGGAACAGTTCGCCCGCTCGGCTTCTTGGGAAGGGGCGCGAATTTCGCCGCAGCGATGCCGGCCGCCGACAAGGGAGGCGTACGGGTCGCCGCATCAACCGGGCCGCCAGCGGCCATGATCCCGGCCTGAAGGGCAAGGCAAGCAGCGATGTTACAAGGGCGCATGGGCGTACCGTCGGGAACAATGAGGGCCAACGTGGCACGCCTCACCGGGTTCCAAAACCGGGGGAACTTGGACGCTCGCAGCCATCGCGAGCCGCCTTCCGAGGGTAGTGTCTCGATGCGAATGCCCGGGCTCGAGCCCCTGCCGCATCTCTCTGGAAATGTTAACTTACACTAAGGCCTCTTCCGGGCGAAGCCCAGGGCGCACTTTGCTTCACGCAGCCAGCAAGACGCGGACTACAGCGACCATGAGAGCGATAATCGCAAACAGAGACGTGGCGAAAGAAATGGTTCGCCAGGGCTGCATGGCTTTCAGATAAACGATCGAATGTGCGATCCGGGCGGCCACGAAGATCGTGAAGATTGGAATGGCAGTCCAGGCCGCACCACCCGCCAGAATGTAGACCAGGCCCAGGAACAGGAATGGATAGGTCGTGGCTTCCGCGTTGCGATGCGCACGCAGGAGTCGCGCAACCGCTGGCGGATCCAATTCCGACGTCGAGGCGCCATAGCGCGCAGCATCCTCCGGGTTGATTGCCACGCCGCCCTTGGCACGGATCGCGCCGCTGGAAATCCAAAGCGTCAGAAGGTTGAGGCTTAAAGCGAGGCAGGCGACGGCATAGGCCGTGAAGGCCGGTGTTGCAGCGGTCCCGAGCGCTTGTTGCATTGTTCCCTCGTATCCTGGCTGGTCCGAGCCCCTCACTTGCACCCGTGAGGTTCATCGAGGCGTTGCGCCGACATATTCGACGAGGTTATCGAGCGTCTTGGCCGTGCCGGTGTCCACGTTCATTCTGAGGTATTGGTCGAGCATATCCGCCGAGCCGCATTCGATGCGCACCGTCAGGCGCGTGCCTCCACCGATCTCCTCGAGAATGACTCGCCCGACTGCACCCATCGCCTCGAAAACGAGATGGGCCGGTGGTTCTATCTTGCGATAAACGCCGACGAATTGTTGAGCGGCGGGGGAATGTTGGTTGACAAATCTGAACGCTCCGCCCGGTCGCAAGTCGATCTCGCATGTCGCCAAAGGATGGCCCGCAGGATCCCACCAGCACGTTACATGCTCGGGCCGCGTCCATGCTTCGAAGACCTGTTCGGGGGACGCAGCCACTATGCGCGTCATTACGATCGCGTGCGCGTCCCGATCAATCACGAGTTCGGCGCCGGCGACGTTTTGGGTCTTCAGCAGCATGTTGGTTCTCCTGTTTACCCATTGTCGCAAGGTGGCGCTCGAGATTGTCGAGCCTGCCCTGCCACTGCCTACGGAACGGCTCGACCCAGTCAGCAACATCCTTGAGAGCGACCGCTACCAGCTTGCGCGGTCGTCGCTGCGCGTCACGCCCGCGCTCGATCAGGCCCGCATCCTCCAGCACCTTGAGATGCTTCGAGATTGTTGGTTGGCTGAGCGCGAAGGGCGCCGTGAGTTCGAACACTGTTGCCTCGCTTTGAGAAAGACGGGCGAGGATCGCGCGACGCGTTGGGTCAGCCAATGCCGCAAAGGCTCTGTTCAGTCGGTCGGCGCGCACGTCAAGCATTTCCATACGGCTATATAGACAGATGGCAATATACCAGTGAAGGCCCGATGACACCTCCAGCGATGGCCGACCAAGTGCCAATCGTTCAGCGCCATAAACTCCGAGCACAGGGCGTGTCAGTCGCCGTCTCTCGCCCCTTCGGGTCTCCCGCCAAAGAAGCGTCGATACAGACTGTTCACCGCTGAGGAACGTGAGGGGAATCAGCCTGTCGGTCGGTGAAAGTCGGGTGCCGATGTGGTGTGATCGGCCACCCCTGTTTCGGCCAGCACGGCAGCGGCTTCTTTATACCCACCTACGGTTCGGAAGTCGCAGCAGTCTCGGGCCCGATGATCCGGTACGGCACCGAGGCCACCTTGATGCCACGTTCGTCGAGCGCCGCCAGGATGTCGCGGGTCATCAGGTCCTTCACGGCCCGGGTGCCGTGGTCCCGGAACACGAACCGCAAGGTCAATTCCAGCCAGTTGCTTGTCAGCCGGTAATAGACCTTTGGCGCGAAATCGAGCCGCCTGAGGTCGAAGCGCCGCTCCAGCGCATGCACGGCGGCATCCGAGATCGCTTCGGGGTCGAGCGCGTGCTGGCGCGCCGTGTCCAGCATGATCTGCTCGACCGCGGCGCGATCGTCCTCGTAGCGGATCGGTACCGTCAGTTCCTCCCATATGAACGGGAAATCGCGCGTGTAATTATAGACCGGCTCGTCGAAGATCTTGGCATTGGTGACGGTGACGATCCGGCCGGTGAATTGCCGGCTCTTCACCCACACGGAAGGCCCGGCATCGCTGCCCGGCGCCACGCCCATCTCCAAGAGGGTGGTCTGCATGAAGCCGAGGGCCAGCACGTCACCCCGCACGCCCCCCATCGAGATGCGATCGCCGACCGTAAAATTATTGCCGCGCAGGATGACCACATAGCCCGCGAAGGCCGTGATGACACGCTGCAGCGCGAAGGCGAGGCCCGCGCCGATCAGGCCGAGCGCGGTGGCGAGCCGCGCCGGATCGTCGAACCAGATCGACAGCAGCCCGAAGAGAATGAACAGGGTGGCCAGCAGATTGAGGCCCTGCGCGGTCCAGAACCGGGTCTGCAGGGCGCGACCCGAGTCGCCGCGCGTGAACCGCCCCAAGAGCGACTGCAGTCCGGCACGGACCAGCATGACAAGTACGATGTAGCCGATCGACAGGATCAGCCGGCGACCGTTCTGCTCGGTCAGCCCCATCCAATGGACGCCCAGAAAGTCCATGCTGCTCTCCGTGGCTAGGTGCGGCTACGTGCCCCGTGCCCGCTTCAGCCCGTAGAGCGCCTCGAGGGCGGCCTTGGGGGTGAGGTCGTCGGGATCGATGGCATCCAGCGCCTCGCGCAAGGGATCGGGCAGCGGCGCGGCCGCGACGGGCGGGGGCGCGACGGCCGGCATGGGCCGGGGCGCGAACAGCGGCAGATCGTCGAGCAGGCGCTCGACCGGCGAGGCGCGCTGGCCGGCTTCGAGTTCGGCCAAAATGCTCTTGGCGCGCTCGACCGCGCTGCCCGGCAGCCCGGCGAGCTTGGCGACCTGGATCCCGTAGGAGCGGTCTGCCGCGCCCGGCACCACCTCGTGCAGAAACACAACCTCGCCGTTCCAGTCGGTGACCCGCATGGTCAGGTTGGTGAGGCGCGGCAGCTTCTTGGTGAGCTGCGTCAGCTCGTGGAAATGAGTGGCGAAGAGCCCTCGCGCGCGGTTCGTGTCGTGCAGATGCTCGATGGCCGCCCAGGCGATGGACAGCCCGTCGAAGGTGGCGGTGCCACGGCCGATCTCGTCGAGGATCACCAGCGCGTGCGGGCCGGCCTGGTTCAAAATGGCGGCCGTTTCCACCATCTCGACCATGAAGGTCGAGCGGCCACGTGCCAGGTCGTCCGCGGCGCCGACGCGCGAGAACAGGCGGTCCACCACCCCGATATGGGCCGCGCTGGCCGGCACGTAGCTGCCGATCTGGGCCAGCACCGCGATCAGCGCATTCTGGCGCAGGAAGGTGGATTTGCCGGCCATGTTCGGGCCGGTGACGATTGCGATGCGGCCGCCGTGCCGCTCGGCGGTGCCCGAGAGGTCGCAGCCATTGGATACGAAGCTGACGCCCTTGTGCTTGAGCGCCGCCTCCACGACCGGATGCCGCCCGCCTTCGATCCGGAAGGCCAGGGAGGCATCGACCTGCGGCCGGGTCCAGTCGCGCGCCTCGGCGACTTCGGCCAACGCGAAGGCGACGTCGATTTCGGCCAGGGCATCGGCGGCGGCCCGGATGGCGCCAGCTTCGGCCAGCACCTGCCCGGTCATGCTGTCGAACAGGTCGCGTTCGAGCGCCAGGGCGCGGTCCGCCGCCGAGGCGATCCTGCTTTCGAGGTCGGCGAGTTCGGTGGTCGAGAACCGCATCGCTCCCGCCATGGTCTGCCGGTGGATGAAGAGCGCGTTGTGCGGCGGCTGGCGCCAGCCCTCGCCGATGGCGGGCGGAACCTCGATGAAGAAGCCCAAAAAATTGTTGTGCTTGATCTTGAGCTGCCGCACGTCGGCGGCCTCGGCATAGCGGGCCTGGAGGCCGGCCACCACCTTGCGAGTGTCGTCGCGCAGTTCGCGCGCTTCGTCGAGCGCGAGATCGAAGCCGGGCCGGATGAAGTCGCCATCCCGAGCCAGCAGCGGCAGCTCGGCCGCCAGCGCATCGGCCAGCGTCACGCCGAGGCTCGAGTCGATGCGCCCCGCCATTGCGGCAGCCTCGGCCAGTTCGGCAGGGAGTTCCTGCTCTTCGAGCAGCCGCGCCGAGAGCCCATAGGCGCAGGCGAGCCCGTCCCGGATGGCCGCGAGGTCACGCGGCCCGCCCCGGCCGAGGCCGAGCCGCGAGAGCGCCCGCGCCAGATCCGGCGCCCGCTTGAGCATGGTGCGGGTTTCGATCCTGAGCCGCCGGTCACGGAGCGCAAAGGCCACCGCATCGAGCCGCGCCGCGATGGCCCCGGGATCGGTCAGCGGCCCGGCCAGGCGCTCGGCCAGGAGGCGTCCGCCGCCGGGCGTCACGGTCTGGTCGATCGAGGCCAGCAGCGAGCCGGCGCGCTCGCCCGCCATGGTGCGGGTGAGTTCGAGATTGGCCCGGGTCGAGGGATCGATCTCGACCGTGAGCCCGCGCTCGGAGCGCACCGGCGGCCGTAACGGCGGCCGGGCGCCGACCTGCGTGCGCACGATATAGCCGACCGCGGTGGCGGCGGCCGCGATCTCGGCGCGGGTGAAGCTGCCATAGCCGTCGAGGGTCTCGACCCCGTACCATTCGCGCAGGCGCCGATCGGCCGCGGAGGTGTCCGCAAGCTCCCGCGCCACCCGCGTCACCGAGACCCCAAGGTCGTCCAGCAGGGCCCTGATCGAAGGCTCGTCGGCGAGCGCGTCGGACAGTACGATCTCGCGCGGATCGAGGCGGGCCAGCAGGGCCGGCAAGCCCGCCTCGGGAGCTTCGGCCACCGTGAAGGCACCGGTCGAAATGTCGACCGCCGCCACCCCGAAGGTGAACGAGGTCTCGTCCGCCCGCAGCCGCGACAGCGCGGCCAGCAGATTGGCGCGCGAGGGATCGAGCAGCCGCTCCTCGGTGATGGTGCCGGGGGTGACCAGCCGCACCACCTCGCGCCGCACCACCGATTTGCCGCCGCGCTTCCTGGCTTCGGCCGGGTCCTCGGTCTGTTCGCACACCGCCACATTGTGGCCGAGCCCGATCAACGTATGCAGGTAATCGTCCGAGCGCTCGACCGGCACCCCGCACATGGCGATGTCCTCGCCGTTGTGCTTGCCGCGCTTGGTCAGCACGATGCCGAGCGCCCGGGCCGCGATCTCGGCGTCCTCCAGGAACAGCTCGTAGAAGTCGCCCATGCGATAGAACAGCAGCGCATCGGGATGGGCGGCCTTGATGCCGAGATATTGCGCCATCATGGGCGTGACGCGCTCGACTTCGGCCGGCGCGGCCGCGGAAGGGGCCTCGGGCGGTGCGGAGCGGGGCAGGGAGCGGGTGCCGGACATCGGTCGCACTATAGGGGGGCAGGGGGCGCGTTGCACGGCCGCGATGGCATCCGTCCACCGGGAGAGCGATCCGGCCTGGCGTGAGGGAAGTTTTTGCCGCGATATAGCATTATGCTATATCGGCGGCTCATGAAGCAGATCGCCTACAGCAGGGACGCCCTGAGATCGCTGAGCCGTATGCCGACCAACGTTTCGAGGCTGATACGCTCAAAAGTCGAGCAATATGCAGCTGAGCCATCCGCACAGGCAAACAACGTAAAGGCTCTAAAGGGCTACGCGGGTGTCCACCGGCTTCGCGTCGGAGACTGGCGCATCACCTTCACCGAAAGCGGTGAGATCATCGCGATCATCAAAGTCGCCCCGCGAGGGAAGGCCTACGATTGAACCGGGCTAAAGGAGGGTCAACCGTGAACACACAAACCATCGTCACGCCGGCAGGGGAGCGTCTGATCGTGCTGACCGAGGCCGATTACAACAGGCTGGTCGAGGCGGCCGAGGATGCCGCGGACGCTAACGCGGTCGAGCATTTTCGCCGCAAAATGGCGGCCGGCGAGGAGGAGTTGATCCCAGCGGAAGTCGCGAATCGGATTCTCGACGGCGAGAACCGCATCAGGGTCTGGCGGGAATATCGCCGGCTCACGTCAAAGGCGCTGGCCGATAAAGCGGGTCTGGCCCAGGGCTTCGTGTCTCAGATCGAAACCGGACGGCGCGAAGGCACCCTCGAAACGCTCAAGAAAATCTCGGCGGCTTTGTCGCTCACGATCGACGACCTCGTCGCGTAATCACGCCAGCCATGCACCCGCCATGGTCGCCTATTGCCGAGACGCTTGCGATCTACGCAACAGGCGCTCGACCTTCGCCGTTACCATTCGGATCCTACATCGGAGCCGACGTGATGAACGGCATCGGGAACGGTAATCGGTGCTTACAAGACGCTTGATCCTGATCGGGTCCGTGACGATGGCCCTCGCGGCCATTGTCGCGGCGGCCCTTTGGTTTCTGTCGGCGCCGCGGCCGGCTTTCTCGGAGGCGGATGCCGCCACTCTCGAGCAGCCCGGCGATCCAGAGCGCGGGCGTTTGGTATTTGCCGCCGCCGATTGCGGCTCCTGCCATGTCTCGCCTGGCCAGAGCGACAGATTGCGCCTGGGCGGTGGCCTCGCGCTCGCATCCCCGTTCGGCACCTTTCGGGCGCCGAATATCTCGCCGGACCCGGATGTTGGAATCGGCCGCTGGCGGACCATCGATCTCGCCAACGCCCTCATGAGCGGCGTCGCGCCCTCCGGGCAGCATCTTTACCCGGCGCTGCCCTACACGAGCTACGCCCACATGCGGGTCGACGACGTGCGCGACCTGATGGCCTTCCTGCGGACCTTGCAGCCTGTATCCGACCGGCCGCCGCCGCACGACGTGGCCTTTCCGTTCACGATCCGGCGCGCCATAGGTCTGTGGAAGCTACTGTTCCTCGATCGCAGCCCGATCGAGCCCGATCCGTCGCGTGATCCGGGCTGGAACCGTGGACGGTACCTGGTCGAGGCGCTTGGCCATTGTGCCGAATGCCACTCGTCCCGCAATGTTTTCGGGGCCATCAAGAAATCGGCACGCTATGCGGGCGGGCCGGACCAGCAGGGCGCCGGCTTCATTCCGAACATCACGCCTGACCATATGGCGCATTGGTCGGCGCAGGACGTTTCGGCGATGCTGGCCACCGGCTACACGCCGGACCTGCGCTTCGTGGGCTCGTCCATGGTCGATGTCGTGGCCAACACGGCGTCGCTGCCGCAAGCGGACCGCGATGCCATCGCGAGCTATGTCAAAGCGCTCCCTCAGCTGCCTACCCCGCCCCCCTCGTGAGGGCGTCGCGCGCTCATTGCATGTAGAGATAGGCGGCTACGTCCCTGGCCTCCGCCTCGCTGATCCCGGTCACCGGCATCGCCGAGCGCGGCGAATATTTCTGCGGGGCGACGATCCAGCCGACCAGGTTGTCGGCAGTGTTGTTGGCGACCCCGCCGATATAGACGCGGGCCCGGAGGTCGGCGAGGTTCGGGCCGACCTTGCCGTCGGCCCCTGGGATGCCCGGGATCGTGTGGCACCCCCCGCAACCGTAGCGCGCCATGAGGTCGGGCGCCCGGTCGGGCTCGCCCCTGGTCAGGGCCACAGCCGTGGCCCTGAGTTGCGCGCGCTGCTGCATCGTGGTCCAGCCGTAACCGGCGAGCGTCACGAGCAGCGCCAGGCCGAACACGACCGCGACCGTGCGCACGCCGAGCGGCTCGGCCGATCGGGCGGGCAGGACGATTGCCGTCTGCGGCGGTTCCGGGTGACTGCCGCGGTCTGCCGCGGGCTTCGGCCCAAGCAGCGCACGTCCCCTCGACGCGGCGAAGCCGCCGAGCATCAGGCCGAGCCCGAAAATCTTAAGGCCGCCGGAGCGCATAATCGTCCTTTCCCGCCGCAGAACCGGACCGCCGGATCCACAGCGCCACGCAGGCGAGAGCCGCGCCGGCATAGATCGTGCCGGCGGGAATCCACATGACGAGCCCGGCCAACTGTTGGTCCTCGAGCGGCGACACGCCCCAGGCGAGCGCGTGCGCGGTCTGCACCCGGTAGAGCACATGCGGCGCCAGCGTCAGCAGAGCGCCCAGGACGCCGGTGTGGATCATGGTGATGAACAGATGCCCGCAGGCCTCGCCATGCTCGCTGCGCCGGACCATCGCCCACCAGAACAGGAGGCCGGTCAGCAAGAAACTCACGTGTTGCAGCCGGTGCAACGGAACGTCCGTGAGGGCAGCATCGAACAACACCGGCGCATGCCAGGCCCAGATCGCGACGCCATGGAGCAAGGTCGCGTTGAGGGGCCGGGTCAGCGCCCGCCAAGCGGCCCGGACCGCGCCTGTGCGCGTCACCCGGCCGATGCCGTGCCGCAGGTCGCGCGGCAGCGCCCACAGGAAAACCGCGGCCGGGCGGGCCAGCACCAGCAGCGGGGCCGCGACCGCCATCACCAGCTCGTGCTCGATCATATGCGCGGTGAAGAGTTGCTCGCCCGCGTGGTGCAGGGGGGAGACGAGCCCGACCGCGAGGGCCAGCCACCCCGCCCCGAAGGCCGCCGCTTGCCAGGGCAGGGTGCCGTGTCCGACGCCCGCCCGGGACCATAGCGTCGCGAGACCGCCCACATACAGGAGGCCCGAGCCGAACAAGGGGCCCGTTATCCACAGGTCGAAGGTGAAGTCGCGCGTGTTGCGGCCGGCGGCCGTGCAGATCGGGCCGATGATCCAGGGATCGGTGGTCAGCCAGGGGGCAGCGGCGCCGAAGGCCTGCACGGCCAGCGCAATGACGATGCCCCCCGCCAGGGGCGCGAGGCCGGCTAGCGCTCGCATCCGGTCAGCATCAGGGACGAGAGCCCCTGCAGCGCGAGCGCGAAGGCGAAGAGTGCGCCCGCGAGGCCGCCCAGCATGGCCACGAAGGGGCGCGCCATGGGATAAGCTGCGCGTCCATGGTCCGCCTTGCCGGCTGGCTGCTTGGTCCGCCAGGACACCAACCCCGCCGCAAGCGAGCCCGCCGCCGCGGCGAAAGACATGATAGGCCGCCGGCTTCAAGGGCGTGCCGCATTCGACATAGGGCAGGATCAACCCGAGTTGGGTGCTGACGGCCCACAGCAAGGGCGGAACCACCAGGCCCGCACAGGGCAGAAGATTGGAGCGCACGGTGGATTTCATAGCCGCGGGATCCAGTACACGCAGGCATAGATCGGAAGCCAGGCCAGAACCACGAAGTTCCAATAGAGCGCGTTGTCCTGAATGTCGCCGAAGCGCCGCTTGTTGGGGCCGTGCCGGGTAAACATGATCACGGCGAGCACGACCGTGTCACCCAGATCGGTGATCAGGTGAGTCGTGTGCAGGCCCAGCAGCACCCAGAGGATCGAGCCATAGGCGTTGCTGTCCCAGGAGACGTGCAGGGCGGGGAACTCGAAGAACCGGATCACCAGCGGCACGATGCCGAGCACCGTCATCACGATGATGCCGATCTGAACCTTGCGCAACTCTTCCCGCTTCGCCCAGCGGGCGATCAGGATGTTGGGAATGACGCTGAGAACCAGAACGATGGTCAGGATGGTCCCGGGCCCGAGATCGGGGACCGGGGCGCCGATCGGCCATTCGGGCGCGAGGCTTTCGAGATAGAGATAGATGCCGATGGTGAGCGCAAACCCCGACCCCTCGATCAGCATGTAGCCGAGCGTGCCCCACCAGGTGATGCTGGAGGTGCCCGACCCGTGCAGGGACAGGCGCGACAGGTCGAGGGCGGCGCGCTGCTTCACGCTTCATCCTCCGGGACGCCCTTGGGCCAGAACCAGCCGGTGAGTGCGACCGCTATGGGGACCGAACCCCAGACCACCGCCCACGCCGAGAACACCGAGGCGATCAGCATGACGGTCGTGGCGATGGCGGTCAGAAACGGCCAGATGGAATTGCGCGGCGAGGTTTCGCGGACTTCCGGGCGGGCGTCGCCGACGCTGGTGATGACGACCTCCCGCCGGTCGAGCCGCAGGCCGGTTGCAACCGGCAGCGCATCGCGGTCGTCCCACAGGGGATTGGCGCTCGTGACCACCGGGATGAAAGCGAAATTGTAGGGAGGCGGGGGCGATGCGGTGGCCCATTCGAGCGTCGGCGCATCCCAGGGATTGTCGCCGGCCAGCGGCCCCTTGCGGGCGCTGCGGATGGCGTCGAAGAAGAACAGGAGAAAACCCAGGGCCAGGATGCAGGAGCTCAGGCTGACGAACAGGTTGGTGCCGCCCCAGCCCATCTCGGGCTGGTAGGTGTAGATGCGTCGCGGCATGCCCTGCAGGCCCAGGATGTGCATCGGAAAGAAGGTCAGGTTGAACCCGACAACCAGCAGGCCGACCACCCAGCGGCCGAGTCGCTCGCTCATCATTCGGCCCACGATCTTGGGGTACCAATAGTAGATTGCGCCCAGCAGCGGGAACACGGCACCGCCGATCAGCACGTAATGGAAGTGGGCGACCACGAAATAGGTGTCGTGCACCTGCGTGTCCAAGGGCACCGAGGCCACCATGACCCCGGTCAGGCCACCCAGCACGAAGGTGAAGAAGAAGGCGTAGACGAACAGCAGCGGCGTCTTGACCACCGGGCGCCCGTCCCAGAGCGTTGCCAGCCAGCAGAAGATCTGGATGCCGCTCGGCACCGCGATGGCCATGCTCGAACCGGTGAAGAAGCTCTCGCCAAGGCGCGGCAGTCCGGTGACGAACATGTGGTGCACCCACAGGCCAAAGGCCAGGATGCCGGTCCCGATCACAGCCAGGACGAGGGGCAGGTAGCCGAAGATCGGCCGGCGCGCGAAAGTCGCCACGATGGTCGACACCATGCCGACCCCCGGCAGGAAGATGATGTAGACCTCGGGGTGGCCGAAGAACCAGAACAGGTGCTGCCACAGCAGCACGTCGCCGCCCTCGGCCGGATTGTAGAAATGGGTGCCGATCAGCCGGTCGAGGATCAGCGAGGTGCTCGCGACCATGATGGCCGGCAGGGCCAGGATGATCAGGAACGAGGTGACCAGCATGCTCCACACGAAGAGCGGAATCCGGTCGAGCGACATGCCGGGGGCACGCTGCTTGAACACGGTCACCACGATCTCGACCGCCACGGCCAATGCCGAGACCTCCGTGAAGGTGATCATCTGGGCCCACATGTCGGCCCGCTTGCCGGCACCATATTCCGGACCCGACAGCGGCACATAGGCGAACCAGCCGACATCCGGCCCCATGTCGAGCAGAAGAGCGGACCAGAGCAGCAGGCCGCCGGCCAGATAGATCCAATACGAGAAGGCGTTGAGGCGCGGGAAGGCGATGTTCCGCGTTCCCACCATCAGCGGCACGAGGTAGACCCCGACGGCCTCCATGACCGGCACGGCGAACAGGAACATCATGTTCGAGCCGTGCACCGTGAAGACCTGGTTGTAGAGGTCCGGCCCAAGCACGCGCGCTTCGGGGCGCGCCAGCTGGAGCCGCATCAGCATCGCCAAAATGCCGCCAAGCGCCAGGAACACGAAGGCCGTGATGATGTAGCGCCGGCCGATGATCTTGTGGTCGACCGTGGTGAGGGCGGCCCAGATGCCGCGCTTTGTCCGCCACACACGCGCGAGCTGCCGGTCCACTGCGACCGGGTCGAGGGCGGTGTCGAGGGTTCCCGGGGCGAGATCGAGGCTGCTCATTTGAGGCTCGCCAGGTAGGCCGAGACGGCGCGCAGCTCGTCACCGGTGAGCGGCACCATCGGCATGTTGTTTCCGGGCTTGATGGTTTGCGGATCGGCGATCCAGGCCGCGAGCGAGCCCCGCGTCGTCGGCAGGAGGCCGGCCGCGATGGTGCGTCGGCTGCCCACATGGGTCAGATCGGGCCCGAGGGTGCCTGCGGCCGGCGTGCCCTCGACCGTGTGGCACGCCGCGCAGGGCTTGGCCAGGAAGACGCGCCGGCCTGCGACGGCCTCGTCGTTGGCCGGCTCGGCGGCGGGCTTGCGTTGCGCGTCCTGCCAAGCCGCGAAATCGGCCGGGGCCTCGGCGACGACCAGAAACGCCATGTGGGCGTGCTGCAGGCCGCAGAACTCCGCGCACTGGCCGCGGTAGAGGCCGGCCCGTTCGGCCGTGATGGTGATCTCGTTGCTGCGGCCGGGGATCAGGTCCTGCTTGCCGGCAAGGCTCGGGACCCAGAAGGAGTGGATCACGTCGGGCCCTTCGAGCAGTACCCGCACCGGCTGGCCGACCGGAACGTGGATCTCGTTGGCCACGGTGAACACGCGGTCGGGCCGCGCATCCGTGTAGGTGGCCTCCCACCACCATTGATAGCCGCGCAACCGCACCACGGGGGCGTCCGGATTGGCGGCCGTGAGCCCGCGGGTCGTGAAGAAGCTGAGCGCCGTCAGGGCGGTGATGATGACGACCGTGGCCCCGACCGCGACCGAAACAGCGACGGTCGAGCGGTGTTCGGAGCTCGCGTCCGGCTCAGCCGGGCGCTCCAGGGTCGCGCTTCGCTTGAGCAGGGTCGCGACCGCGACGACCATCACCAGCCCCCACACAGCGGCGCAGACGATGGTGAACACCAGCAGGAGATGGCTGATGCGGTCCGCCTGCGGTCCGTGCGGGTCCAGGGCGGACTGCCAAGACGGGCCGCACCCTCCGCAAAATGCGGAGAGAACCGCGATCGTGGCGCATCGGAAAAGGCGGCTCATCGGTCAGCGACTCGGTGGAGGTATGTCGGCCGCAGCGGGGCCGCGGCTCTCGGCGGGACGAGACTGCATCTCGTCATTTCGGCTCGGTGCCGCCGTCTCGCCTCCGTAGAGTCCGATGCTTTGCACGTAGCCGGCGAGCTGCCAGATCTGATCGGTGGTGAGCTTGTCGCGAAACGCCGGCATGCCGCGCGGACGGCCGTCGCGGATCGACACGAAGATCGACACGGTGTCGGGGCCGTAGCGCCACCAACCGTCCAGAAAGGCCGGTCCCGCGCCGCCGCCGCCGTTGGCATGACATCCGGTACAATTGAACCACTCGTAGAGCCGCTTTCCCTGGCTGAGCTGGTAGGCGTTTGCCTCGTAGGGCTTGCCAGCCGCGACCTCGACGTCGGGCGGCGCCCCGCCGATACCGTCCGGCATGGTGGCGACCTCATCGAGCGCTTGGATGGTTGGCGGATCGGTGCGCAGATCGCGCTTCTCCCGGTCGCACCCGGCCAGAGCGACAAGGCACAGGAGGGCCGCACGCGCCAGCCTCACGGGAGCCCGAACACGTAGAGCGTGCCGCTGGGGTCGGCTGGCTCGGGCAAGTCCTGCAGGGCATTGGCCATGCCGAAAGCCGCCGTGGCGTCGCGCCTGTCGATGCCGTGACGCGCCACGGTCCCGAACACACCGCCAAGCCCGGCCAGGATCGCCACATATTGCCGTCCGTCCGGCCGCCGAAAGGCGATCGGCTGGCCGATGATCCCCGAACTCGCCTGGAAACGCCAAAGCTCGCGCCCACTCTGCCCGTCGACGGCCTTGAAGCTGCCGTCGAGCGTGCCGTAGAACACGATCCCGTCCGGCAGGGCCAAAACCCCGCCCGCAACCGGAAATTTCTCGGCAATCGTCCAGAGCGGCTTGGCCGATTCGATGTCCCAGCCGACCAGCGCACCGCGCATGCCGTCGGGCGGCGACTTGGCCCGCACATTGGCGCCCACGAAGGCCGTGCCCTGGATGAAGCTGGTATCGCGCGCCTCGAGATCCATGCAAAGCCGGCTGACCGGAATGAAAAGCCGCTTCCCGTCGGACGAGAGAGCCGAGGCGCCGCCGACCGCGCCCGGCCAGCCCGGACAGACATCGCGGGTCATGGTGAAGACGCGGCTCGCCCGATTGTCGTCGCGGCGTAGGGTGCCCGAGGCGAGGTCGACCCCCTGGGTCGCGTTGACCGTGGTGAAGGGCGCGGCGGACAGCATCTGCGCCCGTGCTCCGATCGAGCACGTACACATAGCCGTTCGCGTCGGCATGGATCATCAGCTTGCGGTCGCTCCCGCGCCACGTCGTATCGAGGACAAAATTGCTGCCCGTGCTCCCTAGCGCGAACAGGTCATGGCCGTTGATCTGGTCGAACCAGCGGGCCGCGCCCGTGTCCGGATCGCGCGCGAACAGCCCCGATGTCCACTTGTTATCTCCCGGACGCTGATCCGGGTTCCATGGCGCCGGATGCCCCGTTCCATGCAGGATGAGGCCGAGTTCCGGGTCGAACAGGATGGGTCCCGACACGCTGCCCCCGCCGTGCTCCCATGCCGAGGATGCCCAGGTTGCCTGGCCCAGGTCTTGGCCTCGGTCGCTTGGCGTGATACGGCTGGAACTCCGGCCCGATGCCGACGTCGGCGTCCGGGCCCGTGCTGAACTTGCGCCAGAGTTCGCGGCCCGTGGCCTGGTCGAGCGCTGCGATCCAGCCTCGCGCCCCATATTCGTCGCCGGAATTGCCGACGAAGACCTTGTCCTTGGCGACGAGCGGCGCGGAGCCGAGCGTTTCGCCCGCGTCGAGGCTGGCCGTCGTGACATCCCACGCCACCTGCCCGCTGCCGGCGTCGAGCGCAATCGTGTGGCCGTCGAGCGTGTTGAAATAGACCCGATCGCCCGAGACGGTCGGGCCGGCATTGACCGTGTCGCAGCACGCCAGCCCCTCGGCCATGCCGTTGGCCTTTGGCTCGTATTGCCATTTGACCGGGGAAGCGGGGCGCGACAGGTCCAGGGCGAACAGCGTGTGCGGGAAGGGTGTGAGCAGGAACAGCGTGTCGCTGGCAAACTGCGGCGAGCCCGCGTGCCCGTGCGGACTGCCGGTGCGAAATGAAAACACGAGCTTCAGCCTGCCGACGTTTTCCTGCGTGATCTCGCCGGGGGGCACGGCGGTGATCCCGCCGGTCGGGGGCGCCTGATCGTCCGCCCGCAACGGTGACACCCCGGCGCTTGCGAGAGCCAAGCCGAGGCAGGCACGGACGAGAACAGACCGCAACGGGTTATATCGCAGCCTCAACCGCTACAGCTCCTTGATCATCCACCCTGCAGACCATCCAGCATGGTCCGCGAACGCAGTTCAGCCACGGCCGGGCGCAGACTGTCGTCGCCTGAACCGTTCCTATGAACACGTAACCATCACTCGGGGTTCGTGGTCCTCGTGCAACAGGCGGAAAAATCCAGGCGAACACGGTTTGCGCGCGAGCGGCCGGGATCTGGGTGACCCGGCGCCGCCCTGCTTAGGCCGCCGACGCCGGGGCCCTCCCTGCCGCTTGCCCCGCTTCCCTGGCCCCGCTTATGCTCGCGCCCCCGACGCATCTGGCGAGCGCATCATGACCGAGGCAACGAGCGGCCGACCCAAACGGCCGACCATCACCGACCAGGAAGCGCTGCAGTTCCACGCCAAGGGGCGCCCCGGCAAGCTCGAGGTCATGGCCACCAAGCCCATGGCCACGCAACGCGACCTCTCGCTCGCCTATTCGCCAGGCGTCGCGGTGCCGGTCAAGGCCATCCACGAGGACCCGTCCAAGGCTTACGACTATACCTGCAAGGGCAACATGGTCGCGGTCATCACCAACGGCACCGCGATCCTCGGGCTCGGCAATCTCGGGGCGCTCGCGGCCAAGCCTGTGATGGAAGGCAAGGCGGTGCTGTTCAAGCGCTTTGCCGATATCGATTCGATCGACCTCGAAGTCGGCACCGAGGACCCGGACGAATTCATCGGCGCGGTGCGCTATCTCGGGCCCACCTTCGGGGGCATCAACCTCGAGGACATCAAGGCCCCCGAGTGCTTCATCATCGAGGAGCGCCTGCGCGAACTCATGGATATTCCGGTGTTCCATGACGACCAGCACGGCACTGCCATCATCACGGCGGCCGGCATGCTCAATGCGATGCGGCTCACCGGACGCGAGATCGGCGAAACGACGCTGGTGTGCAACGGCGCCGGCGCGGCCGGCATCGCCTGCCTCGACCTCATCAAGTCCATGGGGTTCCGGCCCGAGAACGTGATCCTGTGCGACACCAAGGGCGTCGTCTACCAGGGCCGCCAGGAGGGCATGAACCAGTGGAAGTCGGCCCATGCGGTCGAGACCGACAAACGCACGCTGGCCGAAGCCCTGGAGGGCGCCGACATCTTCTTCGGCCTGTCGGTCAAGGGCGCCTTGTCGCCCGACATGGTGCGCTCGATGGCCCCGAAACCCATCATCTTCGCCATGGCCAATCCGGACCCCGAAATCACGCCCGAGGAGGTCCATGCGGTGCGCGAGGACGCCATCGTGGCCACCGGGCGCTCGGACTATCCCAACCAGATCAACAATGTCCTGGGCTTTCCCTACATTTTCCGCGGCGCGCTCGACGTGCGGGCCACCACCATCAACATGGACATGAAGATCGCGGCCGCCGTGGCGCTGGCGGATCTGGCGCGCGAGGACGTGCCCGACGAAGTGGCGGCCGCCTATGGTGGGGCGCGGCCCCGTTTCGGACGCGACTACATCATCCCGGTGCCGTTCGACCCGCGGCTGATCCACACGGTTCCGCCGGCGGTCGCCCGGGCCGCCATGGAGACCGGGGTGGCGCGCCGCCCCATCGTCGACATGCCGGCCTACCAGGCCCAGCTCTCGGCCCGGCGCGATCCGGTCGCGGGCGCCCTGCAGCGCATCTTCGACCGCGTGCGGCGCTTTCCCAAGCGGGTGGTCTTCGCCGAGGGCGAGGAAGAGCAGGTCATCCGGGCCGCGATGTCGTTCGTCAACCAGGGGCTCGGAACGGCGCTGCTGGTCGGCCGGGAGGACCGCATCAAGGCGTCGGCGGAGGCTGCGGGCGTCGATCTCGGCGAGCATCGTGGGATCGAGATCCACAATGCCCGGCTGTCGAGCCGCAACGCGATCTATGCGCAGTTCCTCTACGAACGGCTGCAGCGGCGGGGGTTTCTGCTGCGCGATTGCCAGCGCCTGATCAACCAGGACCGCAATCATTTTGGGGCTGCCATGATCGCCAATGGCGATGCCGATGCCATGGTGACCGGCGTGACCCGAAACTTCTCCATCGCGCTCGGCGAGATACGGCGCGTGATCGACCCACGGCCCGGCCATCGCCTGATGGGGGCCTCGCTGGTGCTCTCGCGTGGCCGCGTGGTGCTGGTGGCCGATACGGCCATCACCGAGATGCCCGACGCGAACGATCTCGCCATGATCGCGATCGAGGCCGCCAGCGTGGCGCGGCGGCTCGGCTACGAGCCTCGGGTCGCCATGCTGGCCTTCTCGACCTTCGGCCATCCGCCGGGCGAACGCTCGCAGCGCGTCCAGGAAGCGGTGCGCATCCTGGACGGGCTGCATGTGGATTTCGAATATGATGGCGAGATGGCCGCCGACGTGGCGCTCAACAAGGAACGAATGGCCGCTTACCCGTTCTGCCGCCTCAGCGACACCGCCAACGTGCTGATCATGCCGGCTTTCCATTCGGCGTCGATTTCCACCCATATGCTGCAGGAGCTCGGCGGCGGCACCTTGATCGGACCCCTGATCGTGGGGCTCGACCGGGCGGTGCAGATCGTGCCGCTCGGGGCGCGTGACAGCGACATCGTCAATATGGCGGCTTTGGCGGCGTTCAACATCGGCGGGTGAAGAGGGATGGCGCTCGACACTTCGTCCCTTCGCCAGGCGATCGCCCAACTCGCCCGGGGGCTAGACGAGGCACGGGCCGAGCCGGGCCGCGATCTGCTGTGCGACGGCGTGATCCAGCGCTTCGAGTACACTTACGAACTCAGCCACAAACTGTTGCGGCGCTTTCTGGAGCAGACGGACGCCTCGCCCGATCGGCTCGATGGTTCAAGCTTCGCCGATCTCATCCGCCTCGGCTCCGAGCGGGGCCTGTTACGCAGCGACTGGGACGTTTGGCGAACCTATCGCACCGCTCGCGGGACAACGAGCCATACTTACGACAGCGCGATGGCCAGGCAGGTCTTCGCATTGGTACCCGCGTTTCTGGAGGATGCGCAGGCCCTGCTCGACGTGCTCGACCATCGGACCACGGCACCATGACCGCTGCCCTGGCGCTATGTCCCGCGCACAGGATCATCGTCGAGGATATCTTGCGCAAGCACGCGCCGCGGCCGTGCCGCATCTGGGGGTTCGGGTCGCGGGCGCGGGATGCTGCCAGGCCGTTTTCCGATCTCGACCTCGCCATCGATGTCGGGCGCGCCCTGACGCTTGCCGAAACCGGAGACCTCGCCTGGGCTTTCGAAGAGAGCGACCTGCCATGGCGGGTCGATGTGCTCGATCTCGCCGCCTGCTCCGACCCCTTCAGGCGCGAGGTCGAAGTCCATGCCGTGCCGCTGCTTGAATTGCGCTGAGCCGCCCGGATCGCGACCTGACAAAGGGAAGCGCGGCGAGTAGGAGTGGGCCGAACGCGCCGAAAGGAAGCTTCGATGATCCAGTTCTACTACAATCTTGCGCCCAACCCCATGAAGGTTGCGCTCTGTCTCGAAGAGCTCGGGCTGCCGTACGAGCCGATTCCGGTCGACTCGCGCAAGGGCGAGCAATTCGCGCCGGCCTTCATGGCCATCAACCCCAATGCCAAGCTGCCGGCCATCGTGGACGGCGAGGCCACGGTGTTCGACAGCAATGCCATCCTGCTCTACCTAGCGCAGAAGAGCGGAAAATTCCTGCCGCCCGAATCCGACAAGGCGCAGGGCGAACTCTTCTCCTGGCTGATGTTTGTCGCGACCGGCATCGGCCCCTATTCGGGGCAGGCGGTACACTTCCGGCATTTCGCGCCCAAGAACCTCGATTATGCGGTCAACCGCTACATGCACGAGGCCAACCGGCATTGGGGCATCATCGACACCCGCCTGGCCGAGCGCCGGTACATGCTCGGCGATACCTATACGATCGTCGACATGGCGGTGTGGGGCTGGGCTCGCATGGTGCCCTTCGTGCTCGGCGAGGACGCCTGGGGGAAGCTGCCCAACCTCAAAAGGCTGCTCGACGAGATCAGCGCCCGTCCTGCGGCAGAGCGCGTCGAGGCGCTGCGAACCAAGCATAGTTTCAAGGCCGAGATGGACGACGAAGCGCGCCGCTTCATGTTTCCGCAGAACCAGGCCGCAGCGGCCTGACCAAGCTTGGCAGCAGAGGCTTGCGCCCTGGCGCAGGCCTCCTTGCGTAGTCGCACTCGCCTAGGCGGTGGCGGAGCCCTCGTCGACTTCGAAGCGCACGCCCTGCGCAAGCGGCAAGGTGCGGCCGTAATTGATGGCGTTGGTCTGCCGCCGCATATAGGCCTTCCAGGCGTCCGAGCCGCTTTCGCGGCCGCCGCCGGTCTCCTTTTCGCCCCCGAATGCGCCGCCGATCTCGGCGCCCGATGGCCCCATGTTGACGTTGGCGATGCCGCAATCGGAGCCGGCGGCGGACAGGAACCGTTCCACGTCGCGCATGTCGGTGGCGAAGATCGATGACGAGAGCCCTTGTGGCACGCCATTCTGCAGCGAGATCGCCTCCTCGAACTCGCGGTATTTCAGTACGTAGAGGATGGGCGCGAAGGTTTCCTCGATGACCGGCCCAACCTGCCCGGGCATCTCGACCAGCGCCGGCCGGGCATAGAAGCCGTCTGGCGCCGAAGCCACGACCTCGCGACCCCCGCCATGCACTGTCCCGCCGGCCGCCCGTGCCGCACCGAGCGCCTTTTGCATGGCCTCGAACGCCGCTTGGTCGACCAGCGGCCCGACCAGCGCCTCGGTGCGCAAAGGATCGCCGACCGAGACGGAACCGTAGATGCGGGCGAGACGCGGGACGAGCGCGTCGTAGACGCTTTCGTGCACGATGAGCCGACGCAGGGTCGTGCAGCGCTGGCCGGCCGTGCCCATGGCCGCGAAACTGATGGCCCGGGCTGCGAGGTCGAGATCGGCCGACGGGGCCACGATGGCGGCATTGTTGCCGCCAAGTTCCAGGATCGCGCGGCCGAAGCGTCGGGCCACGCGCTCGCCCACCTCGCGGCCCATGCGGGTCGAGCCCGTGGCCGAAACAACGGCGACGCGCCTGTCGGCCACCAATGCTTCGCCGATCTCGCGGCCCCCGATGAGGACGCTCGACAGGCCCTCCGGAATGTCGCCGAACGATCTTGCGGCGCGATCGAACAGCGCCTGCACGGCGAGCGCGGTCAGTGGCGTCTTCTCGGATGGCTTCCAAACGACAGGGTCGCCGCATACCAGTGCCAGGGCGGCGTTCCAGGACCACACGGCGACCGGGAAATTGAAGGCCGAGATCACGCCGACGACGCCGGCCGGATGCCATTGCTCCATCATGCGATGGTCGGCCCGCTCGGACGCGATGGTCAGTCCGTGCAACTGCCGGGACAGGCCGGTCGCGAAGTCGCAGATATCGATCATCTCCTGCACTTCGCCCAGCCCTTCGGAGACGATCTTGCCGACCTCGATGCTCACGAGGCGGCCGAGTTCGTCCTTGGCGGCGCGCAGTTCCTGGCCGAGCAGCCGAACGAGTTCGCCGCGGCGCGGCCCGGGGACTTGCCGCCACACCGCGAAGGCCTGGTGGGCCCGCCCGATCGCGGTTGCGACATCCTCGGCGGAACTGTCGCGAACGCGCGCAATGACGTCGCCGCTAACCGGCGAGCGCACGATCCTGCTTCCCCCCTCGAGCGCGCTCTCCGGGACACCGAATCCCTGGAGAATGCGGGCGGTTTCGACGCGAAGGTTTTGCGGAACATGCGTGTTCATGGGCGGACTCGATGCGCTGGCGGCCGGGAAAGCGGTGTGTCGCACGGAAGGACGCGCGATTAAAGGGCGGAACCCTGCCATGCGTGAACCTCGTTCCATGTCACGGGTTGGGTCTGCGACGACTCAGGTCAACTCCCCTTGCACTTCGGGCAAAGACGCCTAGATACCATCCATATGGATGGTGGAGGGATGGCCGGATGAGCAACGTGCAAGAGCTGCGGCCCCGGCCTGCCGAGAGCGAGAAGATCACCATCAACATGGGTTTCGTGGACCTCGGCCAGATCGACCTGCTGGTGGCCGACGGGTTCTACTCCAATCGGACGGACCTGATCCGGACCGCGATCCGCAACCAGCTGGAGCGGCACTCGGAGGCGGTCAATAAATCGGTCGCGCGCAAGCGCCTCGACCTCGGCCTTGTTCACTACAGCCGGAAGGATCTCGAAGCGGTGCGGGACAGGGGCGAGACTTTGGAAATCCACGTGCTTGGGGCAGCCAGCATTGGCCAGGACGTAACGCCGGCCCTGGCACGCGCCTCGATATCATCGCTGAGGGTTCTCGGCGCCTTTCAGGCCAGCCCGGAGGTCAGAGCCGCGCTCGCGGACCGCATGACCTGACCGGGCCAAGATCGCGACATTCGGACCGCGCCCGTTTGCGGTGCCGCACCTGATCAACAAGGAAAAAACCATGACTCAAGCCTTTCGCCGGCACATTTTCGGCGCAACCGACCTGATCCGCACCGGGCACTTGCAGCAGGCCACGGCGCTGCTGCAAGCGGCGCTCGGAGGCGGCTCGCTCCCGCAATCCGGCAGCGACGATCTGGCCACCGAGCCGGTCTCGCCTTCGCGGGCCTGGTCGCTGGGGTCGGCGGCACCGCTGAGCCGCCTCGTGCAAGGGTTCAACGTCCTGCCTGGCGAGGGCTTGGGACAAGGCCTCCGAGCCGCGCCGAGCGCAGGTGAGGTCGCGCCGGGACAATTTCTGTCCGCCAGTTTCAGCGGTGAGGCAGGCACGCGTCCCTACAAACTTTACGTGCCGAGCCGCTATGCGGGCCAGCCGGTGCCGCTCGTCGTGATGTTGCATGGCTGCACCCAGTCCCCCGACGATTTCGCGGCGGGGACTCGCATGAATCTGCTCGCCGAAGACGCGAATTGCCTGGTGTGCTACCCGGCCCAGGTAGCTGCGGCCAACTCGTCGAAGTGCTGGAATTGGTTCAATGCCGCCGAGCAGCGGCGTGGGCGCGGGGAACCGTCGCTGATCGCGGGCATCACGCGCCAGATCATGGCCGATTATGCGGTCGATCCTCGCTGCGTCTACGTGGCCGGCTTGTCGGCGGGCGGGGCCTTGGCGGCCACCATGGGCGAGCTTTATCCCGATCTCTTCGCAGCCATCGGGGTTCATTCAGGCCTGGCTTGCGGGTCGGCAAGCGACATGGGATCCGCCTTCGCGGCCATGCGGCAGGGCGGGCACCGTCCCCGGCCCGGATCGGCTCTGCACGGCAACGACACGGGCGTGCGCGCCGCCGTCCCGGCGATCGTGTTCCACGGTGACAGCGATCACACGGTCCATCCCTCGAACGGTGACGATGTCATCGCCCAGGCAATGCATTCAGGCGCATTCGAACCCACGATCGAGCGCGCGAGCGTGCCGGGCGGGCGGGATTATCGTCGCACGCTGCACCGGGACGAGCAGGGAAGTACCGTGCTCGAGCAGTGGACGATTGTTGGGGCGGGGCACGCCTGGTCGGGCGGCAGTGCCGCAGGCACCTACACGGACCCCGCGGGTCCCGATGCATCCCGCGAAATGCTCCGATTTTTCCTGGAACATCCTCGCCCCGCGGCTTGACTGACGGGAGCAAGCGGACTCCGGCGCTGATCTTCGCGATCATTCTTGCCCCGAATAACACAGGTGAATGATCGCGAGCTCTCGAAGCGCTGAATGGAGCGACAGTGGAGTTCAGCTGCCTTGCCGATCCACTTGACGGCGCCAACACGTTGTTGGGCCGGTGCGCTCGAGTACTGCTCGGATTGGTTCGGCTGGCGCGTTCATAGTGGATGAGCATTGATGGAGACACGCCGCCATTTCACGCAAGCTGCCCGGGACGCGGCAGCAATTGCCCGACGTGAGCGACGCGAGGCGCGCTTGGCCCAGCGGGACGAAGATCGGCTGGCCATGTTCGTCGTCCGTGCGGATGAGCCGCAGAACCGGTTTCGTTGGGAAATCCGCCGCTTCGGCCTGCTGAATCCGGTTCAAGAAAGCGCCGAGGTCTATGACTCGTTGACTCAGGCGAAACAGCTGGGCGAACAGGCCTTGGCACGGCTGCAGAGCTGAACGAGGCGCCGGAGCTGCGCCGCAGGATGGCACGCCATCCCGGTGCAACGGGCTGATCCGAACCATTCGTCAGCTCTGGATTTCTCGCTAGAGTAGGGCCCGATTCGCTCGTACACTCCGGTTGGACGGAGACGTCTCGGCGCGCGTGGTGAAGGGCCTCATGCAATCTTCCGGAAACAAGGCGGTCCACGTTGAACCGGAGGACATCCAAAGCGACGATGCGCAAATGTTCGACCTTGCGCCTGTTTCGCTCTGGCTTGAAGACTACAGCGGCATCAAGCGACTATTCGACCAGTGGCGGCAGGACGGCATAACCGACCTCCGCGATCATTTGCGGCGCAATACAGAATGCGTCGCGGCCTGTTCGGCCGCTATCCGGGTAATCAAGGTAAACCGCAAGACTTTGACCCTGTTCGAAGCAGACGATCTGCATCACCTGACCGAAAATCTCGGCAGGATTCTGCGAGATGCGATGTTCGAGACGCATGTCGAAGAATTGGCGCAGATGTGGGAGGGGCGAACGGACTTCGCAAGCCACACCGTGAACTACACCTTGTCGGGCCGCCGCCTCGATCTCTACCTCAAGGGAAGCATCCTGCCGGGCTATGAGACCAGTTGGGAACGGGTTCTGCTGGCGATCGAGGATTGCACTTCACGCGAAACCGCGCGCCGCCATCTTGCTGCCAGCGAGCAATATGCGCGCGGGCTCTTCGAACATTCCCCCGTGTCGCTGTGGGTCGAAGATTTCAGCGGCGTGAAGAAGCTCCTCGACGAGGTGCGCAGCAGGGGAATTTCGGACTTCCGCACCTTCACGGATGTCCATCCCGAATTCGTCGATCGCTGCATCAGCGAGGTCCGAGTCATCGACGTAAACAACCACACGCTCCAACTCTTCGCTGCGCCGGACCGCGACACGCTGCTCAACTCGCTGAGCAGCGTTTTTCGCGAGGAGATGCACCGCCACTTCCGGGAACAATTGATCGACCTTTGGGAAGACAAGTTGTTCCAGCGCAGGGAAGTGGCGAACTACGCCCTGGACGGCAGCGAGCTTCACCTTCACCTGCAATTCTCGGTCTTTCCCGGATACGAGGGCGACTGGTCACTGGTGCAGGTCGCATTGACCGACATCACCGCACGCAAGAAGGCGGAGGCCTATCTGGAATTCCTTGGCAAGCACGACGTACTGACCCGTCTGCACAACCGTTCATTCTATGCCGACGAACTGAATCGCCTGGAGCGGAAGGCCATCGCTCCCGTCACCATCGTGATCGTCGACCTCAACGGCCTCAAGGCCGCCAACGACGAGATGGGGCATGTGGCAGGCGACGCTCTGCTGCGCCGCTTCGGCGAAGTGCTCCTGGAACTCGTGGCCCCGCCATGGACGGCCTGCCGCATAGGGGGGGACGAGTTCGCCGTCTTGATGCCGGGCGGGGACGAAGCCGACGGCCTGACCATGATGGACGACATACACCGACTGGTCGAAATCAATAACCAGTTCTACGGGACGACAGCCTTGAGCTTTTCCATCGGCGCCGCGACAGCCGCCCGCGGAGAGAGGCTGGAATCCGTCGTCACGCGTGCGGACACCATGATGTATGCGGCCAAACGCGCCTACTATACCAACGCCGAGAACGATCGGCGCGAACCCGCGGACGGAGCGGCAAGCCCCGCCGCCTAGCGAGGTGTAATCAGGCGATTGCGGCTGCGCCGACCAGGAGCCAGGTTGCGAGTGCGCTAGCGGCGATCCAGACAGTGCGATCCATGTGACTCTCCCGAAGATGCATGGACCCCCAACGCGCTTCGGGGCCAGAAGTTCGAGAATCCGGCTTGACAAATCGACCGGTATGTCTTTGTGGCCCGAACGGGCGCAAGAAAGCCGTAGGCTGGCCGGTCTGGACCCAGGTTCACCTCGCGGAGAAAAGAAGTTTTAACCGCTCCGATGGCTTGGTGAGGGATCTCCGGGGCAGCCCATGTCTGAACAGCGACGAACGAGTCGGAAGGGGTCTTTCAGGGCTGCCTTCATCGGGGCCGAAGCCGCCCCCAGCGCGTCGTTCTGCCTGATCCGCGACCTGTCCCCGAGCGGGGCCAAGCTCGTGGCGATCGATGCGGTCGAGTTGCCGGACAGGTTCGATCTTCAGATCAGTGGGCGCGACCGGTGGTACCGCGCCGAAGTCGTGTGGCGCCGCAACGCCGAAGTCGGAGTCAAGTTCGTGGCGGACGTGCCGTGTTCGGGACGGGCCCTCGCGTCGGCGGGCTGAAGGCTGGCTCGAAGATGTGGACGAGGGCGCGGGGAGGCGGCGCCACGCTTCCCCCCGGCGCACAGCCTAAGCTATGCCTCGAACTCAAGCGTTGATGGTTGACCGGAGGGGTTTCAGCGCGGCCGCCCCGGGCTCGACCGAGGAGGCCGATGAAAATCGAAATCGATATAGGGACGACATCGGCGCACGGCGGCGTCGGCACCCCTGCGATGCTGGACCTCGAGGAATTGCTGGCGACCCGGCTGCTGGTTCAGGGAAATTCGGGGTCCGGCAAATCCCATCTGCTGCGCCGCCTGCTCGAGCAGAGCGCCCCGTACGTCCAGCAGGTCATCGTGGATCCGGAGGGGGATTTCGCGACGCTCGGCGAGCGCTACGGCCACGTGGTGATCGACGCGAACCGTCCGCTCGCGGAGCTCGAATGCGTTGCGGGACGGGTGCGCCAGCACCGGGTGTCGGCTGTGCTGAGCCTTGAGGATCTCGACGCCGAAAAGCAGATGCGCGCCGCCGCGACCTTCCTGGGCGGCCTGTTCGATGCCGACCGGGAGTTCTGGTATCCGGTGCTGGTGGTGGTCGACGAGGCCCAGCTCTTCGCGCCCGCGGTCTCGGGCGACGTTTCGGAGGAGGCGCGCAAGATCTCGCTCGGCGCCATGACCGATCTGATGTGCCGGGGCCGCAAGCGCGGCCTGGCCGGCATCGTGGCAACCCAACGCCTGGCCAAGCTGGCCAAGAACGTCGCCGCGGAGGCGTCGAATTTTCTCATGGGGCGGACCTTTCTCGACATCGACATGGCCCGGGCCGCTGACCTTCTCGGGCTGGAGCGACGCCAGGCGGAAGTGTTCCGCGAACTGCAGCAGGGGCACTTCGTGGCGCTCGGACCGGCGCTGTCCCGCCGTCCGCTTCCGGTCCGGGTGGGCCCGGTCGAAACCCAGCCGCGCGCCGGCACACCGAAACTGACGCCCCTGCCGGCCCAGCAGGGCACGGAGGCCCGGGACCTGATCCTGGCCCCGGTACCCGCCGCCCCGGTACGCCCGGCGGCGGAACGGCGCGCGCCTCTCAGGCCCGCGACCTCCACCAACCAGCTGCTCGAACAGATCGCGCGCGATCCCGGTCCGTCCAGTCCGCCCGAAGACGGCGGGGCGCCGGCCCTGCCGCCGGCCGAACGGGACAGCCGCTTCAGGGCCATCGCGCATGAGATGATGGGCGACCCGGAGGCCGCTTTCAGGCCCGAGCCGGTGCTCTACCAGGATTTTCAGGCGCGCTGTCGCATCGCGCGGATCGGCGGTGCCGTGCCCTTGCCCGACTTCCGGCGCTACGTGAATATCGCACGCGCCGGCATCGATCCGGCGACCGCACCTGCGGAATGGGACCGCGCCATTGCGCTCGCGGCCACGATCCCGGAAGACCTGCAGGCCGTGTACCTCATTCTGGCCGGAGCGGCCCTGCAAGGCCTGCCCTGTCCGTCCGATGCCGAGGTGGCGCGACGCTGCGGCATGCATTCGGCCGGGCGTGCCCGCACCAGGATCAAGCACCTCGATGCGCGGGACCTTGTCGTGACCCGCATGGACTCATCCGGCTGCAGGCTCGCCAGCCTGCCGGATCTGGGCTGGGAGACGCTGCCCGGCGATCCCAACGCGCCCGCTCCCAGCCTGCCGGAACCGGACCTGGCGGCCGCGGAATGATGCCGCGCGTCGCCGCGCTACAGGGTCACAACGGCCTGGCGGATTCGACCGAACTCGATGTCTTTACGAAGAAGACTATTGACCAGATCGTCCAGCGACACCCCTCGGGCCTCGGCCTTTGCTTTCAGGATCGCCAGCAGGTCGGGATCGAGGTGGATGGGAGACGCTAGCACGGCGCCTTCGCGGAAAAATCTGCCCCGTTGGGCTCGTGAAAAATCGTACTCGTCTTTCATGTACCCTCGCGATAGTGCCGCGCCTCGTTGCGGGTCGGGTGCCGCGCCGAGATGATGCGGACCGCGACGTGCCCCGAACCGTCCTCCTCCCAAGTATGCACCACAAGGGTGAGAGCTCCGGTCCCAGCCGCACCCAGCGTGATCCAGCGTTCTTCTCCAATGCTGCTGTCCGGGTCGAATATCGACAAAGCCAGCGGGTCCCGGAATACGGTCGAGGCCTGGTCGAAGGTGACGCCATGCTTGCTGGCATTGCTCGTCGCCTTCGCCGGGTCCCAATCAAATGCGATGGTGGTCAAGCCATGCTCATGAGATGAGTTAGCAAAGCAGCCCCGCCTTGCGCCCCTACTCCGGCACGACCCGCACGGCGCCGCGCGAGGCGCTGGTGGTCATGGCCGCATAGGCCTTCAGCGCGGTCGTCACCTTGCGCTTGCGGGGCTCCGCAGGCCGGAACCCGTCCTTGCCCTTTTCCACGATGGCCTCGCGCCGCGCCGCAAGCTCCGCATCCGGCACCGCGAGGTGGATGGAGCGGTTGGGGATGTCGATCTCGATCCGGTCGCCCTCTTGCACCAGCGCGATGATGCCGCCCTCGGCGGCTTCCGGCGACACATGGCCGATGCACAGGCCCGACGAGCCGCCGGAAAACCGGCCGTCCGTCACCAAGGCGCAGACCTTGCCGAGCTTCTTCGATTTCAGATAGCTGGTCGGATAGAGCATCTCCTGCATGCCGGGGCCGCCGCGCGGCCCCTCGTAGCGGATCAGCACCACGTCACCCGGCACCACCTTGCCGTTCAAGATGCCGTCGACCGCCGAATCCTGGCTCTCGAACACCCGGGCGGTGCCGGTGAACTTGAGAATCGCCTCATCCACCCCCGCGGTCTTCACGATGCAGCCGTCCTCGGCGAGGTTGCCGTACAGCACCGCCAGCCCGCCGTCCTGGCTGAACGCGTGCGCGGCATCGCGGATCACGCCGCCCTCGCGGTCGAGGTCGACCTCTTCGTAGCGCCGCGCCTGGCTGAACGCCACCTGGGTGGGCACGCCGCCGGGCGCCGCCTTGTAGAACCCGTGCACGCTCTCGCTCGTCGTGCGAGCCACGTCCCAGCGGTCGAGCGCCGCCCCAAGGCTTTCGGCATGGACCGAGCCGGCGTCGGCATGGATCAGCCCGGCGCGGTCGAGCTCGCCCAAAATCGCCATGATGCCGCCGGCGCGATGCACGTCTTCCATGTGCACGTCGCTCTTGGCGGGCGCCACCTTGCACAAAACCGGCACGCGGCGCGACAGCCGGTCGATATCGGCCATGGTGAACGGCACCTCGCCCTCATGGGCCGCGGCCAAAAGGTGCAGCACCGTGTTGGTCGAGCCCCCCATGGCGATGTCGAGCGTCATAGCGTTCTCGAAGGCCTCGAAACTGGCGATCTGGCGCGGCAGCACGGACGTATCGTCCTGCTCGTAATAGCGGCGCGCCAGATCGACCACGAGATGGCCGGCCTCCACGAACAGCCGCTTGCGGTCGGCGTGGGTGGCCAGCGTCGAGCCGTTGCCGGGCAGCGACAGGCCGAGCGCCTCCGTCAAGCAATTCATCGAATTGGCCGTGAACATGCCCGAGCACGAGCCGCAGGTCGGGCAGGCCGAGCGCTCGATGACCTTGACCTCCTCCTCGGTGACGCTGTCGTCGGCGGCCGCCACCATGGCGTCCACGAGATCGAGCGCCTGCACCTTGCCGCGCAGGTTGATCTTGCCGGCTTCCATCGGGCCGCCCGACACGAACACCGCCGGGATGTTGAGCCGCAGCGCCGCCATCAGCATGCCGGGCGTGATCTTGTCGCAATTGGAGATGCACACCATGGCGTCGGCGCAATGCGCGTTGACCATATATTCCACGCTGTCCGCGATGATCTCGCGCGAGGGCAGCGAATACAGCATGCCGTCGTGCCCCATGGCGATGCCGTCGTCGACCGCAATGGTGTTGAATTCCTTGGCGACGCCGCCGGCCGCCTCGATTTCGCGCGCCACGAGCTGGCCGAGATCCTTGAGGTGCACGTGGCCGGGCACGAACTGGGTGAAGCTGTTGACCACCGCCACGATGGGCTTGCCGAAATCCTCGTCCTTCATGCCGGTGGCGCGCCAGAGCCCGCGTGCGCCGGCCATGTTGCGGCCATGGGTGGTTGTGCGGGAACGGAACGGAGGCATGGGCGGCGGCTTCTTTTGGGGAAGGGAGTTGGGGGCTTACTTAAGCCTGTTGAGCGGCGGTGGGAAGGGCGGGGAGTTGGGGGAAGGGGCTTGGAACTCCTCCAGCGCTACGGTGACCGGAGGTGGCGTTCGCTGACAGATCGCTCCAAAGTACATCTCAGTCCACTCAGCCGGGCAGACACCTTGTGGTTAGACGCTCCCGATCATTGATTTCGATAGCACCGGGTGCTACATCAACTCTGGGTCGCGCTCAAACGATCAGGCGAACCTTCAAAACCTCCTGGTTTTTGAAGGCGGCGCGAAAGGCTCGCATCAGGGATGCTGAACTTTGCGAGGCGATCGAGGAGGTGATGAACGGCCAAGCCGTCGATCTGGGAGGCGGGGTCTTCAAGAAGCGCCTGAACGAGAACATGCACCGGAGCGTCATTCTCGCCAAGGGCGGACGATACTGGGTCTTTCAGTACCTGTTCGCCAAGAAGGACCGGGCCAACATCGCGGATGATGAACTGGAGGACTTCCGCACCCTCGCGCAGAGCTATGCGACGCTGAACGATGAACAGATCGCGACGCTGCTGGAGCAGGGAGACCTGGTGGAGATTTGTCGATGAGGAAACGTAGGTTCAAGAGCGATATTTCCGAAGCGATTCACGCGTCTGCGGCCATGCTGCACAAGGTCGGCGCGCTCGACAAGGCGACCATGCGCGACTTTGACGCTCGCCACTTGGCCGTTCCGACCGAGATCGAGCCCGCCCAGATCAAGCAGCTCCGGGAGGCCAACAACGTCAGCCAGCCGGTCTTCGCCCGATACCTCAACACGAGCGAAAGCACGGTCGAGAAGTGGGAGACCGGCGCCAAGCGGCCGAGCGGGATGGCGCTCAAGCTGCTGGCCGTCGTCCAGAAGCACGGCTTACAGGTTCTCGCGTGATGGGCTTTCACACCCTGATAAGCATTGCTGAAATCGGAGTCCTTCATTCCGGTGGCGCGCAGAGCCCGCGCGCGCCCGCCATGTTGCGGCCGTGTGTGGTGGTGCGGGAACGGAACGGAGGCATGGGCGGCGGCTTTGTTCTGAGAAAGGGGAACTGGGGCTTACCTAAGCGCGTTGCGCGGAAGAGGAAAGGGCGGGGGCTTCAAGCCGACCGCTGTCCTAGTCTGACCCAAAAGGCTAGCTTGGAAGATCCACCATCATGCATCTTTGGCGTCGCGCGGAGGGCGTTGCGCGACGAGGGTGCGTGCTGGAGAGCATGGTCCTGAGAGAATGCAGAGTTTGCTCTAAGAACAGCAAAGTGGGCTGCAGAAGACTCAGACAACAAGCGGGACATTTTGTTCAACGTGCCTGATGCCGACAGGCGAGATTGTGACGATATCCGCATTCTCGTCGAAATGAATGAGATCGGCCTTGTGCGCGGGCTTCAGCACTTTCCGTCGGAACTGGCTGGAGTTTGAGTACTCGATGGACTCGACGATGTCGCTTACCGACACCGGCCCAGGCGATCCGTAGAGAAGAGCGAGCGCCTTGTCCTTGGCGGACAGGCCGGAGCCGAGCACGCGAACACGGTCCTTCATTCGCCAGAGAAGCGGCACCTCGCGCTCTGTAAGCCCGTCCACCACGGCCGAAGCCTCGTCAGGTGTAATCCCGTGAAAGATGCGGACCAACTCCGACATAATCCACCGAACGATGCCGTAGACTACGGTGGCGTCCATGTGGCTCGGGTCAACATCCGCGCCGACGTGCCCGACGTTGCGATTATTCCTTATCTCATAAAGGGCGATCAGCATCCGTGGGATTTGGATCCGGACGGACCGAGGGAATTTGCTTGCCTGAGCCAGAGCATTGCAGGCATCGACCATGTTATTCGGCTTGGATGGGCTTGTGGGAAACGAGCCATCAACATGGCCCTTCAGTATGGTGTAGACAATTTCGCATAGCTTTCCGCCGTTTAACTCTGCGGGCTCCCACCTTGACTTACGGTAGTGCTGGGCGAGCTTGTTGAACTCGTCGAGCAGCGGAGTCCTCAGGCAGTCGGGAACGCCCCTTAAGGCATCGGCAGCAATTACCGTGGTCACTTAGACCCCTTCGGCTTCGAGGGCAGGTCGTGATCCACGAAATTACGCCCCGCTGGCGTGATCTTTATGTCTTCGTAATTTCTAGTATCGATAGTTCCTTTTCTGGACGATGCTACCCTGAGTCCACTCGCCAGATTTGTTGGCTCTTTCCACGATTTGGTCAGTCGGAAGATGGTGCCAACTTGATGAATAGTCACCGCAGAAACACCAAGAATCTCTGAAAGGTAGTATACGACCACAGCATACCGATCTTCGTTTGAAGACGGCTTCTTTCCTTCAATGAAATCAGCGAACGACGGCTTGCTCGATGGGTGAAGATTTAGGTCCTTCACCATCTTCCAATCGTTTGTTGATCCCCTTCCTGTGTTCTTCGGCTTGCTTGATTTTGGCTTCGCGCCCTTGTTGGCGTTTGGGGGAGCCTCTTCGGGCTGGTCAGGTTCAGTGTATGGCTGGGGTTTTTCCGGCGCCGGCGGATGAGGGCTTTTGTTTCCGTGTGACCTGCCCTCAAAAGCGGCGATTAGCGCCGAGAGCGCTTCCTGCTGCACTGCTTCCGAGGTGAACGAGTTCACCGCATTCGCTATCGCGTCCATGCGCTCGAGCAGAGCGTCCAAGTCTTCCTTCGCTACCTGTTGAATCCTTGCTCCGAAATATAACCGCTTCTACACAACCAAAAGTGTGAATGCGAATTGATCCTGCACGTTTCCCTATGAGCGCGCCATACCGCGTTGGGAGTTAGGCTTCTGCCAGAGCGACCACACCTGGGTCGCTAGGCCGGGAAATTTCGGTGCCGAAGGCGAATGGCTGGGCGTCAGCACGGTTGTCTGTACGCGACCGGTCAGGCAGCACGGCAGGAGAGCGGAGCCAGAAGTACAACGCACACGGGCTGATTTGCAGGTTCTGCACGCCTCAGGT
This sequence comes from uncultured Alphaproteobacteria bacterium, assembly GCA_963851175.1. Classification (GTDB taxonomy): domain Bacteria; phylum Pseudomonadota; class Alphaproteobacteria; order Rhizobiales; family Beijerinckiaceae; genus Lichenihabitans. Next base: position 326,565 of record CAWKNU010000001.1, on the reverse strand, counting down.
CGGACATCATGCCGAGCGTCAGGCAAGATCTGTCCTTCGGTAACTCCAATCCGATCATGCACGCGGACGGGAAGTTCGCCCGATAGAGGCGTAAGTTGCCTGCCAAACCGACAGCCGTTGACGAGTGCGAGCCCTCTACCCCAACAGCCACCGCCCCAGCATCCGTCCGAACGGGAGGGTGAAGGCGCCGGCGATCAGGAGGCCGGCGAGCACCATGGCCTGCACGGCGGGCCGTCGCGTCCGGACGCGGTGCTTGTGCGCCAATTATGCGAACATGGCGTCAGGCCGAGTGGTTTAGGTGCAGGCCTGACCGGGTCCCAGGCATGAACCGCACCCCCGCGCCCCCTCTATCCGAGGGCGGGCTTGCCCTGCTCGACCCATTGCGCGCGCCACGCCGGAGGCGCAAAACCTTGGCCGAAATAGACGCGCTCGCTGCGGACAAGATCGCCGCTGAAGTCGTAGAGCGTGATGCCAAGCCAGCGCGCGCCGTCGCCATAATGGATCACGAACTCGGACCACCATGTATCGCCCGAGCCGCCGCGCCGCAGCGGCTCTACCCGGGGGCCTCCGCCTTCGGGCCGGTTGGTGCGCACCGCCACGTAATTGGCATGGCCGCGCACGACCTCCCCGGATTGCGGCCAGAGCATGAACCAGTCCGGGTGGCGCAAGCGGCCCATCGCGTCGAAATCGTCCGCGACGCTTGCCGCCTCGTAGCGTTCCAGGAGTTTTTCGCGCGGGTCCATGGCATCACCCTCGATCGATTCCCACTATCACGCCGCTGCCGCCCCATAAATTTGCACCCCCCGAATGAGACAGCAACGCCCGGGTGGCGTGGACGGCGGCGCGACACCTAATAAGGTGGCACAGGAGGCGTCCATGCTCGACATGCCCAAAAGTCTCGACCGCGAAAATCCCGAAATTCTGGACCGCGCCATGCCCGCAAAGCTCGACCGCGACCTTTGCCTGGCCGCGGTGCGGGCCCGCGATCCGGCGGCCGACGGCACCTTTCTGGTCGGTGTCGTGACCACCGGCATCTATTGCCGGCCGTCCTGCCCGTCGCGGCCGGCGCGCCCGGAAAACCTGCGCTTCTTCCCCACCGCCGCCGAGGCGGCCGCCACGGGTCTGCGGCCCTGCAAGCGCTGCCGGCCCGACGAGGCTTCGCCGATCGAGCGGCACCGCCGGGCGGTCGCGACTGCCTGCGCGTCGATCGAGGGGAGCGAGGCCTCGCCGACCCTTGCGGTGCTTGCTGACAAGGCCGGCATGAGCCGCCACCATTTCCATCGATTATTCACGCAGATCACCGGCGCCACCCCGGGCGCCTATGCGCGAACCGTCAAACTGCGCAGGCTGTCGGGCGCGCTCGAAACCGGCACCGGGGTCACCGAGGCGGTCTATGCCGCGGGCTACGGGTCGCCCTCGCGGGCCTATGCGGCGGCGGCGTCGGGACTGGGCATGACGCCGGGCGCCAAGCGCCGGGGCGGTGCGGGCCAAAAAATCCGCTACGCCATCCGCGACACAGCCATCGGCCCCATGCTGCTGGCCGCCAGCGCGCGCGGCGTCTGCGCCACCGCGTTCGGCGAGGATCCCGCGGCCTTGCTCGACGAATTGCGGCGGCGCTTTCCCGCCGCAACCCTGGTCGAGGACCAGGCGGAGCTCCAGGCCTGGGTCGAAGCCGTGGCCCACCATCTCGATGCGCCGGCCCGGGCGCTCGACCTGCCGCTCGACATCCAGGGCACGGCCTTCCAGACGCGGGTCTGGCAGGCGCTGCGCGAGATCCCGCTGGGCCACACGGCGAGCTATGCCGAGGTCGCGGCGGCGCTCGGCCGGCCGACGGCGGTGCGGGCCGTGGCCCGGGCCTGCGCCGGCAACGAGATCGCGGTGCTGATCCCGTGCCACCGGGTAGTGCGATCGGACGGCAGCTTGTCGGGCTATCGCTGGGGCCCGAAGCGCAAGCGCGCCCTGCTCGATGCCGAGCGGATCTCCGCCGAGCGCGCGTCGGCGGAAACAGCCGGGCAGGGCAGGGGCGCACGATGAAGGAGGCGCTTGCCGATCGGCTTGCCGGCCTGCCATGGAGCGACGCCGAAGCGGCGCTCGATGCCGAGGGCTGGGCGGCGCTCGGGCCCGTCCTGACCGGCACCGAATGCACGGACCTCGCGGCGCTCTACGAAACCGGGAGTTTTCGCAGCAAGGTGGTCATGGCCCGGCACGGGTTCGGGCAGGGCGAATACCAATATTTCGGCTATCCGCTGCCCGACCTGGTACAGGGCCTGCGGGAGACCCTTTATGCTCGGCTGGCCCCGGTCGCCAATCGCTGGCGTACCCTGCTGGGCCAGACCGGGACCTTTCCGGCGAGCCTCGCCGAGTTTTCGGCCGAATGCGCCGCCGCGGGCCAGGCCCGGCCGACGCCGCTGCTGCTGAAATATGGCCCTGGCGACTACAACCGCCTGCACCAGGATGTGTACGGCGAGCGGCTGTTCCCGTTCCAGGTCGTGGTTCTGTTGAGCCAGCCGGGCCGGGATTTTTCGGGCGGCGAACTGGTACTGGTGGAGCAAAAACCCCGGTCGCAGTCGCGCGCCACGGTGGTGCCGCTGGGGCTTGGCCAGGCGGCGGTCTTCGCGGTCCATCATCGGCCTGCCCGGGGCACCAACGGCATCTACAAGGCGGCCCTGCGGCACGGCGTCAGCACGGTGCGGGAGGGCAGCCGCTTCACCCTCGGCGTGATCTTCCACGACGCGGCCTGAACCCATGACCGGCACCGTGCCCGCACCCCGGATGGGCTCCACCGAATGGGCGCTGCTGCTCGTCCTCTCGGGCCTGTGGGGCGGCTCCTTCCTGTTCTACAAGATTTTGGTGGCGGCCCTGCCGCCGTTCAGCGTCGTGTTCGGCCGCGTCGCCATCGCGGCCCTGGTGCTCAACATCGCCCTGCTGCTGCGGCGCGAGGCCATGCCGCGCGACGGGCGGACCTGGCGCGCCTTTCTGGTCATGGGCCTGCTCAACAACGCGATTCCGTTCTCGCTGATCGCCTTCGGCGAAACCCATATCGCCAGCGGGCTCGCATCGATCCTGAATGCGACCACGCCCATGTTCACGGGCCTGGTGGCCCATCTGGCGACCGCGAACGAGAAGCTCACCGGCGGCAAGATGATCGGGATCGGGCTCGGCTTCGCGGGTGTCGCGGTGCTGGTCGGGCCGGAGGCGCTGGCGCATATCGGGGGTGGCGATCTTCTGGGCAAGCTGGCGGTCCTGCTGGCTTCGATCTCCTACGGGCTCGCGGGGGTTTTCGGGCGGCGGTTCCGGGGGCTTGCGCCCCTCAAGGTCGCGACCGGACAGGTCACGGCCAGCACCCTCCTGATGCTGCCGCTCTTCGTTCTCTTCGACCGGCCCTGGACGCTGCCCCTACCGGGCCTCGGCACCTGGGCCGCCCTGGTGGGCCTCGCCGTGCCGAGCACCGCGCTCGCCTACATGCTGTTCTTCCGCATCCTGGCGCGGGCAGGCGCCACCAACGTATCGCTTGTGACGCTGCTGGTCCCGGTCAGCGCGGTGCTGCTCGGCGCCGTCTTTCTGGGCGAGACGCTCTCGACCGTGACATTTGCGGGCATGGCGCTGATCGCCCTTGGGCTGGCCTGTATCGATGGCCGGCCGCTCGGCCTGCTCCGGTGGCGTGCTCAGACCAGCGTTTTGTAGAACAGGGTCGTCTCGGCGAGCCGTCCCTCCGGCCGATAGGCGTGGTCCGGCACCCCGCCGATCGCGATCCAGCCGCAGCTCCGGTAGAGCTTGTCGCCGGCGCTGCCGCTTTCGGTGTCGAGCATCAGCAACGTGCGGCCTGCCGCACGTGCTCCCTCCTCCACCGCGGCCAGCAGGCGCCGCCCGAGCCCCTGCCGCCGTGCCGTCGAATGGACCAGCATCTTGCCGATCTCGGCCCGGTGCGGCGCATTGGGCTGGGGCGCGAACATCAGCAGTGCGGTGGCCAGCAGCCGCGTGCCGTCGTCGACGACAAAGAGCCGCTTTTCACCCGCCGCAATGCCGGAACGCTGATTGCGCCAGAAAGCTCGGGCCTCTTCATGGGAAAATCCGGCCATGAAATTGACCGAGGCGCCATGCGCCACGGCATCGACCAGGATCTCCGCGAGCTCCTCGAGCCGCGCCTCGGTTTCGGCGGGATCGAGGATGCGGATCGCAAGGTTTTCTGAACCTGGACTGGGTCCGGTCATGCTCGTCCGCCTCCACGGCCGATGATGACCGCATAGCGGGTCGGCCGCGCGGTGGGATTGTGAAACCGAATTGGTCGATCGAAGCGCATCATCAGGCAATCCCCGGCTTCGAGCCGGAACGGCTCCTCGCCGATCTGAAGCTCGAGGGCGCCTTCGAGCACCCAGACATGCTGGTCGGCGTCGGGCAGGGGCATGGCATCGAGCGCGATGCTGCCGTGCGCCGGAAATTCGACCTCGGTGATCTCCACCCGCGAACCCGTGCCGGGCGGGGAAACGCTGCGGCGCAGATAATCCGTCGCCGGGTCGCGCCAGGTCGGCTGACTCGCGTACCGCGACAGCGGGCTGGCCGGGACTATGGGTCCCGCGAAGAGGGCGGAAAGCGTGATGCCGAGGCCGCCGCAGATCCGGACGAGCAATTGCGCCGTGGGGCTCGATTCGCCCCGCTCGACGCGCGACAGCATGGCGCGACTTACCCCGGCCTGGCGGGCCAGGGCGTCAAGCGACAAGCTCTGGTCGGTCCGAACCTGGCGGATGCGGGTGCCGATCCGGCCATCAATGTTGAGGTCACTCAGGCTCATATAGTGATCTTAGACTCTAATAAATTGGAATCAAGCCCGACGAAGACGCTGGACCTCGGCCGCGATCCACGCCTATGTCGCGACCCGGACGGGAGCGGCGCCTGGCCTTCACGCCCGTCGCGAGGCAGAGTTCCGCATGAGCCTATTCTCCGATCTGCACGGTGATCTGTCGTCGAACGACAACAGCGCCCGGGTGCTCGTGTTCGAAGACATCGAGTTGCCGCTCCGCATCGGGGTTTATGCACAGGAAAAGCTTGCACCCCAGCGGGTCAGGATCTCGGTTGAACTTCTGGTGCTGCCGCACAACCCGGACCATGGCGACCGCATCGAGAACGTTGTCGATTACGACCGCATCCATGGCGCAATTCTGGCGCTGGCCAAGGGGCCGCATATCGAACTTCAGGAAACCCTGGCTGACGAGGTTGCGAAAATCTGCTTCGATTCTCCTCAAGCGGCCGCCGTGCGGGTGTATGTTCGCAAGCTCGATGTCTACGACGACTGCAAGAGCGTCGGAGTAAGGATCGTGCGCACGCGCCCCAAGAAGGCGCGATCAACGACGGGAGAGTGAACTTGCCGCATTCCAAGTCGCAGTCCGGCTCGAAGGATGCCAGCCGGGAGCGCCCCAGTGAGTCTCAAGCGTCCGACGCGGTCCGCACGCTGCTCTCCTGGATCGGCGAGGACGCGGACCGCGAAGGGCTGGCCGAGACGCCCAAGCGCGTTCTCAAGGCCTTTCGCAGCTATTTCGCCGGCTATGGCCATTCGCCCGAGGAGATCCTCAGCAAGACCTTCAGCGAGGTCGAGGGCTATGAGGATCTCGTGGTGCTCGCGGGCATTCGGTTCGAATCGCATTGCGAGCACCACCTGGCCCCGTTCATCGGGGAGGCCGCGATCGGCTATTTGCCGGGCGACCGGGTCGTCGGCCTGTCGAAACTGGCACGCCTGGTCGACCTTTACGCCAAGCGTCTGCAGATCCAGGAGCGTCTGACGGCGCAGATCGCCCAGGCGCTGGAGGAGTATCTGTCGCCCAAGGGCACGGCGGTGCTGATCCGGGCCGAACATATGTGCCTGTCGTGCCGGGGTGCCCATAAGCCGGGCGCCAGGATGACCACCTCGTGCTTTTCGGGCCGGCTACGCGACGACGCGATGCTGCAAGCCCGCTTCTTCCGGATCGTCGCCGAGGGCTGACCAGTAGGTCCGGCATCCGATCACCGGGCGAGGCTCTGCATCGACACGCGCGGGTCGCTGCACGGATAGCCACCGCCCGCTCTTCCGGCTATGAGCGAGCGTTTTTCGCCAATCGGAAGCTGCCATGAAAACCCGTGCCGCCGTTGCCTGGGCCGCCAACAAGCCGCTCACCATCGAAACCATCGAACTCGAAGGGCCGAAGGCCGGCGAAGTGCTGGTCGAGATCATGGCCACGGGTGTGTGCCACACCGACGCCTACACGCTCTCGGGCCTCGATTCCGAAGGCAAGTTCCCGGCCGTGCTGGGCCACGAGGGCGCCGGGATCGTGCGCGAGATCGGGGCCGGCGTCACCTCCGTGAAGGTCGGCGACCATGTGATCCCGCTCTACACGCCCGAGTGCCGGCAGTGCAAAAGCTGCCTGTCGCAGCGCACGAACCTGTGCACGGCGATCCGGTCCACCCAGGGGCAGGGCGTGATGCCGGACGGCACCAGCCGCTTTCAGTGCGATGGCGGCGAAATGTTCCACTACATGGGCACCTCGACCTTCTCGAACTTCACGGTGTTGCCCGAGATTGCGCTTGCCAAGGTGCGGGAGGACGCCCCCTTCGACACGATCTGCTACATCGGCTGTGGCGTCACCACGGGCATTGGCGCGGTGGTCTATACGGGCAAGGTCTGGCCCGGTGCCAACGTGGTGGTGTTCGGCCTGGGCGGCATCGGGCTCAACGTCATCCAGGGCGCCAGGATGGTGGGAGCCGACAAGATCGTCGGGGTCGACCTCAATCCGGGCAAGGCCGAGATGGCCAAGAAGTTCGGCATGACGGATTTCGTGAATCCCGACGTGGTCGGGCGCGACAAGGTGGTGCAGGCCATCGTCGACATCACCGGCGGCGGCGCCGATTTCTCGTTCGAATGTATCGGCAATATTCATACGATGCGCCAGGCGCTGGAATGCTGTCACCGCGGCTGGGGCACCTCGATCGTTATCGGCGTGGCGCCCTCGGGCCAGGAAATCTCGACGCGTCCGTTCCAGCTCGTGACCGGGCGCAATTGGCGCGGCTCGGCTTTCGGGGGCGCGCGTGGCCGCACGGATGTGCCCAAGATCGTCGACTGGTACATGGAGGGCAAGATCAACATCGACGACCTGATCACCCACAGGATGCCGCTCGAGGACATCAATACGGCGTTCGACCTGATGCACGAGGGCAAGTCGATCCGATCGGTGGTGCAGTTCTGAGGCGGCCATGACCCTCGAAATCGTCTCGGAAGCCCGTGTCTTCGGTGGGCTGCAGCGCACCTACAAGCACGATTCGGAGGCCACCGGCACAGCGATGCGCTTTGCCGCCTTCTGGCCGCCGGCGGCGCGGCGCGGCAAAGTGCCCGTGTTCTGGTTCCTGTCGGGGCTGACCTGCACCGAGGACAATTTCACCCAGAAGGCCGGCGCCCAGCGGGTCGCGGCGGAACTCGGCATCGCGCTCATCGTGCCCGACACGTCGCCGCGCGGCTCCGACCGCCACGGGGAGCGCGTCCCCAACGTGCCGGACTATGATTTCGGCCAGGGGGCGGGCTTTTACCTCGACGCCACCGAGGCGCCCTGGTCCAAGCATTTCCACATGCGCCGCTATGTGGAGCAGGAGCTGCCGGCGCTGGTCGAGGCGAAACTGCCGGTCGACATGGGCCGGCAGGCGCTGTGCGGCCATTCGATGGGCGGCCATGGCGCGCTGACGATCGGCTTGCGCAATCCGGGCCGGTTCCGCTCGGTATCGGCGCTGGCCCCCATCGTGTCGCCGATGCACTGTCCCTGGGGCGAGAAGGCGCTCAAGGGCTATCTGGGGCCGGATCGCGCCGCATGGCGTCCCTACGATGCCTGCGCGCTGATCGAGGATGGGGCGCGCCTGCCCGAGATCCTGGTGGACCAGGGCACGGCCGACGAATTCCTCACCCGCGAACTCAAGCCCGAACTGCTTGCGGCGGCCTGTGCCAAGGCCGGCATTCCGCTGACCCTCAACCGGCGCGAAGGCTACGACCACTCGTTCTTCTTCATCGCCACCTTCATCGAGGACCATCTGCGCTGGCACGCCGAACGGCTGCGCTGACGCGTTCCTGGCGTCTTCTGAGGACGAATTCTTCGCTCAGCCCCGGGGATAGGTGACCACTGCGCCATCGACCGCGACATTGACCTGCTCGTCCGGGCGAGGCGCCCGGAAGCCGGCGATGCGGGCGGTGATTTTCACCAGCGGGTCGGCGACCAGGGACAGATGCACGGTCGCGTCGTGGCCGTAGAAGGTCACGGTCTCGATGCGGGCCGGGATGGCGCCCTCGTCCGCGGTGCTCACGAGGCGAATTTGCTCGGGCCGGATCAACACCTCCACGGCGCCTTCCGGCATGCCCCCGGCCAGCTTCAGGTGCCCGAGGTGGCATTCGACCCGCCCGTCCTTGGCCAGGCCCGGCACCAGCACCGCCTCGCCGACGAACCGCGCGAGGTCCGCATCGGCCGGGTGGCGATAGATCGTGCGCGGATTGGCGACCTGGATCAGGTGCCCCTCGCGCAGCACCGCGACCGGGTTGCCCATCGAGAGCGCCTCGGGCTGATCATGGGTCACGAGAATGGCGGTGGCGCCGGACGTCGTCAGGGCGCGAGCGACCGCCTGCCGGGTTTCGGCCCGGAGCGCCGTATCGAGTGCGGAGAAGGGCTCGTCCAGCAGCACCAGCATGGGGTCCGGCGCCAGGGCCCGGGCCAGGGCGACACGCTGCTGTTCGCCGCCCGAAAGCTGATGGGGAGGCCGGCTCGCAAAATCCGCCGGAAGTCCCACCATGTCGAGCAGTTCGGCGACCCGGTGCCGGGCCCGGCGTTGCTGGCGCGGGAGGCCGAACACGATATTGTCGGCGACCGACAGGTGCGGGAACAGCGCGCCCTCCTGGGCCACGTAGCCGACGGCGCGGCGCTCCGGCGGCACGTGCAGGCCGGGGCCGGCGACGAGCCGGTCGGCGATCTGGATGGTCCCGGCGTCGCATCGTTCGAAACCCGCGACCAGACGCAGCAATGTGGTCTTGCCGCTGCCCGAGGCACCGAGAACCGCAACCAGGCTGCCGGACGGCACCTCGAGATCGACGCTGCAGAGGATGTCCTTGTGGCCGAAGGCCTTCGAGACTCCCTTGAGGATCAGTGCGGCCATGCTGCTAGTTCGACGGACGCGCCGTCACTCCCCCGATACGACCGAAACGTCCCGCCAGCATCCAGGTCGAAATCAGCGACAAGGTTGCCATGAGGGCCGCGTAGGGCGCTGCCGCCGCAAAGGCCATGGTGGATGTATCGGACCAGATCTGGGTCGCCAAGGTTTCCGTGCCGATCGGCGCCAGAAGCAGAGTGGCGGTCAGTTCGGTGACGATTGACACGAATACCACGGCGGCCGCAGCGCCGAGACCCGGGCCTGCCATGGGCAGGATGACGCGTCGGGCCACGGCTGCACGCGACAGCCCGAGCGAGCGGCCGGCGTCCTCCAAACTGCGCTGGAGCTGGGCGAAGGTCGCGCGCAGGCTGACTACCGCCAGAGGCAAAAACAGGATCGCATAGGCGACCACCAGCAGGAGCGTGCTCTGGTACAACGGTCGCGCATTGCCGATCGTCAGCGCGATCAGCGACAGGGCGACCACGATTCCCGGTACGCCCTGGGCCAGGTAGGTGGCGCGCTCGAGCAAGGTCACAAGGCGTCCCTCGTAGCGCGTCGCCAGGAATGCCACGGGAATCGCAAGCGCGAGCGTGAGCATCACGCCGTAAACCGCCAGCTTCAGCGACGAGACCGCCGCCGCCAGCACCAGCGACGCGGAAGCGACCACGGGCGAGAGGGCGGCCGAATTGTGCTGCGTGAGCCAGTAGAGGATCATGCCGAGCGGCACCCCCACGGTGGCCAGCGTGAAAAGCCCGAACCCGGCCGCCATCGGCAACCCGGCCCAGCCGAGGTAGAGCGGCTGGACGCGCCGCCGCGTGCCCCGGTCGATCCTTCCGTAGCTGGCCCGCCCCCGCACCTTGAGCTCGAGGGCCAGGCACATCAGGCAAAGCCCGATCAGCACCAAGGACAGCAGCGAGGCTTGCGGGCCGTTGAAGCCGATCCGGTACTCGGCATAGATCTCCGTCGTGAAGGTGCGAAACCGCAACAGCGTGAAGGCACCGAATTCCACCAGCGTATTCAGGGCGACCAGCAACATCCCGCCGAGCAGGGCGGGGCGCAGTTGCGGCAGAATCACCCGGAAGAAGTTGCGCAGGCCGCCGACGCCAAGCGAGCGCGCGGCCTCTTCGAGCGCCGGGTCCATGCCGCGCAGCGCTGCCGCCACCGGCAGGTAGACGAGCGGCGTGTAGGACGCGGTGACAACGAGCAGGGCACCGCCGTAGCCTTCGAAGGCCCGGCTCATCGACACCCAGGCGTAGCTGGTGATGAAGGCCGGCAGCGCCAGCGGAACGGCCAGCAGCACAGCGAAGGCCGGGCGTCCCGGGAACCGGGTCCGCTCCACGCACCAGGCCGCCCCGGTGCCGATGACCGCACAACAGGCGGTGGCCGTGACCACCAGCCCGACCGTGTTGAGCAGGAGCTGGCCGACGAGCGGCCGAAACAGCAGCCGCGCGGCATCGGCCGGCCGCACATGCGCGGCTTGAAAGAGCACGTGCAACAGCGGCAGCAGCACGAGGCCGGAGGCCAGGGCGGCGACCAGCAGAAGGCCCGGGGCTGGGAAATCCCCGGGCCGAAGCAGACCTTCGGCTCGCCGTGCGAAGCGCCGTCGCGGTCATCAGATCAGGCCGGCTTCCCTCAGCAGATCGGCCGCACCCTGGTCGTCCCCAAGCTGCTGCATGCCGATGTCGGGCGGCTGGAGCTCGTTGAAGGGGCGCAGGGCCGGATTGGCCGGAACGCCTGCGGCGAGCGGATATTCGAAATCGATGTCGCTCTTGGCCAAGGCCGCCTGGACGGGCTGCGACACCACATAGGCCAGGAACTGCTGTGCGGCTGCCTGGTTGGGCGACGATTTCAGCACCGCGGCCCCGGAGATGTTGACCAAAGCGCCAGGGTCGCCGCCGGCGAAATGATGGATCGCGCTATGCAGTTTTCCGGCGCCCGCTTCGGCGCGGAAGCGCTCCCAATAATAGCCGTTGATGATGCCGACACTGGCCCCTCCGCCATCGACCGCCGCCACTACGCCCTCGTCGTCGTCATAGACCTGCCCGTTCTCCTTCAAGCCCTTGAGCCAGGCGACCGCCGCCTCCCGCCCCTTGAGGATCCGGACCGCGCTGATCAGAGGCAGGAAGTCGGCATCGGTGGGCGAGAAGGCGACCTTGCCTTTCCACGCAGGCTTGGCCAGGTCGAGCAGCGATGCCGGCAAGTCGCTCTCTTTGATCAGGGCAGGATTGTACTCGAGCACGTTTTCGCGGGCCAGCATGCCGGTCCAGGCGCCGGTCGGGGACGAATATTTGGCGGGAACTTGCGCCAGCGTGGCGGCATCGACTTTGGCCAGCATGCCCTTTTCTTCGAGCAGCATGAGCTCGGGCGAGTTCTCGGTGATGTAGACATCGGCCGGCGAGGAGCCGCCTTCCTGGGCCAACTGATTGGCGATCTCCGGCGCCTCGCCCTTGTGCACCGCGACCTCGATGCCGGTCTTCTGTTTGAAGCCCTGAACCAGCATGTCGAGCATCTGCTGGTGCTGCGCGCCGTACAGCGTCAATTTGGCGGGCTCTGCAGAGGTCGCGGGCTGCACGACGAGCACCGCCGATGCGGCCAGCAGCCCTATGGCGGCGAGCGCAAAAGGCGCCCGCGCCTTGCCTCGAAAATATATCGAAACAGAATACAACATTAGAACGCTTCCAACGGTCCTGCAGGATTGCCCGGGGTTATCCCTGAAGATTGCCAGCGCGTCCAGGACAAAATGCTCGGTCGATAGTTTTGGGACCTGCAGTTTAGAATTATACTGGAATAGTTCTTCCTTTGAATTGTTCCAGTTTCAATCTAGGCTGGGGAATTACGATGGCCGGTGCTCGCAGTGGCTCGGGAGCAATCTGCCGAAGCGCGCCTGTCAGCCGCCGCCGCCTACGGGGTCGATCACCACGCCCGTGCCGCCGCAATTGGGCAGGGCGCGTTTTCAACGACCCGGGCCCCGTGACACACGGGGCAGACGTTCTCGCCCGCTCCCGGGATTCCGGGTTGGGTCACATCGCCAGGTTTGAGCTTGGACTTGTCGCCCTGGCTCGGCATTTCCTGAGCCATAGGGTCCTCCGTCGGCTGCCGTCCCGGTTGGAACGCCGACGTCGGCCGGCACGGCGGGTTTGCACCGCGACCGCAGGACAGCCCTGCTCTCCGGCCGCTGCGGCGGGCCGGTACTCTCAGCCTCCGGGCAGCAGGGAGGATTGCTCGACCTTATAGCCCTGGGCCCGCATCTTGGCCGCATGGGCGTCGCACTCGGCCTCGGTCTGAAAGGCCTCGCGGCCCACGACGCTGCCGTTCTGATCGGTAGCCTCCACGACGCACACGTTGGGGTGCTCCGGCTTCGGCGCGTCTTCTTTCTCGTAGCCCACCGTATCCTCCGATCGCAGCCCAGTTTCCGCCGGAGACAACGCGAAAGCATCGCCCATGTTGCAGCCCGACGCCCGGGCGGCTGGTGGCCCGGCCCGGAACGGGCCCACAAGGCGTGCTTCGCCGCGTCGGAAACGCAAAACCCCTCGTCCCGCACTCGGCGAAGGATCGAGGGGCTCGATCGAGGCGTGACGCCCCAATCAGGACGCGAGCGCGATCCGGGCGTTCGAGGGAGCGCGGATCTCGAGATCAACCTCGAGGGTCGAGAGGGTCTCGCCCTTGGCCATCTTGACCCGGACCTTGTCGGGGTCGACCGCGACGTGTTTCGAGATCACGGCCAGGATCTCCTCGCGCAGGATCGAGACGAGGTCCGACCGGCCAACGGCGGTGCGCTCATGCGCCAGCAGGATTTGCAGCCGCTCGCGGGCGACCGGCGCCGTGTCGCGGACACCAAGAAAGCGGAAGAGATTCATGCGGCCTTCCTTCCGAACAGCATGGTGAAGAAGCTCTTTTTGTCCCGTGGGACCGTGAGGTCGACCTCTTCGCCACGGAGTCGGCGCGCCGCCTCCCGATAGGCGCGTGCCGGGGCACTTTGCGGGTCGTTGAGGGTGACCGGAGCGCCGAGGTTCGAGGCGCGCAGAACGTCCTGGCTCTCCGGGATGATACCGAGCAGCGGGATCGACAGGATTTCGAGCACGTCTTCGGTCTTCAGCATGTCGCCGCGATTGGCCCGCGCCGGATCGTAGCGGGTCAGCAGCAGGAACTTTTCCATCCATTCGCCGCGTTCGGCCTTGGCGGTCTTGGAATCCAGCAGCCCGATGATGCGGTCGGAATCGCGCACCGACGACACTTCCGGGTTGGTGACGATCAGTGCCAGATCGGCGTGGCGCATGGCCATGGTGGCGCCGCGCTCGATGCCGGCCGGGCTGTCGCAGATCACCCAGTCGAAGCGCTCCCGCAGGTCGCTGATGACGCGGTAGACGCCCTCTTCGGTCAGGGCCTCCTTGTCGCGCGTCTGCGAGGCCGGCAGCAGGTACAGCGTCTCGATCCGCTTGTCGCGGATCAGCGCCTGGGACAGGTTGGCATGGCCCTGGATCACGTTCACAAGATCGTACACGACGCGTCGTTCGGCCCCGAGGATCAGGTCGAGGTTGCGCAACCCGATATCGAAATCCACCACCGCCACTCTTTGGCCGTCCTGCGCCAGAGCAGCTCCGATCGCGGCCGTCGAGGTCGTCTTGCCGACCCCGCCCTTGCCGGATGTTACAACGACGACCTGCGCCATCCCATGACCCCTTTTTCGACTTGAGTTCAGCCCAGACCCGCGATCACCAGCGCGTCGCCGTTGCTCCAGGCCTGGATCGGCCTGCCGCGCAGCTTCGCGTCGATCTCGTCTGCCGTTTTGTAGATGCCGTCGACGGCGAGAAGCTCGGCATGCAGCTTCGAGCAGAAGATCCGTCCGTCCTTGAACGCGAATCCGGCCATCGCTCGCCCCCGCAGCGCGCCATAGACATGGATGGAGCCGCCGGCCACGATCTCGGCCCCGGACGCGACCGAACCGAGGATCGTGATGTCGCCCTCGGCGAAGCTTATCGACTGGCCCGAACGGATCGGCTTTTCGATGATCAGCGAGGGCGTCGGGCGATAGGGCGCGGCCTGGGGCTGCGGTTCGCGCTCAGCATCTGCCGGGGCCGCGACCGGGGCAGGAATCTCGATCGAGAGTTCCTTGGCAGGCCTGCCATCGCTGACCACGGGCGGAAGGCGCTGCGCCACCGCGCCCAAAAGGCCGGCATCGGTGCCTTCGATGGCCATGACCCGGATGTTGCGGCCGCTGAGTTCGTCCATCAGGCCGAGAAGGTCGGCCGAACCGTCCGACATGGCCGAAAGATCGGCCACGACCGGGCGACTGGTGAAATAGCCTGGCGAGCGGCCAAGCAGCGCGTCGAGTCCGGTCAGCCACTCCCCCAGGGGCGGCTCGGGCCTGAGCACCAGCGCCATGAGGGATCGGCCCCGAAAGCGGACGGACGTGGGAGACGCGAGTTCTGCTGTCACGCTTAATGATCCTTTAATGGATCGATCTGAGGCCAATAGGGTTAAGGCCAGGTTAACGGCCGCCGGAATATGCCGGGTGTTGCTGGCGGATACGGTGCGGCGGCGGACTCGCGGGGAACGCTGGGAGTGGCACTCGGCCCCGCTGCGTTCATCTCCGGTCCGCCCCTGCGGTTTCCTCTCACACGGAACTCAGTGTTCTTGTCTATTCGGACGCTGCAGGCCGCCCGAAGCACGATCCAAAATCAACCGCCTGGCAGATCGTCTATGCTGGAGGGCATGATCGAAGACCTGAACCGACAAGCTCTTCGATACCTGGCCGCCTCGAGCGATCTCAACGGCGTGCCTTTGCTGGCCGCCTTCGGGCTGGCGCAATGGCTGATCTATCTCGTGCCGGCAGCCTTGGTTTTGTTGTGGATGTTCGGTGATCGGCAGGACCGCGGTGCCGCCGTTGCGGCCGCAGCCTCGGGGATCCTTGGCCTGCTGCTTGCCGGCTTGGTATCGACGCTCTGGTTCCACCCGCGACCGTTCATGGTCGATGCCGTGCGCAACTATCTCGGCCACGCCCCGGACAGCTCGTTTCCGAGCGACCATGCCACGCTGTTCTTCGCGCTTGGTGCCTCCTTGCTGTTTCGCCGTCCACCCTCGTGTCCGTGGCTCGGGATCGTCTTCGTGCTCGGCGGCGTGGCGGTGGGCTGGGTCAGAGTTTTCCTGGGCGCGCATTATCCGCTCGATATCGCGGGAGCCGCCTTGGTGGGGGCGGTTGCGGCGGCCATCGTGCAAGCCCCGCCCGGCACGCGCGCCTGCTCGTGGTTGACCGGGGCGGCCGAGCGGGTCTACGGCATCGTGCTGCCGTCCCGACACCGTATCGTGCCCTAGTTCCGGTCGGATGCTTACCCTTCGTGGTATGAGCCGCGGCGGCGCCGCTTTGGTGCCGCCTTGACCCCGCGTCGGTGATCTCTCATGCGCGTGCTTTTGATCGAGGACGACCCCATGATCGGCAAGAGCCTGAAGCAGGCTCTTCAGCATCAGGGCATGTCGGTCGATTGGACGCAGAGCGGGCTTGAAGGTGAGGAAGCGGTCGCGGTCGGCGAATATGCGGCGATCCTCCTGGATCTCAGCCTGCCGGACAAGAGCGGCGTCGAGGTGCTGCGCACCGTGCGGCTCAGCGGCAACAAGACCCCTTTGCTGATCGTCACGGCCCGCGACGAGATCGACGACCGGATCACGGGTCTCGACCTCGGGGCCGACGACTACATGGTCAAGCCGTTCGACGTCCGCGAACTCGTGGCGCGGATCCGGGCCGTCGTGCGGCGGCGTGCCGGTGTGGCCACCTCGGTGCTCCAGACCGGACAGCTCACCCTGGACCTGGCCACGCACGAACTCACCTACCGCGACGCTCGCCGCACCCTGTCGGTGCGCGAGTTCGGACTCATGCGCGCCCTGATGGAACATCCGGGTTCGATCCTGTCCCGGGCTCAGCTCGAAGAGCATCTCTACGGCTGGGACGAGGAGGTCGAAAGCAATGCTCTCGACGTGCTGATCCATTCGCTCCGGAAACGCTTCGACAAGGAGCTGATCCGCAACGTTCGCGGTGCCGGGTGGATGGTGGCCAAGTCCTGACATGAACTCCGTGCGCCGAACAGCGCTGATCTGGATGACGCTCCTGCTGACCCTGGTCGGGCTTATCGGCGCGAGCATCGCCTATGCCCTGGACCTCAGCCAGGCAAACGACCTGCTGGACGGCCAGTTGCGCCAGATTGCCCTCAATGCCGTACCGGGCCCGAACCCCGCAGTCGCGCGGCCCGCGACCGCCGACCTTGAAGACGATGTTCTGGTTCAGATCTGGGACGCCAAGGGGACCCGGATACGCTCGTCCGATCCCACGATCGATATCCCGCGTCAGAGTAGGCCCGGTTTCGCGGACACGGCTGCGAAAGGAGAACAATGGCGCAGCTTCCTGTTCGTCGAAGGCGACGTCGCGGTGCAAGCCTCGCAACGCGTGAGCGTCCGCCGCGAGCTTGCACAAACCGCTGCCCTCGAAGCCGCGGTGCCGATCCTGGTCACCATACCACTGGGTTGGCTGGTGGTTGGCTGGGGACTTCAGCGGGTCCTCGGCAAGCTCACGACGCTCGCGGCCGAGATCGCTGTCCGGGGCGTCGAGACCAAGCGCCCCATCCCGGTGAGCGAGGTGCCGGTCGAAGTCAGCCCTCTGGTCGAGGCCATGAACGCGCTGATTGGGCGCTTGCAGCGAAACGTCGAGCAGCAACGCCAATTCCTTTCCGACGCCGCCCACGAATTGCGGACTCCCCTGGCGGCGCTTCGACTCCAGATCGACGCGCTTGAGCCCGAAAGCGGGGAAGCGGTGCTGCAAGCCGCGCGATCTGAGCTTAGCCTCGGGGCGCAGCGCACCTCCATGCTCGTGGACCAATTGCTGCAGACTAGCCCGATACGATGCGGGGACCTATGCGCCCGATCCCGAGCCCGTCGACCTTGTCCCGCTGGTGCTGACCTGCGTGGCCGACCATGTGCTGACCGCGGAGCACAAGGGCGTGGATCTCGGCGTCGTGTGCGCCGATGCCGCACGCGTCCTCGGCGTGCCCAACGACCTCAGGATCCTGTTCGGCAACCTCATCGAAAACGCAGTACGCTACACGCCGTCCGGCGGCATCGTGGATGTCGCGATCAGGGTCCTAGGAGATGGCGTCGCCGTGGAGATCGCCGACACGGGCTGCGGCATCAAGCAAGAAGCGCTGCCGCGCATCTTCGACCGGTTCTTCCGGGCCGCACCCCCCGACATCGAGGGAACCGGCCTGGGACTGGCGATCTGCTTGGCGATCGCGACACGCCACCACCTGAACATCGCGCTGACCAATCGAGAGTCGGGGTCAGGGCTGGTGGCCACCGTCACGGGCCGGCTCTCGCCGTAGCCCGGCTGAGCCGCGCGTCACCGGGCTAGACCAGAGCGCCGTGGCAGTGCTTGTACTTGCGTCCGGAGCCGCACGGGCAGGCTTCGTTCCGGCCGACCTTGCCCCAGCTCGCCGGATCCGTGGGATTGCGCGATTCGGGCTCCCGTTCCTCCGCGGCCACCATGGTCATGGTTGCCGCCGCCGTTGGAGAAATCGCCCGCCGCCAGACGCGCATTGAGGTCGGCGACCGCCATGTCGTCGTCTCCGGTTAGCGGGTCGGCGTGTGTCGCGAACATCGGCGGGAGCGAGTTGCTGATGCTCGGCTGCTCGAACGCGACCTCGACCCGCATCAGCTGAGCCGTGACGATCTCGCGCAGTTTCGCGATCAGGCCGCCGAACAGGTCGAAAGCTTCCGACTTGTACTCGTTGAGCGGGTCCCGCTGGGCCAAGCCGCGCCAGCCGATGACCTGGCGCAAGTGGTCGAGAACCACGAGGTGCTCGCGCCACAGATGGTCGAGCACCTGCAGCACGATCTGCTTTTCGACGTAGCGCATCACGTCGGGGCCGTTCTGCTGGATTCGCGCCGCGTAGGCCTCCTCGGCGGCCTTCTGGAGCCGCTCCCGCATCTCCTCGTCGGCGATGCCCTCTTCCTTGGCCCAGTCCTCGACCGGGGCGTCGAGATTGAGGACATCTCGCGAGGCCTGCTTGAGACCCGCGATATCCCAGGCCTCGGCATAGGCGTCGTGCGGCACGTGCCGGGTGATCAGGTCATCCACCACGCCCGACCGCATTTCGCTGATCTGCTCTTCGAGCGAGTCCTGGCCCATCATGTCGCGACGTTGTTCGAAGACGACCTTGCGCTGGTCGTTCATCACGTCGTCGTATTTCAGGATGTTCT
Organism: uncultured Alphaproteobacteria bacterium; assembly: GCA_963851175.1. Classification (GTDB taxonomy): domain Bacteria; phylum Pseudomonadota; class Alphaproteobacteria; order Rhizobiales; family Beijerinckiaceae; genus Lichenihabitans. The sequence goes on along the minus strand of CAWKNU010000001.1, from coordinate 308,181 downwards.
TGCGCATGTCGAAGTTGCGCGCTTCCACCTTCTGCTGCGCCTTTTCCAGGGCCTTGTTGATCCAGGGATGGACGATCGCCTCGCCCTCCTGCAGGCCCAGGCGCTTCAGCACCATGTCCATGCGCTCCGATCCGAAGATGCGCATCAGATCGTCCTGCAGCGACAGGAAGAATTTCGACCGGCCGGGATCGCCCTGGCGGCCGGATCGCCCACGCAGCTGGTTGTCGATGCGACGGCTTTCGTGGCGCTCGGTGCCCACGATATAGAGCCCGCCAGCCGCAATGGCCTTGTTCTTGAAGTCGAGGATCTCGGCCCGAATCTCGGCTTCCTTGCGGTCCCGCTCGGGACCGGGCTCGAGCCCGGAGCATTCCTGGGCAATCCGCATGTCGACGTTGCCGCCGAGCTGGATGTCGGTGCCGCGGCCCGCCATGTTGGTGGCGATCGTGATGGCGCCCGGCACCCCGGCTTCGGCCACGATATAGGCTTCCTGTTCATGGAAGCGGGCGTTGAGAATGGCAAACAGCCGCGAGGGCTTGCCGCTGCGCGCCGCGGCATAGAGCCCGGTCAGCGCACTCGGGTCGGAAAAGTCGATCCGCTTGTAGCCCTGCTGGGCCAGCATCTCGCCGAGCTGCTCGGACTTCTCGATCGAGGTCGTGCCCACCAGCAATGGCTGCATGTTGGCATTCGCGCCTTCGACTTCCTTGACGATAGCCAGGAGTTTTTCGGGCGCGGTGCGGTAGACCTCGTCGTCCTCGTCGTGCCGGCAGACCGGCCGGTTCGTCGGGATCTCGACGACGTCGAGCTTGTAGATTTCCGCGAACTCGTCCGCCTCCGTGGCCGCGGTGCCAGTCATGCCCGACAGTTTCTTGTAGAGCCGGAAATAGTTCTGGAACGTGATCGACGCCAGCGTCACGTTTTCCGGCTGGACCGCGACATGCTCCTTGGCTTCGAGCGCCTGATGCAGCCCCTCCGAATAGCGGCGGCCCGGCATCATGCGGCCGGAGAACTCGTCGATGATGACCACCTCGCCATTGCGGACGATGTAATCCTTGTCGCGCTGGAACAGCTTGTGGGCCTTGAGGCCCTGCTGGACGTGATGGACCAGGGTCGCATTGGCGGCTTCGTACAGCGAGCCCTCGGTCAGCAACCCGGCCTCGGCCAGAAGCGCTTCCATGTGCTCGTTGCCGGCCTCGGTCAGGTTGACCGTGCGCTGCTTCTCGTCGAGATCGAAATCCTCCTTGACCAGGCTCGGGATCAGCAGGTCGATGCTGTTGTAGAGGTCGGACTTGTCCTCTGACGGTCCCGAAATGATCAGCGGTGTCCGAGCCTCGTCGACCAGGATGGAATCGACCTCGTCGACGATCGCATAGGCGTGGCCGCGCTGAACCATCTGGTCCAGTTCGTACTTCATGTTGTCGCGCAGATAATCGAAGCCGTATTCGTTGTTGGTGCCGTAGGTAATGTCGGCCGCGTAGGCGTCCTTGCGCTCGCCGTCGTCAAGACCATGCACGATCACCCCGACGCTGAGGCCGAGGAACTTGTAGATGCGGCCCATCCATTCGGCGTCGCGCCGCGCCAGGTAATCGTTGACCGTGACGACGTGAACGCCCTTGCCGGCCAGGGCGTTGAGGTAGGTCGCCAGCGTTGCGACCAGCGTCTTGCCCTCGCCGGTGCGCATCTCGGCGATGCCGCCTTCGTGCAGCACCATGCCGCCGATCAGCTGGACGTCGAAATGCCGCTGCCCGAGCACCCGCTTGGCGGCCTCGCGCACCGTCGCGAAGGCCGGCTCGAGAAGGTCATCGAGGGCCGCGCCCTGCGCCAATTGTTCCCGAAACGCGACGGTGCGGGCCGCCAGTGCCTCGTCGGAGAGTGTCGCAACCTCGGCCTCGAGGGCATTGATGGCCGCCACTCTGGGGCCATAGGTTTTCAGTCGCCGCGCATTGGCCGTGCCGAAGATCTTCTTTGCCAGCGAGCCAAGCATCAGTGTGCAACCTTTCTGGAACCACGCCGGCAAGCTGTTGCCGGGCGCCTGATCTCGCCGAAGAACGTCGGGATCGTCTTGGAGCGTCGTTTCGGGCTCGCTTGCATAGGCGGTCGACCCGGGCGGAATTGCGGCCCGATCCCGCTCCATGCGGCAACGTGACCGTGCCGGCCCTTGCGCGAGAAACTGGTGGAAATGGACGGCGATCAGAGATAAGAGCCGCCCCAAACCTTGTCAATGCGAAGCGGCCTCGGCCGCGGCCGCCGCCATCTGGACGGTCGCGACATGAATATGTTCATGCCGAAACTCCGCTGGAGGGCCGGTCAAGGGTGAGGGGCTCCGGATTGGTTCGTGGTTTCGAAAAGGGCGTCGGTGCACCTCGACGGGCGCTTTGCATCGTTTGCAGGGAATGCGATTCATGAAATATCGAACAGATTACGCGCTACGGACGCTGACCGCTGCGGCTCTGATGAGCCTGGTCGCGTTCTCCCCCGCTTGCGCCAAGGTGCTGGCCAAGGTCAACGGGTCCGAGATTACCGACGACGACGTGAAGACCGCGTTGCAGGATCTCGGCCCCACGCTTCCGGCCCAGATCAAGGGTTCGGCGCGGGATGCTTACGTCCTCGATTACCTCATCGACCTGAAGCTCGCCGCCCAGCAGGCCGCGAAGGACAAGCTGGAGGACAGCCCGGATTTCGCGCATCGCATGGCCTATTTCCACGACAAGGTGCTCATGGAGGGCATGCTGAGCAACATCGCCAAGGCCTCGGCCACGGACGAGGCCGAGAAGAAGGTCTACGACGACGCTGCCAAGGCCCAGAAGCCCGAGACCGAAATTCACGCCCGCCACATCCTGGTGCCCACCGAGGACGAGGCCAAGGCGGCGCTGGCACGCGTCCAGAAGGGCGAGGATTTCGCCAAGGTGGCCGACGAACTGTCGAAGGATCCCGGATCACAGGGCGGCGATCTCGGCTGGTTCACCCGTGACAAGATGGTGCCAGAATTCGCCGACGCGGCGTTCAAGCTCGAGGCGGGGCAGGTGTCCGGGCCGGTGAAGAGCGAATTCGGCTGGCACATCATCAAGGTCGAGGGCAAGCGCGACAAGCCGTTTCCGCCCTTCGAGCAGGTGAAGGATCAGGTCGCGCGCTACGTCGCCCAGAAGGCCCAGAGCGATGCGATCATGAAATTGCGCGACGGCGCGAAGATCGAGCGGACCGAGCCGGCTCCGGCTCCCGCCGCGGCGCCTGCCCCGGGCGCAACACCCGATGCAACCCCGGCTCCGGCCGAAGCAGCACCCAAGCCCTGATCCGCAGCTTCATCGCGCTTCGGGCTGTATCTGGTCCGTGCTGGGCCAGGTAGAGCGCATCGGCCGATGAGGATTGCCGTCGTACATCTGAGACAGGCGTAAACATGGCTCCTCCCGTTCCCGTGTCGCCGCTTGCCCCGAAAGTGGTGCCCGAAATGCCGCCGCTTGCGGGGCTGCGCTTCGCGGCAGGCGCGGCCGGCATCAAGTACAAGGGGCGCACCGACGTCATGCTGGCCCTCATGCCCGAGGGAACCGAGGTGGCGGGCGTGTTCACCACGTCGCGCTGCCCGTCGGCCCCGGTCGAGTGGTGCCGGCGTAATCTGCCGCACGGACGGGCCCGCGTGCTGGTGGTCAATTCGGGGAATGCGAATGCCTTTACGGGCCGCCTCGGCGAAGAGGCGGTGGCCTTGACGGCCTCGCTGGCCGCCACGGCAACGGGCGCGGCGGCCGCGGAGGTGTACCTGGCGTCCACCGGGGTGATCGGCGAGCCCCTGGATGCTTCCAAGTTCGAAGGCGTGCTCGAACGCCTCGCCGGGCAAGCCTCCGAGGGCGGGATCCTGGATGCCGCCCGGGCCATCATGACCACGGACACCTTTCCCAAGGTCGCCAGCGCGACGACGGAGATCGACGGGGTTGCGGTGACCCTCAACGGGATCGCCAAGGGCGCCGGCATGATCGCGCCCGACATGGCCACTATGCTGAGCTTCCTGTTCACCGACGCGCCGATCGCGGCGCCGGTGCTGCAGCAATTGCTTTCCGGCGCCGTGAAGGCATCGTTCAATGCCATCACGGTGGACAGCGACACCTCCACCTCCGACACCTTGATGCTGTTCGCGACCGGAGCCGCGGCGTCGCGCGGTGCGCCGCGCATCGCGGCGGCCGACGACCCGCGCCTGGCCGGGTTCCGGGAGGCGCTCGATCGAATCACGCTAGACCTCGCCCACCAGGTGGTGCGCGATGGCGAGGGCGCGCGGAAATTCATCGCCGTGACGGTCGAGGGCGCCGAAACCGATGCCGCCGCCAAGGTGATCGCCCTTGCGATCGCCAATTCGCCGCTGGTCAAGACGGCGGTGGGCGGCGAGGACGCCAATTGGGGCCGCGTGGTCATGGCGGTGGGCAAGGCCGGCGAAATGGCCGATCGCGACCGGCTGGCGATCTGGTTCGGCGGTATCCGGGTTGCGGCCGAGGGTCGGCGCGACCCTGCCTATGACGAAGCGGCGGTCGCCCTCTACATGCGGCGCGAAGCCATCGACATCCGGGTCGAACTCGGCCTAGGCTCGGGGCGCGCCATCGTGTGGACCTGCGATCTGACCAAGGCCTATGTGGAGATCAACGGCGACTACCGCTCCTGAGAGCTTGCCGCGGCGCCGGCCGCCTGCGGCCCGGCTTTGCGGTCTGTCGGCGGTTCTCATCGGTATCCTGGGGCTCGGCGTGCCCTGGGGCTGGGAACATCACCTCCGGTTCGGGCTGGCCGCGCTGCCTGCCACCGACGTTTCCACACTGGTGCTCGATCGCAGCGGGCAGCTGCTCAGGGTTTTCATGACGCGCGAGGGGCGCTGGCGATTGCCGGCCAGCCCGCAAGGGGTCGACCGGCGCTTTCTCGACCTCCTGATCGCCTGCGAAGACCGGAGGTTTTTCACGCATGAAGGGGTCGACGCCGTCGCGGTCTTCCGCGCTGCCGTCCAGACCGTCACGCATGGCCGCATCGTGTCGGGAGGCTCGACCCTCACCATGCAGGTCGCGCGCTTGCTCGAGCCACGACGGGCGCGTGCGCTCGGCCCCAAGGTCAGGCAGATGGTCCGGGCCACGGCGCTCGATCGCGAGCTCGGCAAGGCCGGTGTGCTCAGCCTCTACCTGCGACTTGCGCCCTACGGCGGCAACCTGCAGGGCGTCCGTGCCGCGAGCCTGGCCTATTTCGGGCACGAACCGGAGCGCCTGACCCTGGCCGAGGCGGCGCTGCTGGTGGCGCTGCCGCAAAGCCCCGAGCGGCGACGGCCCGATCGCTTCGCCGCCGCCGCAAGGGCGTCGCGGGACCGCATCCTCGATCGGGCACTCGAGCGGGGGCTGGCGAGCGCGGATGAGGTCGCGGCCGCGAAAACCCAACCGGTTCCGCACACCAGAAATCCCTTCCCGGATCTGGCCCCGCATGCCGCCGCGGCCGCCCGTGCCGACGCGCCGAATTCGCGTGTCATCCATATGACGCTCGACGCTCCGCTCCAGCGCAGCCTGGAGGGCCTTGTGCGAACCAGTGCCGGCCGATTTGGTCCGGCCATGTCGGGCGCGCTTCTGGTGGTCGACAACGGTTCGGGCGAGGTTCGGGCGCATGTCGGGACCGCGAACTACCGCTCGGTGGCCGGGGCTGGTGCGCTCGACATGGCGCGCGCTTTCCGCTCGCCGGGCTCCGCCTTGAAGCCGTTCATCTATGCCCTGGCGTTCGAGAACGGCATCGCGTCGCCGGAGACGATCGTCGAGGACCGTCCGACGCATTTCGGGTCCTACGCGCCCGAAAACTTCGACCAGACCTACCAGGGCAGCGTGTCGGCCCGGCACGCCTTGCAACTCTCGCTCAACCTGCCCGCGGTAGCGCTGCTCGACCAGGTCGGGCCGGCCCGCTTTCTGGCGCGCCTGCATGAGGCAGGGGTGAATGTCGAGGTTCCCTCCGACGCCGCGCCGGGCCTGGCGGTCGGCCTCGGGGGACTCGGCATCAGGCTGGTCGACCTGGCCCGGCTATATGCGGGGCTGGCGCGTGGCGGCGATGTTCCGGTCTTGCGCGAAAACCTGGACGCGGCGCCGCCCGAGGCAAGCACGCGGCCGGTCGCCGACCCGGTCGCAAGCTGGTACGTGGCCGACATCCTGCGCGGCGCGCCGCCCCCGCCCAATGGGCTCGGCGGCCGAATCGCGTTCAAGACCGGGACCTCATACGGCTATCGCGACGCCGTCGCGGTCGGGTTCAGCCGGCACTACACCGTCGCGGCCTGGCTGGGGCGGCCCGACAACGCGGCTGTTCCGGGCCTCGTCGGCCGGCAAGCCGCCGCGCCCATGCTGTTCGATACTTTCGCCCGGCTCGGCGGAACCGTGGAAGCCATTCCGGCCCCACCCGGCGCAAGCCTTGTCGCGGCAGCCGATCTTCCGGGCCCGCTGCGTCGGTTGCGCGACCGCACCGGCGCCGGCGCACAGCAGGTCAAGATCGCCTATCCGCCCGACGGCGCGACGGTCGATCTCGGGCTCGATCGCGATTCCGCCGCCCTGGCCCTCAAGGTCGAGGGTGGTGCTCCTCCCTTCACCTGGCTGGTCAATGGGGTGCCGACCGGCGACCCCTCCTTGCGACGGCTGGCTCGGTGGACGCCGGACGGATCCGGCTTCGTGCGTGTTTCGGTGACCGATGGCGCGGGCACCAGCGACAGCGTGGCGGTGCGATTGCGCTGAAACGACGCAAAACCGCGATGAAAATGCCACAGCCGCTCGGATGTTGCGCTGCCGCGTGACACTGAGCCTTCCTGCAAGGGGCCGATCGTTGTAGCTTTCCTGCAAGCATGCGTTCGGTATCGGGCAGGATCGAAATGACCAAACTCAGGACAGGCGGCGTCGCCGCAGCCTTCGGACTTCTCTCCTGCACCGCGATGGTGCAAGCCGCTGACCTTCCGCTGCGGACCGTTGCCCCGGCCTTCACGGCCCCGATCGTGGTCAACAATTGGGATGGCCTCTACGCCGGCACGACGCTGGGCTACGGGTTCACCAACTTCCACACCAAGCAGGGCAACGGGTCGCGCGATGTATCGGCCTCCGGGCTCTCCACCGGCGGCATCATCGGCTACAACGTCCAATTCGGTCACTTCGTGACCGGCGCCGAAGGCAGCATCGACATCAACGACGTTCGCAAGACCGATGGCGGCGGCAATGGCGTTGCGCCGATGACCGTCAACTCGCTCTACGACATCAGGCTGCGCGGCCGGCTCGGCTACGAGTTCGGTTGGTTCATGCCGTTCGTGGCCGGCGGTGCCGTGATCAACGAGACCTATCTCTCGCAAGTCGTTCCGCGCAACGATTTCGGTCGCAACCAGCAGAGCGTCGGCTACACCATCGGCGGCGGCGTCGACATGAAGGTCAATCCCGCCAAGCTGCTCGGGTTCAACAACTCCTTCCTCAGCACCTTCCTGGGTCCGCTGATCCTGCGCGTGGAATACATCCACGACGAGCTGCCGACCTCGACCTTCGCGTATAACGGCCAGAGCTTCCGCACCCATTCGGACAGCAACATCGTCCGCGCCGCCATCATCTCGCGGTTCGGCGACAATCCGCCCCGTCCCTACACCAACAAGCTCGGCGATGTGGACTGGTCGGGGTCCTACGGCGGCGTGTTCGGCGGCGGCGCCAGCCTGAGCCCCCGCACCAGCGGACCCGGTGCGACCGGCAAAACCAACTTCAACGCGTCAGGTGCGCTTGGCGGCCTTTATGCCGGCACCAACTTCATGGTGTTCAATCGCGTGATGCTCGGCATCGAAGGATCCACGTCCTATACCGACATCACCGGTCACGGCTCGGAGCCGACCGGTCCCGCGAACTTCCGCAACTACGTCCAGGCCGATGCCCGCGGCCGCGTCGGCTATGCCTTCGGCCGAGTGCTGCCCTTCGTGGCAGCCGGCGTCCTGTTCGGCCAGTCCGAGCAGCGCGACACGCTGACCGGAGCGCAGCGCGGCTTCGTGCGCAGCGAAGCGTTGACGATCGGCGCCGGCCTCGACTACCGGGTCACCGAGCGGGTGTCGCTCCGGGGCGAGTATCTCTACGCCTCGACGTTCCGCAGCACCTACGTCGACCTGAACGGTTGCGCCTGCAAGCAGAACCTCGACAGCAACATCTTCCGGATCGGCGCCGCCTACCACTTCGAGTAGTCGGCCCCTCCCAACCCGAGCGAACCATCGAGGCGGCTATCCCAGCGGATAGGCCGCCTCGATCACGTAAGGGCCGCCCCCGACCGAATCGCGCGCTGAATACAGCACGAACTGCTCGGCTTCGAAGCGTCGCTTGAGGAAGCCGCGCGTGCCCAGATAGTCCGCTACCGCACGGGCCGGTGCCTGCCGCAGGCGGGCGAGGGTGACGTGCGGCACAAAGCGGCGCGGCTCGGGCGGAATGCCGATGCGACGCATGAGCCGCTCCTGTTCGGCCTGGAGTTCGACCAGCGGGGGCGACGGCTGTGCCTTGGCCACGATGGCCCGGGGCTTGTCGCCCCCGAAAAAGTCCAGCCCCTCGAGCGTCACCGTGAACGGCTTGCGTCGGATCTGCCGGAGCATCGCGTCGACCTCGTCGGCGGTCGAATCGTCAATGTCGCCGATGAACCGCAGCGTCAGGTGATAGTTCTCGACGTCGATCCAGCGCGCACCGGACAGGCCGCCCCGCATCAGGGCCAATTCATCGGCCAAAGCGGAGGGGATTTCGAGTCCCGTGAACAAACGGGGCATGGTCCGGCTCCTGCTTCAAACGCCCGCAAGGTACCATCCTGCGGCGGGCGTGCAACCCTGGCTCCTCAGGGCCGGGCGGACCTGGGCGGATAAGGATGGGTGCCGCCCCAGGGGTCCTGGATCTCCGCGACCCCGGTTTCATCGGTCGGCGGCAGGTAGCTCGGCCCGACCGGCACCTTGCCGAAGCCACCCGGGATGTCGACCACATAGGTTGGTTGGCACAGGCCGGAAAGCCGGCCCCGCAAGGCGCGCATGATACGCTGCCCATCCTCGATCGAGACCCGGAAATGGCCCGTGCCGGGAGCCAGGTCGCCATGGTGGAGGTAATAGGGGCGGATGCGCAGCGCCACGAAGGCGCGCATCAAGGCCCCGAGCACCTCGGGATCATCGTTCACGCCCTTCAGCAGCACGGTCTGGCTCAGCATGCCGATGCCGGCGTCGATCAGGCGGGCGCAGGCCGCACGCGCCGCGCCGGTCAGTTCGCGCGGATGATTGCTGTGCAGGGCCACATAGGTGGTCTTGCCCGAACTCCGCAGGGCGGCAACCAGCTCAGGCGTGACCGAGGCCGGATCGGCGACCGGCACGCGGGTGTGGAATCGCACGATCTGTACGTGGTCGATGGCCGCGAGCCTGCGCATCACGGCCTCGATCCGGCGGGGCGAGAGCGCCAAGGGATCGCCGCCGGTCAGGATCACTTCCCAGATCGCGGGATGGTCCGCGATGTAGCGCAGCGCGCCTTCGACCTTGTCGGCCGACAATACGGAATCCTCGCCGGGGCCGACCTGTTCGCGGCGAAAACAGAACCGGCAGTAGACGGGACAGACATGCAGCAGCGTCAGCAGCACCCGGTCCGGATAGCGATGCACGATGCCCGGCACGGGGCTATGGGCCGCATCGCCGATCGGATCGGCGCGCTCTTCGGGGCGAACGTCGAGTTCGGCCGCGCTGGGCACGAACTGGCGGGCGATGGGATCGTCGGGATCGTTCGGATCGATGAGCGCAGCAAGATCCGGCGTGACCGCGACGGCGTAGCGGGCGGCGACGGCCTGGAGTGCCAGGGCCGAACCTGGTTCGACCAGGCCGGCGGCAATCAGTTCCGCAGGCGAGCGCAGAGTTCGAGAAACTGGCGCTGTGGTCATCTCGGTGAGAATGTCAAACGTGCGGTCGTCGAGCGCGATGATGTTGAACCGTCAAGCCTCGGCCAGCTCCAGCCGGCGCTCGATCCGATCGATCTTCACCTCGATCCGGTCGACACCGTTCGACAGGGAGGCATATTGTTGCTCGAAGTTGCCGAGCCGGCTCTTGATCTCGCGATTGTCCTCGCGCAGCCCGCTCATCTGTTCGTCGAGCCGCCGCAGCATTCGCAGGATCAAGCTGTCGGGTTCCTCGGTCACAATGGCCTCGAGCGTCGCGGGAGCCGTCTCGCCCCAGTCCCGCCAGGACATAGGCTGGAGGGGCTCCCCGTCCAGAGCGAGGCTCAGGCCGGCGTTCCGCCAGTCTCTTGCCTTGGATCCACAACCGGCAGCCACAGCACCTGTTCGATCCGCTCCGCGCCGGCCGCCAGCATGGCAAGCCGATCGAAACCGAGCGCGATGCCGCTGGCCGGCGGCATGGTGCCGAGCGCAGCCAGGAAATCCGCGTCGATCGGGTAGGGCTCGGCGCCCCGGCTGCGCCGCGCCGCCATGGCGGCTTCGAAACGGCGGCGCTGTTCGGCGACATCGGTAAGTTCGCCGAACCCGTTAGCGAGCTCCACCCCGCAGGCATAGAGTTCGAACCGCTCGGCCACACGAGGATCGTCCGGACAGGGCCGCGCGAGCGCGGCTTCCGGGGCCGGGTAGCGGTCGAGAATGGTGGGCCGGCCCAGCCCGAGATGCGGCTCGACCCGCTCCACCAGCACCCGGCTGAAGATGTCGGACCAGGTGTCATCCTGCGCGAATCGAACGTTCGCGGCTTCGGCCGCGCGGGCAAGTGCCCTCCGGTCGGGCCAGGGCCGCAGGGTCGCCAGCAGATCGATCCCCGCGTGCCGAGCAAAGGCCTCGGCGACGCTGAGCCGCTCGGGTTCCGCGAACGGGTTCGCGTCCCGGCCGCGAAAGCGCCAGAGCCGCGATCCCGCAGCCTCGGCCGCAGCGCCGAGCAGGGCAGCGCAATCGCTCATCAGCGCCGTGTAGGGCTCCTGCGCCCGATACCATTCGAGCATGGTGAACTCGGGATGGTGGATCGCGGTGCGCTCGCGGTTTCGGAACACGCGGGCGAGCGTGAAGATCCGGGCTTCGCCGGCTGCCAGCAGCTTCTTCATGGCGAATTCGGGCGAGGTATGCAGGTAAAGCCGGGTTTGCGACGCGTCGGGTGCGACGAGGTCGGTCGAAAAGGCTTCGAGGTGTTCCTCGTTGCCGGGCGAAACCTGCAGGATCGGGGTATCGACCTCGACGAAGTCCTCAGCCTCGAACCAGCGCCGGAAGGCATTCGCGACCTTGCCGCGGGCCTGCAGGAAAGGACGACGGTCGGCATAGACATGCGGCGACCAGGGAGGGGAAGAGGCGATCATGTCTGGCTCTGCGGCGACCCAGGCCGGCACCGCCGCTAGGCTCTGGCCAATTCGAGGAAAATGGCTATTGTGCCGGCCGTCATACAGGCTGGAGCGCGCGCGTTCCGGTCGCATCGCGCTTTTTCCTAAAGGTAAGTCCTGTGAGAGTCATCGCCAGTTCGGTCCGCAAAGGCAATATCATCGAAAAGGACGGCCAACTCTATGCCGTTCTCAGCGCGGAAAGCTTCCATCCCGGCAAGGGTACGCCCACCACGCAGATCGATATGCGCCGGATCAGCGACGGCGTGAAGATTTCCGACCGCTACAAGACCACCGAACAGGTCGAGCGGGCCCATGTCGAGGACATGGAATACAGCTTCCTCTATGAGGACGGCGACGGCTACACGTTCATGAATTCGGAATCCTACGAGCAGGTCGCCGTGCCAAAGGACGTGCTGGGCGACCAGGCCCAATACCTCCAGGAAGGCATGAAGGTCCTGCTCTCGATCTTCAACGAACTGCCCGTGTCGATCCAGCTGCCGGCCCGCGTGACCTTCGAGATCGTCGAGACCGAGCCGGCCATGAAGGGCCAGACGGCATCCTCCTCCTATAAGCCCGCCAAGCTGTCGAACGGCGCGCGCGTCATGGTGCCGCCCCATATCGCGCCCGGCACCCGAGTCGTCATCCTCACCGAGGACGGTTCCTACGTGGAACGCGCCAAGGACTGAGGTTTTCGGCCCCGCTCTTGCCCGGGTCCGCGGGACGAGCGGGAATCATTCCACCGGCGGGCCTGGACTGCGTGCCGGCAAGCCCTGCGGGATCGAATCGAAGATCGTCTCCACGTCGGGCGCGAGACGCCGCCGCCAGTTGGGCCGCTCGCGATCCGTGCCGGGCAGGTTGACCGCGACCTTCTCCCCAACGAGATCGTCGATCTGGGCCACCGCCAGCACGGACGGCGTTGCCGCCGCGAACCGATGTACCCCGTCGAGCACCGGCGCGAGATTGTCGTCCTGGTTCGGCGGCAGGTGCAGCGCATCGAGGAGCGCAGCCTTGTCGGCCTGCCGCTCCTGTCTGGCCCGTCCCGCGGCCTCGTCGCTCATCGAGCCGAGCTTGTGGCGCTCGGCGATGTCGAGGCCCTCCCACCAGCCCGCGAGCGTCGGCAGATCGTGCGTCGACACGCAGGCCACAGCCTTGGCCGGATAGGCCTCGGGCGGGAGGAAGCGCTGGCCGTCCCGCTCGAAGAACAGCACCCGATAGCTCAGCACGTCGGCCGCATCGAGGCGTGGCCTGAAGCCTTCCGGGACCGTGCCGAGATCTTCGCCGATCACGAGGCAGCGCGCCCGATGACTTTCAAGCGAAAGTTCGGCCAGGTTGGCCTCGAGGTCGTAACCCACATAGGCCCCTTCGGCGCCCTTGGCACCGTCCGGCACCCAGAACAGGCGCTGCAGACCCATCGCATGGTCGATGCGGAGCGCGCCGGCGTGGCGCATGTTGGCGGCGAGCAGCTTGGCGAAGACTTCGCCCGGATTCTCGGCCATCGGGTTGGGGGGCGGCAAGGACCAGATCTGACCATCTGCCGAGAACGGATCGGGCGGCGAGCCGACCGAGACACCCCGGGCGAAATAGGCCGCCTCGGCCCAGGCCTCCGCCCCGTCCGGAGCGGTGCCGACCGCGATGTCCCGGTAAAAGCCGAGCGACAGGCCGGCGCTGGCGCCGCGTTCCGCCGCCGCGCCGAACTGGCGTTCCGCAATCCATTGCAGATATTGGTGAAACCGCACCCGAACGTCGTGCGCGGCCGCAAAACCCGCGACCGCGGGGGTGTCGGGATGGCGTAAGGCTTCGTCCCAGGCCATCCACGGCTTGCCAGGATAGGCTTCGGTGAGAGCCTCGAAGGCGGCGAAGCGCTGCAGGCCCTGGCCGCCCTTTGCCACGAAGGCCGCGAAGTCCTGCACGTCCGTGTCACTGGGCAGCCGCTGCCGCCGGTCGTCGAAGGCCGCAAACGCGGCTTCGAGTACCGCCTTCTTGACGGTCCAGACATTCGGATAGTCGACGAGCGGCTGGCCTCGCAGCGCGGTCAACAGTTCCCCGGCGCCGGTCAGCATCCGGCCCACCTCGGGAGCCTCGCCGAGAATATCGGGCGCCGCCACGTCGATGTAGATCGGGTCGAGAAAGCGCCGATCGGACGGATTATAGGGGCTGGCCCGGTCGCGATATTGCGCGAATTGCGCATGCATCGGGTTGAGCCCGACGAAACTCGCGCCATGCCGTGCGGCGCCTTCGGCAAAGCTGCCGAGCGTCGTGAAGTCACCGATCCCGCCATCGTCGGCGCGGCGCAACGTGTAGAGGTGCGTCGACACGCCGAACAGCCGCGCCCCGGCCCGGATGTTTTCCGGCAGGAAGCTGCGGGGCGGTGCCACGGTGAGAGCGCAAGCCGCCTCGGACTGTCCGTCGAGCATGAGGCGATGACGGCCCATGGGCTGGGCCGGGAGCGTCACGCTCGCCAACGTGCCGCTTCGGCCATCCGGTGCCGTGAGGCTGCTGCGCTCGGCCCGGTCAAGGTCGAGGGGGATGCGGGCCTCGGTGCCATCCTCGCGAAGAAGGGTGGCGCCCATCGGGGGCGGCTTCGTGGGATCCAATGCGATCCGCAAGGACACGGGCGCGCCGACCCACGCCGTCGCGATCGGGGGCAAAGGCCGGAGCCGCCGCTCGGAGACTTTGGCGAGGCTGGCTTCAAGATCGCCCGCCGTGCCGGCCGCAAGCCCCATGGACGCAAGCAGCGCGCGCTTGGTGTTCGCCGATACAATGTGATTGCGTCCGCCGATCTCGTGCCATTCGGGCGCGATGCCCACCGCGGCAGCGAGACGATCGAGCGCCTCGGCGGTCCCTTGGTTGTGCGAAACGTCGTCCATCAGTTCCTCGACAAACACCATCACCGAGCGCGGCGCCACTACGGCCTGGGCAAACCCGACCGGTCGCGCGAGGTTCCCGAAAGGTTCGGCCTGGCTTGTATCGAGGACCCCGCGCCAGCCCCAGCCGGGGCGGCACGCCGGCAGGGTCGCGGCGAGAGGGTCGGCACCGGAATGGAAGATCAGCACGACCCGGTCATCCGGCGCTCCTGCCCGGGCCGCTGAGAACGCGCCGACCAGGGTTCGGGTCCGCGGATGGTTCCAGTCCTCAGGGGCGGGCGCTCCGCCATCGGGCAGTCGCCAGGCAACGTCGGGCAGCGCCGATCCATCGCGCCGCGATCCTGTGAGGAAATGGTCGTCGTGCAGGGCCGGGTGCGCGTCGCGCAACGCCAGCAGGCTCTTGACGAATCCGGTCAGGGCTTCGTCGGGCCGGGACCAGTCGAGCCAGGACATCGCATTGTCCTGGCAATAGGCGTTGTTGTTCCCGCCCTGGCTCTGTCCCAGCTCTGTGCCGGGTCCCAGCATCGGGGTGCCGCGCGAGAGCAGCAGCGTCGCCAGAAGGTTGCGCTGGTCGCGCCGGCGCGCCGCCATGATGGCCGGGTCGGAGCTCGGGCCCTCGGTGCCGTGGTTCCAGGACCAGTTGCTGTCGGTGCCGTCGCGGTTATGCTCGCCGTTCTGCTCGTTGTGCTTGTGTTCGTAGCTGACGAGGTCGGCGAGCGTGAACCCATCGTGCGCCGTGATGAAGTTGATCGAGCGTGATGGTCGCCGCTTGGCCCAGAAGACATCGCTCGATCCCGCGAGCCGGGTGGCGAGTTCGGCCGGCGTGCCGTCGCCGCGCCAGAACCGGCGCACGTCGTCCCGGTACTTGTCGTTCCATTCGCCCCATTGCGCACCGAAGCCGCCGAGCCGATAGCCGCCCGGTCCGATGTCCCAGGGCTCCGCGATGAGTTTCAGACCGCGCAACAGCGGGTCCTGCTCGATGGCTGCGATGAGCGGCGCCTCGGGGTCGAAGCCGCCGGGGCGTCGCCCCAGAATGGTCATCAGGTCGAACCGGAACCCGTTGATGCCGCCGTAAAGCGCCCAGGCCCGCAGGGCGTCGAGCACCAAGCGCACGACGGGCGCCCGGTCGGCGGCCAGCACGTTGCCGCAGCCGGCATCGTCGATGTAGCCCCCATCGGGGGCGAGCCGGTAGTAGGTGGCATTGTCGAGCCCGCGCAGGGACAGCGTCGGGCCGGCGGCATCGCCTTCGCCGGTGTGGTTGTAGACGACATCGAGGATGACCTCGAGGCCGGCCCCGTTGAGGGCCGAAACGGCGGCCCGGATCTCGGCCCATCCGCCGGGGGCGAGGCGCGGGTCGGGCGCCATCAGGGCCACGGGGTTGTAGCCCCAATAGTTCGACAGGCCGAGCGGGGCAAGGTGGCGTTCGTCGATCCAGGCGGCGGCCGGCATGACCTCGATCGTGGAGATGCCCAGGGCCTTGAAATGCGCGATCGCGGCCGGGGCCGCGAGCCCCGCCCAGGTGCCGCGCAACGCGACCGGCACCTCGGGGTGGAGCGCGCTGAAGCCGCGCACATGGACCTCGGCGATCGAGGTTTGTGCCCAGGCCGGCGCGTCGCGCCACGGCGGCACGGTTTCGGGGAGCCCGACGATAGTCTTGGGCATGGCGGGCGCGCTGTCGATATCGTCCGGGCCGCCAGAACTCGGCGCGAACCCGTACATTGATGGATGCAGCCGAAAGGGCCGGTCGACCGCGAGCCCATAGGGGTCGACCAGCAGCTTCGCCGGATTGAACCGGTGGCCTGCGGCCGGCTCGTAAGGGCCGTGCGCCCGCAGCCCATAGCGGGTGCCGGACGGGACCCCCCTAATGAAGCCATGGAAGACGTTGCCGGTCCGCTCGGGCAGCCTTATGCGGGCGGTCTCCCGCTCGCCGGCGGCATCGAAGAGGCAGAGCTCGATGGACTCGGCATGGGCGGAAAACACCGCCGCATTGACGCCGTCGCGATCGGGCGTGACGCCGAGCGGCTCGGGCGATCCCGGGCCGAGGCCATGGTCGGCGGGTGAACGCGCTGTCGCCGATCCGTCCATGGTCTATCAGCCCGCCTCGGTCATGCCCCGGGCGTTTGTAGCATCCGGCCGCGTGCTTTCGGAAGCCGCTACAGCCATGGCGGTGTGCTGTTCGATTCTTCCGGCCGTTTGATCGAGCAGAGTGCCGATCATATAATCGGAATAACTATAGTGTGGAGAGTGGAATGGTAGCTTTGAAACTGACCACGGTCGGAACCTCCACCGGCGTCGTCATTCCCAAAGAAATGCTGGTCCGCATGAACGTAGGCAAAGGAGATGTGCTCTATGCCGTGGAGGCTGCCGACGGCACCTACCGTCTAACGCCCTACGATCCAGCTTTCGCCGAGAAGATGGAGAAGGCCGACGAGATCATGCGCCGCTATCGCAACACCTTGCACGTCCTCGCAAAGTGAATGCGGAGCCGGCCTGGATCGAGGAAGGCGTGGTCCTTGCGATCCATGACCGCCTGCTTGCGCCGCATGGCGGGAGGGCCGGCGTGCGAGACGGAGGCTTGCTGAAATCGGCATTGGCCCGACCGAGGCAGCTCGCGGCTTATGATGCAGGCGTAGACATCGTCGATCTGGCGACCGTCTACACGGGCGGCATCGTCCGGAACCATCCGTTCGGCCGACGGCAACAAGCGGACCGGGTTCGTGGTCGGCGTGCTGTTTCTCGAGTTGAACGGGTTCCGGTTCACGTCCTCCGAGGAAGATGCGGCCGAGGCTGTCATGGCGCTCGCCGCGGGACGCTGGACGAGGCCGGGTACAAAGCCTTTCTGGCGGCAAACGTCGCGCTGTGAGGATCTGCAAAACACCGCAGCGATCATGCAATGCGGTCTTGCTCACGTCACCACCGAAGGCTCCTTGCGCCCCGTAAACCGTTCGATGTCGGCAAGCGAGCGCGACAGCGCGATCAGGTCGCCCAAAGCCTCGCTGGTTTCCATGTCCAGATGCTGCGGGCCAGGCTCGAACCGCTCGATATAGACCCGCAAGGTCGCGCCCGCCGTGCCGGTGCCGGACAGGCGGTAGACGATGCGCGAGCCCTCCTCGAACAGAACGCGGATGCCCTGGTGGTCGGAATCCGAGCCGTCCACCGGGTCGTGGTAGGAAAAGTCGTCCGCGCTGGCGACAGTCAGCGCCCCGAAGCGCTGGCCCTTGAGGCTCGGCAGCTTGTCCCGCAGGGCTTTCACGAGATCGTTGGCGCCCTTCGACTCGACCTCTTCGTAGTCGTGCCGGGCGTAGTAGTTGCGGCCGTAGGTCCGCCAATGGTCGCGCATGATGTCGGCGACGCTCTGCTGGCGCACCGCCAGGATGTTCAGCCACAGCAGCACGGCCCAGAGGCCATCCTTTTCGCGCACGTGGTTCGAGCCGGTGCCGGCGCTTTCCTCGCCGCAGATGGTAGCCATGCCGGCGTCGAGCAGGTTGCCGAAGAACTTCCAGCCTGTCGGGGTCTCGTAGATGCCGATGTTCTTGGCCGCAGCCACGCGGTCGGCGGCCCCGCTGGTCGGCATCGAGCGGGCGATGCCGGCCAGGCCCTTGCTGTAGCCGGGCGCCAGATGGGCGTTGGCCGCGAGCGCCGCGAGGCTGTCGGACGGCGTCACGAAGAGGCCGCGGCCGATGATGAGGTTGCGGTCGCCGTCCCCGTCCGAGGCCGCGCAAAGGTCGGGTGCGTTCGCCGACATGGCGAGATCGTAGATGCCCTTCGCGTAGACAAGGTTCGGGTCGGGGTGGTGGCCGCCGAAGTCGGGCAGGGGCGTGCCGTTGATGACGGTGCCCGGATCGGCCCCGAGCGCGCCTTCCAGAATCTTCGTGGCATAAGGCCCGGTCACGGCCGACATCGCGTCGAAGGTCATGCGGAAGCCGCCCGCGAACATGGCGCGGATCCGGTCGAAATCGAACAACTGCTCCATGAGGGCCTGATAGGCCACGACGGGGTCGACGATCTCGACCTCCATGGCGCCGAGCCGGAGCGTGCCGAGCCGGTCGAGATCGACGTCGGGCGCCTCGAGGATCTTGAATTCCTTGATGGCCTTGGTGCGGGCGAAGATCGCGTCGGTGATTTTTTCCGGGGCGGGGCCGCCGTTCGATCCATTGTACTTGATGCCGAAGTCGCCGTCCGGTCCGCCCGGATTATGGCTGGCCGAAAGGATGATGCCCCCGAAGGCGCTGTTCTGGCGGATGAGGTTGGAGGCCGCGGGGGTCGACAGGATGCCGCCGCGCCCGACCAGCACGCGGCCGAAGCCGTTGGCGGCCGCCATCTTGAGGATCGTCTGGATGGCTTCGCGGTTGAAGTACCGGCCGTCCCCGCCCACCACCAGCGTCTTGCCCGAAAGGCCTTCCAGGCTGTCGAAGATCGATTGGACGAAGTTCTCGACGTAATGCGGGCGCTGGAACTCGGGCACTTTCTTGCGCAGGCCGGAGGTTCCAGGCTTCTGGTCGTCGAAGGGCGTCGTCGCAACAATCTTCATTCTGGCGCTCCGGCGCGATGGGGAAGGGGCAGGGGGCTGGCCACGAGTTCGCGATAAAGATCCGCCGTTTTGCGCCCGGGCCGCCGCCAGGACACGTCGGTGGCCATTCCGGCCGCTACCATGCGGCTCCAATCGGATTGGTCGCGGAAGATCGCGGCGGTGCGCCGCAAGGCGGTCTCGACCGCCGAAAGTGTCACGGGCGAGAACATTACGCCCGTCGCGGCGCCGCTCGCCAGCGCCATCTCGTTGGCGTCGACAATGGTGTCGGTGAGGCCGCCGACCCGGGAGACCACCGGCACCGCGCCGTAGCGGAGCGCGCAGAGCTGGGTGAGGCCGCAGGGCTCGAAGCGGGACGGCACCAGCAGCGCGTCGCTGCCGGCCTGCATCAGATGGGCCAGCTTTTCGTCGTAGCCGATGAAGGCGCCGATCCGTCCCGGATGCGCTTCGGCCGCGGCCCTGAAACCGGCTTCCAGCCAGCGTTCGCCGGTGCCGATGAGCGCCAGTTGGGCGCCGAGCTCGAGCAAGGTCGGCAGCGCCGACAAAACGAGGTCGAGCCCCTTCTGGCCGGAGAGGCGACTGACGACCCCGAAGAGCAGAGCCTCGCGCGATGGCGTGAGGCCGAACTGCTCCTGCAGCGCACGCTTGTTTTCGCCGCGCTCGGCGAGCGTGGCTGCGGTGTAGCGCGCCGCGATATTCGGGTCCTCGGCAGGGTCCCACACCGTCTCGTCGATGCCGTTGCGGATCCCGGTGAGAACATGGGCGCGGGCGCGGAGCAGCCCGTCGAAGCCCATGCCATTGTCCGGGGTCAGGATTTCGGCGGCGTAGCTGGGCGACACGGTGGTCAGGCGGTCGGCGAATTGCAGCCCGGCCTTGAGATAACTGACCGAGCCGTAATATTCGATTCCGTCGACCGTATAGGCCTCGGCCGGCAGGCCGAGAACCGCCAGCATGCTGGCAGGAAACTGGCCCGGAAAGGCCAGATTGTGGATGGTCATCATCGTGTGAGGGCGCTGCCCTTGGTCATAATGCAGGTAGGCGGGCGCCAGCCCTGCCTGCCAGTCGTGTCCGTGCACGACATCGGGGCGGTAGCCGGCCACGAGTCCGGTGCCCAGGCGCGCCCCGACTTGCCCGAGCGCCGCGAAACGATAGCCGTTGTCCGGCCAATCCGAGCCATTGGACGCCAGATAGGGGTTGCCCTCGCGGGCGTAGAGATGGGGCGCATCGATGGCGAAGAGGTCGAGGCCGTGCGCCCGGCCGGCGATCAGGTGCCCGGTGCCGCCGAACAGCTCCGGCAGGTCGGCGACAACCTCACCGTCGTTCAGGGCCGCGAGCACCGCCGGATATCCCGGAACCAACGTCCGGACCACAACGCCCTCGGCCTTGAGGGCGCCCGGCAGCGCTCCCACGACGTCGGCTAGCCCGCCGGTCTTGACCAGGGGGAATATCTCGGACGCGACCGAAAGGACGTTGAGGGACATGGCCGATCCTTCGGTTCTAAAGGCGGTCGATCATGTTCTGGGTCACGAGGCAGATGCCCCGGTCGGTGCGCCGGAAGCGCGCGGCATCGAGTTCCGGGTCCTCGCCGATCACCAGCCCTTCCGGGATGCTCACGCCGCGATCGATCACGACATCGGTCAGCCGCGCCGAACGCCCGATGTTGACATAGGGCAGCACGACCGCCCGCTCGACGCTTGAGAAGGAGTTTATGCGGACCCCGGTGAACAACAGCGAGCTCCTCAACCCCGCGCCGGACACCACGCATCCGCCCGACACCAGCGACGATACGGCCTGGCCGCGCCGCCCCTCGACGTCGTGCACGAACTTCGCCGGGGCGGTGAGCTCGCTGTAGGTCCAGATCGGCCATTCGTGGTCGTAGAGGTCGAGCCCGGGCACGACGTCGGTCAGGTCGATATTGGCTTCCCAATAGGCGTCCACGGTTCCCACATCGCGCCAATAGGCTTCGTGTTCGTTGGTCGAGCGCACGCAGGATTGCGAGAAGTGGTGGGCGATCGCTTTGCCGTGCTTGACGATGTGCGGAATGATGTCCTTGCCGAAATCGTGGTCCGAATTCGGATCGGCGGCGTCGCGCTTGAGCTGCTCGATCAGGAACGCGGTCTCGAACACGTAGATGCCCATGCTGGCCAGCGCGACATCCGGATTGCCCGGCATGGCCGGCGGATCCTTGGGCTTTTCCAGGAACGAGATGATCTTGTTGGCTTCGTCGACGTGCATCACGCCGAAGCCGACCGCCTCCATGCGTGGCACCGCGAGACACCCGACCGTGACATCGGCTCCAGCATCGACATGCTGCTGGAGCATCTTCTCGTAGTCCATCTTGTAGACGTGGTCGCCGGCCAGGATGACCATGTATTTGGGGTCGTAGCTCTCGATGATGTCGATGTTCTGATAGACCGCATCGGCGGTGCCGACGTACCACATGTTCTCGTTGACGCGCTGGCTGGCCGGCAGCACGTCGAAGGACTCGTTGCGCTCGGTACGCAGGAAGTTCCAGCCGCGGGCGAGGTGGCGGATCAGGCTGTGGGCCTTGTATTGGGTCGCGACCGCGATCCGGCGGATGCCGGAGTTCAGGGCATTGGACAGCGCGAAGTCGATGATCCGCGTCTTGCCGCCGAAATAGACGGCCGGTTTCGCACGCCGATCGGTCAATTCCAGCAATCGGCTGCCGCGCCCGCCGGCCAGCACATAGGCCATGGCGTTACGCGAGATCGGTGCCTGGCTCGACCTGATGTTCATGCGTTCCTCCCCCTTATCCTGCGGTGGCCTGGAGGCGTCACCGCAAGGCGTCAACGTGTTCTTAGGTTGTGGGTTCAGGCCATCGTGAATTCAAAGTACACCGTCGCCAGCGGCGGCAGGAAGACCTCCGCGGACGCCGGCAAGCCATGGGAAGGCTCCGCCGCAGCGACGACGCCCCCGAGATTGCCGGCGTTCGAACCGCCGTAGAGCTTTGCGTCCGTATTCATCACTTCCCGCCACCGTCCGACGAACGGCAGGCCGATGCGGTAATTGCTGCGCGGCACCGGCGTGAAGTTCGAGACCACCGCAACCGGCGGGTCCTCGGGGCCGCCGAACCGCACCCAGGCCAGCACCGAATTGGCGCTGTCGTCGGACACGATCCAGCGGAACCCCTCGGGTTCGCAGTCCCGCGCGTAGAGGGCGGGCGTTGCGCGATAAAGCCGGTTGAGGTCGCGGATCAGATTGCTGAGACCCTGGTGCACGTCATATTGCAGCAGGTGCCATTCCAGGCTCTGGTCGAAATTCCACTCGCTGGTCTGGCCGAACTCGCTGCCCATGAAGAGCAGCTTCTTGCCCGGGTGACCCCACATGAAGCCATAATAGGCCCGGGCGTTGGCGAAGCGCTGCCATTCGTCGCCCGGCATCTTGCCAAGAATCGAATGCTTGCCGTGCACCACTTCGTCATGGGAGAGCGGCAGAACGAAATTTTCCGAGAAGGCATAGAGCAGCCCGAAGGTCATCCGGTCGTAGTGCCAGCGCCGATGTATCGGGTCCATCGACATGAACTCGAGCGTGTCGTGCATCCAGCCCATGTTCCACTTGAACCCGAATCCTAGCCCGCCCGCGTAGGTCGGAGCCGACACGCCCGGCCAAGCGGTCGATTCCTCGGCAATGGTCATGCTGCCCGGATGCTGGGCGTAGACCAGCTGGTTGACGTGCTTGAGAAAGTCCACGGCCTCGCGGTTGTCGTTGCCGCCGTCCCAATTGGGCAGCCATTCGCCGGCCTTGCGCGAATAATCGAGGTAGAGCATCGAGGCGACCGCATCGACCCGCAGCGCGTCGATGTGGAAGCGCTCCAGCCAGTAGAGCGCATTGGCGGTCAGGAAACCGGCGACCTCGCGCCGAGCGAAATCATAGATCGCGGTGTTCCAGTCGGGATGGAAGCCGCGCCGCGGGTCCGCGTATTCGTAGAGCGGCGTGCCGTCGAAATGCGACAGCCCGTGCACGTCGACGGGAAAATGCGCCGGGACCCAATCGATGATGATGCCGAGCCCCGCAGCATGCGCCCTGTCGACCAGCCGGGCGAACCCTTCAGGGTCGCCGAAGCGGCGCGTGGGGGAGAACAGCCCGATCGGCTGGTAGCCCCAGGACGCGTCCAGCGGATGTTCGGACACCGGCATGAATTCGAGATGGGTGAAGCCCATCTCGACCGCGTAGGGGATCAGGTCCTCGGCGAGTTCGTCGTAGGTGAGGAAGCGGTTGCCTTCGCGGCGCTTCCACGACCCCAGATGCACCTCGTAGATGCTCATCGGCGTGCGTCGACGGTCGACCGCCTTGCGGGCCTCGAGATAGGGGCCGTCGGTCCAGGCGAAGGTATTGGGCTTGGTGACGACCGAAGCCGTTGACGGCCGCAGTTCGGATTCGAGCGCCAGCGGGTCCGCCTTCAGGGGCAGGAGGGCGCCGTGCGGGCCGACGATTTCGAACTTGTAGATGACCCCGGGTTCGATCCCGGGGGCGAATATTTCCCATATGCCGCTTTCGATGCGCTTGCGCATCTGATGGCGACGCCCGTCCCAATCGTTCCAATCGCCCACCACTGATACGCGCTGAGCATTGGGGGCCCAGACCGCGAAATGCGTGCCCTCGACGCCTTCGTGCTGCATCACATGGGCGCCGAGCCGGTCATAGAGCCGCTCATGGCGTCCCTCGACGAAAAGATGGTCGTCCAGCTGGCCCAAGACGGGCCCGAACGCATAGGGATTGTCGAGATCCCACGTGCCGCCGCTGTTTTCGGCCCTCAGCCGGTAGTGCGAACGGCTTTTTCCCTTCGGCAGGACACCTTCGAAAAAGCCAGCGGCGTCGCGCAGCGTGAGCGCGACGTTGGCGCCATCGGGCTCGACCGCGAACAGGCGCTCGGCATGCGGAACGAAAGCCCGGAGCGCGAGGCCCGAAGGCGTGTCATGCAACCCGAGCACGGCGAAAGGGTCGCCGTGGCGGGCGGACACGATCGCTGCGACATCCGCGTCACGCGCCTGCCATCCGCCATCCTTCATGACCCCTCCCTATCGACTTACGCGTTTCTGGCCGGAACATCCCAAATGTCCTCGGCATATTCACGGATCGTGCGATCCGAGGAAAACCAACCGACGCGTGCCGTGTTCAGGGCGCTCGACCGCCACCACGAGACGGGGTCTCGCCATTTCGCATCGACCTCGCGCTGCGCCGCATAGTAGGCGTCGAAATCTGCCGTGACGAGGAAATGATCGTGGTCGAGGAGACCATTGACCCAGTCCTGATACCGGCTGGTGTCGTCAGGCGAGAAGACCCCGGACGATACTGCTTCGAGCACCTCGCTGAGCTTGGACGAGGCCGCGACCACATCGCGGGCCGTGGGCCCTTCCCGGCGCCGCTGTTCAACCTCCTCGGCCTGCAGGCCGAAGATAAAAATGTTCTCGTCCCCGACTTGTTCCCGGATTTCGACGTTCGCGCCATCGAGGGTGCCGATCGTCAGGGCGCCGTTCAGGGCCAGCTTCATGTTGCCGGTTCCCGACGCCTCCATGCCGGCGGTCGAGATCTGCTCGGACAGGTCCGCGGCCGGGATGATGGCCTCGGCTAGGCTCACGTTGTAATTGGGCATGAACACGACCTTGAGCAGGCCGCGTACCGTCGGATCGGAGTTGACCACCCGGGCCACGTCGTTGATGAGCTTGATGATCAGCTTTGCCGAGTGGTAGCTCGCGGCTGCCTTGCCGGCGAAGATCTTCACCCGCGGGACCCAATCGCGCCACGGCTCGGCACGGATCGCGTTGTAGAGGGCGATCGTCTCCAGCAGATTCAAATGCTGCCGCTTGTATTCGTGGATGCGCTTGATCTGCACGTCGAACATGGCGTCCGGGTCGACCGGAATACCCGCTCTCGATGCGACGAGCCGGGCCAGCATGGCCTTGTTGCCGTGGCGCGCGGCTTTGAGTCGCTCGTGCAGGGCCGGGTCCCCGGCATGGGCCGCCAGTGCCTCGAGCGCGCCCGGCTCGTCGAGCACCCTGGGGCCGATCACGTCGACCAGGATCTCGGTCAGGGCCGGATTGGCCTCGAAGAGCCAGCGCCGAAACGTGATGCCGTTGGTCTTGTTGGTGATGCGGTCCGGGTAGAGCCGGTTGAGGTCCCGGAACACGGTCTTGCGCATCAACTCGGTATGCAGGGCCGACACGCCGTTGACCCTGTGGGCGCCGAGAAACGCCAATGTGCCCATCTTGACGCGCCGCCCCCATCCCTCGTCGATAAGCGACAAGTTGGACAGCAAGGCCGCGTCGGACTCGCCGGCGGTTCGCAGCGCATCGAGATGCACCGCGTTGATCAGGTAGATGATTTGCATGTGGCGCGGCAGCAGCCGCTCCATCAGCGGCACCGGCCAGGTTTCCAGCGCCTCGGGCAGCAAGGTGTGGTTGGTATAGCCGAAGGTCTTTTGCGTCACGCTCCAGGCTTCT
This sequence comes from uncultured Alphaproteobacteria bacterium, assembly GCA_963851175.1. Classification (GTDB taxonomy): domain Bacteria; phylum Pseudomonadota; class Alphaproteobacteria; order Rhizobiales; family Beijerinckiaceae; genus Lichenihabitans. The sequence continues at coordinate 283,019 of CAWKNU010000001.1, read as the reverse complement.
GCCCAGTCCAGGCCATGCAGGTCGACCAGGATGCGCATCAGCTCGACCACCGCGATGGCCGGGTGTGTATCGTTCAGCTGGATCGCAGCACTCTCGTGCAGCGAGCGCAGGTCGGTGTTTTTCTTCAGATGCCGCCGGACCAGATCCTGCAGCGATGCGGAGACGAAGAAGAATTCCTGGCGCAGGCGGAGCTCCTGGCCGGCCGGTGTGGCATCGCTCGGGTAGAGAACCTTGGAAATCGCTTCGGCCTTCATTCGCGCCGCCAGGGCGCCGATGTGATCGCCCTCGTTGAACGCGTCGAGCCGCAGCGGGTCGGCCGCACGGGCAGACCACAGGCGCAGGGTGTTGACGTGCTGGCCACGCCAGCCCACCACGGGAACGTCATAAGCCACGGCTTCGACGGTTTCGGCCGGATGCCATGCGTAGCGCGGGACACCATCGGGCGTTTCGATGGTCTCCACGGTTCCGCCAAAGCCGACGTCGTAGTCGATCTCGGGGCGCGCGAACTCCCAGGGATTGCCGAAGGAAAGCCAGTTCTCCGGATATTCGTGCTGCCAACCGTCCTTGACGACCTGCCGGAACAGGCCGTGATCGTAACGGATGCCGTAGCCGTAGGCCGGGACCGCCAGGGTCGCCATGCTTTCCATGAAGCAGGCAGCGAGCCGGCCGAGGCCACCGTTGCCGAGGGCGGCATCCGGCTCGATCTCCCGCAGGCGGTCGAGGTCGACGCCAAGCCCGGACAGGGCATCGCGCATCGGCTCGGTCAAGCCGAGGTTCATCAGGGCGTCGAACAGCAGCCGACCCACCAGGAACTCGAGCGACATGTAGTACACGCGCTTGGTTTGTCCGGCGTTGGCTGCCCGATAGGACTTTTGCCAGCCGCCGACGATGTGGTCGCGGACCGTGTAGGCAGTGGCCAGGAACCAGTCGCGTTGACTTGCGTCGGGAACGGTCTTGCCGACCGCATAAACCAGTTTGGCCAGGACAGCCTCGCGCAGGGCTTCGGCGCTTCGCCCGGTGCGGAACTCGGCATCAAACGCGACAGCGCCGCCCGAGGCCATTCCGGCGTCCTGTTCAACAGTCATCGGCGCCCCCAAAGGCCAATCGGTACATGCCTTTAACCCATGGGCCTGCCGAAATAGCAAGGTGGTCGGGGTTGGAGAGGCGCCGAGGCCGGTGGCTCGACCGCGCCGTGATTCCCGGGTCTAACGCTTCTCGGCCATCAGGTTCTCCAATCCGGCCCGATAATTCGGGAAGCGCAGCTGGACCCCGAGGTCGCCTTTCATTCTGCGATTCGAGACCCGCCGATTGGCGCCGTAGAAGCTCCGTGCCATGGGCGAAAGATCGGCGTCCTCGAAGGGCAGCAGCGGCGGTGGCTCGACCCCCATGAGCTTTGCCCCGTAGGCGACGACGTCGGGGGCAGGGGCGGGCTCGTCATCGGTGATGTTCACGACGCCCACGAGATCCGGCCTCGCGAACGCCTCGGCGATGGCCCGACCTATGTCGTCGACGTGAATGCGGTTGAACACTTGTCCAGGCTTGGCGATCCGCCTGGCGGTGCCGCCTTCCAGGTCGTCGAGCACGCTGCGGCCGGGGCCATAGATGCCCGCGAGACGCAGGATCACCACCTGCTTGCCGGTCCGGCGTCCCAGGTCTAGCCACTGGTTCTCGATATGGAGCCGCACGACGCCGCGCTTGCTGGCCGGGACCGGCCGGGTGGTCTCGTCCACCCAGGCACCGCCATGGTCGCCGTAGACCCCGATCGTCGAGAGATAGACGATCCGGCGGGCCGGCGCGGTCGCTATCGACTCCTCGAAATGCTGCAGGGCCGGGTCCGCTCCGGCGCTCGGCTGTATGCTGACCAGCAGGGCATCCGCTTCGGACAGAGCACTGTCGACCCGCGGGTCCGCCACACTGCCGTCGAACAGCAGGGCTGAAAGGCCGTCCCGACCCAGTTCGGCGATCTTGTCGCGCGTGCGCACCGTACCGGACGTTGCCGCGAAGGCCGTCGCATGGCGGCGCAGGTAGTGGCTGGCGCTGTAGCCCATGCCAAAGACGAAAAGCTTCACAACTGCTCCCATTCGGCTCGAACCGCGGGATCGGTTTCCGCCGCCCAGGCATCCGGCGCCAGGCCGCGCAGCGCGGGCAGTCCAACGAGCCGCCCGGCGGCCCAGACCGCCATGGCACGCACCAGTTCGGACCGATGGCGCAGGTGATCGAGGGCCCTGGGCAGCAGCGCGTCATTGTCGGAATTCCCGATCGCGATCAAGAGGTTGCGCAGAAACCGGTCGATTCCGATTCGTTTGACCGGGCTGCCCGAGAAGGTGGCGCGGAACCCCGCATCGTCCAGGCGCGCCAGCTCGCCCAGCGACGGCGCGACGCGGTCGGCGCGCGCCCGCAACTTCGCTTCCGAGGCCTCGACCGCGAACTTGTTCCAGGGGCAAACAGCCAGGCAATCGTCGCAACCGTAGATCCGGTTGCCCATCAACGGGCGCAGCGCGCGGTCGATGTGTCCCTTGTGCTCGATGGTCAGGTAGGAGATGCAGCGCCGCGCATCGAGCCGATAGGGCGCGGTAAACGCCCCCGTCGGGCAAGCATCGAGGCACGCGCGGCAGGTCCCGCAACCCGGCCGCTGGGGGGCATCCGGCTCGATCTCGGCCGTGGTAAAGATCGAGCCCAGAAACAGCCAGGAGCCGAACTCGGCCGACAGCAGATTGGTGTGCTTGCCGACCCAGCCGAGCCCGGCGGCGGCCGCCAGGGGCTTTTCCATGACGGGTGCGGTATCGACGAAGACCTTGACCTCGGGCGCATCCCCGGCCGCTGCCACCAGGGCGCCGGCGAGTTCCTTGAGCTTGCCCTTGATCACGTCATGGTAGTCGCGGTGGCGCGCATAGACCGAGATCGTCGCAGCGTCGCGGTGGGCCAGCGTCGCCAAAGGGTCGGAGTCCGGACCGTAGTTCATGCCCAGCATGACGATGGAGCGCACGGCGGGCCAGAGCGTGCGCGGGTCGGCGCGGCGGCCCGCCCTGTCTGCCATCCAGGCCATGTCGCCGTGGCGGCCCTCGGCCAGCCAGGCCTCGAGTTCCGCCGCGGCTTCCGGGATCGCGTCGGGCACCGTGAAGCGGCAAATGTCGAAGCCGAGGGACTTGGCCCGCTCGGCGATGCGGCTCTTCAGAAATCCAGGTCGGCGTAGGTCGGGCTCGGCATGATGCCGGGCACCCGGTCGGACAACAGCGACCGGAAGGCCGGGCGGGACTTGACCCGCGCGTACCAGTTCCGTGCCGTTTCGTCCTCCGCCCATGGTACGTCGCCCAGGAAATCGATGCTCGAAAGATGCGCGGCCGCTGCGAGGTCGGCGTAGCTGAGCTGGTCCCCGCCGAGCCAATTGCGGGACCGGATCAGGTAGCCGATATAGCGCAGATGGTAGCGTATATTGCTGCGCGCCACCCGCACGACATCCATGTCCGGGGCGCCGCCACCCTGTTCGACGCTCATGAAGCGCTTGTAGACCTTCTCGGTGATCAGCGAACTCGAAACCTCGTCGAAGAACTTGCGGTTGAACCAGTCGAGCAGCCGGCGGACCTCGACGCGGCCGCTGGGGTCCTCGGGCAGCAGCCGGCGATCGCCAAGCGCGAGGCCCCGGGTCTCATCGAGATATTCGGCTACAGGACCGGCGCCGGGCACCGGCGGCAACGGTTCCTCGACCAGCACGGGAGTGACCCCGGCGGGATTCATGATCAGGAATTCGCGGCGCCGTTCGAACACGCGTTCCTCGATGAGGCGCGGCTCGATGCCAAATTCCCCGAGGATCAGACGAACAAAGCGCGAATGCGGGCATAAGGGGTGGTGATAAAGATCCGTCATCTCGCCCGTATGTGCTCGAAAACCAAAGTCGCGAATCGGTTGAACCGCGGGACGGCGCGACTCGGTGTAGGGGGCCGCATCCCTATAGGACGCGCGGAGTCCTGCGACAACCGGTTTCGATCTTGCGATTGCCGGCCGAGGCGGGCGGGCCCGGCCCCTGCAACCCGAGGGCGATGAAAAGGTTGATCTATGCTTTGGCCCAGCGCGGGCGCCCCCGTCCGCGGCATGCAAGGAGGAACCCCATGACCTCGTCCGATCCGATCGCACGGCGCACCGTCACGGCCTTCTTCGATACGCGCTCGGCAGCCCAGCGAGCCGTGGATGATCTGGCGGCCGCCGGCATCGCCCGGGACAGCATCAGCCTCGTCGAAGGCGGGCCGGAGCCGGTCGAAACCCATCCGGAGCCGTCGCGCGACAAGGGGTTCTGGGCGAACCTCACGGACCTGTTCATGCCCGAGGAAGACCGCCACAGCTACGGCGAAGGCCTGCGGCGCGGCGGCTTTCTGCTGGCCGTGCGGGGCGATGCGGCCTCGCACGACGCCATCGTGCGCATCCTCGATCGCGAGGGGGCCGTCGACATGAGCGAGCGTGAGGCCGCTTGGGAACGCGAAGGCTGGAATCCCGGCCGTGCCGGCGCCGATCTGGCCGCCTATGGTGGCGCGGTACACCGCAGCGCTTCCGCCGACGCCACCCCGGCAACCGACCGCGCGTTCGGCGGAGCCGACGACGCGGCCTGGATCGGCGAAGCCAAACCGGCGGCCCCGGCCGGCGCGACCCAACTCGGCGCGGTGGTACCCAAGGAGGACCTGCTCGAAGCCTATCGGGGCGCGCCCGGTGAGCCGGCCTCCGTGGAAGACGACACGATCCCGCCCGACGAGGAGGCGCCCGGCCGTGCCGGACGGCGCGACCCGACGCTCGGCCGCGCGCGGGTTCGCTCCTATTTCGACGAGGGCTAGCCCACCGAGGCGCGGAGCGGTGCCCGGAGTAGCGGGCGGGCGCCAGCGCGGCGCGGCCATGCGAGCCGAGGTCGCTCTGCGGGTGTGTTATTGCCCGCACGCGTGGCGTTGTCGCGCTCTGCGCCGAGCTCGCGGCCCAGGCCGCGCGGTGCGGGAGGCCGGAGCGACCGGCCGTTCCACGGTCAAAACGCGAGCTGGACCTTCATGCTGCGGCTTTTGTCGCACGCCTGCTCGAACGCCCGCTGGGCCTCGTCGATTCCCACGACCTCCGTCAACAGCGGCCCCACGTCGACCAGGCCGCCCGCGATAAAGGCCACGGCGGTCGCGAATTCCTGGTGGAACCGGAACGTGCCGCGCAATTCGAGTTCCTTGGTCACGATCAGCGACATCGGCAGGTTCGCTTCGGCACCCTGGCCCACCTGGACGATTATGCCGCGCGGGCGCACCAGATTGAGTCCGGCCAGCAGGGTGCTGGCGCTCCCGGCCGCCTCGAACATCACGTCGAAATACCCCTTGTCGGCCCCATAAGGCGCCAAGCCGTCGGGCTCGGCCGCGATATTGATGGTCCGGTCGGCCCCGACCGCCCGGGCGATCGTCAGCGGAGCATCGACGATGTCGGTGACCACGATCTCGACCGCACCCGCGCGCCGCGCCGCAGCAGCCACCAGCACCCCGATCGGCCCCGCGCCGGTGACCAGGACGCGTTTGCCGAGCAGCGAGCCTGCCTGCGCGACCGCGTGCAGGCACACGGCAAGCGGCTCGGCAAAGGCCGCTTCCGCGAGGGACACGTGATCGGGCACCGCCACGGCCTGCTCGGCCGAGCAGGTCAACACTTCACGAAACCCGCCCTGCACATGCGGAAACCGCATGGCGCTGCCGTAGAAACGCATCTCGAGACAATGATTCGGCAAGCCTTCACGGCAGAATTTGCAGCGGCCGCACGCCCGGCTCGGATTGACCGCCACCCTTAGCCCGGTCTGGAGGCCCTGCACGTCAGATCCGAGCTCGATGATCGTCCCTGCGATTTCGTGCCCGAGGATCATAGGTTCCTTGAGCCGAACCGTGCCGAACCCACCATGCCGAAAATAATGCAGATCGGAACCGCAAATTCCGCCCGCGCCCACGCGCACCTTCACGTCGCCCGGGCCGAGGGGCATCTCCTCGACCTCGTCCACCCGAAGGTCTCCGGCTGCGTGGATCACCACTGCTTTCATCGCTTGAGGCCCTTCCCGACGCTCACTGCCCGACATTATGGTTCGCAGGCGCGTGTCGCCGTTGCAAGGGCCGTCGTCCGATCAAGGGCCAGGCTTGGACGTGAGACAATCGAGCAACCCTGACAGGAGCCGGCCATGCAGTTCGGTGCAAGCACGTTCATCTGGACGTCCCCTTTCTCCAACAGCACCCTCGACCTCATCGACAAGGTGAAGGACCTCGGCTTCGACCTGATCGAGATCTGCGTCGAAGACCCGGCCACCATCGACACGGCGGCGATCCGCTCCCGCCTGACCTCGACGGGGCTTGGCGCCACGGTGTGTGGAGCGTTCGGCCCCGACCGGGACCTGAGCTCGAACGATCCGGCCGTGCGGGAGAACGGCGTTGGCTACGTCAAGCGCTGCATAGACATCGCGGCCGAGCTTGGTGCGGCGAGCGTTGTCGGTCCGATGTATTCCGCGGTGGGTCGAACCGAGATGGTCGAGCCGGCGCAACGCGTCGCGCAACGCGCCTTGGCCGCAACCGGCATAAGGGCCGCCGCCGACCACGCGGCCCCCCGGGGCGTCCGGCTCGGGCTCGAGCCGCTCAACCGGTTCGAGACCGACCTGATCAACACGGTGGACCAGGGGCTCGTGCTGCTCGACGAGATCGATCGGCCCAACGTGGGGTTTCTGCTCGACACGTTCCACATGAACATCGAGGAAAAGGATGTGCCGGCGGCGGTGCGCAAAGCCCGCGGGCGGATTGTCGAGTTCCACGCCTGTTCGAGCGATCGCGGCACGCCGGGCGAAGACCATCTTCCCTGGCCGGCCATCGTCGCGGCCTTGAAGGAGGCGGGCTACGAGGGTCCGGTCGTTATCGAGGCCTTCACGCCGGCCATCAAGGAGATCGCCCGCGCGGTCGCCCTGTGGCGACCACTGGCCGAGAGCGAGGATGCGCTGGCCGGCAACGGGCTGCGCTTTCTGAAAGGTGCGTTCGGGCAGGCCGCCTGACGCCGGGGCAATCGGGTGGAGCTTTCAAGGCTCCTCATTCTGAGCTCGTTGCGAAGCAACGGTGTCGAAGAACCTGCCCTGAGCTTGCCGAAGGGACGGGGAGCCGCCCTCGTACTTCGACACGAATGCTGTCGCATTCGGCTCAGCATGAGGGCGGAAAAGGCCTGCGCACGATTGCGCTGCGCCCGAGACGCATCGCGCTTGGGACCGTGGCGAAGGCGCGCCATGATGGGCTTGGCTTGGTCGGGAGGGAACAGGAGTGAGTGGCATGCAACCGCGTATCGTCATGCTGGATCGCGACACGCTTTCGCCGGGCACGCGTCTGCGCGCACCGTCCTTCGAACACCAATGGATCACCTTCGACCGAACCCGTCCCGAGGAGGTCGCCGAACGGATCGCGGACGCCGATGTGGTGATCACCAACAAGGTTCCGATCCAACGCGAGGCGATTGCCACGGCCCCCAAGTTGCGCCTGGTCGCGGTGGCGGCGACCGGGACCGACGTCGTCGATGTGGGTGCCTGCGCCGAGCGGGGCGTGACGGTGTCCAACGTCCGGAACTACGCTGTCAACACCGTGCCGGAGCACACCTTCTCGCTCATCCTGGCGCTCAGGCGGAGCATCCTCGCCTATCACGACTCGGTCCGCCGGGGCCGTTGGGCCGAAGCAGGCCAGTTCTGCTATTTCGATTATCCGATCCGCGATCTCGCCGGCTCGACGCTCGGCATCATCGGCGACGGCGTCCTGGGGGGCGCGGTTGCCGAACTCGGGCGCGCCTTCGGGATGCGGGTGCTGTTCGCGGCCTACAAGGGAGTGGCCGGAATGGGGCCGCTCTACACGCCCTTCGAGGATACGTTGCGGCAAAGCGACGTGATCACGCTGCATTCGCCCCTGCTGCCTTCGACGCGCAACATGATCGCGGGGCCGGAATTCGCCCTCATGGAGCGGCGGCCGCTGGTGATCAACACCGCCCGCGGGGGCCTCGTGAATGAGGAGGCGCTCGCCCAGGCCCTGGTCGAGGGCCGGATCGCGGGCGCTGCCTTCGACGTGCTGACGAGGGAACCCGCACCGGCCGACCATCCTTTCATGCAGCTTCTCGATCGCCCCGATTTCATCCTTACGCCGCATGTCGCCTGGGCCAGCCAGGAAGCCATACAGGGCCTCGCAGACCAGCTGATCGACAATGTCGAAGCATTCTGGCGCGGCGTTCCGGTGAATGTCGTCGAGGCGCCGCGCTCGGCCGCGAGCTAGTCGTCCTCGGGCCCAACCGGAACGGACCCACTCGCCCGGATCTTGCAGCACCGTGACAGCTACGACCGCGCGTTTCGCGGGCCGCCCGCCGCCACGATCACGGCGATGATGACGAGGCCGGTCACGAGCAGCCGGATACCTGCGCTGACCCCGAACGTGTTGAGCATGGTGAGCAGCATCACCAGGAACAGCGACGCGCCCCAGATGCCCGTGACATTGGCCTTGCCGCCGCTTACCGAGGTGCCCCCGATCACCACCACCGCGATCGAGGTGAGCAGATATTCGTTGCCGATGTCGAGCGAGGAGCCGTTGAAATAGCCGGCCAGAAGAGCGCCGCTGAGGCCCCCAAGCGCGCCGCTGAGCGCGTAGGTGAGGAGCCGCACCCGTTCGACCGGGACGCCGGCCAGCCGCGCGGCGCGCGCATTCTGCCCGATGGCAGCCACCGAGCGGCCGAACACGGTGCGGTGCAGCACGAGGCCAATCACGACGCTGAACAGCACCGCCACGATGGCCAGGAGCGAAACGCCGCCGACCTGCGCGCTCGTGGCCTCCGCGAAACCGGCCGGCGGCTTCACCTGAAGGCCTCGCCCGTAGCTGATGCCGACCGATTGGATAACGAAGCTGGCCGACAGCGTGGCGATGATCGGCGGAATGCGCAACAGCCGGATCAGCAGGTAATTGCTCAGGCCGATCGCAAGGCCGGCCGCGATGGCGGCCGCCAGCCCGACCGCGATCATGCTGTCGGCGCCGCCCATCACCTTCATGGCGACGGCGCTGGCCAGGCCGATATTGGCCGGCAGCGACAGGTCGACATTGCCGGGCCCGAGCGTGACGACAAACATCTGCGCGATGCCGACGATCGCCGAAAAAGCCGCGAGCGCCACTGCGGCCGAAACCATGCCGCCGGCTCCGTAGCCGCCCGTGTAGATGATGGCCGCGATCCAGACCAGCACGGCGCCCGCGAAGGACCAGAGCCAGGGCTGGGCCAGGAGTTTCGCGCGGGTGCCGGTCATGCGGGCGCTCCGGCGCGGTTGATCAAGGCGCGCGCTGCCAGGACGACGATCAGGATGGCGCCCTGCGCGGCGACCTGCCAGTCGGGCGAGATATGCATGAAGTTCAGCAGCGACCCGGCCAAGGTCAGCGTCAAGGCCCCGATCACGGCCCCGATGGGCGATACTCGCCCGCCGACGAATTCGCCGCCGCCCAGGATCACCCCGGCGATCGAGAGCAGCGTGTAGCCGTTGCCGAGATTGGCATCGGCCGAGGTGGTGAGACCGATCAGGGCCACGCCGCCCAGAACACCGCAGAAGCCCGCGAGCCCGAACATGATCATCTTGGCCCGCAGCAGCGACCAGCCGGCCCGCGCCACGGCCACGGGATTGCCGCCAGCGCCGCGCAGTACCGCGCCGTAGGAGGTCCGCATCAGTCCGAGATGGGCCACCAGGGCGACCACGATCGCGGCCACGATCGGAAAGGGCACGAACGGCGTCTTGAGCGCCATCAGGCCATGCAGCCAGTCGGGCGCGTGGCCACCCGGTTTGGGCAGAAGCAGGATGGCGAGGCCCTGCCAGACGAAGAACATGCCGAGCGTCACCACGATCGAGGGGAGGTTGCGCAGATAGATAAGGGCGCCCAGCAAAGCGTACGCGACCACGCAGCCGGCCAGGATCAGCACGCCCAGCAAGGGAGCGTCGTGCAGGAAGGTCGCGGTGACGCAACCCACGAAGCCCACGAAGGTGCCAATCGACAGGTCGAGGTCGTTGACCGCCATCACGAACATCTGTCCGACCGTCGCCAGCGCCACCGGCACCGCAAGGTTCAGCATCAGGGTCAGGCCGAAATAGCTGATGGCACGCGGGTTGAGGGCCCAGATGGCCAGCACAATGAGCGCCAGCGACAGCCCCGGCAGCACGGCCCGCAACAGGCGGCGCGACGCGTTGGCGCGGGAGAGGCCGATCGGCGCCTGCGCCACAGGTGCGGCCGCGTTCACGCGACCTCCGCGAATGAGGCACCGATGACGCTGTCCTCGCTCACCTCGGCGCGCGCGAGATCGGCCACGATGACGCCGTTGCGGAACACATAGACGCGGTCGCAGTGGCTGAGTTCATCCATCTCGGTCGTGTACCAGAGGAAGGTGCGGCCGGTGCGGGCCTCTTCGCGCACGAGATCGTAGACGTCGAGCTTGGTGCCGATGTCCACGCCACGCATCGGGTCGTCCATCAGCACGATGCGCGCCTCCGACCCGAGCGCGCGGGCGAACAGCGCCTTCTGCTGATTACCCCCGGAAAGCGACAGGATCGGGTTGCGCATGTCGGGCGTGCGGATCTTGATGCGTTTCTGCCATTGCGCCGCGAGTTCGTCCTCCGCGTCCTGCGAGACCAGCAGTCCCCGGCGCAAGCGCCGGAGCGACCGCACTCCGATGTTCTCGGCGATCGACCAGAGCGGGAACACGCCGTCGCTCTGCCGGTCTCCGGCCACCAGCGCCACGGGCTCGGTGACTTCGGCCTGCGCGGACTTGTGTCCGACCGCATCGAACACGGCGAGGAGCAGATCCGTCTGGCCGTGGCCCGCGAGACCCGCGAGGCCGATCACCTCGCCTTGTCGGGCAACGAGTTCGCGCCCGTCCGCTTGCCGCTTCGGGCGGATCCGCACACGGACCGGTGCGCCCGATGGTGGCGGGGCCGCGACCGCTGCCGCATTGGCATGCGCTTCGGCACCGCCCATCGCCGCGACGAGCTTGTCTCGATCGAAAGCCTTGGTCGGTCCGCTCGTGACGACGCGGCCGTCACGCATCACGACGACGCGGTCGGAGGTGCCGAGAATCTCGCCGAGCAGGTGCGAGATCAGGATGCAGCTCGAGCCCGCCGCGACGGTGCGGCGGAGAAAGCTGAACAGCTGCCCCGCGGAATGGCCGTCGAGCGAGGACGTAGGCTCGTCCAGGATGACGAGGCGCAGCGGATCGGACGTGACCGTGAACGCACGGGCGATCTCGATCATCTGCCGCTTGCCGATCGCAAGATCGCTGACCACGGTGTCGGGCGAAATGCCGTGGCCGGGAAAAATCTCGTCGAGCTTCGAGGCGATCAGGGCGCCGGCACGGCGCCGCCATCCGAAGCCTTGCAGCGCCGGATGGAGGATGCGCGTGTTCTCCGCCACGGTCAGGTTGGGGCAGAGCGAGAGTTCCTGGAACACGCAGCGAATACCGAGCCCATGGGCCAGTTCGACCCCATAAAGGGCTTTGGCTTCGCCGTTGATCCGGATCTCCGCCTTGTCGGGCGTGAGGGTTCCGGCCAGCACGTGCATAAGGGTCGATTTGCCGGCCCCGTTATGGCCGATCAGCCCGACACATTCGTGGGTGCTGATGGCCAGGTCGACGCCGCCGAGCGCCCGGACGGCGCCAAAACTCTTTTCGGCGCCGGCGACCTCGATGACGCTGGGAGATCGGGACATCGTTTGTCGTTGGTCGTCGTTCACCCTCACCCCCAACCCCTCTCCATAAGGGAGAGGGGGAACCGATCTTCGCGTCTTACTTCTTCAGGTTGGCGTCGATCGCCTTCTTGGCGTCGTCGAGCGTGTACTCGGCGCTGGCGACACCCCCGACCGGGATCTTGGGCAGAGCCGCCTCGAAGTCGTCCTGCGTGAACTCGAGATAGGGGACCAGCAGGTCGTGCGGGATGTCCTTGCGGCCGTCGAGCACCTGTTGGGCCACCCAGAAGGCGAGGGTCGATACGCCTGGCGCGATCGAGGCCGACCAAGTCTTGTAGCCGTTGGCGGCCTTCTGTTCCTTCCACCATTGCAACTCGTCCTGGCGGTTGCCCATGATGATGACCGGTGTCGGGCGCCCGGCGGTCTTGAAGGCCTGGGCGGCACCATAGCCGTCACCGCCCTGGTCCACGATGGCCGCGATGGCGGGCAGAGACGGCAGCACGGTCGCGACCGCCTTCTGGGCCGTGGTCTGGTCCCAATCGCCCTCGACCGAATTGACGAGCTTGAATTCGGGGTGCTTCTTCACCCCATCCGCGATGCCGTTATGGATGGCATCGTCGATCGAGGTGCCGGCAACGCCCCGGATCTCGAGCAGGTTGCCGCCCTTGGGCACTTGTCCGGCCAGGAATTCGACCTCCTGCTCGCCCATTTTCTTGAAGTCCACCACGACCCGATAGGCGCAGGGTTCGGTGACGATGCCGTCGAACGACACCACCACGATGCCGGCGTCGCAGGCCTGCTTGATGGCGCCGTTCAGGGCGTCCGGCGAAGCCGCATTGATCACGATGGCGTTGTAGCCCTGCAGGATCAGGTTCTGGATCTGGGCGGCCTGGGTGGGCACTTCCTTGTCGGCCGTGGTGAACACGTCGGCTGCCCCGACCACCTTGTCGGCCACCGCCTTCTTGGCCACGGCGTCATAGGACTTCAACATCGCCTGGCGCCAGGAATTGCCGGCGTAATTGTTGGAAAAGGCGATCTTCATGTCCTTGGTTTCGGCCTGCGCACCGGCCATGGAACCCACAAAGGCGACCGCCGTCGCCAGCAACGCACATCGTATCCGTCGCATGTTCATCCTCCCGTGTTAGGATCCGGAGCCCGATTGTCTGTCCCGAGCCGCCCAAACCCATGTTCATACGGCCCGTATCGACCCAAAGCAACGTGCTCTGGCGAGCCGGCTCGGCGTGGCTTCGGCGTTCCCGTCGCGGCCCGCGATCTATACAGCGCGGAGAGCTTTGTTTAGAAGCGACGCCGCATAGGCCGACGGGTCTGGGGTCGATTTCGGGTGCTGTCGCGGCGCCCTCGAACGACCGCAGATAGCCTCGGCGGCTCACACGATCTTCGCCCTCGGGCGCAGGAGGCGACCACAATGGCCGGGAAGGACCTCGCTACAGCAGGCCTCGCCACAATATTCGGCGGTTCGGGCTTTCTGGGCCGCTACGTGGTTCGGGCGCTGGCTGGCCGGGGTTGGCGCATTCGCGCCGGCTCGCGTCGGCCGGATCTGGCGAATTATCTCCAGCCCATGGGGCGGGTCGGACAGATCCAGGCGGTCCAGACGAACCTGCGCTACGCCTCGTCGTTGGCACCGGCGCTGCGCGACGCAGACATCGCGGTCAATCTGGTCGGCGTATTGACCGAAGGCGGCCGGCAGAATTTCGAGGCCGTGCACGTTTTCGGCGCGCGCGCGGCCGCCCGGGCCGCCAGGGACGCCGGTGTGCGGCGCTTCGTCCAAGTCTCGGCGATCGGGGCGGACCCCGAGGCCGAGTCCCGCTATGCCAGCAGCAAGGGCCGGGCCGAAGCGGCCGTCCGCGAGGTTTTCCCCGATGCCGTGATCCTGCGGCCTTCCGTGCTGTTCGGCCCCGAGGACGATTTCTTCAACCGTTTCGCGGCCCTGGCCCGCATGGCTCCGGTACTGCCGCTCATCGGAGGCGGCGAGACACGCTTCCAGCCTGCCTATGTCGGGGACGTGGCCGCTGCGGTCGCCCTCGCGGCGGAGGGAAATGCGAAGCCGGGCGCGACCTACGAACTCGGCGGACCCGAAGTGAAAACCTTCCGGGAGATCCTGCAGTATATCTGCAGCGTCACGGGTCGGCACCGGGCGTTGCTGCCGGTACCGTTCGGCCTCGCCCGATATCCGGCGGCCGCGACCGAAACGCTGAATGGTCTCATGCTGGGCCTGTTTCCGAAGATGCTGCTGACCACGCGCGACCAACTGAAGCTTCTCGAACGCGACAACGTCGTCTCGCCCCAGGCCGTCGAGGCCGGTCTGACGCTGGGCGGGATGGGCATCGAGCCGACCGCGATCGAGTCGATCGTGCCGACCTATCTTTATCGCTACCGCAAGACGGGCCAGTTCGATCGGGACCGTCTCGCGAGCTAGATCACGGTGACTGCTGAAGCCCGGCCGGGGCGTGTACGGCGAGGCGCTTGAAGACCCGCACCATGAAGGCCGCGCCGAACAAGGGCGTCAGCAGATTGAGGACCGGCACCGACACGAAGGCGGCCAGGATGAAGCCCGCCGCCAGCAATCGCCCGGCGTGCCGGCTTCGGAGTGCGGCAGCGTCCTCCAAGCGCAAGTGCCGGAGCGCGACAAATTCGAAATATTGGCGGCTGAGCAGGTAGGCATTGGCGCACAGGAACGCCACCGCGTTCACGCCCGGCACCAGCAAAAGCACCAGCGCCATGAGCGTGACCCCGAGGGACAGCAGCGCGAAACGCACCGACAGTACCAGGGCGGTCCACACCGCCAGCGGCCGGCCGGGAGGCGCCGCGGGATCGATGTCGTACTCGACCCGCGCCGCGAGATCGTCGATGAAAAAACCCGCCACGAGGGCCGAAACGGGCGCTACCAGGAACACCGATCCGACCGCCAGCCCGAGGCCGGTCACGATGGAGATCGTCGTGGCCAGCCACAGGCTGTGCACAGTGACGAACGCGATCAGCACATGGTGAAGCAAGACCGCGGCGAGCACCAGCACCAGCAGCGTCAGGGCCAGGACCTTGATGAGGGCAGCCCGAAACGGCGGCGTGAAGATTTCGGCGAATGCCGCCGCCGCGTCTGCGATCATCGGACCTGCCTGGCGGGCCAGAGGGCATCCATTGCCTTGGTGGCCGTTTCCTCGATCCCGTGGGTTTCCTCGATGGTCAGAATGTCCGTTTCATCCGGGGCGGGCCGTTCCAGCGTCTCGAACTGGCTGCGCACCAGACTGACCGGCATGAAATGCCCTTTGCGGCCCATCAGGCGCGCCGCGGAAACCTCGGGTGCGATGTCGAGAAACATGAAGCGGGGATGGGTGTCCTTGGCACCTGCCCGGATTCGGTCCCGGTAGACCCGGCGCAGGGCCGAGCAGGTGACGACGACACCCGCCGGATGAGCAGCGCCGTCCCGCAGCACGGCCCCGACCCGGTCGAGCCAAGGCCAGCGATCCGCATCCTGCAGCGGCTCGCCGCGCTGCATTTTGGCGACATTGGCGGCCGGATGCAGATCGTCGCCATCGACGAAATCGACCCCGAGCCTTTGCGCCAGAACGGCGCCGACCGAAGTCTTGCCCGAACCCGTGACACCCATCACGACCAGCGTGGGGCGGGAAGATTTCTCTGAGTTCTGCATCGCTCGGGTCCGTCGGGCTGAAACCGGGCTATCTATGTACGAGATGAGCGAGGCTACCGCTATGGGCGCCACTGCGCCCGACGGATTGGCCGGCATTGCCCCGCGGTCATCCGTGCTAATGTACCTTCCGCAAGGCATCCTAGGCCAAACCGAACGATCGGGAACGATGACGCGGTCGGATTACGGGTTCAGCAAGTTCCTGCAACTGCTTTTCGCCCGACGGTTTCCGTTCTGGCTTCGCTACGGCGCCACCGTTGCGCTCGTGGCGATATTCGTGGCGTTGCGGCTGTCGCTTCCCTTGGACGGCATGCGCTTCGTTCTGTTCATTCCGGTGGTGCTCGGCGCTTCGCTGGCTTTCGGACGCGGGCCAGGGCTGCTGGCAACCGCGCTGACGACTCTGGCTGCCATCGTGCTCCTGATCGAGCCACGGAATCAGTTCTACATTCCGCGGAGCGAGGTGTTCTCTGTCGTGGTCTATGTCGTGATCGGCTGCGGCATTGCGGTGCTCTGCGATGTATTGCGCGCCACGATGAGGCGCGCGCTGGTGGCGGAGCACTCCAAAACGGTGCTGCTCGAAGAACTCGCCCACCGGACCAAGAACGATCTTCAGACCGTCGCATCCCTGTTGACGCTGCAGGCCAGGAACCAGAGCCATCCGGGGGCCCGCTCTGCACTGGAGGGGGCTGCGACCCGGGTGCTGACCGTGGCCAAGCTGCACAATCGGCTCAGAAGCGACGGCAGCGACGGCGTCGTGGACATGCACGACTATCTCGACGACCTCTGCAAGGATCTTCGCGACTCCCACGGGGAACTCCGCCCGGTGGCGGTCCGGGTCGGGGCGGACCATGCCGTGCTGGGGACCGCGGTCGCGGCGCCGATCGGCCTGATTGTCAACGAGCTGGTCACCAATGCCTTCAAATACGCCTTTCCGGACGGTAGGGAGGGCGTGGTCGACGTTACCTTCAGCCGCGTCGTGGAGGACGGGTTCGTGCTGGTCGTCAGTGACGACGGCGTCGGCTCGGCGGGCAGCACGGAAGGCCTCGGCTCACGCCTGATACGGCTGCTGGTCCAGCAACTCGGCGGCACGATCGAGCGCATCGACGCGGAGCCAGGAACGCGCGTCTCGATAAATCTGCCCGAGCCCTGATTCTATTTGGGTTGCACGTCGGTCGGACCGCCGGGACTGCCCGGCGGCGGGATCACGGGCATCGTCCCGGTCGCCGGCGCTTGCTTCTGCATGTCGGGATCGACGGTGCCCTGCGGGTGAATGACCCCATTGGTCTTGCTGAGCTTGTCGCTAAGGCTGCCGTTCGTCGTACCCACATCCGTGTCCGGGACCGGGTCGGTCTGCGATGCGGCGAGGCTCAGGGGCGCATCGGCCGATTGGGCCGAGGCGCCGCCGCACAATCCTGCGGCGAGCAAGAGGACGGGAAATGCAGCTCTCATGGCGGTTCTCACAGCCCGTTGCCGAACCCGTAATGGCCGTGAATGTTCCTGCCATAGTCCGGATCGGACCAGGGCTGCTCGTCCGCCCCGTAGCTGGGCGCCGATTCGAGCCTGTCCTTGTCGAGATCGACCACGTATCCGCCACGTGCAGGATCGTAGGACAGCGACTTCCAGGGAAGCGGATAGAAGCGTTCGCCGAGGCCCAGGAAACCGCCGAAGGACATCACCGCATAGGCGACCTGGCCGGTGATTTTGTCGACCATGAAATTGTACACCGAACCGAGCCGTTGCCCTTTCGAGTCGAACACGGCCGTGCCTTCCACCTTGTCGGATGCGATCAGGCGGTCGGTCTCGTCGGTCGCAACGGGATTCGCGGCGGCGGCGCGCTCTTCGGATGCAAGTCCGGTGAGGGGAGGGCGGAGCGGGTTCTGGGTCATGCTGACCTCCTGTATCCTCGCAGTAAACGAAGGGAGGCCCCAGCCTGTTCCGCCTCGGGTCGGTGGCCGCGGCCTACTGGCCGACGTCGCTCGAAGCCTCGATCTTGAAGGCCGCGTCGAACAAGGCCCTGGTGTATTCGGATTTTGGGGCGCGGAAAATGTCGACGGCCGGACCGGCCTCGACCACGACGCCCTGCCGCATCACGATGATCTGCGCCGCGAGCGCCCGCACGACCTTCAGGTCGTGGCTGATGAACAGGTAAGCGAGGCCGCGCCGCTCCTGCAGGTCGCGCAAGAGGTCGACGATCTGGGCCTGCACCGACATGTCGAGTGCCGAGGTCGGCTCGTCGAGCACGACGAATTTGGGTTCGAGCGCGATGGCGCGTGCGATCGCGATGCGCTGGCGCTGGCCTCCTGAAAATTCGTGCGGATAGCGGTCCATGGCGGCCGGATCGAGGCCGGTATCGGCGAGGGCTCGGGCCACGATCTCGCGCCGTTCGGCATAGGGCAGCCGCCGCTGGACCGTCAGGCCCTCCTCGACGATGTCGGCCACGGACATGCGCGGCGAGAGCGAGCCGTAGGGGTCCTGGAAAACGACCTGCAGGTCGCGCCGCAGCGGCCGCATGGCGGCCGTGTCGAACCCGTCGATGCGGCGGCCCAGATAGGCGATCGGGCCCTCCGAGCGGATCAGGCGAAGGATCGCGAGACCCAGCGTGGTCTTGCCGGAGCCGGATTCGCCCACGACGCCCACAGTCTCGCCCTCCCGGATCGACACCGAGACACCATCGACCGCTTTGACGTGCCCGACCGTGCGGCGCAGAAAACCGCGCTTGATCGGAAACCAGACCTTGAGATCGTCGACCGTGATGATGGTCTTAGCGCTCTGGTCGACGGTCGGGGGCACCCCCTTCGGCTCGGCAGCGAGCAGCATGCGCGTGTACTCGTGCTGGGGCCGCGCGAAGATCTCCGCCACCGGACCTGCCTCGACGATCCTGCCACGTTGCATCACCGCGACATCGTCGGCGATCCGCCGCACGATGCCGAGATCGTGCGTGATGAACAGCATGGCCATGCCGAGCTTGCCCTGCAGGTCCTTGAGCAGGCGAAGGATCTGCGCCTGCACCGTGACGTCGAGCGCCGTTGTGGGTTCGTCGGCAATCAAGAGATCGGGCCGGTTGGCCAGGGCCATGGCGATCATGACGCGCTGGCGTTGGCCGCCGGACAATTGGTGCGGGTAGGCGCCGAGTCGCGCGGCAGGGTCGGGAATGCCGACCTCCTCCAACAACTCGACCACCCGGTGTCTCAGTTTGGCCGAGCCCCGCATGCCGTGCAGCGCCAAGATTTCGCCGATCTGCCGCTCGATGGTGTGCAGCGGGTTGAGCGACGTCATGGGTTCCTGGAATACCATCGTGATGGCTTCGCCCCGTATGGCGCGCATCGCGTTCTCGGTAGCGCCCAGCAGGTCCTGGCCCTTGAACAGGATTTCTCCGCCCGGGATTTCGGCTCCGGAGGCACCCAGCAAGCGGGCGATCGCCATGGCGGTGACGGATTTGCCCGATCCCGATTCGCCGACCAGCGCCAAGGTTCGGCCGCGCTCCAGGGTGAACGAGACGCCGTCGACTGCCCGCGTAGTGCGGCCGCCCTGGGTGAACGTGACGGACAGGTCCCGAACGGCCAAGAGGGGTGAAGAAGCGACGGCCTCCTGCATCTGTTGAGGCTCATCCATTGCGGGACCCGATCACCTGGTTCACGAACACACCCCCGATGCAGCGAGTTCAGCGTCGGACGAAGCCGTCCGGCGCGACGCGTGCGTGCTGAAAGCTGTGCAGAGCAGGTCTTCGCAGGCTGGCATGGGGGTTCGCGTAACCTAAATTAGGTGGTTTGTGTTGATTCGCGAACAGGGAGTCCGGCATGCAGACCGAAGTTTCGAGCGCGCCTTTGGTTTTGGACGATGACACGCTCGCCTTCGCCCGCCGGGTCTTTCAGTACACGCGTGCCGGGAATGCGGCCGAGATGGCAGAGCTTCTCGACATGGGGCTCCCACCAAACCTGCGCAATGACAAGGGCGACAGCCTGTTGATGCTGGCAAGCTACCATGGCCATGCGTCTCTGGCCAAGTTGCTGCTCGATCACGGCGGCGATCCGGAACTCGCCAACGATCGCGGCCAGACCCCGCTGGCCGCCGCGGCCTTCAAGGGCGACCTTGCGATGATGCGGCTGTTGATCGACCACGGTGCGGACGTCAATGGCAGCGGCCACGACGGCAAGACCGCCCTGATGGTCGCGGCCATGTTCAATCGCACCGAGATCGTCGACCTGCTGCTCGAACACGGCGCCGACGCCGAAGCGCGCGATGTGAGCGGGCTCACGGCGCAAACGGCCGCCCAGGTGATGAACGCGCCGGATACGGCCGAGCAACTCGCCCGCACGGCGCACGGCTGATCCGTTCCCCGACGCATAGGGAACCGTGCGGTGGAACTTGCTTGCCGTGCCTGCGCTGCCCGCTCAGGGACGGCGTTTTGACCTAAGCCGGCCCGCCTGTGTCCGGATCTGGCCCAGTAGTTCTTCCAACGCGGCCCCGGCGGCCCCATATTGGGGCCATGCCGAAAGCCCGCCCGACCTCCGCTCCCCAACCCGCCGGCAAGCCCGGCAAGACAGCAAGGACGGCCCGCGCCAAGGCGTCGCGTCCGGACGTGCAGCCGCTTGAGGAACATCTCGCGGCACTGCTCAACCCGGCTCTGAACGACCGCCGTTCGGGCTTCGAGGAAGCCCCGCAGGCCCGTTTCGGGCAGGGGCGTCTCGACATCGGCTCGAGCGGCGCCGGTGCCCTGGTCAGGACGGAGCCCCGCAAGGTCGAGGCGCCGAGCCATCCGCGTGGCATCACCGGTTCGGCGGCCAGCGCCGACGTGCTGCAGCAATTGCTCGACAGCGGCGACCCGCGCCTGGCCCAGCGGCCCTGGGTGCCGCACCGGCCGGCCCGCCCCGACAAATCGGAAGGCGGCATAAGGTTCAAGCTGCAATCCGAATACGAGCCCAAGGGCGACCAGCCGACCGCCATCGCGGAACTGGTCGATGGCGTGCGCAAACAGGAGCGCGACCAGGTGCTGCTCGGCGTCACCGGCTCCGGCAAGACCTTCACCATGGCCCAGGTCATCGCCGCCACCCAGCGGCCGGCCCTGGTCCTGGCGCCCAACAAGACGCTGGCGGCACAGCTCTACGGCGAGTTCAAGAGCTTCTTCCCCGACAACGCCGTCGAATATTTCGTGTCCTACTACGATTACTATCAGCCCGAGGCCTATGTGCCGCGGACCGATACCTATATCGAGAAGGAATCGACCATCAACGAGCAGATCGACCGCATGCGCCATTCGGCGACCCGGTCCCTGCTCGAGCGCGACGACGCCATCATCATCGCCTCGGTGTCCTGCATCTACGGTATCGGCTCGGTCGAAACCTATACGGCCATGACGTTCGGGGTTTCGGTGCGCGACCGCATCGACCAGCGCCAGCTGATCGCCGATCTCGTGGCCCTGCAATACAAGCGCACCTCGATGGATTTCTCGCGCGGCACCTTCCGGGTGCGCGGCGACACGCTCGAACTGTTTCCGGCCCATTACGAGGACCGCGGCTGGCGCATCGATTTCTTCGGCGACGAGGTCGAGAGCATCCAGGAGTTCGATCCGCTCACCGGCAAGAAGACCAACGACCTTTCCTTTGTGAAGGTCTATGCCAACTCGCATTACGTGACGCCCCGCCCGACGCTGGTGCAGAGCATCCGGGCCATCAAGGAAGAGCTGAAGATGCGGCTCGACCAGCTGCACGGCATGGGCCGGCTGCTGGAGGCGCAAAGGCTCGAACAGCGCACCACCTTCGACCTCGAGATGCTGGAGGCGACCGGCGTGTGCCAGGGCATCGAGAATTATTCGCGCTATCTCACGGGCCGCTTGCCCGGCGAGCCGCCCCCGACCCTGTTCGAATATTTGCCCGACAACGCGCTCGTCTTCACCGACGAGAGCCACGTCACGATCCCGCAGATCGGCGCCATGTACAAGGGCGACTTCCGGCGCAAGGCGACGCTGGCCGAATATGGCTTCCGGCTGCCCTCCTGCCTCGACAACCGGCCGCTGCGCTTCGAGGAATGGGACGCCATGCGGCCCCAGACCGTGCATGTGTCGGCCACCCCCGGCCCGTGGGAGATCGAGCGCGCCCAGGGCGTGTTCGTCGAGCAGGTGATCCGCCCCACCGGCCTGATCGATCCGCCGGTCGAGGTGCGGCCCGCCCGCAGCCAAGTCGACGACCTGCTGGGCGAGATCAGGGAGGTGTCGGCCAAGGGCTATCGGGCGCTGGTCACCGTGCTGACCAAGCGCATGGCCGAGGACCTGACCGAGTACCTGCACGACCACGGCATCAAGGTCCGCTACATGCACTCGGACATCGACACGATCGAGCGTATCGAGATCATCCGCGACCTCAGGCTCGGCACCTTCGACGCCCTGGTCGGCATCAATCTTCTGCGCGAGGGGCTCGACATTCCCGAATGCGCGCTGGTCGCGATCCTGGATGCCGACAAGGAGGGCTTTCTGCGCTCCGAAACCTCGCTGATCCAGACCATCGGCCGCGCGGCCCGCAACGTCGACGGCAAGGTGGTGCTCTACGCCGACCATGTGACCGGCTCGATGGAGCGCGCCATGGCCGAGACCGGGCGCCGCCGGCAGAAGCAGGAGGACTATAATGCGGCCAACGGCATAACGCCGGCGTCGATCAAGCGCGGCATCCAGGACATTTTGAATTCCGTCTACGAGGCCGACCACGTCACGGTCGACCCGGGCCTTGTGAAGCCGGAAAACCTCATCGGCCACAATTTCAAGGCCACGATCGCCGATCTCGAAAAGCGCATGCGGGCCGCCGCCGCCAACCTCGAATTCGAGGAAGCGGCGCGGCTGCGCGACGAGCTCAAGCGCCTGGAGGCCACCGAACTGATGATCGGCGCCGACCCGATGGCCCGCCAGGGCGCGGTGGAGCGTGAGGCGGGGTCTTTCGCGGGCGAGCGAAAATTCGGCAAGAGCGCCAATATGCCGGCCCGCGGGGGCGGCGCATAACCGGCCGCACAAGCCCACCGACGCCGACATGGGCCCGCACAATTTCGGCGGCGGGGAGGGCGAAAGGCCGCGCCGGTCGGGCGTCGCGCAGCCTCGTCACGGGCGCGCAAACCGACGCTGGACGAAATGGGCCCGGGCCGCGAGGAAGCCCCGGCCGGCACGACACTCTCATCCGCCCCGAACGCCCCGACCCCAAGGTCGGGACGTGGAAGAAGGGGGGACGGGGGCGGCGGTAATCCCCTTTTTCGCGGCCCAAGCCGTCGTTCCCTGCCATTCCGATCGATGCGGAGCATCGGGCCGGTATCCAGACCGCGTTCTCCAGAGAGCAACCGGATTCCGGGTTCTCGCGCGGCCTGCGGCGCGCTCACCCCCGAAAAACCGAGCCGGGCGGGGGCGAGGAAGCCCCGGCCGGCACCGACGCCTTTCAACGAGCTTTGATGATTCCACTCGTAAGCTGGCTGGCCCTGCCGCAAGCACAGAAGGCCCAGCGGCTCAGTCTGGATTGCCGCTTGCGCGGGAATGAGCGGTGGTTGGGTTCGGAGCGACTGCATTCCCGCATCCGGGAATAAGCGGGGTGGAATGAGTTTGGGCCAAGCTTTCAGCGGAACCTTGTAATGCCCGATCGAGCACTGGCTTCTCCCGCTCATTCCCGCGCAAGCGGGAATCTAGCAGATTGACTCCTAAGGTGGTTGCCTGTTCCGGCCTGCGATCTGGATTCCCGCTTTCGCGGGAATGAGCGGTAATGTATGGACTTTCAGGGTTCCAGTTCGAGCGCGAGGTCGCGCCAGTCGGGATTTTGGGCCTCGATCAGTTCGAGCTTCCAGTCCCTGTTCCATTTCTTCAGGGCGCGTTCGCGCAGAAAGGCGCTCTCGCGGGTTTCGTGCGGCTCGTGCCAGACCAGCATCTTGACGCCGTATTTTCGCGTGAAGCCGGGGAGGGCGCCGGTCTGGTGCTGCCAGATGCGGCGGTTCAGGTCGTCGGTCATGCCGATGTAGAGCGTACCGTTGCGCCGGCTTGCCATGATGTAGACGTGGAACATGGCCTGAGACTACCTGGATTCCCGCTTTCGCGGGAATGAGCGGGGTGGGTTTGGTCGCGCCGGGTTTTGGAACGTCGATGTAGGCCGGAAGAGCATCGCTCTTTGCCGCTCATTCCCGCGAAAGCGGGAATCCAGCAGATTGACTCCTAAGGTGGCTTGCCTGTTCCGGCCTGCGATCTGGATTCCCGCTTGCGCGGGAATGAGCGGGTCACTGCGTGGACGGTCAGGGTTCCAGGTCGAGCGCAAGGTCGCGCCAGTCGGGATTTTGGGCTTTGATCAGTTCGAGCTTCCAGGCCCGGTTCCATTTCTTCAGGGCGCGTTCGCGCAGAAATGCGCTCTCGCGGGTCTCGTGCGGCTCATGCCAGACCAGCATCTTGACGCCGTATTTTCGCGTGAAGCCGGGGAGGGCGCCGGTCTGGTGCTGCCAGATGCGGCGGTTCAGGTCGTCGGTCATGCCGATGTAGAGCGTACCGTTGCGCCGGCTCGCCATGATGTAGACGTGGAACATGGCAGCAGGTTAGCTGGATTCCCGCTTTCGCGGGCGGAGCCTGCAAGAGGCTCCGCGCGGCAGGGCCGAGTGGAGTTGCAGGCGGAGGGATGAGCGGGGTAGGTGGGCTTGGGGGCGCCTTTCTGCTGAACTCGTGTCGCCGAGCCCGGCGCTAACCCTCTGCCGCTCATTCCCGCGCAAGCGGGAATCCAGGATCCAACGGGCGGCCCGTAGAAAAAACGTGCTGGATTCCCGCTTTCGCGGGAATGAGCGGGGGTAGGTGGGATAGAGTGGCGCCAGGACGCTGCCCCGCCCCTAAAACTCCAGCACGATCTTGCCGAAATGGGCGCCGCTCTGCTGATGCCGGAAGGCGTCGGCGATCCCCTCCAGCGGAAAGCTGCGGTCGATCACGGGCTTCAGGCCGATCGCCTCGATGGCGCGCACGAAATCGACCTGTTCGCGCCGGCTGCCGACGATCAGCCCCTGCAGCCGGGCCTGTTTGACCATCAGGGCACCGGTCGGCACATCGCCGCCGCGGCCCGTGAGCACCCCGATCAGCGCGATGTGGCCGCCGACCCGCACGGCCGCGATCGACTGGCCCAGGGTGCCGGGGCCGCCGACCTCGACAACATGGTCGACGCCGCGCCCGCCGGTCCACTGGCGGGCCAGCGCGCCCCACTCCGCATTGGACCTGTAGTTGATGACATGGTCGGCCCCGAGCGCCCGCGCCCGCTCCAGCTTCTCGTCCGACGACGACGTGGCGATCACCCGGGCCCCCAAAACCTTGGCGAGTTGCAGGGCGAAGATCGACACCCCGCCCGTGCCGAGCACCAGGACCGTGTCGCCGGCCTTGATGCCGCCCTCGACCACCAGGGCCCGCCAGGCCGTCAGCCCGGCCGTGGTGAGGGTGGCGGCCTCGGCATGGCTGAACCCTTTCGGCGCCAGCGTGAACGCGCTGGCCGGCAAGGTCACACGCTCGCGCGCAAAACCGTCGACGCCGTCACCCGGCACGGTGGCGAAATCGCCCACCGTCGGCGGCCCATCCTGCCAGTGCGGAAAGAAGCAGGAGACCACGTGGTCGCCGACCGCGAATTCCGTGACGCCGGGCCCCAAGGCTTCGACCACGCCGGCGCCGTCCGACATCGGCACGCGCCCGTCCGCCTGCCAGCCGGGCCGGGTCACAACGCCGAGGTCGTGGTAGTTGAGCGAGGAGGCGTGCACCCGGACCCGGATCTCGCCCGGGCCGGGGGCGGCGGGCTCCGGCCCGTCCTGCAGCACGAGATTGTCGAGGCCGCCGGGCGAGCGCAGGTGGACGATCTTCATGTTGTGCTCCGATCCGCTATGCGATCGGTGCAAGATAGTGCTTCAGCTTCGGAAGCGGCAGAGGAATGCGCCCCGCGTCATGGCGCGCCGTTGCCACCCGAGGCGCCATAGATCTGGCCGGTGGCATAGCTGGCGTCGGCGGCGGCAAGCTGCACGTAGATCGAGGCGAGCTCGACCGGCTGGCCGGGCCGGCCCATGGGGGTCGTGGCCCCGAACTTCTGCAGCTTCTCCTGGGTGGCGCCGCCCGACACCTGCAGGGGCGTCCAGATCGGGCCGGGCGCGACGCCGTTCACCCGGATGCCTTTTGGGGCGAGCTGCTTTCCGAGCGACTTGACGTAGTTCATGGTCGCGGCCTTGGTCTGGGCATAGTCGTAGAGGTCCGCCGAGGGGTCGTAGGCCTGTTCCGAGGCCGTGCCGATGATGGCCGAGCCGGGCTTGAGATGGGGCAGGGCCGCCTTGATGATCCAGAACGGCGCGTAGATGTTGGTCTTCATGGTCCAGTCGAACTGCTCGGTCGAGATGTCGAGGATCGAGGCGTGGCTCTGCTGCCGGCCGGCGTTGGACACCAGGATGTCGAGCCCGCCGAGCCCCTGCACGGCATCGGCCACCAGCTTCTGGCAGAACGCCTCGTCGCGGATGTCGCCGGGCAGCGCCAGGCCGATGCGCCCCTCCGCCTTGATCAGCGCGATCACTTCGCGGGCATCGGGCTCCTCGTCGGGCAAGATAGTTGATGGCGACATCGGCACCTTCCCGCGCATAGGCGATCGCGGCGGCGCGGCCCATGCCGGAATCGCCGCCGGTGATCAGCGCCTTGCGGCCGGCGAGGCGGCCGGAGCCCTTGTAGCTCGTCTCGCCGTGGTCGGGTTTCGGCTCCATCTTGCCGGCGAGGCCCGGCCAGGGCTGCGACTGGCTCTTGAACGGCGGCTTCGGATATTTGCTGAGGGGGTCCTGCAACGGCTGGGCAACGGCCGCCGCCGGGGTGCTCTGCGCGAACGCCGGGGCCGCATCGGCCGCGGCCGCGAGCCCGAGCCCCACGCCGCCGACGACCTGTCGGCGGGAAAAACTGTCCTTGCGGTTCTCGATCATGGTCACGTCCTGCTGGTGGTTGCAGGCCAATGAACCGGCCCGAAGCGCTGTTCCGTGCAGCGACCTATGGGCGCGGATCGCCGCGCCGCGATTGCACCATCTTCATGGCTCAGTGCTAAGCTTGCTTCCCGACCGAAAGGGTGCGCCATGGCATTCTCCCGCGAAACCGAAGCCCTGTGGGCGGTGCTGCGCGAGGCCGCCTCCCCGGCGGCCGTAAGCGCCATCGAGCGGCTGGTGAACGACGCGCCCGATCGGGCGCTCTGCCGTGTCAACGCGCTGGCCTTCGCGGCCGACAATGGGCTCGACGAAGAGGAGGCCATCGCGGCCTTCCTGCACGCCTCGCGGCTCGGCATCTTCGAGCTGTCCTGGAACGTGCTGTGCCCGGGCTGCGGCGGCGTGCTCGACAGCGGCGCCTCGCTGAAGACGGTGGACCAGGCCGAATATACCTGCGCGCTCTGTGCCGCGGGCTACACGCCGACGCTCGACGAGATGGTGGAAGTCACCTTCACGGTCAGCCCACGCGTGCGCAAGATCGCGGCGCACGACCCGAATACGCTGCCCGCCTGGGAATATCGCCGCCAGATTTTCTGGGGCTCCGGGCTCAAGCTGCCGGAGGATGCCGAGTTGGACCGGCTGGCCGAGCGCATCCTCCTCGAAGACATCGAGCTCATGCCGGGCGAGAAGGCGATTCTGTCGCTCAACCTGCCGGCGGAGTTCATCATCATCTTCGATTCCGTTGTCCATATGGCGCAGTTCATCGACGTGAAGGGCGAGCCGACGCGCGAGCGCCAGAACCTGTCCTTCGTCCTGACCAAAGGCCACGCCCCGACCGGCACCGTGGAGATGCGGCCGGGCCCGCTCCGTTTGACCCTGGAGAATCGCACGGACACCCGGACGCTGCCCAGCGTGTGGGTGGCGGGGCACGAGCTGCACGAACTGATGGGCAACAGGCGGCCGTTCCTCACCGGCAAGCGCCTGCTCACCAACCAGACCTTCCGGGACATCTACCGGACCGACACGATCGACGTCGATCAGCGGCTGAAGATCACCAGCCTGACCTTCCTGTTCACCGACCTCAAGGGCTCGACGGAGCTCTACGACCGCGTCGGCGACCTTGCGGCCTACGACATCGTGCGGGCGCATTTCGGCGTGCTCAACGCGATTGTTGCGGCGGAAGCGGGCGCTGTGGTCAAGACCATCGGCGATGCCGTGATGGCCACGTTCCCCACCCCGGACCGGGCCATGCGGGCAGCGCTGCGCATGCGTGAGGAGATGCGGGCGCTGCGGGACGACCTGCTGCTCAAGATCGGCATCCACGAGGGGGCGTGCCTGGCCGTGATGCTCAACGAGCGGCAGGACTTTTTCGGCCAGACCGTCAACATCGCGGCCCGGGTGCAGGGGCTCGCCACGACCCGCTCCATCTTCGCGACCGGGCAGGTGGTGGAGCACGCGGAAGCCTCCCGGCTGCTGGAATCGCAGGCCATCACGCCGATGCGGCAGAACCATGCCCTGCGCGGCATCACCAACGAACTGATGGTGTACGAGATCCCCTGACCGGAACGGCCGGGCTCGCATGGCGCTCTGAGTCAGCCCTGCGGCATGCTCTCGGCGAACGATCCCGACGCGGAGCAGGATCCCGGGTCCGCGTCGTTCGCGGCGCTGAACACGTAGCTGCGATTGCACACCGCGACCCGGGGCGGCAGGCTCGTCGCCGCGAACACATCGCTGCCGACCTTGAGCATGCGCCAGAAATCGATGTTTGGATCGCCCTCGTGCTGGCTCAGGTTGGCCTCGGTCATGCGGAACGGAAAGGCCTGCAGCTGGATGGCATATTGGCCGCCCCGGAAGGCCTCGTAGGCAAGCCCGAAAATCTCGTCGACCTGCTGGTCCGTCATGGCATAGCAGCCGACCGAGCGGCAGCCGCCGTGCACCATGATCGAATCGCCGGTGCGGCCGAGCGAGCGGTCGAAGGCGTTGGGGTAGCCGATGTTGAAGGCCAGGTATTCGCGACTATGCGGATTCATCTGCCCGGGGCCGACCTCGTAGAACCCTTCGGGGGCCTGATGGTCGCCGAACGCCTTCTTGGGTCCGAGACCGCCCGAATAGCGACAGATCTCGTAGGCTCTGCAGCGGCCGGAAGCTGCCGGCCCGGCGTCTGCTTCCAGACCTCGAGCTTGCTCTCCTGCTTGAAGATGCGGATCAGGATCGGGGCGGCGCGATCCATGTCGAGCGCGTCCATGCGCGCGAGCGTCGCCGCCGACACCGTGCCGGTCCGCTCGGGCTGGAGGTCGGCCGCGCAGCCGGCCAGCCAGACGAGCGCCAGCACGACGCCGCCGAGCTTGGCCCATCGTGTCCTGAGATTGCGCATCACGTCTGGAACCATGTCGTCCAAGCCTTTCGCTGAACATCGATCTCGGGCCGGGCGTCGAAATCCATCTGAGGACCGAAATCCTAGGGAACAGTGAACGCATGGATTTGCGGATCGTGCGGCAGCGGGAGGGCCGACCTGCGGCGGGGCGGGGGAACCCTCCAATCATCGGCCTGCCTTGACCGCCTGCCCGAAGCTGCGCTTAGTTAGATGTCCAGCCCGCCTCGGGCGGCCGCGTAGAGCGCTTCAGCGCCCTTGCCGGGCCAAGACATGGACGTCCGTCGGGAGCCCTGGGTGAACGAAAAGATCGAGGCTCGGACGCGACGCTTGGATCTCGCTGCACGCGCGGCGTGGCTCTATTACATAAAGCGCCGTACGCAGGACGAGATCGCGGCCGATCTCAACGTGTCGCGGCCTAATGCCCAGCGTCTCGTGGCGCTGGCGATCTCCGAAGGCCTGATCAAGTTTCGCCTCGATCATCCGCTGCTCAAGGGCATGGAGCTCGGCGAACGGCTGCGCGAGCGCTATCACCTCGACATGTGCGAGGTGGCCCCCAATTCGGACGGGCAAAGCGATCGCGCCGGCGTGGCGCTGCTCGCCGCGCAATTCATCGAGACGCTGCTCGCCTCCAAGAAGCCGCAGACCCTGGCGCTTGGGACCGGTCGCACCCTGCTCGAAACCGTGCGGCAGGTGACCTCGATGGAGCGCCCGGACCACAAGATCGTCTCGGTGGTGGGCAATCTGACCGGCAATGGGCGCGCCAGCCCCTACGATGTTGTGATGCGCCTCGCCGATCGGGTCGGGGCCCAATGCTATCCGCTACCCTTGCCGGTGATCACCGACACAAGGGAGGAATGCGAGTTTCTCCTCTCGCAGCGCGGCTACCGCACCGTCGTGGGCCTGTTCAAGGACGCCGATGCGGTCATTCTCGGAGTGGGTTCGATCGGCACTACCGCGCCGCTGCTGCTCGACGGCTTCGTGACCCCGGAAGAGATCGGCGAACTGGATCGCGCCGGAGCGATCGGCGAGCTGCGATCGCGGCCCTTCGATGCCGCCGGCGTCCTGGTCGAGAACGCGATCACCAGCCGCATGACGGCCGTGCCGCTGGTTCATCGCCCGCGCTGTCCGACCGTGCTGGTGACCAGCGGGCGGCCCAAGCTGGAAGCGCTCGCCGCGGCGCTGCGGGGACGCTTCGCCAACGGATTGATCGTCGACGAACTTACGGCCACGAAGCTGCTGGAGCGGCGTGCCTGAGACGAAGGTCGAGAAAAAGACTTGACAGCAACCTGAATGGGCAAGAGCATTTGCTCTTACGGTGAGCATTTAGCGAAAACACTAAAACAGGGAGGATGAACGATGCGTTACGCTCGTTTCTGTGGGTTGATTGCGGCCGCGCTTGCGGGCGGCACGATGGGCGCACACGCCCAGCAGCCGACGCTGACCATCGCTACGGTCAACAATTCAGACATGATCATCATGCAGAAGCTGTCTCCCAAGTTCGAGCAGCAGACCGGCATCAAGCTCAATTGGGTCGTGCTGGAGGAGAACGTTCTTCGCCAGCGCTTGACGACCGATGTCGCCACCAAGGGCGGCCAGTTCGACGTCATGACGATCGGCGCTTACGAGACGCCGATCTGGGGCAAGCAGGGCTGGCTGACGCCGCTCGACGATCTCGGCGACGACTACGACTACAAGGACCTGATCCCGCAGATCAAGGATGGCCTGAGCGTCAACGGCAAGCTCTACGCGGTGCCGTTCTATGCCGAAAGCTCGTTCACCTATTATCGCAAGGATCTGTTCGAGAAAGCCGGCCTCACGATGCCGGAAAAGCCGACCTACGATCAGATTTCGAAGTTCGCCGACAAGCTGACCGACAAGAAGAACGGCGTCTTCGGCATCTGCCTCCGCGGCAAGCCGGGCTGGGGCGAGAACATGGCGTTCCTGTCGACGGCCGTGAATGCCTTCGGCGGCCAATGGTTCGACATGAAATGGCAGCCGCAGCTGACCAGCGAGCCCTGGAAGCAGGCGATCACCTGGTACATGGACGTGATGAAGAAGGACGGCCCTCCGGGCCCGACCGCCAACGGCTTCAATGAGAACCAGGCGCTGTTCGCCTCGGGCAAGTGCGCCATGTGGATCGACGCAACGTCCGGCGCCGGACGCATCTACGATCCCAAGCAGAGCCAGGTGGCCGAGAAGACGGCGTTCACCGCATCTCCGGTCACCGACAAGAACCCGCAAGGCCAGCGGCTGGTTCTGGTCCTGGGCACTGGGCATTCCGGCGTCGACCAAACAGGCCGACGCTGCCAAGAAATTCGTCAAATGGGCCACCTCGAAGGAATATATCAAGATGGTCGGTGACACGGAGGGCTGGGTGGCAGCGCCTCCCGGCACCCGGATTTCGACCTATGACAATCCCGAGTACCAGAAGGCTGCGCCGTTCGCCGCGACCGTCCTGAAGGCGATCGAGACCACCAATCCGGCGAAGCCCACCGTCAACCCGGTCCCCTACACGGGGGTCCAGTTCGTGGCCATTCCCGAGTTCCAGGCCATCGGCACCAACGTCGGGCAGGATATCGCGGCGGCGCTTGCCGGCCAGGAATCGGTCGATGCGGCCCTGAAGAAGGCGAATGCCTCCACCGAACGCACCATGAAACAGGCCGGCTACCCGAAGTAACGGGAAACCCATCGGGCCGCCGAGGCTACGACCCCGGCGGCCTCTGACCATCGAACATCGGGAGGTCGCTGCCATGACGTCTTCGACCCTGTCGCATGGTGCGGCCGTCCCCGGCAAAACGCGACGCAGCCGGCGCGGCGTCGATACCCGGCCGCTGGTCTGGCCGAGCGTCGGGCTGCTGCTGGTGTGGATGATCGTCCCGCTGGCCCTGACGCTCTACTTCTCGCTCCGGAACTACAACCTGACCGACCCCACCCTGACCGGATGGGCGGGCCTGGGCAATTACACCTACCTGCTGACCGACGACAGCTTCATAACCTCGATCATCAACACGGTGCTGCTGGTCGGGGGTGTGCTGATCACCACGGTCGTGTTCGGCACGCTGTTCGCCGTGCTGTTCGATCAGGAGTTCTACGGGCAGGGCATTGCCCGCCTCTTCGTGATCGCGCCGTTCTTCGTCATGCCCACCGTCGCCGCCCTGGTATGGAAGAACCTGCTGATGGACCCGGTGAGCGGGCTGTTCGCGTTCTTCGCCCGCTCGGTCGGCATGACACCGGTGACCTGGTTCTCCGACATGCCATTGTTCTCGGTCGGCATCATCGTGGCCTGGCAATGGGTGCCCTTCGCGACCCTGATCCTGCTGACCGCGATGCAGTCGCTCGACCGCGAGCAGATCGAGGCGGCCCGCATGGACGGCGCCAAAGCGATCGCGCGCTTCTGGCACATCATCGTTCCCCATCTGCTGCGGCCCATCACGGTCGTGGTCATGATCGAGACCATCTTCCTGCTGGGCATTTTCGCGGAGATCCTGGTCACCACGAACGGCGGCCCGGGCGATGCCAGCACCAACCTGGTCTACCTGATCTACAAGACCGCGCTGCTTCAGTTCGACATCGGCGGCGGTTCGGCAGGGCGGCATCGTTGCGATCGTGCTGGCCAATATCGTGGCCATCTTCCTGGTCCGCACCGTCGCCAGCAACCTCGACAACTGAGGCACAGCCATGAAGGTCCGGGCCCGCAACAAGATCCTGATGACGTTCGGCGGCTGGGGCGTCGCGTTCCTGGTCTTCTTTCCGATCCTGTGGATGGTGGTCACGTCCTTCAAGACCGAGATCGACGCGGTCCAGACGCCTCCGTTGCTGGTCTTCCATCCGACCCTGGAGAATTTCGCCGCGGTGAACGACCGGGTCAATTATGTCGGTGCGGTCGTGAACAGTGTCGTCGAGTCGGCCGGTGCAACGCTCATCTGCCTGCTCTTTGCCATGCCGGCCGCCTATGCGATGGCCTTCTATCCTGGTCGCAAGACCAAGGACCTCCTGATGTGGATGCTCTCCACCAAGATGATGCCGGCGGTCGGCGTCCTGGTGCCGATCTATCTCATCTTCCGCCAGACCGGCCTGCTCGACACCCGGACGGGCATCATCATCATGTACACGCTGATGAACCTGCCGATCGTGGTGTGGATGCTGTACTCGTTCTTCCGCGAGGTGCCGAAGGAGATCCTGGAAGCGTCCCGCATGGACGGCGCCACGCCCAGCCAGCAGCTTACGCTCCTGCTGCTGCCCTTGTCGCTGCCCGGAGTTATGTCGACGGGGCTCCTGTCGATCATCCTGTGCTGGAACGAGGCCTTCTGGAGCATCAATCTCACCACATCCAGGGCGGCCCCGCTGACCCAGGTGATCTCGACCTTCTCCAGCCCCGAAGGTTTGTTCTGGGCGAAGCTTTCGGCCGCATCCTTGCTTGCGATCGCGCCGATCCTGGTGTTTGGCTGGCTTACTCAGCGTCAACTCGTACGCGGCCTGACCTTCGGCGCCGTGAAATAGGATCCTTCCGATGGCCACTGTCGCACTGAAGAACGTCAAAAAAAGCTACGGCGATGTCTCGATCATCCAGGGCGTCGACCTCGCCATCCAGGACAAGGAATTCGTGGTCTTCGTCGGCCCCTCGGGGTGCGGCAAGTCCACCCTGCTGCGGATGATCGCCGGCCTCGAGGAGATCACCTCGGGCGACCTGATGATCGACGGCAAGGTGGTCAACGACGTCCCGCCGGACGCGCGCGGGCTCGCCATGGTGTTCCAGTCCTACGCGCTCTACCCGCACATGAGCGTGGAAAAGAACATGGGCTTCGCGCTCAAGCTCGCAGGCGTGGCCAAGGCCGAGCGCGACGCCAAGGTCATGGAAGCCGCCCGCATCCTGCAGCTCGAAAAGCTGCTCGACCGCAAGCCCGGGCAATTGTCGGGCGGCCAGCGCCAGCGCGTCGCGATCGGCCGGGCCATCGTGCGCCAGCCCAAGGTGTTCCTGTTCGACGAACCGCTGTCGAACCTCGACGCCTCGCTGCGCGTGCAGATGCGCATCGAGATCGCGCGCCTGCACATGGAACTCGCCACCACCATGATCTACGTCACGCATGATCAGATCGAGGCGATGACCATGGCCGACCGCATCGTGGTGCTGCGCGCCGGCATCATCGAACAGGTCGGCACGCCGCTGGAACTCTACCATTTCCCGGCCAACACCTTCGTGGCCGGCTTCATCGGCTCGCCGAAGATGAATCTCACGCCCGGCAAGCTGAAGAGCATGGACGCCTCCGGCGCGACGATCGTCTTGCCCGGCGGCCGGGACGCGCTGATTCCCGGTGGAAGCCACCAACGCCTCGGCGCCGGGCTCGGACGTAATGCTTGGCCTGCGGCCGGAACACCTGGTGATTGCCGATGAGGGGCCGCTGGCCGGCACGGTCGCGGTGGTCGAACATCTCGGTGGCGAAACGCTCGTCTACGTCGATGTCGGCAACAAGACCCTCGTCACCGTCAAGGCGGGCGGCAACGCCATGGCCCGGGTGGGCAGCACGGTGCATCTGGCCGTCACCACGACCGAGGCCAACCTTTTCGACAAGGATGGACTGGCCATGACGCCGAAGCGCAAGCGCAACTCGGCGATCCTCAACGCCGCGGCGCATTAGGCGTGTATCTCGACCTCTTCCGGTTGAACGGCAAGACGGCGCTGGTGACGGGCGGGGGCGGCGCCATCGGGCTGGCGACCTGCCATGCGCTCGCCGAGGCCGGTGCCAAGGTCATCGTGGCCGACATGGTCGGAGACGCGGCCCGCAAGGCCCAGCAGGAGCTCAAGGGCGCCGGATTCGACGCCGACATGATCGAACTCGACGTGACCAAGCCCGACGCGGTACGCCGTGCCGCTGACGAGCTCAACAGCAAGCATGGCGCGGTCGATATCCTGGTGGCCAACGCGGGCATCGCCCGTTCCGGAACCAAGGGCGAGGAGGTCGAGGACGAGCATTGGCTCAACGTGATCGACGTCAATCTGCACGGGGTATTCTGGTGCTGCCGCGATTTCGGCAGGCACATGCTGGGGCGGGGCAAAGGCACCGTGGTGACGGTCGGCTCGATGTCGGGCTTCATCGTCAACAAGCCGCAGCCGCAATCCTATTACAACGCATCCAAGGCGGCGGTGCACCACCTCACGAAGTCGCTTGCGGCCGAATGGGGCCAGCGCGGCGTGCGGATCAATTCGGTGGCGCCGACCTATATCGAGACGCCGATGACGACCTTCGGCGGCCAGGCGCCGGGCATGATGGAGACCTGGCTTGAGATGACCCCGATGCACCGGATGGGACAGCCGCGGCGAGATCGCCTCGGTGATCCTGTTCCTTGCGTCGGAAGCGTCGAGCCTGCTGACAGGCTCGATCGTCCTGGCCGACGGCGGCTATACCTGCTGGTGAGGCTTCGGTCCGGGGCGGCCCTGACCTCTACAGGCGCCGAGGCGCCGGGTAGCCGGCTCGCGCCCAGATATCAGTTGACCGAGCGCACCTGCGTGTCGGCGCTGGCCATCGGACCGAGCGCCCTGTCGTGCTTGGCAGCGCCCGAGCCGTGCAGCGCGGCCCGCTGAACGTCATGGTTCGCCGCATAGGCGGTTCCAGCCGTCACGACGGCAACCCCAAGTGTGAGGCCGGCAAACAGGCAGGCACGAGCGGACACGCGGTGGCGAATGGCGAGCATTAAGAACCCTCGAGAAGCGAAGCGACGAGCTATACGGAGCCCGACACGGTCTCGAGGCAGCGACAACAGCCGCAGTCCCGCGGCCCGAAGCGGCGCGTCCACCTCGCGATAACGCGCTCGGATTGCGGCGCCAAAGGGGCAAAAGCCATCGTCTCGCCGTCGCGCATGGGTGCCTTGCGCGGCGGCGATTCACCCTTGCAATCGTTTGCGGCTCTGCCCGCTGCTCCTAGCGCAGCGTGAAAGCCGGGTCGCGCTCAGTAGTGCCTGTGCCGATGCACCACGCTTGACCGATAAACATGCCGATACGGGGCGCGATAAAGGTGGCGGTGGTGAAGGCCGAGAACGCCTCGGACACCACCCACGACACCGCCCACCGCTGCTCCGACCGCGCCACCCACGACCGCGCCGACCGGACCGGCCGCATGGTGGCCCCGGACGACGCCCTCCTGAGCGCCTCCCACGATCCCCTGGGCCTGCACGGCAACCGGGGCCGCAAGCGATGCCAGCATGAGGGCTACGACGACGACACGACGTTTCAAAGCGATTCCTTCCAGCCGACAAACAGCCCCCAAGGCTGCGTTGGCCCCGGCGTGCTCTGATTCCCTAACGCACTCTGGCCCCAACAGTTCAGCCGCGCTGATGCGGGATTTCCGGTGTGTGGTGAACCCGGCCGGCAGAGCGCTTGCGCGGCCTACGCCGGGCAGCGCCGCGCCCCCAAAGACCCGTCGACCTTGCGGGAACCCATGCCGCTCCATATACCCATGCTCTGGCTTGGCTTCCATTGCGCGGAACCGCCGTGCCTTCCTGTTCCGGTCGGATCGATCATGCCTACCACGCATCGCACCAAGACGCTGATCATCGGCGCCGGCCCGGCCGGCTATACGGCAGCGGTCTATGCCGCGCGGGCCGCGCTCGAGCCGATCGTTATCCAGGGCCTGCAGCCCGGCGGCCAGCTGAACATCACGTCGGATGTCGAGAACTGGCCCGGGGAAATCTCCATCCTCGGACCCGACCTGACCGAAAAGATGCGTGCCCAGGCCGAACATGCCGGTGCTCGGCTGGTGTTCGACATCGTCACCGATGTCGATTTCTCCCGTCGGCCCTACGCCTGCGCCACCGACAGCGGCGACACCTATCTGGCCGACAGCATCATCATTGCCACCGGGGCCCAGGCGAAATGGCTGGGCCTGCCGTCCGAACACGCCTTCATGGGCCAGGGAGTGAGCGGCTGCGCGGTCTGCGACGGCGCCTTTTTCCGCGGCAAGGACGTCGTGGTCGTGGGCGGCGGCAATACGGCCGTCGAGGATGCGCTCTACCTCACGCATCATGCCCGCCGGGTCACCGTCGTGCATCGCCGCGACAGCTTTCGGGCCGAGAAAATCCTGCAGGCGCGGCTCTTCAACAATCCGAAAATCGACGTCGTGTGGGACACCGTCGTGGAGGAGATCCTGGGCGAGGGCACGCCCTCCCGGGTCACCGGAATCAGAATGCGCAACCTGCGCAGCAATGTTGCCGAGGAGCTTAAGGCGGATGGCGTCTTCGTGGCCATCGGGCACAGCCCCGCGACCGCTATCTTCAAGGGCAAGGTGCCGATGGATGCCTCCGGCTACATCGTGACCCGGGCCGATTCCACGGCGACCGACATTCCGGGTGTATTCGCGGCCGGAGACGTCAAGGACAAAATCTACCGCCAGGCCGTTACGGCGGCCGGGATGGGCTGCATGGCGGCCCTGGAAGCCGAGAAATTCCTCGCCGAGCATGGCTCCGATCCGGCCTTGCGCGCCGAAGAGCGGCGCGAGGCGCAGATGATCGGGGCGTGGGACTGACCCTGTCGAAAAGGGAACGTCATCGCCGGCCTCTATGAGGCTCGGGTGAGAAGCGCCTGCGGCGCAAAGGCCAGGAGGGCAAGGTGGATTGGGACAAGCTGCGGGTTTTTCAGGCGGCGGCCGATGCCGGCTCCTTCACCCATGCCGGACAGGTCCTCAATCTCAGCCAGTCGGCCGTCAGCCGGCAGATCAGCGCGCTTGAGCAGGAGCTCGAAACCTCCTTGTTCCATCGCCACGCGCGCGGCCTGATCCTGACCGAGCAGGGCGAACTGCTGTTCCGCACCGTGCAGGATGTGATGCTCAAGCTCGACGCGGTGCGCAGCCACCTCGTGGACAGCCGTGAAAAGCCGCATGGCGAACTGCGCATCACCACGACGTTCGGGCTTGGCACCAGCTGGCTCGCGCCACGGCTCGGCGAGTTCCTCGAACTCTACCCGGATATCCGCCTGCACGTGATCCTGACCGACGAGGAACTCGATCTCGGGATGCGGGAAGCCGACATCGGGCTGCGGCTGCGCGAGCCGACCCAACCCGACCTGATACGCCGCCGGCTGTTCACCGTGCATTATCATGCCTATGCGGCGCCGAGCTATCTCAAGCGCCACGGCCAGCCTAAAAGCGTCGAAGATCTCGTCAAGCACAGGCTGCTCGGCTACGCCGGGACGCCGTCGAACTATCTCGTCTCGATGCTGAATTCCCTGCAGACGGCGGGACGCGATCCGAAGTCGCCGCGCGCCTCTGCCGTGACGTTCAACAACATGATCGCCATTCGTCTCGCGGTGCAGAACGGTGCCGGCATCGGCGTCCTGCCCGATTACCTGGCCGAGGCCGACAGCGGTCTCGTGCAACTGCTGCCGCATGTGGATATGCCGGAACTCGACTGCTATTTCGTCTATCCCGAAGAGCTGAAGAGCGTGGCGCGCGTGCAGGTCTTGCGCGACTTTCTGGTCTCCAACGCCCAGCGCTGGCGCTTCTAGGAGCGCCGAGGACCCGACTGCCGCAGTCCCTTGCCCCTCGATCGCGGCAATTTGAACTGCAACAGCCTGCTACCACCTCGCCCTGCGCCGCTGACCTAAGCTCCCCGGAACATCTGGGGGGAACATGCTCAAGACCGGTCCTAGGATTGTCGCTTCGATCTCGGCCGTGTTGCTGTCAAGCTTAGCGCTCGGCACGGCCACGCGGGCGCAAATGGCCGTGCCAGCCGCCAAGCCCCCATCGGGCGAAGATCTCTTCAAGCGACAATGTGCGACCTGCCATGCCACCAAGGCGGGCGAAGCGCAGCGGCAGGGGCCGATGCTGGCCGGCGTCGTGGGCCGCAAGCCCGGCTCTCTCGAGGGCTTTCATTACTCGCCGGGCTTCGCCAAGGCAGACTGGGTCTGGGACGAGCAGCATCTCGACACCTGGCTGACCAATCCCCAGGCCATGATCCCCGGTGCCATCATGCCCTACAGGCAAGCCAAGCCCGAGATCCGCACAGCGATCATCGGCTATCTCAAGGAGTTGCACTGAATGGCCGGCAAGCCCGTACACTCGATGATCCGCGTCCTGGACGAAGCGCGGGCCGTCGACTTCTACGACAGGGCATTCGGCCTGAAGGTTGCGGAGCGGCTCGCCTTCGACGGGTTCGCGCTGCTCTACCTGCGCAACGAAACCTCGCCGTTCGAGCTGGAGCTGACGGTCAACTTCGACCGCAAGGAGCCCTATCAGCTGGGCGATGGCTACGGCCATCTCGCCGTGACGGTGGATGCGGTCGACGCCGAACACACGCGGCTGCAAAGCGCGGGCCTGAACCCCGGTCCCCTGCGCGATTTCAAGCACGACGGCGCGACGCTCGCCCGCTTCTTTTTCATCGCCGATCCGGATGGCTACAAAATCGAAGTCATCCAGCGCGGGGGCCGGTTCGGCTAGGCTTGATCAAACAATCAATTCGTTCGGGAGGAGAAATCCATGAGAGAGATCGATCCACGCTCCAAATACAGCCGCCGCTTCTTTCTGAAGGCGGCTGCGACGACTGCCCCGGCGATCGCCGTTGCTGGCGCCACGGGGCTCAGCATCGAGAATGCCTGGGCGGAAGGCGGAGCGCTCACGCCCTCCACCATGAAGACCCTCGTGAAGATGGCGCGCGACATCTATCCGCACGATACGATCGGCGACGTCTATTACATCACCGCAATCAAGCCGTGGAACGACAAGGCCGCGGCCGACCCGGCCGTGAAGGCCATGCTGGAGGACGGGGTGAAGCGGCTCGATGCCGACGCGCATGATT
This sequence comes from uncultured Alphaproteobacteria bacterium, assembly GCA_963851175.1. Taxonomy (GTDB): domain Bacteria; phylum Pseudomonadota; class Alphaproteobacteria; order Rhizobiales; family Beijerinckiaceae; genus Lichenihabitans. The sequence continues at coordinate 243,586 of CAWKNU010000001.1, read as the reverse complement.
GGCACAAGTCTCCGTACAGCGACGTCGCCTGGGAGGAAGACAGGGTCAAGCTGTTGCAAGGCATCGAGCATACCGAGTTCTTCAAGAAGCTGCGGTCCGACCTCGTAGTCTCGCTCTACAACCAGCACGATCTGTGGCCGAAGTTCGGCTACGAGGGCTCTTCGGCCGAGAAGGGCGGATATATCAACCGTGGGTTCAACGACATCGACTGGCTGCCCAAAGTCTAAGCCCGGAAAAACAGAGACAAGGCTTCGGTTCGCTTCGGGAGGATTAAATGGCTCAGTTCGATCTCAACGACGACGGTTTGGTGGTGATCATCGGCTCCGGGGCCGGCGGCGGTACGCTCGGCAACGAACTCGCGCAGAAGGGCGTCAAGGTTCTGGTCCTCGAGGCGGGTGCCCGCACCGAGATCCAGGATTTCGTCAACGATGAATGGGAGAGCTTCGCCCAGCTCGCCTGGACCGACATGCGTACCACCTCGGGCTCCTGGCGGGTGGCGCGCGACTTTCCGAACCTGCCGGCCTGGATCGTTAAATCGGTCGGCGGCTCGACCGTCCATTGGGCCGGCGCCTCGCTGCGCTTCGAGGATCACGAGTTCAGGATCGCCTCGACCTATGGCGGCCTGAAGGGCGCCAACCTTCTCGACTGGCCGATCACCAAGGCCGAACTCGACCCCTGGTACGCCAAGGCCGAGGACAAGATGGGCGTGACCCGGACCAACAACATTCCCGGCCTGCCCGGCAACAACAATTTCAAGGTGCTCGAAGCCGGTGCCAGGAAGCTCGGCTACAAGGAAGTCCATACCGGGCGCATGGCCATCAACAGCCAGCCGCGCGACGGCCGCGGCTCCTGCCAGCAGATCGGCTTCTGTTTCCAGGGTTGCAAGTCGGGCGCTAAATGGTCGACGCTCTATACCGAGATCCCCAAGGGCGAGGCGACCGGCAACCTCGAGGTCCGGCCCGACAGCCACGTGGTCAAGATCGAGCACGACCAATCCGGCAAGGTGACGGGCGTCGTCTATGTCGACGGCAACGGCGCCATGCAGCGCCAAAAGGCGCGGGTCGTGGCGGTTGCGGGCAATTCGATCGAAAGCCCGCGCCTGCTGCTCAACAGCGCGTCCGCCATGTTCCCGGACGGGCTGGCCAATTCATCGGGGCAGGTGGGCCGCAACTACATGCGCCACATGACCGGCACGGTCTACGGATCGTTCGAACGCTCGGTGCACATGTACCGAGGCACCACCATGGCGGGCATCATCCGTGACGAGGCGCGCCACGATCCCTCGCGCGGCTTCATGGGCGGCTACGAGATGGAGACGTTGTCGCTGGGCCTGCCGTTCATGGCGGCCTTCCTGAACCCGGGCGGCTGGGGCCGCAGCTTCACGGCCGCGATGGACGACTACCCGCGCATGGCGGGCATGTGGCTCATCGGCGAGGACATGCCGCAGGAAACCAACCGCATCACGCTCGACGCGGAGGCCAAGGACAAGCATGGCATACCGGTCGCCAACGTGCATTACGACGATCATCCGAACGATGTCGCGATGCGCAATCACGCCTATCGCCAGGGCGCCGCCATCTACGAGGCGGTCGGGGCGATCAAGACCTATCCGACGCCGCCCTATCCGAGCACGCACAACATGGGCACCAACCGGATGAGCGAGAAGCCGCGCGACGGCGTCGTCAACAAGTTCGGGCAGGCGCACGACATCAAGAACCTCTTCGTGTCGGATGGCAGCCAGTTCACCTCGGGGGCCGCCTGCAATCCCACATTGACGATCGTGGCCCTGGCCATCCGGCAGGCCGACCACATCGCCGATGCGATGCAAAAGCGCGACATCTGAGGAGCGCGCATGCAACGCCATCTCGCAGCACTGATCGCCGGAGCATCGCTGATGCTCTCGCCGATCACGCCGGCCCTCGCGGCGCAGGCCGCATCGCCGGCCGCCGACGCAAAGCCCGGGGCCGTGGCCTATCCGGCCAATCCGAGCAGAACCCCCGCGGCCGAGAGCAAGGGCGCCCCGGTGGTGACCGACAAGGCGGCTTGTCCGTCCGGCACCAAGTGCGCCGACACGCCGGCCCCCTCGGGGCAGGCCGACAGCGCGACGACGGGCGGCAACGCCGCGCAATCGGGCGGGGTCCGAACGCCGGCGACGGCCTATCCGGACAGTCCGATCAAGACCCCGGCCGCAGAGCCCACCGGGACCGCCCCGAAGTAGAGCGAACTTCCGCCCCGGTTCGGCGACCTCTATTCAGCGGCTGTCATCATGGGATAGGGCTGCAGAGCCCTCTCCTGCATCGGTAATGATTCGCCCGAAATATACAGAAGACACGAGCAGCGTAGCAGCGAAGCCAAGTTTTGCACCTCGCCGTGGTGCATCAACACCTCGTCGTGCAGCGTGGTGATGAACTTGGCGACGCTCGCGTCCTCCTTGGCGGCAATCTCTTCGAGAATGTTCCAGAACACGCTTTCCAGGCGGATCGAGGTACTATGCCCGCCGATCCGCACGGAGCGGGTCTGGTACGCGTAGTTTTCCTGCGGCTGGTGAGCAAACATCCGGCACATGGCGTTTCCTATGCGGCTTTTGCATAGAGTCTAGGATGATTGATCGAGGCCAGCAATGGCCGATATAGGGCGTCGACGGCATCTCTCGGGTTTGTTACTGGACTTTCGTGCGGCAATTGGGCCCGGACCACACGTCCATGCGGGCCCTCATTTCACGGCGCCAAGCGCGAGGCCGCGCACGAGATAGCGCTGCAGCCAGGCGAACACGATCGCCACCGGCACAGTCGCCACGAAGGCGGCCGCCATGACATAGTGCCATTCCACTGTGTAGCGGCCCGCCACAAGCGAGAAGATCTGGATCGGCAGCGTATAGGTTTCCTGCCGCTGCAACATGGTCAGCGCGATGACGAACTCGTTCCAGGCATTGATGAAGGTGAAGATGGCCGTCACTACGATGGCTGGAATGGCGAGCGGCAGAAAGACGACCCGGAGTGTCTTGGCCCGGCCGGCGCCCTCCATCCAGGCGGCCTCCTCCAGATCGAGCGGGATGGTGTTGAAATAGCTGCGCAACATCCACACCGAGAACGCGATGTTGAAGGCCGCATAGATGAAGACGACGGCGTTCAGGCTGCCGACGAGGCCCAGCTTTGCCGCCAAGCGGAACAGCCCGAGCACCAGGACGACGGGCGAAAGCATCTGCGAGATCAGCAGGAACTGGTTGACCGCGCCCCGGCCCGCGAACCGGTAGCGGCTGAGGCCGTAGGCGGCGGGAATCGAGACGGCCAGCGCCAGCATCGTCGAGGCCAGCGCTGTGTAAAGCGAGTTGACCAGCGCCGGCCCGAACCCGGCCGCCTGCCACATTTCGACGAAATTCGCCCAATGCGGCGCGCTCGGCCACCAGGTCGGCTGGAGCACCTCGGCGGCTGGCTTGACGGCGGTGATGAACATCACCGCAAAGGGAAACAGCACCAGCACCAGCAACGGCGAGAGCAGCAGCCAGTACAGGATCGAGCGCTGAAGCTTGCTCATGCCTCGACCTCGCCGCGTTGGCTGATCCGCAGATAGACCAGCGTGAAAGCGATCAGCACCGCGAACATCAGCAGCGACACCGCCGAGGCCTCGCCCAGCTTCCCCCAGCGGAACGCCAGCTTGTAGAGATAGGTGACCATGATGTCGGTGGAATTGGCCGGGCCGCCCTGGGTCATGGCCCAGATGATCGGGAAGGAATTGAACACGTAGATGGTGTTCAGCACGAGCGCGATGTTGATGAACGGCTTGAGCAGCGGCACCGTGATGAAGCGGAACTGCGCCCATCGGCCCGCGCCTTCGATCGCGGCAGCATCGTAGAGTTCGTCCGAGATCGAGGAGAGGCCGCCCAAGAAGATGGTCACCGTGAACGGGATCGACACCAGGATGCCGATCGCGATCTGCACCGGAAAGGCGGTTTCGGCCTGGGCCAGCCATTGGATGTTTGTGTGGATCAGGCCGAGGTCGGCGAGGCCGGAATTCAGCATGCCGCTTTCGCCGCTCAGCGCCCAGCGCCACACGATGGCGGTCATGGTCAGGGACACCGCCCAGGGCAGCATGACGATGACGCGGGCCACGCTGCGGCCGTAGAAATCGTCATTGAGGATCAGGGCCACGGGCAGTGAAACGATCAGCGTGCCACCCACCACCGCCACGGTCCAGACCAGGGTGCGCAGGATGGTGGCCAGGAAATCGGCATCGCCGGCCAGAAGGGCGAAATTGGCCAGCCCCGTGAACTCTCGGAGCTGGCCGAAGCGGTTCACGTCGTGAGTGGCGATCTGGACCAGTTCGCCGAGAGGCCAGAGCACGATGAAGGCCGCCATGAGGAGGCTCGGCAGGATCAGCGCATAGGGCTGCACGAGCTTGCCGAACTGGGACGCGCTAGCCTTTTTGGAGGGAAGGCTGGCGCGACCGAGAGCGCGAGGCGCGGTGTCTTCTAACGCCATTGTTGTTCTATCCTCAGGCACCGCCCGTCCCGCCCTGCGCACGACCTTCTCTGGAAAGGAAGGCATGAGAGTGCGCGGCAACGGCGTCCTTCCCGTCTTGCGCGAGAAGGGTCTGCCCCGGACCGGCTTTTTGCGGGCGACTGGTCCATACTTTACCTACCGGGCTGTAGGAACATCTCAGCCACCCATGCGACCGGAGACCGGCGTGGGGCGCTTCTCAACGTAAGCTCTTGGCCAGCATTCCCCCGCCAGCGGATCGGGTCAAGGCCAGTGAGACGAGGACGCGGCAGAGCCCAGCGTTTCGAGCCCCACCCCAGCACGATTTCCATCCGCGGCGGCATAGATTAGGGTGGCGGTCTCGCTGGCGGCGATCAGCGGATTGTTGCTTCGGGTACCGGAACCGGAGTCTTGGAGATGCCGCAGCGGCGAGCGTTGCCGGATTGGCTCCGGATCGATCGAAAAGGCCCGCCGTCCTTGCACGAGCAGATCGGGCGGCAGCTTCGGGCCGCGATCAAGGATGGCCGACTCGCGCCCGGCACGCTGGTGCCGTCCTCGCGCGATCTCGCCAGCCAGTTGGGCGTCGCCCGCGGCACGGTCGCCGGAGCCTACGACAGGCTGGTGAGCGAAGGCCTGCTGCAGGTTCGCAGCCGCACGCGTACCTCGGTTGCCGACGTGCCGCCGGCCAGAGTGCCTCCGGCGATCAAGACCCCTTCGAACCGACACGTTCCGCGGGCTGATCCCGACAGCAACCCGCCGCCCCACGCGGCCTTTCTCCCGGGCATACCGGCATTCGACATGTTCCCGGCGGGCCGCTGGGCACGGCTTCTCGCCGGGCGGACGCACCAGATGTCCCAGGAGCTGGCCGACAACGATTTCCATATGGGCGGCTACGGGCCATTGAGGTCGGAGATCGCGCGACACCTCCAGACCGCACGCGGCATCGCGTGCTCGCCGGACCAGGTCGTGATCACAACTTCGGCCCGGGCTGCCCTGTCGACCGTCTGCCAATTGCTCAGCAAGCCCGGGGACCGGTGCATCGTCGAGGATCCGGGCTACGTGATCGCTCGGCGCATCATGGTCGATTACGGAATGCATCCGGTTCCGATGCCCGTGGATGCGGAGGGCATGAATTTAGACGCCGGGCTGCCGGAGGCCCGCCTCGCCTACGTCACGCCGACCTACCAGATGCCCATGGGCGTCAGGCTCGCCGACCATCGGTGTCGCAAACTGATCGAATGGGCAGAGCAGCACGACGCGTGGATAATCGAGGACGATTACGACAGCGAGTTCCGCTACGCCGGCGAGGCGATCGCGGCACTGCCGAATTCTCCCCATGGCCGCGTCATTCATGTCGGCACGTTTTCGAAGACCATGTTCCCAAGCCTGCGCGTGGCTTACATGGTTCTGCCGGACAGCATCGCCGGGCAAATATCGGTGGCCACCTACCTGCACGGACGAGAGCCGGCGCTGCATGTCCAGGCGGCCCTCAGCGACTTCTTCGCAATGGGCCATTATGCGGCGCACATCCGCAGAGTCCGCATAACGTGCCGACGGCGGCAGGCGTTGCTGGTCGACTCGCTCAATGAGCACCTGCGGGGCATCGTGCACCTCGAGAAGCCGTCCGGCGGCATGCATCTGATCCTACCGCTTCCCGCCGCGTTACCGGCCAAAGCGGTTCAGTCCGCGGCTGCGGATGCTGCGCTCCATGTCCGGCCGATTTCCTACTATTCGGCGCTCTCACCGACTTTCAACGGGCTTCAGCTCGGTTTTGCGGCCCTGAATGACCGGGCGATCGAGCCGGCGGCGAGCCGCTTGGGGCAGGTGATCCGATCGCTCAGGCTGGACTAATGAAAGTCTGACAAACTGGCCCTAGTACCGGGCTGCCGGTTTTTCAATATTCGCTGTCAAGCCGGCCGGCGCGGAAACTCTGTGTGGGCTACAATGCAAGTATTGCCACCATCTGGACCGCGGGGCGGCGCCGAAGGGCAAGGCTGGAGCGCGCGCCCGATCGTCCGGTCCGGCGCCATGCGAGTTATATTGGTCGCCTTGGCGCTGGCGTTCGCAACAACGCTTGCCTGCGCGGCGGATGAGCCCGGCAGCAAGGATCATCCTCTGGTCGGTCGTTACGAGGGGTCGAGCATCGTTTATTATAAACATTCCGATTTCGACGAGGCGGCGTTGCTGAAAGCACCGCATGATTACTCGGCGTTGATCGATGCGAACCGCCTCGCCGACCGCTCCGGCGCGGAATGGCTGAAATTGGAGGGCGCGGTCACCGAGATTCGGTACGAGATCCCGAACGGCCGGTCCTCGCTCGAGGTCATGCGCAATTACGAACAAGCCCTCGAGGCGAAGGGCTTCGCGCCGATGTTTGCCTGCGCCGACCAGGCCTGCCTCACCGGCAAACTGCAGGACCCTTATCTGCTGGGCCAGCAGATCGACAAGACGAACGGCATTTCGACGGCTTATTTCGATCACGCCCGCTATCTCCTGACCAGCCGCGGCGGCTCCGGAGGCCAGGTTTATGCGTCGATCCTCACCGGGGAAGACAAGGACCAGGTGACCGGATTCGTGACCGTGGTCGAAACCAAGGCGATGGAGTTCGGCAAGATCGCGTTCAAGAACGCGGCAGACATGCAGGCAGCCATCGACCAGGCCGGGACGGTCGACGTGTACGGCATCCTGTTCGACACCGCACAGGATCGCCTTAAACCGGAGTCCAGGCCAACGCTCGACGAAATCGCCAAGCTGCTGAACGCGAAGCCCGACCTGCGGCTGAGGATCGTCGGGCATACCGACAACGTCGGCACAGCTGGATACAACATGGACCTGTCACGCCGCCGCGCCGCAAGCGTCGTCGCGGCGCTGGCCCAGGATTACGGGATCGCGGCCGGGCGGCTGCAATCGTCGGGCGCGGGACTGACCGCGCCCGTAGCTCCGAACGATACGGAAGACGGACGGGCGAAGAACAGGCGCGTCGAACTCAAGGCCGAATAGCGCCGCTCGTTCGGGCACGGGGTAGGACAGTACGGGATCACCAGCATCGGCCGACGCGGCGCCGTCCAGAGAATAAGTCTAGATCTTGAGCGGCTCTAATCAGCGCTGTTGAGCGAGAATAATCGCCGATAGGACATTTGATTGGTTTTGAGAGGGGAGGGTTGCGCAATGAACTCAGTTCGAAATATCGGCGCTGCAATGCTTGGCAGCGTGTTGTTGTGGGTGCTTCCGCTCCCGGCATGGGCCGATGCCGGTTGCACATACGGTCCCAGTGCCGGGCAAGTTCCGCGTAAGACGCGCGCCAACGATCTCGTCTGTGTCCCGCAGAGTGTCGCTGACACGGTTCAGCGCGAGAACGCGGCCTCCGCGCGGGGGGAGGGCCATACCCCTCCGGGGGCCGTTGGCTGTGTCTCGGGCCTGGTGTGGCGCGAAGGGTTCGACGGAGACTCGGTGTGCGTGACCCCAGCCCGTCGTTCCGAGACGTGGCAGCAGAACCTGAAGGCGGGTGTGGGAAGCACCGGCGGGCAGATCAAGGCTGATGCCGCCCTGCTGAGCGCCGTCAACGATGCCCGGCTGCACCAGGAGAAGTATCCACCTAAAGGAAATACCGATGTGAATGGCGTGAAAGCCAAGATGACCTCGTGTCCGAAACCGTTTGGCGAGTCCTGGGCACTGGACACTGCCGCCACAACCCACAACAAGCACGTCGCCTCTGTCTCCAAAGATGTTCTCGCGCAGGACACAAATGCCCACCGGAATCCCCCGCCGGGTGGCCCGCTTTCCTGGGACCCGTTGGGTCCGCTCCAGCAATCCGGATACGACAGGCTGACAGGTGAGATCGTCGCGTTCGGGCAAACCACCGCCGCCCAGGCCGTGCAGGACTGGATGCAGAATGACGAGGGCTCGAACTGGGGTCACCGCAACAACATCCTGAACTGCAGCTACACCGACGCTGGGGCGGCGCATCTCGCGGGTGGACCGTGGAACAACTACTGGACCGTCGATATGGGCGCCCACTAGGGCGCAACCGGTCGTCAGCCACGGTTGCCTCATCGCCGGCGTAACTCGCCGAGACATTGGAGATTCCGATTGTCAGGACGCTCAGCAGACCGGATGCATTCGGCGTCTCCTGACCCAGACCCAATATACTAACTGCCAGGCGGCTCAGAAGAAGTAGCAGCTTGGAGGCGCAGAAGCCGCACGCGGTTACGCTGGTCGCAACGGGTTGGCGTCCGACGACGACGCCATCCCCGTCGCGCACGGCCCTGGTCCGCGCGACAAGGCCTTGGGCTGATCCGATCCCGGTGCAGCCCGAGTTCGATTGCTGGACCCGCATTGGAGGCATGGCAATGGTCGTGAAACACTTACGTTTGGCAGCGGCGCTGGCCGCCTTCGCGCTGTGCACGCCGGCGGCGGCCTGGGCCGAAGCGTGCAACCACGGGATTTGCGCCGCGAGCGTCACGAACGGGCGCTTCGTGTCGGTGCGCTACCATGTCCAGAATGGGCCCGTCAGCCACGTCAACATCCGCAGCACGCAGTTTCAGGTCGCCAATTGCGAGGGCATTTGCCCCGACATCAACCAGAGGGAAGGCGGCGCCCAGGGCACGTTCACCTTGATCCGCGACAAGGATGGACCGACGCGTTATTCCATCCAGGCCTGCGTGCGGGGCGGCTTCCTGCAGCGATCGAGCTGCGGCGGCTGGGCCACCTTCAAGCACCAAAGCTAGCGCAGAATCGGTTCGTTTCCGACGTGCTCGCCGGCCCTTGGTGCGACCTATTCTGCCCGGCGCGTTTTCTGACGCAACTGCGCCAATCCATTGTGTGGCCGGAACAGGTTGCCCGGTTCCGGCCACATCGCTGCACCCTCCACCATGGCGAACCATGGTGGAGGGTTGGCTTGCATCCTACTTCTTCAGCACGCCGTTGACCTTGGCGGCGGCTTCCTTGAGGGTCGGCTCGACGTCCCCCTTGCCGAGGTAGATCTTCTGAATCGCCGAAGAGGTGGCGTCCGCGATCTCTTCCCAGCCGGGAATCACCGGCGCGAAGCGGGCCGCAGGCAACAGCGACGCAAACACCTTCAGGTCGGGGTTTTCGGCGAAGATCGGGTCCTTGGCTTCCTCGGCATTGACCGGCAGGAAGCCCTCGACCTTGTCGAACTTGGTGCGCATCTCGGTCGTGAACAGGTAGTCGAGGAATTTCCACGCCTCGTCCTTGTTCTTCGAATTTTCGAACATGACGATCGAATCCGTCACGCCGTAGGTGTTGTGCACGCCGCTCGGTCCGGCCGGAATGGGCGCGACGCCATATTTCAGGTTGGGAGCTTCGGTCTTGATCTGGTTCGACAGGAAGGGCGCCGTGATCACGGTCGCCACCTTGCCTTGCTTGAACAGGTTCTGCACGTCCTCGCGATTGTAGGAGGTTACGCCCGGCTCGGTCAGGCCTTCGTCGATGAAGCTCTTGTAGAGCTTGGCCGAATCGAAGGCGGCCTGGCTGTCGAGGCCCGACTTGCCGTCCTTGACGATCTCTCCGCCGTAGGACCAGAAAGCGTAATACCAGTAGACGTCGGTCTCGATTTCCTTGCCCTGCAGACCGAACCCGTACGCGCCTCCGCCATTGGTCTTGATCTTCTCGGCGTCGGTCTTGAACTCGGCCCAGGTGGCGGGCGGATTGGCGATCCCGGCTTTGGCGAAGATGTCCTTGTTGTAATACAAGGCCCGGGCCGAGGCGGCGATCGGCAGGCCGTAGGTCTTGCCGTTCAGCACCGAAGGCTTGAGGAAGGTTTCCGTGAAGCGGCTCTTGAAGTCGGGCTTGATGTAGGAATTGAGCGGCGTGACGATGCCCTGCTGAACATAGTCGAGCAGCCATCGGGTGCCCACGATCGACAGGTCGGCATTGGTGCCGGCCGAGATGTCGGTGGTCAGCTTCTGCTGCAGGTTGTCCCAGGGAATGACCTCGATCTGGATCGTCGTGCCGGGGTTCTTGGCCTGGAAATCCTTGGCGGCCTGCTCGAAATAGGGACCGGTGCCCTTGCTGTATTCCGCGATGGTGACCCGGACCGTGCCGGCCGAAGCTCCCGCGCTCCAGGCCATCAGGATGGTTCCGGCCCAAACACCCAGGCGTGCTGATCTCGCGCTCATTTTGTCGTTCTCCCTAGCGATGTGAAACCTGCTCGGCCGGCGGACCTCGCCGGCACGGCGTTGCTTGTTGGCTGGCCGCCGCATTACATTTGGGCCAAGATCCAGCCTCGATGCAACGAGGTCAAGAAAGGTGTGCCGATGATGGGGCTTGATGGCCTGCATGTTCTGGTGACGGGGGCGGGCGGGGGCATCGGTCGCGTGCTCGTCCAAGCCTTCGGGCGCGCCGGGGCGCGGGTCAGCGGGTTCGATCGTGACGAAGCCATGATGCAAGGCCTGGATCTCGCGCACCGGGACGCCTTCGACGTAAGGGACGTTGCAGCCGCAGGTGCCGCGGTCGAACGTTTGTGCGCCATGGTGGGGGTACCGGACATCCTCGTCAACAATGCCGGTTGGACACGGGGCGAAATTCTCGGCCAGGTGGACGAGGCGGCCTGGAACAATGAGATGGACCTCAACCTCGGCGGCAGCTTTCGCATCACCCGCCCGCTGGTGGAACGGATGGCGCGGCGTGGCAGCGGTTCGATCGTTTTCATCGCCTCGGTGAACGCGTTGCTGCATTTCGGCAACCCGGCCTATGCGGCTGCAAAAGCCGGCATGGTGGCCTATGCGAGGGCGATCGCGGTCGAGGAAGGCGCCCGGGGCGTGCGGGCCAACGTGGTGTGCCCCGGCTCGGTGAAGACGGCGGCCTGGACGCATCGGCTGGAGCAGCGTCCCGACCTTCTGAACGAGGTCGTGCGCCATTACCCTTTGGGCCGCATTGTCGAACCCGAGGAGGTGGCGCAGGCGGTCCTGTTCCTGGCCTCGCCGCTGGCTTCGGGCATCACCGGGGCCGTGCTGCCGGTGGATGCCGGATTGACGGCCGGCAACCTGCGCTTCGTGCGCGATATCATCGAGGGTGGCTGAATCATGTCGAGCATCAGACTGGCCGGCGTCGGCAAGGCGTTTGGCCCCGTGGCGGTGGTGCGGGACATCGACCTGACCATCGCGGATGGCGAATTTGCGGTGCTGGTCGGCCCTTCCGGCTGCGGCAAGTCCACGCTGTTGCGCATGATCGCGGGGCTCGAGAACATCTCCTCCGGCGAGCTCTGGATCGGCGACAAGCTGGCCAACGGTCTGGCGCCGCAGCAACGCAACATTTCGATGGTGTTCCAGTCCTATGCGCTGTTTCCGCACATGCGCACGCGAGACAATATCGGCTTTGGGCCGCGCATCCGCGGCGACAAGCCCTCGACCATCGCCGAGAAGGTCGCCAAGGCGGCCGCCATCCTCAATCTTTCCGACTATCTCGACCGCCTGCCACGGCAGCTTTCGGGCGGGCAGCGCCAGCGCGTCGCGATGGGCCGGACGATTGTGCGGGACCCGCACGTGTTCCTGTTCGACGAGCCTTTGTCCAATCTCGATGCCAAGCTGCGCGTGCAGATGCGCGCCGAGATCAAGACGCTGCACCAGCGATTGCAGAGCACCATCGTCTACGTCACGCACGACCAGATCGAAGCCATGACGATGGCGGACCGGATCGTGGTCATGAATGCCGGCCGGATCGAACAAGTCGGCAGCCCGCTCGAGCTTTACGACCAGCCTGCGACCCGCTTCGTCGGCAGTTTCCTGGGATCGCCGGCCATGAGCTTTCTGCCGGCCGTGGTCGAACGGCGCAACGGAACCATCGTGGTGCGCTCCGACCACGGTCTCGCGCTCGCAACGCTCCCCGCGAGTGTCGCTGGCGAGGCGGAGGACGGCGAGCCGGTCGATCTCGGGGTGAGGCCCGAACACCTCAGCATCAGGGAGGGGCCGAATGCCATTCCCTTCGCGGTCGAGGTGGTGGAACCGACCGGCGCCGAAACCCACCTCGTGGGGACCGTCGACGGCGCGCCGCTGCGCTGCGTGTTCCACGAGCGGCTGCATGTGTCGCCCGGCGACACGCTGCCCCTCTTCGCCGACCCGGCCCGATTGCATCTCTTCGATCGCGAAACGGGCGCCCGGCTCTAACGGCTATCGTCAAGACGGGAGGATATCGAGCGGTGCCCGAGTTTCCGATCATCGACGCCCACGTGCATCTCTACGATCCCGAGGCCCTGTCGTTTCCCTGGATGGCGGGCGAGCCGCGGCTCAACAGCCGCCACGGCCTAGAACACTTCTCCGCCGCCAGCGAGGGAGTTGCGGTCGAGGGCATCGTCTTCGTCGAGGTCGACGTGGCACCGGGGCAGCATCTCGACGAGGTCCGCTGGGTCGAGCGGCACGGGGCGGGCAAGGGGCGGCTCTCAGGCATGGTCGGCTCGATGCCGCTCGAGCGAGGCGCCGCCGTCGAGAACGATGTCGAAACCTTCGCGGCGCTGCCCCATGCATGCGGCATCCGGCGGCTGATCCAGGACCGGCCGTCGGGCTGGGCCCTGCAACCCGGCTTCGTGGACGGTGTCCGGCGGCTGGCGCGTTTCGACCTGCCGTTCGATCTTTGCATCCGGCATGGGCAAATGTCCGAAGCACTGGATCTAGTCCGGCTTTGTCCCGAGGTGCGCTTCGTTCTCGACCACATCGGCAAGCCGGGCATCCGGGAGCACGTCCTGGAGCCGTGGCGCACGCAGATGCGGGACCTGGCACGCGAGCCGAACGTCTGGTGCAAGATCTCCGGGGTTGCTGCCGAGGCCGACCACCGCGGCTGGCGCGTCGAGGATATCGAGCCCTATGTGGCCCATGCGCTGGACTGCTTCGGATTCCACCGCTGCATGTTCGGCGGTGATTGGCCCGTTTCGACGCTTGCGACAACCTACCGCGACTGGGTCGACGCATTGGACCGCATCGTGGCGAGCGCCACCTCGGCTGAACGCATGGCGCTCTACCGCTCCACCGCGATCGGATTTTATGGTCTCGCGCGGGATGTGGCGAAAACCTGAGCACTCCGAACACCTTGCCGTGAAACTTTAGGCCCGCTGCGTTGTTATCGAGCAACGCGCAACGCGCGTTTGTCGAAGGAGAGAGTCAATGCCGAAAGCTGCCCATACCGAGGCCGCCGACCATCACGAAAAGGCCGCCAAGTCCCACCGCACTGCGGCCGAGCATCATGGCAAGGGCGATGCGGCCGCCGCATCCAAGCATTCGGAAGAGGCGCACGGTCACTCGAGCAAGGCGCATGCCAGCTCGACGGCTGCGCATGGCAAGTCCAAGAAGTAACAATAAGAAAAACGGAGCGGCAGGGCAGATCCCGTCGCTCCGTGAAGATCTTAATGCCGGCCGGTGGCCGGCGTATTCAGTGAACCAAGGCTATTGCCGATAATGCTGAATGCGGGTAGTGCGGAGACCAGCCAGTCCGTGTTGATCAATCGACATCTGCCAGCTCAAAAACTCGTCTACGGTCAACGTATAGCGGTTACAGGCTTCCTCGAGAGAGAGAAGGCCGCCGCGGACGGCCGCCACCACCTCGGCTTTGCGCCGGATGACCCATCGCTTCGTTGAAGGCGGAGGAAGGTCCGCAATCGTCAGCGGGCTGCCGTCCGGCCCGATGACGTATTTGACCCTCGGCCGATGCATTTCTACCATCGATCTCACTCGCGTACAGAACTCTGCGACGTGAGCTGACCTTACGGCTGCCCGCTTAAAACTTGGCTAAGCCAACATTCTGCATTTGAACCTGAATTGCCCACAAAAGACACAGTTGTGGGGCGTAGCCGCAGAATCCGAACGAAATGTTGTTCGATCGGGCCTCGTTTTCGACCTGCGACGTCGGCTTTTCCTTGTGGCTCACTGGCCGACGGCTCTGGTCAGTTGCCGGCAAACCGTCTAGATCTTTCCAATTCCTTCAGGTTTGTTAACAGATGCCGCAATGGCCAGTTCTCGTATGATCAATGCTCTCGACCTGCCTAAGGCGCCTGCCGACACGCGCGTCGTCGTGGCCATGTCGGGCGGGGTCGACAGTTCCGTGGTGGCCGCCATGCTGGCACGCGACGGCTACGACGTCGTCGGGATTACACTCCAGCTTTACGACCATGGTGCGGCCACGGCCCGCAAGGCGAGCTGCTGCGCCGGGCGCGACATCCACGATGCGCGCAACGTAGCGGACAAGCTCGGTATCCCGCACTACGTGCTCGATTACGAAGCCCGTTTTCGCGAGCGTGTCATAGCGCCTTTCGCCGAAAGCTACCTGGCGGGCGAAACGCCGATCCCCTGCGTGAGCTGCAACCAGCACGTCAAGTTCGCGGATCTGTTCGAAACTGCGCGCGACCTCGGTGCGGACTGCCTGGCTACGGGTCATTACGTGGCGTCCCGCGCTTCCGAGGCCGGTCGCGCCCTGTTCCGCGCACGTGATCGCGACCGCGACCAGAGCTACTTCCTGTATGCGACCACCAAGGCGCAGCTCGAGTTCCTGCGATTTCCGCTGGGTGATTTGCCGAAGGCACAGGTGCGCGATCTGGCCCGCGATTTCGGCCTCCCGGTGGCCGACAAGCCCGACAGCCAGGACATCTGCTTCGTTCCGACGGGTCGCTATTCCGACCTGATCGAGCGGCTTCATCCCGAGGCGGTGAGCGGCGGCGACATCGTCCATCTCGATGGCCGCGTTCTCGGACGGCATCGCGGCATCATCAATTACACGGTCGGGCAGCGGCGCGGTCTCGGCCTTGCAGAAAACACCGAGAGCGGGGGAGAGCCGCTCTATGTGGTGAAACTCAACTCGCGGCGCTCGCGCGTCATGGTCGGACCGCGAAGTGCGCTGGCCACGGCCGGGGTCGTGCTGCGTGAAACCAACTGGATCGGCCCGGGCACGCTCGACAGCGTCGCCGAGGGCGGGGCCGAGATTGCGGTGCGGCTGCGATCCACCAAGGCGCCCGTGCTTGCCGTCCTGGCCTTGCGCGACGGCGTCGTCTCGGTTCGCCTTGCCTCGGATCAGGACGGCGTGTCGCCAGGCCAGGCCTGCGTGTTTTATGACTCGACGGAGGACGACGCCCGGGTGCTCGGGGGCGGCATCATCCAGGCCACGGTGCCTGCGATGGCGGCCTTGCGGGAGGCTAGCGAAGCGCGAGACGCGGTGGTCGCATGACGCCGCCCGAGCGCGCGCGGCCCGCGAAGGAGCTCAAGCCCCGCGGCGCTATCGAGCATGCGGGCCAGGTGGTCGCGGCCTATTCACGTTGGGCGCCTGTGTACGACCTGGCCTTTGCGGCTGTCATGCGCAGCGGCAGGCAGGCCGCGGCCGCCGCGATCAATCACCGGGGTGGGCGTGTCCTGGACATCGGGGTCGGCACCGGGCTTGAACTGCCCATGTTCGACGCCGCGACACGCCTCGTCGGTGTCGATCTTTCCGAGGCCATGCTGCGTCGGGCGCAAGCCCGGGTGCACAAGCGCGCACTTGGCGGGGTCGAGGGCCTGCTCGTCATGGACGCGACCCGCCTCGCGTTCGGGAACGAGAGCTTCGACGCAGCCGTCATTCCGTATGTCTTGACCGTGGTGCCCGATCCGCGCGCCATGCTGGACGAAGCTCTGCGGGTCGTGAAGCGTGGCGGCGAGATCGTGCTGGTCAACCATTTCGGCGCCGAGTCCGGTGCCCTGGCCCGCATTGAGGCCTGGCTCGGAAAGAACAGCGCTGCGCTGGGATGGCACCCGCAGTTTCCGTTCAGCGTCCTCGGCGACTGGGTGGCTCGGGAGGCAAAGGTCGACCTCGTGGAGCGCCGTGCGGTGTCGCCGTTCGGGCTGTTTACTTTGGTGCGCCTGAGAAAGGCGCTATAGCTGGTAGATGGGTGCGGCTGCGCGACCGCAATCGGCCAGGACAACACACCCCACCCGGGACATACACCATGAATGCCTTCGACAAGGGCCTGACCGGCCCGGACGCCCCAGCGACGCGTCGCCCCGAAGCCGCGATCCAGGCCGTGATCGAAGCCTTATCCCAGCGTTTCGGCGATAGACTGGCCCAGGGTGCCTCGATCCGCGAGCAGCACGCCAACACCCGAACCTCGGTCCGCAACGAGCCCCCCGATGCGGTGGTGTTTCCCCATACGACCGCCGAGGTGGTCGACATCGTAAAGCTGTGCGCCCAGCACGGCGTGCCGATGATCCCATTCGGCACCGGCACCTCGTTCGAGGGCCACATCAATGCGCCGCAGGGCGGGATCTCGATCGACACCTCGGCCATGAACCGGGTGTTGGCAGTCCACGCCGAAGATCTCGATTGCGTGGTCGAGCCCGGCGTCACCCGCAAGGCGCTCAACCTGCATCTGCGCGACCACGGCCTGTTCTTTCCGATCGACCCGGGCGCCGACGCATCCCTGGGCGGCATGGCCTCGACCCGCGCCTCGGGCACCAATGCGGTCCGCTACGGCACCATGAAGGACAATGTCCTGTCCCTGGTGGTGGTAACCCCCTCGGGCCAGATCGTGCGAACCTCGCGCCGCGCCAAGAAATCCGCGGCCGGCTATGACTTGACGCGCCTCTATGTGGGAAGCGAGGGCACGCTCGGGATCATCACCGAACTGACCCTGAAGCTTTCCGGCATTCCCGAGGCGATTTCGGCCGGCATATGCCCGTTCCCCAGCGTCGAAGCGGCCTGCAACGCCACCATTCTGACCATCCAGTCCGGCGTCCCGGTAGCGCGGATCGAGCTCTTGGATGCGCTCCAGGTGAAGGCCTGCAACCTGCATTCGAAGCTGACGCTGCCCGAAAACCCGATGCTGCTCGTGGAATTTCACGGCACGCCGGCGGGCGTTGCCGAGCAGGCCGAGCGCTTCGGCGAGATTGCGGCCGGGGAGGGCGGCGGACCCTTCGAATGGGCCACCCAGCCGGAGGATCGCTCCCGCTTGTGGCAGGCGCGGCATGACGTCTATTGGTCCGGCTTTACGCTCCGGCCCGGCGCCAAACAAATCCCGACCGATGTCTGCGTGCCGATCTCGCGGCTGGCCGAATGTGTCAGCGCCACGCAGGCCGATATCGCCGAGGCGGGACTCGTGGCGCCCATCCTCGGGCACGTCGGCGACGGCAACTTCCATGTGGGCCTGCTGGTCGACGATGCGGACGAAGCCGAGATGTCCAAGGTCGAGCCTTTCCTCGAGCGCCTGGTGCGCCGGGCGCTGGCCATGGAGGGCACCTGCACCGGCGAGCACGGCGTGGGACAGGGAAAAGCCAAGTATATGCTCGAGGAGCACGCCGCCCCGGCGCTCGAAGTCATGCGCGCCATCAAGGGCGCTCTCGATCCGCAGAACATCATGAACCCAGGCAAAATTCTGCCGGTTTGACTGCGGCGTAGTCCGCGGCGCCGCGCAGCCCAGCAGCCTGGCTGCGTCAGCCGGTCGCATCCACGGTGTCGATCTTCCATAGGTGGGGCCGGTTTGCATGGTGCAGCTGGCTGCACGCCTGCATCGGCGTTTCCTCCCTCGACTTAGGCCGCCCCCGGGCGGTCTTTTTTTGCACGGTGGCGCCGCAGGGGCGGTATCTTGGTCGGCTCGAGGGACGCTTTGCGGTACCATTCGGGCGCGCGACCACCTACGTGTAAAATCGCCACGATCCCTCCCCGTAACTGGTTTCGACCTCAGCCATCCCGAATGTGCCTTGCGCGACAGCCTGACCGTTTTCGCTATCCTGTTGATCATCGTCCTTACGGGGGCGCTGGTCGCACCGCATTTCATTGACTGGAACGCTCATCGGGCCCTGATCCAAGCCAAGCTGTCCGAGGCAGCCGGCGTGCCGGTCGCCATTGCGGGGCCGATCGATGTCAGGCTACTGCCCCAGCCGATCTTTCGCCTCGGCCGGGTTTCGGTGGGGAGCACGGCGCCGGGCCAGCAAAGCCTGACGGCGGACGAGGTGGACGTCGAGATCTCCCTGACGGCGCTCATGCATGGCGAAGTCCAGGTCGTCGATGCAACGCTCAAGACCCCCCGGCTGGACGTTTCGCAGGCCGTGAACGGCAGCTTCGAGCTTCCGGCGAAGGCGGTCGCCAATCCCGAGCGGGTGCAGTTCCAGCATGTCGGAATCATCAATGGCACGCTGACCGCAACCGATCCGAAGCGCGGGACCTGGACTCTGGCAGGCATCGATCTCGATGCCGAAGCCACATCGCTGCTCGGCCCATTCAAGGCGAATGGCCGGTTCGGAGACTCAGGCGGCGGCGACAAGTTCCGTCTGTCGACCGGAGCGCTCGAGGGCGACAGGCTGCGCCTGAAGCTCGCTCTCGATGGCTCGGGCACGCGCCCCTCCGCCGATCTCGACGGCGTCCTCGTCCTCGGCCGCGCCGCTTGGGCGGGAGGCGCGCCGAGCCTGGTGAAGACCAAGACGTCCCCCGTCACCGCCTCGTCCACCGTCAAATCCGCGGTGGCCAAGGCGCCTGGTCCAAGCTTTGCCGGAAGCGCGACCCTCGCTGGCACCGTGCCTTTGGCCGGCCGGCAGGGCAGGGTTCCCTGGAGCCTCAAGGGTCAGGTCACGGCGGATCGCGACCGTGCCGCAATGGCCGAGCTGGAATTGCGGGCCGGCGCCGACATGCAGGCGCTCGTAGCAAACGGCGATGGAACTGCCGTGTTTGGCCCGACGCCAGCGGTGACGGCGCACCTGCATGGCACCCAGGTCAACCTCGACAGCTTGGCGGTGCTGCCGGAAGGCGCGCCTCCGCCAGCCGCGAAGGGCCTCGAATCGTTGACCAAATGGGCCGGTCTGGCAACCGAGGCACGCGGGCTCGAAGGGCTGCCGTTCCGGCTCGATCTCGACTATGGCTTTGACACGGCCTCTAGCGGAACTCTGGCGCTGCTGGGCATCTCGGGCCACCTCGGTCTCGACGGAGACAAGCCTGTTCAGCTCCGCTTTGCGGCGAGCGGGCCCGAGAACGCGCGTCTGGCGCTCGATGGCACGTTGGAGCCGGGCACCGCGCCAAAATTCAGTGGCCGCCTCGATGCAAGCGTGCGCGATCTGCCGCGCTTTGCCGAGCGGCTGGCGCCCTCGCTCCCCGGCCTCGCGGCATCCATCAAAGGGGTCGCCACAGCGCGGGCCGTGAGCTTCGGGGGTAGCGTGGACCTGTCGAATGTCGGGATCGCGGCGCGTGACGTGACGTTGTCGTTGGACCGGACAAATCTCGTCGGGGCGCTCTCCTACACCGGCGCGGTCGGCGCCGACCGGGCCCGGTTCTTCGCCGACCTGTCGTCCGACGCGCTGGATCTCGACGCATTGCCCGACCTCGGCGGCTGGGCCAGCAGGTCGGGCGACATCGACCTGCAGTTGGCCCTGGCCGCCCGGGCCGTGAAAGTGGCACCGGTCGGCATCGGGCCGGTCGACGCGGGCCGGATCGTGCTGCGGCTCGACCGAACGGCTGGAACCGTCCGGCTCGACGAATTCTCGGCTGAACTCGGCAGCGCCCGCGTGAGCGCCACCGCCAATCTCGATCCCAAGACCGGACATGCCCAGGCTCACGTCGAGGCGCCGCAGCTCGATGCAATTGCCGATCTCCTCGACCACGTCCTGCCGGGCCGTCCTACGGCGCTGTTGAAGGAGCGGGCCGGTGCTCTCTCGCCCGCCAATCTCGATATCGCGCTCGACGCTGCGAGCACCGGCGGCGGAGCGCTGCTTCCGACCGCGATGGCCGTGGAGGGAACCACCAACGCAACCCGTATCTCGGCGAATCTGAAGCCCGACCGGCCCGGAGACCTCGATCCTGCCACTGCTGTGGTTTCGGCGACGATCACCGCGGATGCTCCCGAAGCCAGCATCTTGCTGCAGCAGTTCGGATTGCCCATCACAGCCGTCTCGGGCGCCGGGGCGACCTTCGGGCCGGCCGTTGGGGCAGGGCGGATCGACGCGAAGGCGCACGGTTCCATGGCCGAGGGGTTCGACACGAGCCTCGCAGCCACGCTGGGCGACGGGGCCTTGTCGTTCAGCGGCAAGGCCAGACCGGGCCTGGGCGGTGGCCATCTCAGCCTGAAGGGTGCCGATTTCGGACGGCTGCTGCGCGGCGTCGGTCTCATGCCGATCGGCGCGACCGACATCTGGCCCGCCGATGCCGAAGCCGAACTCTCGTGGCACGACAGCAGCCTGGCCTTGCGACATCTCGTCGGCCATCTCGATGGGATCGCGGTGCGCGGCGACCTCAACAAGGATCTTGTTTCGCCGACTTCGCCCCAAAGCGCGAAACCGACGCTGTTCGGGGCACTGCAAGTGGAGCGTTTGCCGGTCTCCGCGCTGTTCGATCTCGGGCTCGGAGAATCGGCGCCAGTGACGGGTCCCGTCCGATGGTCGGACAAGCCCTTTGGGCCCGCCATGCCGCGCCTGCCGCGAGCCGAGATTTCGATGAAGATCGGCGCGCTGCCGCTCCGCGACCATCTCGAGGCTCGCAAGGTTTCGATGATATTGAAGGCCGACAACGGCGCCATCACGCTGGCTGATCTCACCGGAACGTTGGCTGCCGGGCCCGGCGACAAGGTGGAGGCTGAGCAGGGCAGCGTGGGAGGCACATTCACCCTCCGGCGCGACGGGGCGGTGGCGTCGATGTCCGGTCTCGTATCGTGCAGCAATGTCGCCTTGGATATTCCGGGTCTGGCCGGCCGGCTCGGCGGTACGATCGACCTCGCCGGCAGCGGCACCACCCCGGCCGGGCTGGTGGGAAGTCTCGCCGGAGCCGGGAGCCTGACCCTGTCCGGGGGCCAGATTGCGCGGCTCGACCCCGGCGCCATCACGCGCACCGCCGTGGCTGCCGAGAAGAACACTTCCGAAATCGATGCCGACCAGGTGCGGGCGATGCTGGTCGGGGAACTCGATCGCGGCGCCTTGCCGCTGGGCAACATCAGCGGGCAAGCCACTTTGGCGGCCGGTGTGCTGCGGACCGGCCCTCTGCACGTCGATCGGGGTGCATGGACCGCCGACACCGACCTCTCGCTCGATCTTCGAACGAACGGGTTCGCGTCCAAGACGACACTGCGGGCGCGCCAGCCTCTTCCGGATTGGAAAGGCGAGATCCCGCAGATCACCGTCAGCCTCAATGGCCCCGTCGCGGCCCCGATTCGCGAGGCGGATGCGGCCGGCTTCGTCAATACCCTGCAATCGCGCGCGATCGCCCGCGATCAGGAGCGTATCGACGTCATGCAGCAGGACATTCGCGAGCGGGCCTATTTCAATCGCCGCCTCAAAGCCATCGAAGCGGACCAGAAGGCCGCGCGCGACAAGGCCCAGGCTGAGGCAGATGCGGTCCGCGCCAAGGCCAAGGCTGAGGCAGACGCGGCGCGGGCCAAGGCCGATGCGGAGGCCCGGGCGCAGGCCGAAGCTGCACGGGCCAAGGCCCAGGCCGAGTCCGACGCCTTGCAGGCGAAGGCGAAGGCCGACGCTGCGGCCGCACGCGAGAAGGCGAAAGCTGCTGCGGACGCCCGAGCCATCTCCGAAATCGATCGTCAGATCAGCCAGGAAAGCGCCAAGACCTTCGATTTGTCGAACCCCAAGGGGCTGGCCGTCCCCGGTGCTCCCACCACTCCGATCCCGTCGCCCCGGCCCGAGTTTTCGCTGGGCGTTCGGGTGCCCACCATCGCTCCTGCGGCACGCGGTTCGCGCGCCAAGCGGTCCGGTGTCAAGCCCGGTAGCACGCCCAGCATCATCCAGGAGCGGTCTCCCGCGTCACCCGATCCGCTGAGCGCAGGTCAGTATTGAGTTCGCCAGGTCGCCGTCATAGGGGCCGGCCCGGCAGGGTTGATGGCCGCCGAAGTCTTGGCGCAAGGCGGCGCGGCGGTCACGGTCTTCGACCGTATGCCTTCGGTCGGACGCAAGTTTCTGCTGGCAGGTCGTGGTGGTCTCAACCTCACGCACAGCGAAGACTTCGAACGCTTTGTGCTGCGCTACGGCGGCGCAGCCCCGCACCTCCGGCCGGTTCTCGAGCGCTACCCGCCAACTGCGTTGCGGGCTTGGTGCGAAGCTCTGGGCGAGCCCACCTTCGTCGGATCGAGCGGCCGCGTATTCCCGCGATGTTTCAAGACTTCGCCAGTGCTCAGGGCTTGGCTCAGGCGCCTCGATGGGCTTGGCGTAACCTTCCGCTCGCGGCACGTCTGGACCGGGTGGGACCCCGAAGGCCGTCTGCTCTTCACCACGCAGGAGGGCGCTGTCGCAGTGTCTCCGGCTGCCACAATATTGGGGCTGGGCGGGGCCTCGTGGCCGCACCTCGGTTCGGACGGCGCCTGGGTGCAGCCGTTGACCGATGCCGGGGTTGAGGTCGCGCCCTTGCGGCCGAGCAATTGCGGATTCGTGGTGCCCTGGTCCGAGATGTTCCGGCAGCGCTTCGAGGGTCAGCCGCTCAAGGGCATTAGGCTACGGTTCGGGGATGAAACCGTGCGGGGCGAAGCCCTCGTGACCCGGGCGGGGCTCGAAGGCGGCGGCGTCTACGGACTGTCCGGCCGGCTGCGCGAGGCCATCGCAAGTCGCGGCGGGGCAACGCTGTTCATCAGCTTGCGACCGGACCTCGACCCAGCCGTGATGGTGAACCGCATCGCGGCACGTCCTCCCAAGCAGTCCCTGTCGACCTTCCTGGGCAAGGCGCTCAAGCTCTCGCCGGTCGCGATCGGCCTGTTGCAGGAGTCGGCACGGAACTCCGCCGAGCCTTTATCCGGGATGCCGCCGGAGCGTCTCGCCGAGCGCGTGAATGCCGTGCCGGTGCCCCTCATCGGCACCGCCCCGATCGCCCGGGCCATCTCGACGGCCGGCGGCATCCGGTTCGAGGAATTGGACTCGCGCTTCATGCTGCGGCGCCGCCCCGGGACCTTCGTGGCCGGCGAAATGCTCGACTGGGAGGCCCCGACCGGCGGCTATCTGCTGCAGGCGAGCTTCGCGACGGGCGCCGCGGCCGGCCGGGGGGCGCTGGAGTGGATCACGCACCGCCCTGCTGAGACAGAGCCGCCCGATCACCCGGGCAGCAGCCTTCCGGTCAGATGACGAAATCGCCCGTCACATCCCCGGTCCCGGTCACCGCCTTGACCTCGACCGGCACGATCCAGTCCGCCACGTAGCTTTCGCAATCCGTGCGCTGTCGGTCAGGTTGCGATTGGCCGGCCACATCCTTGGCGCGGCAGCGCAGCGTGAAGGGTCCCGGCTGCGGCGGAGTCCACATATATTCCCAGAACCGCCAGCCGTAGCGCGTTTCGGGTTGCAGCAGGGTGGCGGGACGCCAGCCCGCACCGTCGCCCGTGCAGACATCGACTTCGGCCAGAGGCGTGTCGCCGCTCCAGGCTGCACCAAAGATGCGCGTGGGCTCGCCGGCCCGGACCACGGCACCGTTGACGGGCTGCGCGATCTGCGACTTCACCTGCATGTGGGAGAGGGGCACCAGGGTGGGCTCGCCGAGGCCGCGCTCCCACCGGAAATAGTCGCGCGACTGCCAATAGCCAAAGAATGGCGTTTCCACGACCCTGATCGCGGTGACCCATTTGACCCAGGCCATGCCGAACCAGCCCCCCACCACGGCGCGGAGCGGAAATCCATGCTCGAGGGTCAGGGGCTCGCCATTCATATGGGTCGCCAGGAGAGCGCCGTCCGACAGGGCCTTGTCGAGCGGCAGCGAGCGCGCGAAGGCGATAGGGCCCGGGGAGGCGGTCTTCTTCCCGCCATCGACGATGCCGCGATCCGCCCCGACCAGGATCACCTCGCGGGCACCCGGTTTCAACCCAGCCCGCGCCAGCACGTCGCGGAGCAGGACGCCCGTCCATTCCGCATTGCCGACCGCGCCGCTCTGCCACTGCAGACCCTCCCGGGCAGGCTCGTAGAAGACCCGGCCATTGCCGGCGCATTCCATCACGGCCGCGAGACCCGTCGTGGGAAGAGCCCGGATGTCGTCGAGCGTCAGAGCCAGCGGGGTCTCGACCGCGCCCTCGACGTGCAGGCACCAGTCCTTGGCGGCGATCTTGGGCGCAGGAAAATGGCTCCGCACGTAATATTGGTCGACCGGCGTCAGCCAGTCCGACAAGGTCGCAAACTGGAATTCGAGGTTGAGGGGGGACTTCTGCCGGACCACCAGGCCGGGGTGTTCGGTGCGACGCATGAAACTCCGGACGGCTGAAACGGGAGGAAACGACCTGGGCGGCGCTCAAAGCGCGGCGCCGTCATCGGGCAGGCTTTGAACCGTATCTGGACTGTTCAAGCACGAAAAGCCGGATCGTCGACGAGAGGCTGGCGGCCCCGCGAGCGCCGTCGATCTCGGCCACGAGAGCCGCCAAGGATAGTTGCCGCTGGTCCGCGATGTTGCGCAAGGCCGTCCAAAAGGCATCTTCGAGCGAAATGCTGGTCCGGTGGCCCGCGATGGTCAGCGATCGCTTGACGACAGCCGAGGCGGCACCCGGCTCATTCATCCGAGGCGTTCGGGTGCGAGGTGGCCGGCACCGGAAGCTCTCGACGATGTGCCTCGAGCGAATGCGCGGCCTTCCGGGCACCCGCGGCCGAGGCGGCTCGCTCCTGCTTGCTGCGCCCGAACTCCGCCCTGTTGCGGCTGGCGAGGACTTCCTTCTCCGATCGTTGCTGGGCCTTGCGGAAGCGGCGCAGGTTCAGAACATCGGCCATGAGCGGGTTACCGAGGGAGAGCGATCAATGTCAGGGCTTTTTGCGGAAGGCGTCGATCGAGACGACCTTCGGGCCACCCTTGTCGTCACCTTCCGGCTCACTCGGCCGATCGCTCACCTTGGCGAGGACGGGCCGGGGCTTGTCGGACTGCGACGTCTTGGCTTTGGGGTCGACCGGCTTGACCGCCGCGGGCTTCACCTCGGCGAGCTTGGGCGCCGGCTCCGCACCGGCCTTGGCGTCGACGGTCGCCAGGGATCGCTTGGTGGCGAGCGCCTTCGGAGCCTCGGATGCGGGCGGCGCGGCGTGCGGATCCACCGCCGATGCCTCGCGTACGTCGAATTTCAGACCGAAGTTGACGGACGGATCCTGGAAGGTCGTGATCGCGGCAAAGGGCACGAACAAGCGCTCGGGCGCGTTGTTGAACGACAGCCCGACCTCGAAACCGTTGTCGACCACCGACAATCCCCAGAACTGATGCTGAAGAATGATGGTCATCTCGTCGGGGTAGCGCTCCCGCATGCGGTTCGACAGGCGCAAGCCGGGCGTAGCGGTCTTGAAGGTGATGAAGAAGTGGTGCTCGCCCTGCAGTCCGTTGCGGGCGACCTCTGTCAGCACCTGTCGCACGACCCCGCGCAACGCGTCCTGAACGAGCAGGTCGTAACGGATAAGGTCGGCCATCGCACTTAAATCCACCGGAGCACGTAAGAGAATGGAGGCTTCCGCTGCCAGGTGCTTCGGACCCCGCCTAGAAGTGTCGCCCCCGTGGCATGATTTCCAGGCCTTCGCCGCTGCCAGCAACGACGGCAACCGGCAAAAACGCTTTCGGCAACTCTACACGGATCTCGAACCGGAAGGCAGCCTTCCGAGCGGGTTCTCGTCTCGAAAATGCTGACCGGATTTTACGTCCGCAGCGTCGACGATCACCCCCCGAATAGCTTCGGAATCCCTGTGGCCAAGAATAATGGCGCGCTGTTCATAAGTCTAGAGTCTGCGGGAGAACGGCCGCAACGCTGCGATGTCGCGCGGACGTCCGACAGAAGCGACGGGGGAGCCGGGGATCGCGAGTGCAGTGGGGCCTGGAGCGTGATGACGAGCCGTCAGGTCGGTGCGTTTTCCCGGAAGGGCCGCATCTGCGCCTCGAGGGCCCGGCCGAACGCCGGGCGTTCTTCGCATCGTCGGTGATAGGCATCGAGGTTGGGGAAGCGCGCCAGGGCACCGCTGTCGACAAGTTCGCGCAGCACGGTGGCCATCATCAGGTCTCCGGCCGTGAAGCGATCCTCGAGGTAGCGCTTTTCGCCAAGCCAGGTGCTGAGGGCACCGAGCCGCTGGTTGACCATCGCCTCGGCTTGCGGGCGGCGCTCCTCGGTCCAGGCCTCGCCGGCGTGGAACGCGTCGAGATGAACCAGATTTTGCACGTGCGGCTCGATCGAGTTCAACGCCGCGAGCACCCAGGTGGTCACCCGCGCCCGGCCCGCCTCGTCCGGTGGAGCCAGCGCGTCGGACTTGGCCGCGATGTGCAGCACGATCGCGCCCAATTCGAACATCTCGACCTTGCCGTCCTTGTAGGCGGGTACCTGCCCGAAGGGCTGCCATTCGCGATAACCTTCCGATTTCTGGACCTTTGGGTCGATCAGCGTCGCTTCGTAGGGCAAACCGGCCTCCTCCAAAGCCCAGCGAACCCTGAGATCGCGGACATAACCCTGGGCGAACGGCGGCACCCAGCGAAATGCGGAAACCTGGATGGTCATAAGGCAGCTCCTGGTTGTCAGCGCAGGCTGCGGGGACGGGCGCCGATCGACCTCGTTCAACCAAGTTGATATCAACGTAGTTGTCAAGCGGGGTTCTCGAACGCGCTTGGACCTGATGGTACGGCTGCTCGCCGAGACATCATGTCCGGCCTGGGAGGAGGTTCGCAGGCGTGCAGGCGTTGGCCGCCGGCTGCTAGCCCAAGTCCTTCGGCAGTCCTGACGACAATTTGTCCTTCGCCTTTGGGTCGGACAGCTTCTTGGCTTCCACCTGCCGGGCGAGATCGTCTCCAAGCTTGAGGAAGGTCTTGAGGCGCGGGTCGGCGTCGCTGATCTCCCCCATCGCATAGCGGCCCTGGAAGCAGCCCCAGGCGTCGATGAAGTGGGCGTTCTGGACCATGCAGGTTTGGACCGCGCTGGCCAGCAGATCCTCGCGGTCCGGAACCGTCATGCAAGCCGAGAGGGTGAGCATCGGCACGAGGAGCAGGAATTTTTTGGGTTCTAGCATTGTCGGAATCCTCGTGAGTCTGGGCTCAGCCGGCCTTCTTGCCGCCGGGCTTCGTGGCCACGGGCCGGCTAGTCTTGGTCTTCGATTTCGACGGCGCAGCCGGTTTCGCCGGAACGCCGACATCCGCGGTCGCCGTCGCTTTCGCGCCGGCCTTGCCCTTAGTCGCGGCCCCGATGCTTCGGCGCAGGGCCTCCATCAGGTCGACAACGTTGCTGGGGCTCGCGGCCACATCGGCCGACCTGGTGGTCGTGCCGGCCTGCTTGGCCTTGACGAGTTCAGCGACGGCTTCTTCGTAGCGGTCCTTGAATTCGACCGGGTCGAAATGGCCGGCCTTGCGGGCCAGGATCAGGCCGGCCAGTTCCTTCATCTCGTCGGGCAGCGCCACATCGGGGATATCGTCGAAATAGGCCTTTGGGCTGCGCACCTCATGGCCGTACCGTAGGACCGTGCCGAGCAGCCCGCGTTCGAAGGGCTCGAGCATGACGATGCGTTCCCGGCGCGCGATCACGACACGCGCGATGCCGACCACCTCGGCGTCGCGCATCGCTTCGCGGATGACCGCGAAGGGTTCCTGGGCGACCTTGTCCTCCGGCACGATGTAGTAGGGCACTTCCATGTAGCGCGGGTCGATCTCGGACCGGGGCACGAACTTCTCGATGTCGATGGTGCGTGAGCTTTCGATCCTCACGGCGTCGAGGTCCTCGTCCTCGATCAGCACATATTCGTTCTTGGCGACCGCATAGCCCTTGACCTGGTCCTCGCTGGTGACCTCCTCGTCGGTCTCGGGGTCGATGTAGATGCGCTTGACCCTGTTGCCGGTGTTGCGGTTGATGGTGTTGAACGATATGCGGTCCGAAGCGCTGGAAGCCGGATAGAGGGCGATCGCACAGGATACCAGCGATAGCTTGAGGTAGCCCTTCCAGTTAGCTCTCGGCGCCATGATCAACCACCCACGCAACGCGCCAGATAATTCGTCCGGCGCTTTGGCACCGGCGCCCTGACATGGCCGAACGCCTAGGCGGGCCGGCCCAGGAGCTTAGCGCCGTATTTGTTTACGGCCGGTTGCGGGGGCTCAGCCGGCGGCAGGTGGCAGCGCAACTCGAGCCGCGGGGCGGGAGGCTGACCCGCAGTCTTACCGACGCGACAACGGTCGTTCTGTCCTGGTCCTCCTCCAAGGATTGTCTGGATCCGCAAGGCCGACTGGCGCACAGGTTCGATGCGGCCGCGGAGCGGGTGATGTCGGAACGCGCCTTCATGCGCAAGATCGGCCTGGGCGCCGAACCGCCTGGGCAGGGCCACGGCCCCTACGCGGTCGAGGACGTGGCACGATTGTCCGGCCTGTCGACCAAGTCCTGCCGAGGGTTGGCGGCTTTCGACATACTCAGGCCGGTCGAGGGCTCCTTCGCCTATCAGGACCTGGCGACCGCCAAGCAGGTGTCCCAGCTGATGGCGCAGGGCCTGCCGGCACAAGCGCTGGTTCGAGCCGCACGGGACCTGGGGTCGCGTGGCCTGCGGCTCTCTCAGGTTCGGCTTGCCGAGGCGCCCTGGGGCGAAATCGTCCAGCAGATCGGGGGTGCGATCGCGCGGCTGGACGGCCAGTTTTCGCTAGTGCTGGACGAGTCTGTCGCGGATGCGGACAGGTGTTTCGACGAGGCCCAGCAGCTTGAGCGAGCCGGAGACCTCGACGGCGCCGAGCGCCTGTACCGGCGCGCCGAACAGACCGATAAGGCCGATCCGGTGATCCCCTTCAATCGCGGGAATGTGTTGACGAGGTTAGGCCGGATTCCTGAAGCCATGATTGCCTTCCGCCAGGCGCTGCATCGCGACCGCGCCTTCGCCGAGGCGGCCTTCAACCTCGCCGGGCTCTACGAGGCGATCGGTCAAGGCGCGCAAGCCCTGGTGTTCTATGGCCGGGCCACCGCGGCCCACCATGGCTATTCACAGGCGATGTTCAATCATGCGCGACTTCTGACGCGGCTGGGACGTTTCAAGGACGCTCTCCCGCTCTGGGAAAGGTTCATCGCGCTCGCGCCGGGCGATCCGGACGTCGGCCATGCCCGGCGTCTCTTGCTGCTGTGCAGGATGCAATGATCGATACCGACAAGGCCTCGCAGCAGCATCCCCGCGCCGCGAATGTTTCAACTTGGGACAGCATTAACCGCGCATTAACCACACCATGCGCGAAATCGGGTGCATACAATTCCGGAGCTTCCGATGGCCGCGCTCAAGCAGATGATTCAATCCCGAGACTCAGGCTCGGAGGACCGTTACTCGCCCGCGACGACCGACATCGACACCTTGATCCGCAAGGTGTTCGACAGGCCGGCCGCGGTTCCGGCACCGGTCGAAGCGCGGAGTCAATCCCGACGCGATCCCGAGACGGCGTTCGATCTTCTCGACCGCGCCGCGGCGGCTTTTGACATCCTGCTGAATCGCTCGCAACAGCTCGAACGGCAGATGCAGGAAGCAGACGAGCGCGCCAGGGTCGAAGCCGCCAAGCAGCAGAAGGTCGGCAGAAGATTGGAAGAAGCTGGCCTCGGGCATGAAGGCCCATGCGGAGGACACGGAACGGCGCTTCGAGGCGATGAAAACGCGATCGGAGGCCGCTGAGGCTCGCGCCCTGGCCGCGGAGGCGCGGTCCACGGCACTGGAGAAGGCCTCGCAAGCGGCCGCCCTTAAAATTGCGGAAGCCGAGAGCCGATCGAGCGAGTTCCACGACAAGGTGGTGGCCAGCTTCGGGATGGGATCTCGCGCCTATGTGGCCCTGGAAGCGGTTTCGAGTGCTCCCTCGCGTCCCCAGCAGGCATCGGCCGCGTAAGCGCCTGCATCGACCTTGGCGGCTGGGCTCAACGACCCGGGACGAACTTCGTCCCGGTCCACAGCATCGTGACATGGCACCGTTCGGATCCGGCGCGCCCGCACGCCGACCCGTGCGACTCGATCAGCATCGCGCTCCGCCCTTTGATGCGGGTGAACCGGATGCCCTCGACATTCTGATCGAGAACTTTGACGAAGCGCCCTGAGGGGGTCGACACGAACACCTGCGTCAGGCACCCGGCCGAGCCGCAGAAAGAGGGCGCGTCCTCGCCGCACGTGAACTTGTTGTAGTCTAGGACGAAATCTTCCGTGCCATCCCCGTTCACGTCCTTTCTGGTCAGGAACCCCGCCGCAAGCACGGCTTTTTCGGGCGCGCAGGTCTTGCGGTTCTCCTCGATCTCGGCCTGCACCGGAGCAGGGAGGTTCTCCTGAGCCAGGACGAGGGCCGAACCGGAGAGCGAGAGCGCCGACCCTAAGAGGGCGCCGCCGATGTTCCGCATCGCAAAGCTTTGCCGCATTCGAGTAACCTGCATCGGCCCATTCCGATGTGCGACATTCGAGCCTGACATTCGGGCGAGTCAAGGGTTCGAGGTTGCGGCTCGCGCCAGGGGCGGCCGGACGAAAAAGGAGCCGCCGTCGCCGGCGACTCCTTGAGTTCGAATCGTGAAGGCGTCCGAAAGCTTACTGGCCGTACAGGCCCGCAGGACGGCGGCCCTGCACTTCACCTTCCTGGTACCCGCCGACCTGCTTGGTATAGGCCGTCGCGATCGAATCATAGGCGTTCGACGTGCGGGTCCCGCTCTGGAGATTGTGGGTGGCCGCGGCGTCGGCCGTGCCGACGAAGGACAGCAGCGGGAGGGTGAGCACGGCGGCCGCCAATGCGATCTTGGTCTTGGTCATTCTGAACTCCTGAAGCAGCGAGTGCACTGCAAAATTATTCGAGGTGCACTGCAGCATTGGGAACGCCGTATGCGAGGCAACGTTCCGCCGCGCGACGGCACGCCGCACCCGTCCCGGGCTTCAGAGCGGGGCGGAGGCTTCTGCGAGAAGCTGGGCGAGCGCGTCCTTGCCTGCGGGTTGCGAGCCGGTTTTCGACGGCGGCGGAACCCAGCCCTCGGGAGCGGGGCCGCCATGCGCCCAATCCAGCAGTTCCACCGTGTGCACGATCGGGATCGCGGTCCCTTTGGCGATCTGCGTCATGCAGCCGATGTTCCCCGTGGCGATCACTTCGGGGTCGACGCGTTCGATATTGGCGACTTTGCGCCGGCGCAGCCCCTCGGCCAGTTCGGGCTGCAGCAGGTTGTAGGTCCCGGCCGAGCCGCAGCAGATGTGGCCCTCCGGGACGTCCTTCACCGAGAAGCCCGCCGCCTTCAGAAGCTGCTTCGGCAGATCGGTGATCTTCTGGCCGTGCTGCATCGAGCAGGCCGAATGGTAGGCGACGGTATGGCCGGTCTCTCGCGTCGGGGCGTCGAGTTCGAGGGTTCCGAGATATTCGGTGATGTCGAGCGTCATGTCGGACACCCGCTTGGCGTTGACCGCATAGGCGGGGTCCTCGCGCAACATGAAGCCATAGTCCTTCACGGTCGTGCCGCAGCCCGAGGCCGTGATCAGAATGGCATCGAGCCCCGCTCCCTCGATCTCCTGGGTCCAGACATCGATGTTGTTCTTGGCGTAGCGAAGTGCGTCGGCTTCCCGGCCCATGTGATGCACCAGCGCGCCGCAGCACCCTTCGCGGCGGGGCAGCACGACCTCGACCCCGTGGCGGCCGAGAAGCCGGATCGTGGCTTCGTTGATGGCCGGCCGCAGCACCTCCTGGGCGCATCCCGTCAGCACCGCAACCCGCTTGTTCCTGCCGCGCCCGCGGACGGTCGGGGCGATGGCAGCGCCGGACCGCCGGGGTGCTCTGCGGACCGGACCCGTCGGGGCAAGGTCGAGACTGGCTGCGATCCGGCGCCCGAAGCCCGGAACGCTCGCCAGCAAGGGCCGCAGCGGCTTGGCCAGTCTTGCCGCCGCGAGCGCCAGGCGGAACCGTTCGCGGTGGGGCAGAACCGCGGCATAGAGGCTCCGCAGCATGCGATCGGCGAAGGGCCGCTCGTAGGTGTTCTCGATGTGGATTCGCGCGTGATCGACGAGGTGCATGTAGTTCACCCCGGACGGACAGGTGGTCATGCACGACAAGCATGACAGGCATCTGTCGATGTGCTTCACCACCTCCGGCGTCGCCGGCTTGCCGCCCTCCAGCATGTCCTTGATGAGGTAGATGCGGCCGCGCGGCGAATCGAGCTCGTCGCCGAGCAGCAGATAGGTCGGACAGGTCGCGGTACAGAACCCGCAGTGCACGCAGGTGCGCAGAATCTTTTCGGAATCGGCGGTCCGGCTGTCGGCGAGCTGGTCGGGAGCGAAGCGGGTCTGCATGGGCGTGCTCGACAATATGCGGTCGGTCTCGTCTCGTCGTAACGCCACGGCGGGCCGAGCGAAACCCAATTAGCGATGGGCTTGTCCAAAACCGGACCCGGACCGAACTTCGGCGCGCCACGAACCGAGGCCAGTTCGTGGCGCCTTTGGGCCCATATGACGCATCGGGCCCCTCGTGATGGCATTGCGCTCCCACCGCCTTTGTGATTTTGAAGGCATGCTGGTGTCCGTCGCCTTATCGTTTTGGAGCGTGGCGGCGTCGAAGGAGCGGCGAGTTTCATGCGAAAGATCGGTTCTGTTGTGGCCAGCTTGGCAGCTGTTCCGGCGCTGCTGGGGTTTGGAGCGACGGCCTGGGCAAATGGTGTCGGCTATGCGGAGCCGGGCCAGATCGGCTTCCAGGAGGCCGTCACTCCTATCGCCCGCGAGATCCACGGCTTTCACAACGGCCTGCTGATGCCGATCATCACGGCGATCAGCCTCCTCGTGCTGGCGCTCCTGCTGGTTTGCATCTTCCGCTTCAACGAGAAGGCCAATCCGGTGCCCTCGCGCACCACGCACAACACCTTGCTCGAAGTGGTGTGGACCATCCTCCCCGTGCTGGTGCTGGTGGTGATCGCGATCCCGTCGTTCCGGCTGCTGACCCATCAACTGGTGATCCCGAAGCCGGATATGACTATCAAGGTGACCGGCAAGCAGTGGTACTGGAGCTACGAGTATCCCAAGGACCAGAATGGCGGCTTCGGCTTCGATTCCACCCGCATCGACGACAAGGACCTCAAGCCTGAGGACATCCGGCTGCTGTCGGTCGACAATGAGGCCGTGGTGCCGGTCAACAAGATCGTCGAGGTCCAGATCACCGGCGCCGACGTGATCCATTCCTTCATCGTCCAGTCGCTCGGCGTCCGCATGGACGCGGTTCCGGGGCGGCTGAACACTACCTGGTTCAAGGCCGAGCGGGAGGGCATGTACTACGGCCAGTGCTCGAAGCTGTGCGGCAAGGATCACGCCTATATGCCGATCGCGGTCAGGGTCGTGAGCCAGGAGCAATATGATGCCTGGCTGCAGGACGCGAAGAAGAAATTCGCCGATGCCGGCGCGCCTTATACCGTGGCTGCCGCCGCTCCGGTCCGCCAGTAAACAAATCGCCGAGCCGAGGAATCAATGGCTACCACCTCTACCGCCGCTCATGCCGGAGACCATGCTCATCCCCACGGATGGCGCCGGTATATGTATTCGACGAACCACAAGGACATCGGCACGCTCTACCTGATCTTCGCGATCACGGCCGGGTGCATCGGCGGCTTCATGTCGATGCTGATGCGCATGCAATTGTTCAATCCGCATTGGCAGTTCATGGCCCATCTGGCGACCTGGATCGGCCAAGCGGATGCCGCGAACATGGTCGATGCCGGCAAGAATCTCTACAATGTTCAGATCACGGCGCATGGCCTCATCATGATCTTCTTCATGGTCATGCCGGCCCTGATCGGCGGCTTCGGCAATTGGTTCGTGCCGATCATGATCGGGGCGCCCGACATGGCCTTCCCGCGCATGAACAACATCTCCTTCTGGCTGTTGCCGGCCTCGTTCCTGCTGCTGCTCATTTCGCTCAACGTCGAGGGCGCGCCTGGGATGAACGGGTTCGGCGGCGGCTGGGTCATGTATCCGCCGCTGTCCTCGAACGTCGGCCACCCTGGGCCGGCGATGGATTTCGTTATCCTGTCCGTGCATCTGGCCGGCGCGTCGTCGATCCTGGGCGCCATCAACTTCATCACCACCATCTTCAACATGCGCGCGCCTGGCATGACCATGCACAAGATGCCGCTGTTCGCATGGTCGGTGCTGGTCACCGCCTTCCTGCTGGTGCTCTCGCTGCCTGTGCTGGCCGGCGCCATCACTATGCTGCTGACCGACCGCAATTTCGGCACGGCGTTCTTCGATCCGTCGAACGGCGGGGATCCGCTGCTGTTCCAGCATCTGTTCTGGTTCTTCGGCCATCCGGAAGTCTACATCCTGATCCTGCCGGGCTTCGGCATCATCAGCCACGTGGTGTCCACCTTCTCCAAGAAGCCCATCTTCGGCTATCTCGGCATGGCCTATGCCATGGTGGCGATCGGCGTGGTCGGCTTTTTGGTCTGGGCCCACCACATGTATACGGTGGGCATGTCGCTCGACACGCAGCGCTACTTCGTGTTCGCCACGCTGGTGATCGCGGTGCCGACCGGGGTCAAGATCTTCTCCTGGATCGCTACCATGTGGGGCGGCTCCATCGCGTTCCGCACACCCATGCTCTGGGCGATGGGCTTCATCTTCCTGTTCACCATCGGGGGCGTGACCGGGGTGGTCCTGGCCAATGCGGGCGTCGATCGGGCCCTGCACGAGACCTATTACGTGGTGGCCCACTTCCACTACGTGCTCTCGCTCGGCGCCGTTTTCGCGCTGTTCGCCGGGTTCTACTACTGGTTCCCGAAGATGTCGGGCTACATGTACAACGAACAACTGGGCAAGATTCATTTCTGGCTGATGTTCGTCGGCGTCAACGTCACCTTCTTCCCGCAGCACTTCCTCGGCCTGGCCGGCATGCCACGACGCTATGTCGACTATCCGGACGCCTATCTGCTGTGGAACCAGGTCTCCTCAATCGGCGCTATGGTGTCGGGCATCGGGGTTCTGGTGTTCCTCTACGTCATCTACGAGGCCTTCGCGATGAAGCGCCTGGCCGGCGACAATCCCTGGGGTGCGGGAGCCACGACGCTGGAATGGACGTTGTCCTCGCCCCCGCCGTTCCATCAATTCGAGACCCTGCCGCGCATCACGGGCTCGGACCACTGACCGAGAAGGCGATCCCGCTCGGGGTCGCCCTCCCGCCTCCGGGGCTTCGGCCCTTGAAAGACCGCATCGGATCGCCTTCCTTATGAGTTTCGTTACCGAACAAGCGCTTCGCCCGGTAGATCTGTTCGAAGTGTCGAGCGCCATGCCGGGCGACTATCTTGAGCTGCTGAAGCCCCGGGTCATGTCGCTGGTCGTGTTCACGGCCTTGTGCGGACTGGTGGCGGCGCCGGTCCATGCCAATCCGGTGCTGGCCTTCGCGTCCCTCCTCGCCATCGCGGTCGGAGCGGGGGCTTCCGGCGCCCTCAACATGGCTTACGACGCGGATATCGACCGGCTGATGGCGCGCACCAGTGGCCGGCCCATCCCGAGCGGGCGCGTCACCGCGAGCGAGGCTTTCGCGTTCGGGTCCATCCTGGCGCTGTTTTCCGTCATGCTGATCGGCTTGGCGGCCAATTGGCTCGCCGCGGCGCTCCTCGGCTTCACGATCCTGTTCTATGCCGTGGTCTATACGGTATGGCTGAAGCGCTCGACGCCGCAGAACATCGTCATCGGCGGCGCCGCCGGCGCCCTGCCGCCGATGATCGGCTATGCGGTCGCGACCGGCACCGTTACGCTCGACAGCGTCCTGCTGTTCGCCATCATCTTCTTGTGGACGCCTCCGCATTTCTGGGCGCTTGCCCTGTTGCGGTCGGACGATTACGCCCGGGCCGGCGTTCCGATGATGCCCAACGTCAAGGGCACCGCGCGCACGCGCCTCGAGATCCTGGTCTACTCGGTCGTGCTGGTTTTGGTGGCGGTGCTGCCGTGGTTCACGGGCCTCGGGGGTACTCTCTACGGGGTCGTGGCGCTTGCGACCGGAGCGGCCTTCCTGCTGTTCGCGTGGCGCTGCTATAGGCAGCGCGAGGGCGAGGCCGCCGCCAAGGCCGCCAAGCATCTTTTCGCCTTTTCCATTCTTTACCTGTTCCTGCTGTTCGCCGTTCTTCTTGCCGAGCACGGCTTGGCCTTGGCGACGACGTTCGGGTAGCGGCAACTTCGAGTCATGGTGGACAGTAGAACCAAGGGTATCGTGCTAACTCCGGCGCAGCAACGCAGCCGTCGCGCCCGCAATGTTGCGATCGCTCTGGTGGTCAGCTTGCTGGTGGTGCTGGTCTATGCGCTGACCATTGCCAAGCTCGGCTCGCACGTCGCCGACCGGGCGCTTTGAGCCATGAACCCGATCGACAGCATCGCAAGATCCCGCCGCAGGCACCGTTTCACGGCGTTCGGTGTCTTCTCAGTTTTCCTCCTGATGGTCGGGGCGAGTTTCGCGGCGGTGCCGCTCTATCGCGTGTTCTGCAGGGCAACCGGCTTCGGGGGTACACCCCAGGTCGCCACGGCCAGTTCTGCCACCACAGGCGCTCGCACCTTGTCGGTGCGCTTCGATGCCAATGTGGCCGCGGGCTTGCCCTGGGCTTTCGAGCCCGAAACCGCGGAACTGTCCGTCAGGACCGGCACGACCCAGACCGTGTATTTCAGGGTTCGCAACCTTACCGACCACGATACCGCGGCCAACGCGGAATATAACATTTCGCCTGAGGTCGGCGGCTTCTACTTCAACAAAATCGCCTGCTTCTGCTTCAACGAGCAGCACCTCGGCGCCAATGAGGTCGCGGAACTGCCGGTCGTGTTCTTCCTCGATCCGGCCCTGGAAAAAGACGAGACCATGAAGAACATCGACACCGTGACGCTGTCCTACACGTTGTTCGCGGCCAAGACAGCGCCGGCAGTCGCAGCCTCGGGGGCGCCCGAACAAGGCGGCAAGGCGCCGAAACTCTGACCGAATGCCGGCGCGGCCTTGACCCGCGGCGGCGAACGAGGCAAGTCCCGACGAGGGCCTCACGAAGGAAAAAACGCCATGGCAGATGTCCATGCCAAGCCGAATCATGATTACCACCTGGTGGCCCCGAGTCCGTGGCCTCTCGTCGGCTCGGTCAGCGCTTTCCTCGCCGCGGTCGGGGCGATCCTTTGGATGAAGAACCTGCCGTTCGGCAGCCTGCATCTCGGCCCTTACATCTTCGGCGTCGGCATGCTGGGCGTGCTCTACACCATGCTGGCCTGGTGGACGGACGTGATCCACGAGGCGACCCACGAAGGCGCTCATACTCGCGTGGTCCAGATCAGCCACCGCTACGGCATGATCCTGTTCATCGCCTCGGAGGTGATGTTCTTCGTCGCCTGGTTCTGGGCCTATTTCAACGTCAGCCTGTTTCCCGGCAGCCCGATCGAATATCTGCGGACGGATTTCACCGGCGGCCACTGGCCGCCCAAGGGCGTCGCCACGCTCGATCCGTTCCACCTGCCACTGTTCAACACGCTGATCCTGCTGACCTCGGGCACCACCATCACCTGGGCCCATCATGCGCTGCTGCACAATGACCGCAGGGGCCTCAAGATCGGTCTGATCCTCACCGTGCTGCTCGGGGTGCTGTTCACCAGCGTGCAGGGCTATGAATACGCGCATGCCGAATTTGCGTTCAAGAACAGCATCTACGGCTCGACGTTCTTCATGGCCACGGGCTTCCACGGCTTTCATGTGATCATCGGGACGATCTTCCTGTTCGTGTGCACGCTGCGGGCCTTTGCGGGGCAGTTCACGCCGCGCCGCCACCTCGGCTTCGAATTCGCCGCCTGGTACTGGCATTTCGTCGACGTGGTCTGGCTGTTCCTGTTCGTATGCATCTACGTGTGGGGGTCGTGGGGCGCGGTCGGCGAAGCTGCGGCGTCCTGAGTACGACCGTCTCGCCGGCGCGGTATCCAGCACCCTGGCGTGGGCTGATCGGGCCCACGGTCGCGGCCATGATCGGGCTGGCGGTGCTGATCGGCCTCGGCGTCTGGCAGGTCGAGCGCCTCGCCTGGAAGGAAAGGCTGATCGCCACCATCGCGGAGCGCACCACCGCGCCGCCGGTGCCTCTGCCGCCCGAGTCGGCGTGGGCGGACTTGCAGCCGGACAGCTATGCCTATCGACATGTCGAACTGACCGGAACTCTCGAGCACGACAAGGAAGTGCATGTGTTTCGGCCGCTCACCGAGCCCAAGGGTCCGGCCCATGGGCTTGGCTATCTGGTGCTCACGCCGCTGAAACTGGCCACGGGCGCGGAAGTCATCGTCAACCGCGGGTTCGTGCCCTCCGACAAGGCGGACCCGGCAACGCGCGTAGCCGGCCAGGTGCAAGGCACGGTGACGGTCACGGGGCTGATGCGCGAGCCCGAGGCGCGCAACATCTTCACCCCAGCGGACGATGCGGCGCACAACATGTGGTTCACCCGGGACCCGGCCGCGATCGCCAGGGTCGAGGGGCTGGATCGTGCGGCGCCGTTCACGGTCGATGCCGATGTCTCCGCCGTCCCCGGCGGCCTGCCGCAGGGCGGCGAAACCGTGCTCGACATTCCCAACAATCACCTGTCCTACGCGCTGACCTGGTTTGGGCTGGCGCTCGGGCTGGCGGGCGTATTCGCGGTGTTTGCGGCGCGGCGCTTGCGAGCCCGAGCATGATACCGAGACGTCGGTACGGGTTTTCGGACAGGATAATGCTCGACCTCATCGTAGGCGGGACTGCCGTGACAGTGCCCCCTGCCTTCCATCGCTTATGCGGGCCGGCCGAATTTCTGTGCGAGGATTTTCCGATCCGAAGACGTTACATTCGGGGGAGAGCCTCTCGCCAGCAGGAACATTCACCGTGAACTATGTCTCGACCCGTGGAACAGCGCCTGAACTGGGCTTCGATGGCGCGCTGCTGGCCGGGCTGGCACGGGACGGGGGCCTCTATGTGCCGCGCGAGACGCCCAGGCTCTCGCCGGGAGCCATCGCGGGCTTTGCGGGCCTGCCCTATGCGGAGGTCGCGGCCCGCGTCATCGCACCCTTTGTGGAGGGCAGCGTGCCCTTCGACCGGCTCCGCACCATGACGGGGGCCGCCTATGCGGGGTTCCGCCATCCGGCCGTGACCCCTTTGAGCCAGCTCGGGGACAATCTCTTCGTCCTCGAACTCTTCCACGGCCCCACGCTCGCCTTCAAGGACGTGGCGATGCAATTGCTCGGCCGCCTGATGGAAGAGGCGCTCGGCCGCCGCGGGCAGCGCACCACTATCGTGGGCGCGACCTCAGGCGATACTGGAGCTTCGGCCATCGAGGCCTTCCGGGGCCTCCCCTCGGTCGACCTCTTCATTCTCTATCCGCACGGCCGCGTCTCGGACGTGCAGCGCCGGCAGATGACCGGCGTCGACGCCCCGAACGTGCATGCGATCGCGCTCGAAGGCACGTTCGACGACTGTCAGGCCATCGTCAAAGCCCTGTTCAACCACCATGGCTTCCGGGACGAACTGAACCTGTCCGGCGTCAATTCCATCAATTGGGCCCGCGTGGTGGCGCAGATCGCCTATTATTTCGTGGCAGGCGTGGTGCTGGGCGCGCCGCAACGCCCGGTGTCGTTCGCGGTGCCGACCGGCAATTTCGGGGACATCTTTGCCGGCTGGATGGCCAAGGCCATGGGCCTTCCGGTCGAACGCCTGGTGGTCGCCACCAACGAGAACGATATTCTGGCCCGCTGCCTCGGGTCGGGAGCCTATGAGCTGCAGGGTGTGCGCCCCACGCAATCGCCCTCGATGGACATTCAGGTGTCCTCAAATTTCGAGCGTCTGTTGTTCGCGGCGTACGGGCGCGACGCTGAAGCGGTTCGCCGGCTGATGGCGGGCCTCGGCCAATCGGGACGGTTTTCGATAGACGAGGCACCGCTCGGCCGCATCAGGGCCGAGTTCGATGCGTTCCGAATCGACGAAACCGAGACGCAGGCCGAAATGGCCCGGGCCTGGGGCGAGGCGGGCATGATCCTCGATCCCCATACGGCGGTCGGGGTGGGTGCTGCCCGCAAAGCCCTGGCCCGCGATCCCGCGACCCCGATGGTGGTGCTTGGCACCGCCCATCCGGCCAAGTTCCCTGATGCGGTGGAACGGGCGACAGGGCAGCGACCGCAGCTTCCGGCCCACCTGGCCGATCTCCTTTCCAAGAAAGAACATTTCACCGTGCTGCCCAACGACGTGGTTGCCATCGAGCGGTTCATCCGAGACCACACGGGGCGAAACCCCGAGGCACACGCATGAGTGTCGCCATCACCACCCTGCCGTCGGGCCTTCGGGTCATGACGGATTGCATGCCTCATCTCCAGACGACCTCGCTCGGCGTGTGGGTCGGCATCGGCTCGCGGCACGAGACGGAGGCCGAACATGGCCTGTCCCATTTTCTCGAACATATGGCCTTCAAGGGAACGCGGCGGCGCTCGGCACGCCGCATCGCCGAGGAGATCGAAGGGGCAGGGGGCGAACTCAATGCCGCCACCTCGACCGAGCAGACCGCCTATTATGCCCGGGTGCTGGCGGCCGATACCGGGCTCGCGCTCGACATCCTGGCCGATATCCTGACGGAGAGCACCTTCGAACCCGCCGAGGTGGAGCGCGAGAAGGAGGTAGTGCTCGAGGAACTCCGCGCCGTCGAGGACGTGCCCGACGATCTCGTGTTCGAATTGTTCACCGCGACAGCCTACCCGGGGCAGCCGATCGGCCGTGCGATCCTAGGCACGCCCCAGGGCGTGTCACGCTTCAGCCGTGAAGCCGTTGCCGGGTTCCTTGCGAGGCGCTATGGCGCGGACATGACCATCATCGCAGCCGCGGGTGCGGTCGATCACGACCGTCTGGTCGAGGAAGCGTCGGCCCGGCTCGACGGATTGAGCCGTGAGCCGAGCACGCCGGCGCTCCCGGCCCGGTATATGGGGGGCGACGTTCGGGTGAAACGACGGTTCGAGCAGGCCCACATCGTGGTGGGTTTCGAGAGCGTGTCGTTCCACGACCCGGACCATTATGCGACGCACATTTTCTCCCACGCGGTCGGGGGCGGCATGTCGTCGCGACTGTTCCAGACCGTGCGGGAGGAGCGCGGCCTCGCCTATACGATCAATGCTTTCGATTGGGCCTATGCGGACACGGGCGTTTTCGGGTTCTACGCCGCAACCTCGGCCCGCAACGTCGCCGAACTCATGCCTGTGGCCTTGGACTGCATCGCCGAAACCACCGAGACGCTCGACGAGGAAGAGGTCGAACGCGCCAAGGCACAGCTCAAAGTGTCGCTCCTGGTCGCGCTCGAATCCTCCGGGGCCCGTGCCGAACAGATCGCTCGCCAGCACCTCGCATTCGGCCGTGTGCTCGACTCGGGCGAAATTCTGCGCAAGATCGATGCGATCACGGTTGCCGATGCCAAACGCGTCGGGGCCGCCATGCTGCAGTCGGCCCCGACGGTGTCGGCGGTGGGCCCGGTCAAGGCCGTACTGACGCCCGACCGGGTTTCTGAGCGGCTCGGATCGCGTCGAGGAGCCTGATATGGCGCTGTTTCGGCTCGGACCGTCCTACGATGCAGCCACGATCGTGCGCGGCGATTCCGTCTATCTGCGGCCGGCCGAAATGCGCGATTTCGACGAATGGGCCATCCTGCGAGAAAGAAGCCGGTCCTTTCTGGCCGCCTGGGAGCCGATCTGGCCGTCGGACGATCTGACGCGAGCAGCCTTCCGCCGGCGGCTGCGCCTGCATGCGGAGGAAATGAGCCGCGACGAGGCCTATCCGTTCCTGGTCTTCCGCGACGACGACGTCCTGCTGGGGGGCGTCACCATCGGTCAGATCCGGCGGGGGGTCGCCCAGACTGCAACCCTGGGCTACTGGATGGGCGCCGCTCATGCCGGCCGCGGCTACATGAGCCGTGCCGTACGGGCTTCGGCGGCCTTCGTGTTCTCGTCGCTGCGGCTGCATCGGCTGGAGGCTGCATGCCTGCCGCACAATACCGCGTCGATGCAATTGCTCACCAGTGTCGGTTTCAAGCGGGAGGGCTATGCGCGCTCCTATTTGCGGATCAACGGCCGCTGGCAGGACCATATCCTGTTTGCCCTGCTGGAAGACGACCCCGTGCTGCCCCCCACGCGGCCTATCCTGGTCGGGTAAGAATCCAGCTGTACATCACCTTTGGCCGAAGCTCGCGGACTCGAACAGGTCCTTGAATTCACGGGGCTGCGAGCGCCAATATTGCTTCGGGGCGCTCACTCGGGCACCGAGTTTCGCCGCGGCGTGCCAGGGCCAGCGCGGATCGTACAGCATGGCCCGCGCCAGCGAGACGGCGTCCGCCTCGCCCTGCGCGATGATGGCTTCGGCCTGTTCGGGTTCGGTGATCAGACCGACCGCGATCGTCGGCAGCCCGACCTCGGCCTTGACCCGCGCCGCATAAGGGACCTGATAGCCGGGCCCAAGCTTGATGGCCTGGTCGGGCGAAACCCCGCCTGTGGTCACGTGGATCGCGGCGCAGCCCCGGGGCTTGAGGGCCTTGGCCAGCGCCACCGTGCCCTCGATGTCCCAGCCGTTCGGGACCCAGTCGGTGGCGGAAATGCGCATCCACACCGGCTTGTCGGCCGGAAACGCCGCCCGTACTGCGTCGAACACCTCGATCGGGAACCGCATCCGGTTTTCCAGGCTGCCCCCGTAAAGGTCGTCGCGCTTGTTGGCGATCGGCGACAGGAACTGGTGCAGCAGATAGCCGTGCGCGCCATGCACCTCGATGCCGTCCAGCCCAAGTCGAGCCGCGCGTTGGGCCGCCTTGGCGAAATCGCCGCGAACCCGATCGAGCCCCGCGCCATCTAGGGCCGTCGGAGGCACCTCGTCCGGAGCATGCGGGACCGGCGAGGGGGCCACCGTCTGCCAGCCCATCGGCTCGTCCGGCCGGATCTGGCTGCCGCCCTCCCAGGGTCGCCGGCTGGAGGCTTTGCGGCCCGCATGGGCGAGTTGCACCGCCACCTTGATGGGCGAATAGGTGCGCACCGCGTCGAGCACCCGGGCCAGGGCCGCTTCATCGGCGCTCGAATAAAGCCCGAGATCCTGGGGCGAGATGCGTCCCTCGGGCGAGACCGCGGTCGCTTCGAGGATCATCAATCCGGCCCCCGAGAGGGCGAGGTGGCCGAGATGGATCATGTGCCAATCGGTGGCGGCGCCCTCGTTGGCCGAATATTGGCACATGGGCGCGATCACGATCCGGTTGTCGATCTCAAGCGCGCCGAGACGCAACGGCTCGAAAAGACGGCTCATACGGACTCCTCACGCGGCCACCACGTCACCCTTGCGTATGATCCCGTCGCGCGGTGCTTGGTTCCATGGGGTCGCCCTGACGGCAGCCCGCGATCGAGGTGCAAGCCGCCGCGGGCTTACTTCGAAACCTGGGAGTTCATCACCTGGATGGCCGCCGGGGTTGCGATGATCACGAACAGCACCGGCAGGAAGAAGACGATCATCGGGACCGTGAGCTTCGGGGGCAAGCTGGCCGCCCGCTTCTCCGCCTCCATCATGCGCGCGTCGCGGCTCTCTTGCGACAAGACCCGCAAGGCTGCCCCGAGCGGCGTTCCGTAACGTTCCGACTGGATCAGCACGGTGACGAGCGCACGGATACTTTCGAGGCCGGTGCGGTTCGACAGGTTCTCGAAAGCCTGGCGGCGGTCGGACAGATACGAGAGTTCTGCCGTGGTCAGCGTCAGTTCCTCGGCCATCGGAATGGATTGCTGCCCGATCTCCTGGCTCACCTTGCGGCAGGCGTGCTCGAGCGACATGCCTGATTCGAC
This sequence comes from uncultured Alphaproteobacteria bacterium, assembly GCA_963851175.1. Taxonomy (GTDB): domain Bacteria; phylum Pseudomonadota; class Alphaproteobacteria; order Rhizobiales; family Beijerinckiaceae; genus Lichenihabitans. Next base: position 199,509 of record CAWKNU010000001.1, on the reverse strand, counting down.
GCAGATCAACATCAGGTCGAGCGTGTCCGGAAACGCCTTCCGCAGCGACTTCCGCCGTTTGGAAATGGCATTCGACAGGAAGATCTCCGGCGCCTTGATCCCGAGATAGGCCGAGCAGATCACGATTCCCAACTTGAGGATCGTCGAGAAGCCGAAGTCGATGATGAAAAACACATAGGCAAAGGTGACCACGACGAAGGCCACCGGCGTAACCAGGCGGAAGAACAGAAAGGCGATCTCGGCCTGCGGTCCGCGATAGCCCGCCATGGCGAGCTGAAGCTTGGCCTTTTCCGTGCCGAGCCATCGCGAGGCGCTGAACCCGGTCACGATGCGGGACATGAAGGCCTTCGCCTCCGGCCTCAGGCTGCCTTTGCCACCTCGCGACAAACGCTCCCGCTCGCGCGCCCGGATGCGTTCGCGCTCCGTGGCCATCGATTTCATGCGACGGCCGAGCGTGTCGGTTTCGAGGAACGGCATCGAAACCGTGATGACGGTTGCAGCGGCCGCCACCATGACCAGCAATCCGACCAGGAATTGCTGGTCGCTCAACTTCGCAAAAATCAGGTCGAACATTTCATGACCTCAGATTTCGAAGCTGATCATCTTCTTCATGACCGCCATGCCGACCATCATCCATATGGCGCACCCGCCACAGATCATGCGTCCGGTCGTGGTGGTGTAAAGAATTTCCATGTAGTGGGGCGTCGTGATGTAGACGAAAAACCCGACGATGAACGGCAGGGCGCCGATGATGCCCGCGGAGGTCTTGGCTTCGGAGGACACGGCCTTGACCTTGGCCTTCATCTTCTTGCGCTCGCGGATCACGCGGGACAGGTTGGTCAAGGCCTCGGTGAGATTGCCGCCGGCCTTCTGCTGGATGCCGATCACGATGGCGAAGAAATTGGCTTCGGTGACCGGAACGCGTTCGCCGAGCCGCTCCACCGCCTCCGTCACCGAAAGGCCGACCGCCTGGGATTCCACGATGCGGCGAAACTCGGTGCGGAGAGGCTCGGGGGATTCGCTGGCGATCACCCTCAGGCAGTCACCGAGCGGAAGACCGGCCTTGACGCCGCGGATGATGATGTCGACCGCGTTGGGAAATTCGTTGACGAACTTTGTTGTCCGCCGCTTTGCCAGGAAGCGGAGAATCCAGCTCGGAAATCCGAGCGCGCCGATCGCCGCGCCCCCGGCGCTGATCAGCAAGTCACCCTCCAGGAGGAACAGCAGCAGCCCGAATACGGCGCCTGAAACCCCGCAGACGATGAAGTAGCTTCGTTTGGTCCAATCCAGTCCCGCCTGCGCCAGTTTGGCCTCGATCGAGAGCTTCTTGGATTTGCCGCGTTGTTCCAGCTCCTTGAGGCTGTCGGCGACCTGTTTGCGGCGGCTCGCCGCATCGACCACTCTGTCGCCGCTGCGCTTTGTTCTGGGCGCCTGCAGGGCTTCCTGGCGCTTCTCCGCTTTGATGTCCCCCGACAGGTAGGGCAGGAAGGTAAACAGGACGCAGCCGGCCGCGAGAACGCCGAGTCCGTAGATCAGGATCGTGCTCGTTTCCATCGCTTCAGGAACCCTGCCGCTGTGATTTGGCCCTGGGGCTGGGCTGTTGCGTCCCGATCACCCGAGGATTGCTCGAACATTGCGCCCGTGCGGTCATAGCCTGACGCCCTCCTTGACTTCCGACCGGTCGAGGGCGGCCGCAAGGCGCTCTTCCTCGCCATAATAGCGGGCCCGCTCCCAGAACCGCGGCTGGCCGATGCCGGTGGAGCGATGGCGGCCCTTGAGCTTGCCCTGGGCGTCCTCCCCGATGATGTCGTAGAGCACCAGATCCTGCGTGATCACGACATCGCCTTCGAGGCCGAGCACCTCCGTGATGTGGGTGATGCGGCGCGAGCCGTCGCGCAAGCGGGCCGCCTGGATGATCACGTCGATGGAGGTGACGATCATCTCGCGGATGGTGCGCGCCGGAAGCGAGAAGCCGCCCATGGTGATCATGGATTCGAGACGGCTAAGGGCTTCGCGCGGCGAATTGGCATGCAGCGTGCCCATCGAGCCGTCGTGACCCGTATTCATGGCCTGGAGCAGGTCGAAGGCTTCGGGGCCGCGCACCTCGCCCACGATGATGCGTTCAGGCCGCATACGAAGGCAGTTGCGGACGAGGTCGCGCATGGTGATCGCGCCGGTGCCTTCCAGGCTGGGAGGGCGCGTTTCGAGGCGAACCGTATGGGGCTGCTGGAGTTGCAGTTCCGCCGCATCCTCGCAGGTGATCACCCGCTCGTCATGGTCGATATAATTGGTCAGGCAATTCAGCAAGGTGGTCTTGCCCGAGCCGGTGCCGCCCGAGATCAGCACGTTGCACCGCACGCGGCCGATGATCTTCAGCACTTCGGCGGCATCGGCCGAAATCGAGCCGTAGCGCACCAGTTGGTCGAGGGTCAGCTTGTCCTTCTTGAACTTGCGGATGGTCAGGGCCGGACCGTCCAGCGCGAGCGGGGGTGCGATGACGTTGACGCGCGAGCCGTCCATCAGGCGGGCGTCGCAGATCGGCGAGGCCTCGTCGACGCGGCGGCCGATCTGGCTGACGATGCGCTGACAGATGTTCATCAATTGCGCGTTGTCGCGGAACCGCACATTGGTGAGCTGAATCTTGCCGCCGACTTCGATGTAGGTGCGGGTGGCACCGTTGACCATGATGTCGGCAATGTCGTCGCGCGCCAGCAAGGGTTCGAGCGGCCCATAGCCCAGCACGTCGTTGCAGATGTCGTCGAGCAGGTCTTCCTGCTCGGCGATCGACATGACGACATTCTTGATCGAGATGATCTCGTTGACGATGTCCCGGATTTCCTCCCGGGCACTATCGGCATCGAGCTTCGACAATTGCGAAAGGTCGATCGCCTCGATCAGAGCGCCGAAGATCGTGCTCTTGGTGATGTAATATTCGTCCGACCGACGGTTTTCGGGGGCCGGCGCGCTGGACGCGGGCCCCGCGGCGGACGGGATTGCGGATGCCGAACTGCGGCCCTCGACGCTCGGCTTGGCCGGCGTTTGGGGCAGGGTCGGTGCGCTACCCGTCGTGGCGCGTCGTCCGAACATGCTCAGCGCGTCCTTTCCATCAATGCCTGAACGTCCACGACGTCATCCTGCCCACCCGTCGAGCCACCGGCCTTACGAGGCCTTCTTGCGTCCGAGCTTGGCGAAGAGCGGCTCGAACAAGGTTCGCTTTGGCTTGCGTGTATCCAGGCGACCGGTCACGGCCCGAGCGAGTTCCGAGAACATCTCGTTGATCTTGCTCCCGGCTTCCACCTCGCCGATCATCTGGCCGTTGTTGGCCGCCGTGCCGAATAGCTTGGCGTCGAACGGGATCACGGCCACCGGCGCAATCTCGACCGCCTTGGCGAAGTCGGCCACGGTGATTTCGGGGCGCTTCAGCAGGCCGACGCCGTTCAGAACGAGTTTGGGCTTCACGTCGTTCGGTCTGGCGACGCGCAGCACATCGAGCAGGTTCTTGGTATTGCGCAAGTTCGCCAGATCGGGCGCGGCCACCACAACCACTTCGTCGGCCCCGATCAGGGCGCGGCGGCTCCAGGCCGTCCATTCATGCGGAACGTCGAGCACGACGCAGGGCACGGAAGCGCGGAGCAGGTCGAACAGCGCGTCGAACGACGTTTCGCCGAAATCATAGGCGCGCTCGAGCGTCGCCGGTGCGGCTAAGAGCGACAGCTTGTCGGTGCATTTGGAGAGCAGCCGGTCGAGCAGGTTGCTGTCGAGCCTGTCGGGCGCAAAAATCGCTTCGGCAATGCCCTGCGGAGGATCCTGGTTGAAATCGAGCCCCGCGGTGCCGAACGGCAGGTCGAGGTCGGCGATCACGGTCGGCAAGTCCAGCGTCCGGCTGATCGACCATGCGATGTTATGGGCCAGGGTGGAGGCGCCGACCCCGCCCTTGGCGCCCGTTACCGCGATCAGCCGCCCGACCGGCTCGGCCTTGGCGTGCGTGTAGAGATGCGAGATCGCCCGCACGAAATCGAGCACCGTGAACGGCATCACCAGATAGTCGCTGACGCCGCGGCCGATCAGGTCGCGATAAAGCACGATGTCGTTGACCCGCCCGATCACCACGACCTTGGTGCCGGCATCGCAGAATTCGGCCAGGACCTCGAGGTGCCGGACCAGTTCCAGGCGTTCTCCGGTGCTCTCGATGATGACGACGTTCGGCGTCGGGGCGCTGCGATAGGCTTCGACCGCGGCGGGTGCGCCGCCCATATGGGCCTTGACGTGGGCGCGGCTCATCCGGCGGTCCCCGATGGCCTCGTTGACCAGCTGGGCGACCTCGGGCGTTTCGCAGAATGCCTGGAGCGAGATGCGCGGGACCGGCGCGATGTGTTCCGGCTGCTCGAGGGGCTCGGCGTCGAGCTTGGAGCCGTTGGCGTCGTCCCGCGTCATTGGCCGGCTCCGCTGCCGACCGACGTGACGTGAGTGTTCCAGGTCGTGCTTGGATCCTGCGCCTGGAGAGGGCTGCTGCCTCGCAGATCGCCGATGGCCCGGGTACGCATCTGCACGTCCGCTGGCGTGTCGGCGCGGGGACGCACGAGGTCGCGCGGATCATCGACCTGCGCGGCCAAGGTTTGCTGCGTGGCGCAGCCGAAATTGTAGTAGGCGCGATTGTCCCAGGTGTTCAGGGTCGAACCCGATCCAAGGTCGTCGGGCCATTCCCCGCAGCGTGAGGCGAGGCGCGCCTGCAGCTTAGTGAAGCTCAGCCGCAGGGCGGAAGCGATGGCGGGGTCGAAGACCTGGTAGGTGCCGACTTCGATCTCGCCCTTGACACCCGAAGCCGCGAGCGCACGCCGAAGGGCGCCAAGCGTCGCATCGGCGGCTCGTGGGTTGACCGCCCCCCGGGGCACCTGCACCTGGATGCGGCCTTCACCGTTCGCCAGATAATCGGCCGCGAAGGCCCGAACGTCGGCGGTCTGGCGCGCATCGAGCTTGTCGCTGGCCGGCACCAGGAAGATATCGAGCGAGTGCCGGGCGTTGGCCAGGACCACCGGGTGACGCAGGTGATAGTCGGGAGGGATCGGCGAGGTGGCGACCGCGCGGTTCACATTGGAACAACCGGCAACCGGGAAGCCCAGGACCAGCAAGGCCAATGCGGCGGCGCGGCTGTGCCAGGTCGCGATCGAGGGAGGAAAGGGCATGATCTTGGGTTCCGGATGGTCTTGGGCGTTCACAGGCGCGATCGAGCGTGTCAGTCGTTGATGAAGCCGACCCTTCCCCGGTAGCTCCGGATCAGTTCGGGATTGTTCGCGGTGGAATAGATCCGGTTCATCCGGCCGAGCAGCCAGGATTGGGGATCCGTTGCATCGGTGAAGCCGTCGTCGGGCTTGCTGACCTGGTCGGGCCGCAACGTCTTGGACAGGTACGGCGTCACCACGATCATCAATTCGGTTTCGTTGCGCTGGTAGCTGCGCGATCGGAACAGGGCGCCGAGCACCGGCAGGTTCATCAGGCCCGGCGTGCCCGCGATCGTCTGCTGGCTGAGCTGCTGAACCAGGCCGGCCGAGACGATCGAGCCGCCGGAGGGCAGTTCCACGGTGGTCTCGTTCTGGCGCTGGCGAAATCCGACGATCGATGCGCTTCCGCAGCCGGTCGAAATCCTGGTGCTTTCATCGGGTTCGACCACCTGGGTCGCGATGTGCAGGGAGATTCGCCCGCCGGCCAAAACCGTCGGTGTGAAATTGAGGGTCACCCCGTAGGTCTTCTGTTCGTAGGTGACTTGGCAACCCACGAAGAACGTGTTGGAATTCGCCGTAGAGACGGGCAACGGGATGGTGCCGCCTGCCTGGAACTTGGCCGTTTCGCCCGAGATCGCGGTCACGTTCGGCTCGGAAAGAATGTGCGCCACACCGTTGCTCTCGAAGGCCTGGATGCTCGACTGCAACGAATTCTTCTGGCCGACGAGGTTCAAGGTCGAGGTCAGGCCCGAACTGCCGGTCGTGGCCGTGGCCGCGGCACTTCCCGCGGGCCCCAGCGCCCCGGAGGCCGCGGCGCTGCTCCAGGCGCCGCTCAGCGAGACTCCGAGTTGTTTGACGATATCGCGCCGGATCTCGACGAGCGTTACCTTGAGCGTGACCTGGTCCTTGCCCCGGATCACCAGCGAATTGATGATCTGGCCCTGAACGACAACGGGCGTGCCGGCCGAGACCGACACACCGCCCCCGGCACCTCCGCCGCCTCCGCCTCCGCCTCCGCCCGGCGAACCGGCCCCCACGGCAGTGTAGCCCGTATAGGCGGAGGCGATGTCCTGAGCGCGTTGCGCATCGGAGGCCGAATCCACCGAGCCGGTGAGGATCACCGTGTCGTCGACGGCCTGGACCTTGATGTCATTGCCCGGAAGGACGGTCTTGAGAATGGAGTCCAGTTCGCCGATGTCGCGGCCGTTGACGTTGATCTCCAGCGTGGCGATCTGCCCGCCATCCTTGTTCATGGCCATGATGGTGGTCGGCCCCTTGCCGACCGCCATCACGTAGAGGCGGCGCGCCGAGCGCACCACGGCGTTGGCGACCTGGGGATTTCCGACGAAAACTTCCGAGGCGTCCGATGGCAGGTCCACGATCATGGACTTGCCAACCGCCATGGTGAACTTGCGGCTTCGCTGCAGGCCCGAGATGGCCATCACCGACGGCGCCGGAACCGCGGCGGTGTCCCGAGCCGTAGGCACCAGAACCGGAGTTTGCGCCAGGGCGGGAAGGCAGTACCCGAGCACCGGCAAGCCTAGCATGGCGGCAACGGCGATCCGTACCGCAGGGCCGCTCTCCCGCGGACCCGATCTGCCGCGCAAGGCCGCGCCCTGGTTTGAAGACGGGGCTGCGCTCATCGGTTGGCGTCCTCGGTTTTCGTGCCGAATTTGACGATGGTCATGTTCTTCGGCGCAGGGACGGCCGGTGCGGCGGCGGGAGACGCGGGGGCCGGTGCGCGGACGTGGGCTTGCGGGGCTTCCTTGGTGTCGAGCGCCGAGCGCAGGGTCAGCGAAAGCTGGCCGGTACGCTGTGCCAGAACGACCTGCTGGGCCTGCTCCGGGCTCAGTTCCAGCGTCGCGTTCGAGCCGACCACCACGGTCTGCCCGTCCTTCTGCTGAACGTTCGGCCCGATGGCCCGGACCTTCACGTTCTCCAGCAGGGTATCGCTGGTGAAGTTGTCGCCACCGCCGGCGGCCTTGTTATCCTCGCGAAAGGTCTTGATCACATCGACCCGGTCTCCGGGCAGGATGAAACCGCCCGCTGAAGTGGAGCCTTGGCTGTCGATATTGATCGCGACGGCCCGCATGCCGGAGGGCAGCGTCAAGGCCATCAGCCCACCGTCGCCCTTGACCAGTTGCTCACGCCGAATCGGCTGTTCCTTCAGCAAGCTGGCGCGCGCGAAGGAACCCTTGATTTCGTCGATGATCTTGGGGTTTTCGCTCTTCCTGATCATCCCGCCGGGGATCTTGTCCTTCGGCCAAGGCTCCCACGAAAGTTCACTTTCGTTGACCGGTGTCCCGAAGGAGAGGTCCTTGGCCGCGACCAGAACGTCGTCAGTGGGCACCGGGGCCGGGGCCTGCTCCGACACTACGGTAACCGGCGGCCCCTTGGGGCTGTTGGCGAGGATGAAAGCGCCCGCCGCGGCCGCGACCGCCAGAAACAAGACTATGATGCGGGACTTCTTCATGGCTCCGAGCTTTCCGACGCGTTACGGCGGGACGGCCTTCAGCCATGGACTCAATCAGGGAAACGTCAAAGTATGGTTAATCGCGTGTATCCAATTCTATTCCCGGCCTGATAGCGGCAATGTCAGCTGGTGCTGATCGCCGTCCAGAGTGCCGTTTCGGGGTAGATGGCGAGGCCTGCCACGGCGAGCGCGATCCCATACGGGACACCATTGCCGGCCCGATGCAGACGCGCCAACCATTCGCGGGCCTGAAGTTCGGGAGGCAGGCGGTACTTGCGCAGGTAGAGGATGCCGATCGTCAGCACCGCACCCAGGATCGAGGCCTGCAGTCCATATTCGATAAGGTTCGACCAACCGAGCCAAACGGCCGTCGCGGCCGCGAGCTTGGCGTCGCCTCCGCCGATCCAGCCGAAGGCGAACAGCGCGAACGTGAGGGCCAGGACGGCCGCTCCGCAGGCAAGGTGAACGGACAAAATCACCGGCAGCGGCATACCGGACGCGCAAGCCATGACCAGAAAGCCTGCGACCAGCGCGATCGAGATTCTGTTCGAGATCGTCATGGTCAGAAGATCAGAAGCCGCGGCATAGGCCATCAGGGCGGGAAAAAACACCAGCGCAGCCAATTCCAGCATCGATGTCCCCCAACCCTTCGCTCGGTCTTCGACCGACCGGTTGAACCACCCGGTCCAGTCCGCCAGGGCGCTTCGAGCCGGTCCCTTGGATCATTGATCCTGCGGGACGAAATCCGGCCCTTCCCAAGCGTTCGTCGCCGACGTGGCCGACCGCGGGCATGCTTCATGTGTCGTCGACCTCGGTCGAGCCGAGGCCGTGACACTGCCCGCGGATTGCGACCCGCGTCACATGCCGACCTCAGTTGAGGGCGGTCGAGATGTTGGTGAACTTGGTGTTCAGCTTCGTGCCGATGGCGGTGATGACCGTGATGATGACCACGCTGATCAGACCGGCGATCAGGCCGTATTCGATCGCAGTCGCGCCGGACTCGTCCTTGGCGAAGCGGTTCAGGATGTTCATGCTGTGCTCCTAGCTTGCATTGCCTATTCCCCGCGACGGGTGCCGCTCTCCGGGAATGGCCTGACCGTAGACGGTAGGACTTGCAAACACGTTAACTCAGTTGCCCAAACCGCCGTGATTTCAAGAGAGGCGAGCCAGGGTTAACTTACGATGAAGCTTGCGGTCTGAACAACCGGCAATTCTATACTCGAAACACTACGCCTCTCTAGAACAGGCGAGGTGGTCTGACAGACTTGGTTACAAGCGATCAACCATGACCTTCGTCCGGTAAGGCAGGCGGGGCCGGACGCCAGAGGCTGTACAAGTGCGACTGAAATCCGATCGGTTGAGCGCGCGCGGATCGGTCAGACTTCGTTCACGATTTTCGTTCATGAAATGATAATCGTCGGTTTCAGCGGAGAACCGTCCCAATGCGGCTCGGCCCCATGGTCTCACCACTCGAACGCAGCTCTCCACGGCAGGCCGGGGCGGGCTTTGCGGTGCTGGTGGTGGGCCTGCTGGTTGGTTTTCCCCTGCCAGGCGCCGCGGAAGGCCTTATGACGGTGTCACTCGACCGGGCCAAGGTCTTCAAATACCCGGTCAACACCGAGACCATCATCGTCGGCAACCCGATCATCGCCGACGTGACGATGCTGAAGAACAGCGGGCGCCTGGTCCTGACCGGCAAGGGCTTCGGCGAGACCAATCTCGTGTTCCTCGATCACGACGGCACTGTCTTGTCGGAATCTCGCCTGCGGGTCGAACCTTCTGGCGGGCTGGTGACCGTGCAGCGCGCTGGCGAGCGCGAGTCCTATGCGTGCCATCCCCGCTGCGAGCCGACCGTGACTCTGGGCGATTCCGCGCCGTTCATGCAGAATACGATCGCCGGCTTCACGGCCCGCAATGGTCTGGCCAGCGGTGCAGCCGCCCCGGGCCACTGACCGGCTCGACACGGCCGAGGCTGCCGTTCAGGTCCGAAGCGCCGGGCGTTGGTCACTGCTGCAGGACGAGCCGTCCCGCGTCGACCCTGAACCCGTGCAGCTTGCTCAAAAACGTCATGCCGAGGAGGTTGTGGGTCATACTGCCCCGGGCCGCGATGAGCACCGGAACATCCCGCACCTCGATCGAGCCGAGCCGGACTTCCCGCAACTCGGCCATGGCATTGAGTGCGACCCCGTTCGCGGTCCAGGTCTTGTACTTGAAGTCCGACGGCATCGGCCGCAATCCGAGCCGCGCCGCATCCTCGAAGCTCAGGATCACATAGGTCGCGCCCGTATCGACCAGAACGGGCAGGCGCTGGCCTTCGATCTCGATATCGGTCTGAAACTGCCCGCCGCCGTCCGGATCGATGGTCTCGCTCTGATAGCCGGAGAAGCCCGAGGCGGGCTGCGGTGCGGATACGACAGAAAACGATGCCGATGGAGTTTTGGACGTCGTTGGTCCGCCCATCAACACACCGATGGCCGACAAGAGGGCCTGACGCCGTTCGGTCGGCATGGATGCGATCTGGCTCGCCCCGATCAGGACGGCCGCCCCACAACACGCCAGCTTGACTGCACCCATGGCCTTGTCCCGAGATCACCTTCCGGAGATTAGCCGCGGACTCGCTCGATCCGTATTAAGCAGAAGGCGAACCGGGACCTCTTACTTCGAGACGGTAAGCACGGACCCAAGATATTGTTTGCAATTCGATGCAAGCCCGCGGTTCAGCTGGACCGTGCCGCAGCACCTCCGGCGACGAAATCGCGCGCGGCCTGGACCAGGGTGCGGGCCCGCGTCGTCACCTCGGCCGGGCTGAGGCCCGGAGCATAAAGGGACGAGCCGATCCCGAAACCCTGCACGACACTGCCGTGCCAATCCTTGATGGTCGCGGCCGACACGCCGCCCACCACCAGCAGCCTGACCTTGGGCAGCACGGCCGCCAGGGCCTTGGCGATTGCCGGGCTGACCATCTCGCCGGGAAACAGTTTTATGGCGTGCGCGCCGGCCCCGAGAGCCGCGAAGGCCTCGGTCGGCGTGAGGCAACCTGGCAGGGACACAAGCCCGCGCTCGCGGGTCCGCCGGATCACGGCCGTATCGGCATTGGGCGACACGATGATCTCACCCCCGACATCCGCGACCGCATCGACGCTGCGGGAATCGAGCACCGTTCCGGCCCCGATGCTGGCCCGCGTGCCGAATTCGCGTACCAGGGCCGCGATGCTGTCGAGCGGCTGCGGCGAGTTCAGCGGCACTTCGAGAATGCGAACGCCCGCCTCCACAAGGGCCTGGCCGACCGGCAAGGCCTCCTCCGGCCGCAGGCCGCGCAGGATGGCGACCACCGGCATGGCCGCGAAGGCCTCGTTGAAGCGCCCTTCGAACGCGGAATTGCTGTGGTCCAAGTCAGGGCCTCGCTGCGATGATCCGGTTGAGCCCCGCTAAGGTCGAGACCGCCGGATCGACGATCGTGACCTTGAGGCCGCGGCTTTCAAGGATGGCTTGGTAGACGCTCAACTGCGGCTCGGCCGCGACGAGATGGATCGATTCCGCGCCGCCGAGCAACTCTGCCGCACCGGCGATTTCGGTCTCGATCAGCAGGCGCGACAGAAAGGGGCGGACCGCGCGAGGCGACATGTCGCCCGCGAGGACGCGGGTCCTGGCCTGGAACAGGGCGCGCGACAGTCCGCCGCCCGCATGGGCCGCCGCGGCAGCCTCGGCCTGGCCGGCTTGGGGATCGTCCGGCTGTTCGGCCAGCCGCGCCACGAAGGAGCCGGACAAGGCCGCGTAGAGCTCGCCAGTGATGAAGGAGGCAAAACGCGTCAGCCGTCCGCCCCGCATTTCAACCCATTTGCTGTGCGTGCCGGGCAGGCAGATGAGGCCGTCCTCGACCCCCGTGCCGAAGACCTGGGCTTCCTCGCCTCGCATGACGTCGTAACTGCCGTCCTCCCAACGCATGTCGACGCCGGGCACGATGAGAACGTCGCGGTCGAGCCCCGCGACGGCGGTCAATCGCGCCGCAGCTTCGGTAGGCCCGCAGGGACAGTGCAGGTAAGGCGCCTCGAGCCAGCCGTTGCGGCTGCCCACCATGCCGGCCATGATGACCGGCAGACCGGGATGGGCATCGAACCACGCCCCGCATGCGGCCTGCAATGCAGCCGGAAAGCCGCCCGAGGCGACGCTCTGCACGCCCGAGTCGGAGTGATGGTGCGCCAGGACGGCTCCGCTGCCGTCGACAAGGGTAGAGCGCATCCGCGTCGTGCCCCAATCGACCGCAATGAAGCGAGGCGTTCCGGCGCTCATGCCAGGGTCAGACCCAGCCGCCGTCAACGACATATTGCTGGTTGGTGCAGGCGCTGGCCTCGTCGGACGCGAAGAACAAGGTTGCGCGGGCCACCTCGTCGGGTTGGAGGCGGCGCTTCAGGCATTGGCGCTGCATCAGCTCCTTCTCGCCTTCCGGGTTCATCCAGAGCGTCAACTGGCGCTCGGTCATGATCCAGCCCGGCGCAATGGCGTTCACGCGGATATTGAAGGGGCCGTAATCGCGGGCGAGCGAGCGGGTGAGGCCCAGCACGGCAGATTTCGCCGCCGTGTAGACCGCCATGCCGCCCTGGCCGACCATCCACGACACCGAGCCGAAATTGACGATGGAGCCGCCCCCGGCGGCCTGCATATCGGGCAGCACCGCCTGGGCGGCGAAGAACTGGTGACGGATGTTCACGGCGATGCGATCGTCGAAATACTCGGGCGTGACCTCGGGGGTCGGATGGCGCTCGTCGTGTGCCGCATTGTTGATGAGGATCTGGATCGGCCCGAACGCGGCCCGCACCTCGGCGACCCCGCGCCGCAGCGCATCGATGTCCTTGAGGTCCACATGGACGAAGCGGACCTTGTGGCCGGCTTGCGTCAATTCGTCCGCGAGCGCCTGGGACGGTGCATCGGCGATGTCGAGAAAGCCGACCTTCGAGCCTTGTTCGGCGAAGCGCCGCGTGATCGCCGCTCCGATGCCGCTGCCCCCGCCCGTCACCAACACGGTCTTGTCGCGCAGACTGGGATAGGTGGCGATCTCGGACGTCATGGCGTTCTCCCTTGTGCATGCGGTCCGGCATCGGCCGAGCACTCGCGGCCCGTGTAGCGCGCCAATGATCCAGGAGCAATGCAAAGGCTCGCCGCGCTGCGGCGAGGCTGTCGCAAATGCATGGCGGATAGGGACAAAAAGATGGGGCTGATCAGGGCGAACAGCCTATACAATCGATGATTGGCCGGGAGTGCCGCGGGGCGCCATGTCCGGCTGTCGCAAGACCCCGCCTGAGGAGCAGCGATCGCCGCCCATGCCGGCCACCCCTTCCTATGCGGCCAAGCCAGCTTCGGCGCTGCCCAACTTCCGCACCATCGCCCTCATCATCGCCAGCGCCATGTTCATGGAGCAACTCGATGCGACGGTGCTGACGACCGCGCTGCCCACCATGGCGCGGGATTTCGGCGTCACGGCTCCGAGCCTCAGCGTGGCGCTGACCTCCTACCTGCTCAGCCTCGCGGTCTTCATCCCGGCGAGCGGCAGGGTCGCCGATCGGTTCGGGTCGCGCAACGTGTTCCGGGCCGCCATCGCGGTGTTCCTGATCGGCTCGATCTGTTGCGCCCAGGCGACGAGCCTGCCGCTGCTGGTGGCGGCGCGCGTCCTCCAGGGGCTCGGCGGCGCCATGATGATGCCGGTCGGTCGCCTAGTGCTGCTGCGCAGCGTCGAGCGCCGCAACATGGTGTCGGCCATGTCCTGGCTGCTTGTTCCGGCCCTGATCGGGCCGATCCTCGGGCCGCCCGTGGGCGGCTTTATCGTAACCTATTTCGATTGGCGCTGGATCTTCTATATCAACCTGCCGATCGGCATCCTTGGCGTCGTGTTGGTGACCTTGTTCATCCCGGAGGTGCGGGGCGACAGGCCGACGCATTTCGATGCCCTCGGGATGCTGTTGTCCGGCGTGGCGCTCGGCTGCCTGTTCTTCGGCTTCGAACTTACGAGCCGGGAGGGCCAGGGCCTCATGGCTCTCCTGCTTCTCGGGGTCGGCTTCGTGTTCGGTGCCGCCTACGTGGCCCATGCAAGGCGCACCCGCGACCCGATCCTCGACCTGTCGCTGATGCGGCTGCCGAGTTTCGGCGCCTCGGTGATCGCCGGGGCCCTGACGCGGATCACGCAGGGCGCGCATCCGTTTCTGCTGCCGCTGATGCTGCAGCTCGACTTCGGGCTTTCCGCGGTGCAGAGCGGCACGATCGTGATCGCCACGGCGATCGGGTCGCTGCTCATGAAGGCGGTGGCACCCCATGTGCTGCGACGTTTCGGGTTCCGCAACAGCCTCATCGTCAACGGCGTGATCGCCAGCGCCGGATATGCGGTCTGCGCGGCCTTCCGTCCCGACTGGCCCTATTGGGCGATGTTCGGCGTGCTGCTCTGCTGCGGCTTCTTCATGTCGTTCCAGTTCACGGCCTATAACACCGTGGCTTTCGACGAGGTGCCGGCGCCGCGCATGAGTTCGGCGACGAGCTTCTACACGACGTTCCAGCAATTGATGCTGTCGGTCGGGATTTGCGTGGCGGCACTCGCCCTGCAGGGCTCCATGCTGGTCCGCCATCATGCGGGTCCGGCATTCCAGGACTTTTCCGCCGCTTTCCTGGTCGTGACCGGCATTTCCCTGCTGGCGACCTTCTGGAACGTGCGGTTTAGCCCGGGCGCCGGGGCGGAGATCAGCGGCCATCGCCGCTACAAGAAGAGCACCGCATCGGCGATGAGCGAGGCCTACGACCAGACGAAGTCGTAGGCCTCGGCCCGCGACTCAGGCCCGCATGCGCGTACCCGTGGGGTCGAACGCGGCACCGTCGAGCCGGCGCGAGGGGCGGCGCTCGCCGATGATCTCGATCTCGAAGCCGGCCTCGGCGGAGGCCAGGGCCTTCGGCACATAGGCCAGCGCCAGCGATTGCTTGACGCTGTGGCCGTAGCCGCCGGACGTCACCCAGCCCACCACCGCCCCGTCGTGCCAGACGGGCTCGTCCCCGATGGCGTCGGCGCCGTTCGCGTCGACCGCGAAGGTCACCAGCCGCAGCGGCGCGCCGCCGTTGCCCTGCACCTTGGCCACGGCATCGCGGCCGACGAAATCGTTCTTCTTGAGGTCGACGAAGCGGCCGAGCCCGGCTTCCTCGGGCCCGTAGATCGGGCGGTATTCGCGCGCCCAGGTCCCGAAGCTCTTTTCCAGGCGCAGCGAATTGAGGGCGCGGCCGCCCACGAGTTTCAGGCCGAACGCCTGCCCGGCCTCCTGGAGCAGCAGGAGCAAGGCGCGCTGGTAATCCGCCGTGACCCAGATCTCGTACCCGAGGTCCCCCGTGAAGGACACGCGCCCGACGAGCGCCGGTATCATGCCGACGTCCATCTTTCGGAAGGACAGGAACGGGAAGGTCGCGGTCGACAGATCCTCGGCCACCAGCGTCTGCAGCAGCGCCCGGCTGGACGGGCCGGCGACCGAGAAACCGACATATTCGGCCGCGCAGGGCCGCAGATTGACGCCGCCCTCGGTCGGCATGTGCCGCTCGAACCAGCGCATGTAATAGGTTTCGGCCGCCATGGTGCCGACCAGGAAGAAGCGATCCTCGGCCAGGCGCCCGATCGTGAAATCGCCGATCAGCTTGCCGTTCTGGTTCAGCATCGGGGTCAGGATCATCCGGCCCGTGGCGGGCAGGCGATTGGCCATCACGTTCGACAGGAAGCTGGCGGCGTTCGGCCCCGTGATCTCGAACTTGCCATAGGTCGAGATGTCGAGAAGGCCGACGCCCTCGCGCACCGCGCGGCATTCCGCGCCGACATGCTCGAAGGCGTTGGACCGGCGGAACGTGATGTTCTCCTGGGGCTCGGTGCCGTTCGGGGCGAACCAGAGCGGGGTCTCGAGCCCGCAATATTCGCCGAAGAAGGCGCCCTCGCGTTTCTGCAGGTCATAGACCGGCGTGGTGCGCAACGGCCGGGCGGCGGGCAGTTCCTCGTTCGGGAAGCGGATCGAGAAGCGGCGGGAATAGTTCTCGCGCACCTTGGCATTGGTATAGGCCAGGGTGGCCCAGTCGCCGTAGCGCGCAACGTCCATGCCCCAGACGTCGAAGCCCGGATCGCCGCCGATCATCCAGTTGGACAGGGCCAGCCCGACGCCGCCGCCCTGGCTGAAGCCGGCCATCACGCCGCAGGCGACCCAGAAATTCTTGAGCCCCTTGACCGGACCGATCAGCGGATTGCCGTCAGGCGCGAAGGTGAACGGCCCGTTGATCACCTTCTTGATGCCGGCCGTGGCGATGGGCGGGAAATGCTCGAAGCCGACTTCCAGGCTCGGGCGCGATGCGGTCGAGATCGTTCGGCAGCAGGTTCTGGCCGAAGTCCCACGGCGTCTGGCGCTCCGACCAGGGCACGCCGGCACGCTCGTAGGTGCCCATCAGCATGCCGCCGCGTTCCTGGCGCATGTAGATCTCGCCCTCGAAATCGATGCAGTGGAACTTCTCCTTCTGACCGACCAGTTCGGGCATGTCCTCGGTGATCAGGTATTGGTGCTCCATGGCGAGCACCGGCAGTTCCAGGCCGACCATGCGGCCGACCTCGCGGGCCCAGAGCCCGCCGGCATTGACCACGTGCTCGGCGCGGATCGTGCCTTTCTCGGTCACGACGTCCCACGAGCCATCGGGCCGTGGCTGGAGGTCGATGACCCGGTTCTGCCGTTCGATCGTGGCGCCGCCGATCTGGGCCGCCTTGGCATAGGCGTGGGTGACGCCGTAGGGATCGACGTGGCCTTCCACGGGATCGTACATGGCGCCGACGAAATGCTTCTCGTCCATGAACGGGAAGATCTTCTTGGCCTCGGCGACCGAGATCAATTCCAGGTCCATGCCGAGGTAGCGGCCCCGGGCCCGGGCCATCTTGAGCCAGTCGAGCCGCTCGGGCGTGCCGGCCAGCATGATGCCGCCCGTGAGATGCACGCCGCAGCTCTGGCCGGAAATCTCCTCGATCTCCTTGTAGAGCTCGATCGTATATTGCTGCAGCTTGGCGACGTTGGGGTCGCCGTTGACGGTGTGCATGCCGCCTGCCGCATGCCAGGTGGAGCCGGAGGTCAGCTCCGCGCGCTCGACCAGCATCACGTCGCGCCAGCCGCCCTTGGTCAGATGGTACAGCACGCTCGCCCCGACGACACCGCCGCCGATCACCACCACCTGCGCCTGGGTTTTCATTCGATCACTCCTTTTGCAATCTGACTCGCGTTCAAACCAACACTCCTAGTCCTAAGCGTGACCGGAAGAGGAGGAGAGACGTTGCCGAACAACACGATTGCAGAAATCCAGTCGAAGGATAATCGCGCGCTCGCACTCGGCTGTCTTTGCCTGTCGCCACAAAGAATTCCACGGATACGTACCGGCGCATCGCCGCATTGCTCAAAAGACCTGAATCTCGACGGTCCGATTATCTCGACGCATAGTGAAAGCGAGGACGATCTTCGAAAACGAAGCACCAATGCCCGTGGGGACCCTCACCCCGGCAGGTCGGAAGGGTCGCGGGCGGAGTGCCAGACCGAATGAATGATGACCTCTGTCTCGGTTACTTCGTAGAAGATCAGGTACGGATAGGGTCGTACGACCATACGGCGGAGCCAAGGTAATCGCGTCGCCTGACCGGCCTTCGGAAATTGTGCGAGAAGCCCTTCAATCGCTTGAAGCGGCTCCGCACACTGCGGGCGTCGGCCGGCGATTGTTCTGCAAGATCGTCCAGCAAAGCAGCGATGTTCGCCGCCGCAGGCCGCGTATAGCGAACCCTCACGGATCAAGTTTCGCCCAGATGCCACGCATGTCTTCGTCGGTAGCGTAGTGTCCGAGGCGGGCGGCCTCTCGCGAGCGGAGCACCGTCGCTTCCTGCTCGATCGTCAATTCGGCGAACGGCTGCTCCACTCCTGCGTAAAGCATCATCATCCGGGCAAGGTCGTCTTGCATCTCCGGTGAAAGACGTTCGGCTTCGGCCACGGCCCGTTCAAGCGACTTCAACATGCCAGTGCTTTGCTCCGTCTATCAAAAATCCGTCTTGACCCCGCCCTCGGTCTTGCGCCGGGCCACGAAGGCCTGCATGGCCTCGAGCCGCTCGGGTTCGATCGGAGGCGGCTGATAGCTGGCCAGCTTTTCCTTGTAGAGCCGGTTGGCGGCGTCGTAGGCGCTCGGCGAGCCCGCTTCGCGCCACGTCTCGTAATTGCGCCAGTCCGAGATCATCGGGGAGAAGAAGGCGGTGCGGTAGCGGGCCTGCGTGTGAGCACAACCGAAGAAATGGCCGCCGGGCCCGACTTCCCGCATGGCTTCGAGCGCCAGTTCGTCGTCGTCGATGACGATCGGCTTCAGGAACTCGGCCACCATGCCGAGGAGATCGGCGTCGAGAACCATCTTTTCGAACGAAGCTTGCAGCCCGCCTTCCATCCAGCCGGCACCATGCATCAGCAGGTTGGCGCCGCCCATGATGGCCGCCCAGAGCGAGAACACGCTCTCGTAGGCTGCCTGGGCGTCCAGCGAATTGGCTGCATTGGCGTTCGAGGAGCGGTAGGGCAGGCCGTAGCGCCGGGCCAATTGGCCGCCGAGCAGGGTCGCCTTCATGTATTCGGGCGTGCCGAAGGCCGGCGCGCCGGACTTCATGTCGACGTTCGAGGTAAAGCCGCCATAGACGAACGGCGAACCCGGACGCACTGTCTGGGCCAGCACCAGCCCGGCCATGGCCTCGGCGTTCTGCTGCGCCACCGCCCCGGCGATCGTCACGGGCGCCATGGCGCCCGCGAGCGTGAAGGGTGTCAGCACGACCACCTGGTTGCGCTTGGCCATCTGGATGATGCCTTCGCACATCGGATTGTCGAGCCGCAGCGGCGACGATGAATTGATGATGGTGAAGACGGACGGTTCGCGCTCCAGCGTCTCCTGGTCGATGCCGCGCGCCAGCTTCACCAGCTCGAAGGCGTCGAGGTTGCGCTGCCGCCCCAGGCTATAGGCGTGGATCGGCTTGTCCGACAGCGTCAGCATGTCGAATAGGGCGTCGAGGTGGCGGACCGAAGCATGGATGTCGATCGGCTCGACCGGATAGCCGCCCCACAGATGAACGGCCTCGAGCGACTGTCCAAGCCGGATGAAATTCCGGTAGTCGGCATGGTTGCCGGGCCGCCTGCCGCCTTCGCGGTCGAACGAATTGGGGGCGGACGCCACGGCGCAGAAGGCCACGTGGCCGTCGCCGATCACGAGATTGCGGGCGGGGTTGCGCGCATGCAGCGTGAAGCTCTTGGGCGCCAGCCCGATGACGCTCTCGACCAGCGTGGGATCGAAGCGCACGCGCTGCGAATCGGCCTCGACATCGGCACCGGCGCTCTTGAGGATGTCGCGCGCCTCGGCGTGCAACACGTCGATGCCGATCTCCTGCAGCACTTTCAGAGAGCCGTGATGCACGGCCTCGAGCTGATCGGCGGACACGATGTCGGTCGGCCGAAAGGGCAGTCTGGGCTGCTTTCGGGGTGGGGCCGCAGCTGAAGCTGCGGCGCTTCGGTCGGCCGCGCGGGCGCCCCGGCGGCGGCCGCCTTTTGCTTCAACGGCGGTCAGCGCGTCATTCATGAGTTCACCCACGTTGGGAGAAGCCTGGCCGCCGGTCGACCGCCGGGGCACCGGAGCGGTCCGGCGCACCGAACTGCCGGGCAGCACGCTAGCTCGGATCGCTCCCCAGGCCCCATGTGTTTTTTCGATCAGGCCATCACAGGGCTCGGCACGGCGAAATCCGATGCATGTTAACTTGAGCTTCATTCCACAAGTCGCATGCTCCGCGGTCAAGGAATATTGCTTGCGGCATAGATGTTTGCCGCCGTCACATCATGCGATTCGTTTACTGCAGCCAGCGTGGACGCGGCTGTTCTCCGGCCCTGTCCAAGGCGAATGGAAGTGCGAATGCTCAAGCATATCACCCCGTGGCAGGTGAGCTTAGCAGCGGTGACCGGAGCCCTGGCGCTTGCCGCGATCTATACGAACGTGCTGATCTCCGAACGCCAGCAATCTTTGATTGAATCTTCCGGCTACAATACGGTTTTCGATGCGGGCCAGGGTGCGACGGAACTCGTTCGCCTCGAGGCCGCCATGGGACGCTATGCCCGTGAGCCCAGCAGCGACCGGTTGAGGGAAGCGAAGCTTCGCTACGCCATTATGGAGAGCCGAGTCGCGTTGCTGCAACAGGGCATGGTGAGCAGCCTGATTGACTCGCAACCTGTCTCAAGGGATGCGCTAATTGCCCTGGCCGGCGCGATTGCGACCGCGAAGCCCCTGGTCGACGATCTCGGGCAGGCGGGCAATGCCGAGCGAGTCCTCGACATGCTGGCCCCGGTGGAAACGCCCACGGTGTTGCTGGTTTCAGCGGCCAACGATGTAGCGAGTCTCGAACGGGACCAGCAGCGCAAACACCTGAACGGCGTCTACTGGAACGGCCTCTTTCTCACGGTCGGGCTGATCGTCTGCGGCTTCATCCTGGTCGTTATGCTGATGCGCCGAAATCGCAGCATCCACCGATTGGCGCACAGCGACTATCTGACAGGACTGTCCAACCGGCTCGTGTTTCAGACCCGGCTTGCGGCGCTTGTGGCCGGTGCGGACCCGTTGAGGCGACCGGTCGTGATGCTGCTCGACGTCGATTCGTTCAAGAACGTGAACGACGGGATGGGGCACGCGACCGGCGACGCCTTGCTGCAGGTCTTGGCGAACCGGCTGAAGAGCCTTGCCGGAGGGGTCGAACTCGATCTCGCGCCTGGGCGGGGACGAATTTGCGGTGCTGCTGTCCTCGGCCGATCCTGTAGGGGACGCCACCAGCATCGCCAACCGGATCTGCCGGACAGCCGCCGAGCCGTTCGATCTCGACGGCAAGTCGATCACCACCAGCCTGAGCATCGGGGTCGGTGTCGGTGCACCGGAGTGTCGAGATCCGCAGGTCATTCTGAAGCATGCGGATGTTGCACTCTACGCGGCCAAATCGGCCGGACGCGGAACATTCCGGTTTTTCGATCCGCGCATGGAGCGGGAACTGCAGGAGCGGCGTGAGCTGGAGGCCGATCTTCGCGTTGCCATCCGGCGTGGCGAGCTCGAACTCCGCTTCCAGCCGATCGTCGATCTGAAGACGCAGCTGATCGTGAATTGCGAAGCGTTGGCCCGGTGGCGTCATCCACGCCGCGGGTTCGTGTCTCCTGCGAGTTTCATTCCAGTCGCCGAGGAAGCGGGCCTGATCGCCGAAATCGGCGAATGGGTGATCGGGCAGGCCTGCGCGGCCGCGCGAACCTGGCCCGAGTCCGTCCGGGTCTCGATCAATCTTTCGCCCTACCAGTTCGACCGCACGGACCTCATCGATACGGTCCGCAAGGGCCTATCGACCTCGGGGTTGGATGCGGATCGGGTCGAACTCGAGATCACCGAATCAGTTCTGTTGCGCGACAACGAGCTCGTCCTGAGGACATTGGCGGGGCTGAAGGCGCTCGGCGCGCGAATCGCCCTGGACGATTTCGGCACCGGCTATTCGTCGCTCGGCTATCTCCAGCGATTCCCGATCGACAAGATCAAGATCGATCAGTCCTTCGTGCGGCAAATGACGCTCAGGCCGGAATGCGTGCTGATCGTCGAATCGATCGGCGCGCTCGCCAAGAAGTTGGGGCTGAACACCACGGCGGAAGGTATCGAAACCAAGGAACACGCTGATCTCATTCGCGGCATGGGCTATGTCGAAGGCCAGGGCTTCTTCTTCCACAAGCCGCTCACGGCCGAGGAATGCCATGATCGCGTGTGGGCCCAGGAAGCGGCCGTCTCGCCGGCCGTCAAGCTGGCGTCCTGACGGCCGGCAGGTCGCTCAGGGGGCTTCGGCGATCGGCCGCTGGGGCGAGGCCTGCGCGAAACGGCGGATGAGCCACGACCGGAACACGGCCGCGACCTCGTCGAGGTCTTCGGGCGCGGTTGCCAGGTAATAGCCGTAGCCGGAGGCGACCCGGGTCTCGAACGGGCAGACCAAGCGGCCGGCCGCGATATCGTCGGCGAACAGCATCGGGTCGACCACGGCGACGCCCTCGCCCGACAAGGCATATTGGATCGCCAACTGGGCGGTGTCGAACACCAGCCCGCGACCGAGCGGAAGGTCGGGCCGGCCGACCGCACGCGCCATCAAGTCCCACATGTGCTGATGCGGACGGCCGCCCAGCCTGACGTGCAGCAGGTCTCGGGTCACTATGAAGGTGGCGAGATCGGGCGCGCCGTTACCCCACACCTGGGGGGAGCAGACGACCGCCACTCGCTCCATCCACAGCAGGTCGTGAATGGCATCGGTGATGCGAGGCTCCGAATAGATCACCGCGATGGCAACCTCGCCGTCCGGCTCGCCGGCGGGCTTGGACGCGATCTCGATCGTCACCCCCGGATGCTCGGCCCGGAAATCGCGCAGGATCGGGATGGCCAGCTGATACGCGAAGGTGGGTGGCAGGGCCACCCGCAGCAGCCTCTTCAGCGTGCCGCGCTCCTTGATGACGTCGCCGAGGGCCTGGTCGATCCGGTCGAAGCCGCGCGTCACCACCGGCAGGAGATGCCGCCCCGCTTCCGTCAGAACCAGGTGCTGGGGCCGCCGCTCGAACAGCGCGACGCCGAGAAACTTTTCCAGAACGATGACATGGCGGCTCACCGCGCTCTGCGCCACGGTCAGCGAATTGGCGGCCGCCGTGAAGCTGCCGTGTACGCCCGCGGCCTCGAAGGCGCGCAGCGCGTTGAGCGGCAGCCACTGCCGGTCCATTGTCCGCGAGCTTCCGGGACTTGCCTTCACGGTCTATCCGATACGCGTCCTGGCCAGGATGTCTTCGGCAAGCTCGATCCCAAGTCCCGGACTGTCGCTCAGCACGATAGTGCCCTCGCGATCGACACGCAAAGGCTCGCGCATTGCGAAATCCCGGCGGGCGAGGTCCCACTCGGGCGGATCATAGGGAAATTCCAGAAAGGGCGCATCCGCGACCCCGGCCGTCAGATGGGCATTGGCCAAAACCCCGATGCCGTTGGTCCATGTGTGGGGTGTGAAGATCAGGTTGTGGTCCTGCGCCATGGTACAGACCCGGCGCAATCCGGTGATGCCGCCGACCAGCGCGGCGTCGGGCTGGAGCACATCGAGTGCCCCTTCGACGATGAGGTCGCGGAACTCGTAGAGTTCGCGGGTCATCTCGCCCCCGGCGATGCGGATATCGACCTTGTCGCGCAGCCGCCGCAT
Organism: uncultured Alphaproteobacteria bacterium; assembly: GCA_963851175.1. Lineage (GTDB taxonomy): Bacteria > Pseudomonadota > Alphaproteobacteria > Rhizobiales > Beijerinckiaceae > Lichenihabitans. Next base: position 176,540 of record CAWKNU010000001.1, on the reverse strand, counting down.
GCCTTCGCGATCGCCGCGGTGCAACGGCTCTTCCATCCAGTAGACGCCGAGGGCCTCGAGTTCGCGCGCCACCTTCACGGCGTCCTTGAGGGTCCAGGACGGATAGGCATCCCAGGACATGCGCCAGCCCTGGTTGCAATCGACCATCAGCTCGAGCTTGTCGCCGACCCGCGCCCGCACGGCTTCGAGGGCCTGGACATCCCGCCGCCAGTCGCCGCGATGAAAGCGGATCTTCAGGGCCGGGAAGCCTTCACCAAGATAGCGCTCGGCCGCATCGGCGAGCTCGCCAGGGGCGCGCAACGTTCCGGACGACGCATAGGCCCTGACCTTGCCCGACAGGCCGCCAAGGAGCCGCCACACTGGCTGCCCGGTGATCTTGCCGGCGAGATCCCAGAAAGCCAGGTCGAGCGGCCACGGCCGACCCCAATGGAACTGGATGTTGTTGAGAATGCGCCAGTGGCGTTCGATCGCCATGGCGTCCTGGCCGACGAAGAGATGCTCGTGGCCCGCAAAGCCCAGCATGGTGTCGCCGGAGCCGACGCCGGTCAGGCCGGCATCGGTGTGCACCCGCACGATCGTGGCCTCGAAGGCGCGGCGGGGCTGCGTGTCCCAGCTGGCATTGAACGGCGGGTCGAGCGGCAGGCGGTGGTGCGTGATCTCGATGCCGGTGATCTTGACCGGGGAGGCACTCGACTGCGGAACGTCGCGGGCGGTTTGGATCATCGGCTCCTACGGTAAGAAACTCAAGCCGCGGTGAGCACCGCGTGGGCCAGCGAAAGCAGATCGGCGTCCGACGCCGAGCGCCGGCTGGAGTGGATCATGGCGATGTTTTCCGGACGCGCCATCTGGGCCGCCAGGGTTTCGGGGGTCACGCCCGCGAATTCCTCGGCCAGCGACACCTTCATGCCCGCCCGGCGCACCAGGGCCTCATAGGCCTGCAGGAAACCCGCACCGGTCGCGGGCGCCCCCATGGCGGCCGCGCAAGCCGCGAAGGCGGTCTCGTTGCCTTCGATGGTCCAAGGCAGGGACGCGAGCATGGCGATGCCGACCGCGCGGCCATGATGCAGCGGGCGCAACGACGCCAGGGCATGGCCGATGTTGTGCGCGATGGCGGTGCCGCAATTGTCGATCGCGGTGCCGGCGAGTGCGGCGGCGCGCTGCAGGCCTTCCCGGGCCGCGAGATCGCCGGGCCGGGTGACCGCAGCTTCGAGGTGGGTGGCCACGAGCCGGATGGCTTCGTGGGCATACATGTCGTTGGCCGGATGGGCGTTGCGGTTGGTGGCCGCCTCGACCGCATGGACCAGCGCATCGATGCCCGTGGCGGCGGTCAGCCCGGAGGGAAGCGAGACGGTCAGCTCGGGATCGAGCACCGCTTCGTCGGCCTTGATCTCCTCGCCCCAGAGCCAGAGTTTTGCATGGTCGGCGCCGGACAGGATGGCGGTCCGGGTGGTTTCGGACCCCGTGCCCGACGTCGTCGGCATGCAGATGGTCTTGAGGCGACCCGAGGGCAGGGGCGCGGCGCCGAGCGCATAAGTGCCGGCCGAAGCCTCGCCGCCCGCCACGGCCGCCACCGCCTTGCCGAGGTCGAGGGCGGAGCCGCCGCCGAGCGCCACCAGCAGTTGCGCGCCCGTGCGACGCGCCAGCGCGGCCGCGGCATCGGCCTGCGCCACCGTGGGATCGCTGCGGATGTCAGTGAAGACCGACAGGCCGAACCCACCCTCGCGTAGCAGGCCCGCGACCTCGTCGATCATGCCGGTCGCCTGCAGGCCCGGATCGGCACAGAGCAGAACCTGGGCGCCGGCGGGAACGAGGCTCGACGCCATGGCGGCAAGCTCGCGACGCGCGCCGGGCCCGACGGTGATGCGCGGCACGCGTGCGAGATGGTGAACCATGTGTCGATCCTGCTGGCGAACGCGCGGCGCGAAGCCGCTGCGCACGAGCGCAAATTGGCGTGAGAGCACGCCCTCCCGGCAAATGCATAAAAAAGATGCGCGCCGCGAATAATGTGGTGGAAGGCACTTTCCGGAACGCGGTGGGGCAAGGACAATTCGTGAGCAGTACCTAGCCGCCCTACAGCTTCTTGCGCAGGAGCAGCATCCAGCCGAGCCCGATCAGCATGACGAACAGGGTTACGGTGATGAAGACCGGCTCGCCCAGGGCCAGCAGCCGCGGCGCGAGGGTAACCGAAAAGGCGGCGACCACCAGCGCGATGGCGAGGCGCGTCGCGGCGAGCTCGATGCTGCGCGTCAGCCGGTCCATGCCCTTGATCTCGATCTCGACGGTGACACGCCCCTGCTTGAGGCGGACCAGCATCAGGTGCATCAGGGTCGGCAGCTCGGACACGGCGCCGAGCAGGCCCGCTCCGAGCGCTTCGGCCTTCTTCTTGAAGCCGGTCCAGGAAAACCGCGCCTGCATGGTCTGTTGCACGGTCGGGCCCGCCGCCGTGAACAGATCGAAATCGGGATCGAGCCGCCGCATCACGCCATCGGCTGCGATCAGGGCCTTGAACAGGATGACGAGGTCGGTCGGCATGGCGAGATCGTTCTCGCGCGCCATGGTCATGAAGTCCGCCAGTACCTGGCCGAGATCCAGCGTCTTGCCGGTATGGCGGTGCACGAAGGCGCTGGAGGCGCCGTCGAGCTTGGTGAGATCGGGATTGCTGCCGCCGGTCCATTCCAGCAACACCGTCATCAGGCCGTCCGCATCCTGGCTCAGCATGGAGCCGATCATCATCAGCAATTGGTCGCGCCGCTTCTGCGAGAGCCTGCCGATGATGCCGAAGTCGATGAAGCCGATCCGGTTGCCCGGTAGCGCCATCAGGTTGCCCGGATGCGGGTCGGCGTGGAACAGCCCTTCGATCAGCGCCATCTGGAGAAAGGCGTCGGTGCCCTTCTTGGCGAGATCGACCCGGTCGAACCCGGCCTGCTCCAGGCGCGCATGTTCGTTCAGGAAGATGCCGGGCAGAAACTCCTGAACCAGCACGCGTTCCGTGGTCCATTCCCAGAAGATCTTGGGAAACACGATATCGTCCCGGCCCGTGAACAGCGCGGCCAGCTTCTCGCAATTGCGCGCCTCGTTGGCGAGGTCGAGTTCGCCGTTAATGCCCTGGGCGAGGTGGCGCATCTGCTCTTGCGGGCGGTAGCGCGCGAGCTCCTTCCACTCCCGCTCCACGACGCGGGCGCCGTGCGCCATTAGGCGCAGATCGGCCTCGATGATCCTGCGCAGCCCTGGCCGCAGCACCTTCACCACGACATCCTCGCCGCTGTGCAGGCGAGCGCGGTAGACCTGCGCGATGGATGCCGAGGCGATCGGAGCCTTGTCGAAGGTGGCAAACACCACCTCGGGATCAGCCCCGAGGTCCTCTTCGAGCTGCGGGCCGATCTCGTTCCAGGGGACGGGGGAGACCTGGCTGTGCAGCTTGCCGAGTTCCTCGGTCCATTCGGGTCCGAGCAGGTCGGAACGGCTGGCCATGATCTGGCCGAGCTTGATGAAGGTCGGCCCGAGCGCTTCGATGGCGCGCCGCACCCGCTGGGGCTGCGACAAGCGTGCGACGTTGGGGTGTGGCGCGTGGCGGGCCGCGATGCGGGCGATGACGTGCATGCCCAGCCGGTCGAAGACCTTGTTGAATCCATAGCCGAGCAGGATGCTGGCGATGGCCAGAAGGCGGCGGCGATCCCGCGCGGCCACGAAAGCGGTTTTCAGCATGTGCGCGGACCAGGCCTCGGCTGCGGGTGAAATGCGGTCGAGCCACCATCCGCCCGATGCCGGCGCAGAGTCGGACAACCCTGCCTCAAGTCCGTAAGCGCCGCCATGGTTCCGCGGCACAGGCCGCGCGCTTCCGGGCCGGTCACGCCATCTTCAGGAAAGCGCATCCGACATCTCTTGCGCGCGCGGCCGCTCGGCCATGCTCCTCCATTAACGGTAATATCAAGTTCGAAAATACGACAATTTTTCCCGATCTATTATCGACTTGTTAGCGGAGTGTTGCGTTGCGTAGGGGAACACCATGGACGATACGAACCCGGACCGGGTGAAGCGTCCGCCGAACCTGGCTTCGGCGATCCGCGCCGCGCGTGTGGAGGAGGCGGAACGATCCCAGGTGTTGGGAGACCTGCGCGGCGCTGAGGTGGCCCGGCTCGATCTTCTGCGGGAGGCGATCGAGCCCGTGCTGGCCCAGATTCCGGTCGAGGTCGACATGTTCGACATGGGGGTCGTGCCAGGCGAGCGCCCGCGCCTGTTCGTTGACATGATCTCCTTCGTCGAAATGGACCGGGATCGGCGCACCTACCGGTTCCTGCACGACACCCGGCATGGCCGGATGGTGCTCGCCGAGGGCGACAGCATTGCGGCAATGGCCGACGCAATTACGCGCTATATCGCGCGCCGGCTAGTCGAGCGTGAAAAGACGCTCGCGTCCCTGCTCGACGCGATCGTCCCGGCGCCCTCCCAGCGGGAGGTCGTGGCCGAAAAGAAGCCTTTCGAGCGCCTGGCGCTCACGATGCCGAGCCCGAACGGGCCCGTGGTGCGGCTGCTGCGTCTTGGGGTCGACGGGCTTGGCGTGCTCACGCTGGCCGGCCTCGTCTGGCTCGGCATGCAATATGTACACGGTCGCTTCCCGGTCTGGTAGACGCAAGGCTACAGGGCCAAGGGACCGAGGTCGACGATGTTGCGCGCGGCCGGGTCTTTCCGCGTTTCGCTCGGCGCAAGGCCGTGCTGCGTCGCCGTGATGTGCCAGCCCTTGGGTTGTTGTTCGATCCGGAACAGGTGATAGGTCGCGCGGTGCCCGGGGCTGCCCGGTATCGCCGACGCCGAGGGCACGCCGACCACCGGAATGGGCCCGTGCGGTCCCGCCAGATGCACCACCGACGCACGATGGTTGTGCCCATGGATCACCAGTTCGGCGCCGTGCAGCGCCAAAACCCGCTCCAGGCGCTTGGCGTCGCGCAAACCCCGGCCCCCGCTTGCGCCGGTGCGATGGGGCGGATGGTGGATCATCAGGACGCGGGCCAAACCCTCCTGGTGGGCCTTCGCCAGAAGGGGGCCGAGTGCGGCGCATTGGGCCCGGCCCAGCGCCCCGGACGCCAGGAACGGCGCCGTCGGCACCGCGGACGATACGCCGATCAGCGCAATGCCGTCGCGGCGGCGGAGGTAGGGAAAGGCATAGGACGGATCGTTCAGCCCGGCGTCCCCGACCCAGGGCGTGAAGGTGCGGGCCAGGTGCGGCACCGAGCCCCGCACATAGGCGTCGTGATTGCCGGGCACGAAGGACACGTCGTGCGGGTCGCCGAGCGTTTCGAGCCAGGCGCGGGCGAAGGGGAATTCGGCCGGCAATCCGATGTTGAGGATGTCGCCGGTCATGGCCACGTGGTCGGGCGCGTGCCGCTTGAGGTCGCCGACGAGCCGCTCGAGCACGGCCATGTCGTGCTGGCGCCCGCGACGGGTCCAGTTGACGTAGCCGGTCAGGCGCTTGCCCAGCAATTCGCGTGTGCGCGGCCGAGGCAGGGGTCCGATATGGGCGTCGGACAGATGGGCAAGGAGGAAGCTCACGGGCGCCTCCTGTCACCCGGCTGCCTCGTTCCGTCAAGCGCCTCCGGCCGGTTTGTCCCTGCGTGGCCCTGGCACCCCGGTGTACCGATGCGACGGGCTGTCCGGGTGGTGTGCCTCCGCGCAAGGTCGCGCCCGGATGAGCGCGCTCGAACCTCCGGCCAGGATGGGTTAGGATCGTTCCGCGACCATCGATGCGGAACGGAGGGCATGGCCGTGTGGCGACCCGCATCGAGCGGCCGGATCGTGCAGCGCCTGATCCACGCGGGCGCACGGTTCACGCGTCCCCTGACCATGGGCGTCCGGGCCGTGATCCTCGGGGACAACGATCGCGTCTTTCTCGTTAGACATTCCTATGTGCCGGGCTGGCATCTCCCGGGCGGCGCCGTCGAGCCGGGAGAGACCGCCGCCGAGGCGCTGATTCGCGAGACCCTGGAGGAATGCAGCATCGCGGTCGAAGGCGCGCCCGCGCTGCACGGCATCTTCTTCAATCGCTCGGCGTCGCAGCGGGACCACGTCGTGGTCTACCTCGTCCGTGACTTCCGGCAGGCGGCCTTGCGGGAACCGGATTGGGAGATTCTCGAAGCGCGGTTCTTTCCCGTCGCCGAGCTGCCGGACGGAACCACGCGAGCGACCCGGGCCCGGCTGCGCGAAATCATCGAGGGCGTACCCGTGGCGAGCCACTGGTAGGAGCCTCAGGCTTTTTCGGGCGCGAGTGGCACTGGAGACCGCGCTTGCGGCTCCGCATGCGCCGGTCTATCGGTGCGGCCTTCCTGCGATCCGACGCGATACGGTCGGGCATCGACGTGAGCCGGCGCCTCCGAGCTTCCATCTCCGAGGCGGTCCGGCCTTGCACAAGCACCGATGGTGACGCGACCGCATGACTTTGGGACATCCACGCTACGCCAGGATCGCGCTGGTGGCCGTCGCGGCGCATTGCCTTCTTTGGTGGATCGGGACGAGCCTGCTGCTCGGCAACGTCCACACCGATACGTCCGAGATCGCCTATTGGGGCCGCAGCCTCGCCCTGGGTTATTCGAAGCACCCGCCGCTGCCGTCGTGGATCGCGGCGGGGGCAATGGCGCTGAGCCCTTCGCCGATCGTCGCGTTGCTCGCCATCGGCCAGGCCTGCATCGGGATCGCGGCCGTCTATGTCTGGGCCACGATCCGCTTGTTCGCGTCCCCGCGGGCCGCCCTGATCGGTGTGGTGCTCCTGCTCGCGTCCCCGGCCGCGACGCTCTACGCCGTGCAGGTGAACCACAACACGCTGCTCCTGCCGTTCTGGGCCGCGACCGCGTTCTATGCGGCGCGCTATCTCGAAGGCGGCCGTCTGGGCGATGCCGTGGCACTCGGTCTGGCGGCGGCCTTGGGCTTCCTCAGCAAGTACGAGATCCTGGTTCTGCTGCTCTCGATCCTCGCGGCGGCCATGATGGTCGAGCCCTACCGAAAGCGGCTGCTGCGCTGGCAGACGCTGGTGCCGATCCTGATCTTCGCGGTGCTGCTGCTGCCGCACATGATCTGGCTGGTAGACCACCGGGCCTCCAGCCTCGAACACGCGACCCTGGGCCGAAAGCTGCGGCATGCGGCCGATTTCGGCTTTGACATCTATGCCTTCGTGCTTGGCCAGGTGCTGCTCTTCGGCGTGTCCTTCGTGGTCGATCTGCTGCTCCGGCGCGGATCTTTGCGGCGCACGCCTTTCCTCAGCTTCAAGGCATCGGCGGGCCAGGGCCGGTCCGGTCCCGACAGCTTCATGGCATGGATTCTGTTCGGCCCGATCGTCTTGATGGTGCTCGGGAGCCTCGTGACCTGGCAGACCGTCAAGCCCTTGTGGATCATACCCTTCATGCCGAGCATGGCCATGTGGGTGGGCTATCGCTATGGCGACGTCTGGATGGAGGCCGCCCGGCGTCCGTCCGCGTTGGCGTGGCAGATCGCATCCCTTTCGTTCGCGGCGCTGGCGTTGTTCCTGGGGGCGCTCGCAACCAGCATCCTCATCGGGCGGCCCATCGACACCTATGTGGCCGACACCCATTGGCTTGGGACTCGGGCGCAGGACTTCTGGCGCGCCCATGATGGCCGGCCCCTGCGCTGGGTGCTGACCGACAGCACGGGCTTCCCCAATACCAGCGCATTGTGGATCGCTGACGCGCCGCAGGTGGATTTCTTTACCGTGGAGCTTTATCCGGCCACTGAGGACATCCTGCGCTCGGGCGGCATCGCGGTGCTGCGCAGGACCGACCCCGCCACGACGCCGATCGCCGGCCTTTGCGCCACCGACACCGCGCAGGTGATGGTGCCGGCCTCGGCATTCGGCTCCAAAGGCTTCTGGCCGGTCACGCTGGCCTATCTGCCGCCGCGGGAGGAGATGGCCACGCAATGCCCGGACGCGCCGGCCGCGGACCACCCTGCGGCGTCCGGCGACGCCACGCCGCCGGACGAGACCGCGCAGCCCGCCCCGAACTAGGCACGATCGCCGCTCCATGTCGCATCGGTTTTCAACGGCGCGGCATCGGCCTATAAGCCCAGGGTCGTTGGGGCTGGCTCCGGGGCATTAAAGCACGCGTCTTGCGGGGCCTCGGCCCGGCGACACCGCAAGCTGGGACGGGGATGAACGACGCACTGAGCCTTTCCATCATCGTGGCCCGGGAAACCCATGCCGACAGCGCCGCCGTGGAGCGCCTGGTCGAGCGTGCCTTCGGGCCGGGGCGGTTCGCGAAAACGGCCTATCGGCTGCGCGAGATGGCAGTCGCCGACCCGGAGCTCTGTTTCGTGGCGCGGGTCACCACGCTGCTGGTCGGTTCGAATCGCATGACCCCGGTGCGGGCCGGCGAGGCCGCAGCACTGCTGCTCGGGCCGCTCACGGTGGATCCCGCGTTCCGGCGGCGCGGCATCGCCCGGGCCCTTATGGCAAGATCGCTGGAAGCCGCCGAGGCGGCGGGCCATAACCTGGTGATCCTGATCGGCGACGAACCCTATTACGGAAAGTTCGGCTTCGCCCGGGTCAAGCCCGGGCGGCTCACGCTGCCCGGACCGGTCGATCCGGCACGCCTGCTCTACCGCGAACTGGTGCCTGGAGCCTTCGAGAACGCGTCCGGCAAGGTGACGGCCGGTCGCTGACCTTACGGGGCCTTTCCACGCCTCAATCCGCGCCCCTCGACAACCCAGGCCAGCACCGAACTGCCCAGCAGGGCCAAGAGGCCGATGAAGCCGACCGCGAGCGGCAGCACCCCGACCCCCCGCACGACGCTGCTGTCCGTGCGCTTGAGCCCGATGAAATCGCTGCCGCCGTAGCTCGGCGCCTCGTGCATGGCCACGAGCCGCGGCATCGCGATATCGCCCCCCGCGCCAGTGCCGATGCGGCGGACGGTGCCGCCGGTCGCCTCGGCGATCGGACGCAGCTTGTCGGTGCTGGATACGACCTCCTGGAACTCGCGCGGGTTTTCCGGCCCGACGTTGAGCAGCACCGACAGCGTGCCGTCGGTCAGGCGATAGAGGCCGAGCTCGTCCGCAATGACCGAGCCGCGCGACAGTCCCGGCTCGTCCGGCCGCAGCCCGACACGGGTCTCGGCGCCCGAAGGGGCCGTCACCGTGACCGGCGAGGTGTCGCCCTTGACGCTCTGCCGCTCGATGGCGATGTCCCGTCCGTGCGCGGTGGCGCGCAACGCCTCCTCCTCGAGATCCGGCTCCTTCATCAGCCAATGTGCGAGCCGCCGCGTCAGGTCGAGGTAGGGGCCGCCGTTCTCGTAATCGCGCGCCCATAGCCAGATCTGGTCGCTCAGCATCAAGGCGACGCGGCCCTTGTTCTCGCGCGAGAGAACCAGCAGAGGGCGATCGTTGGCGCCGGCCATGACGTTCATGCCCTTGACGGGTTCGCTGTCGACCTGGCGGAACCATTGGCTCCAGGCAGGTGGATTCTGGTCTCCGCCCGGCAGCCCGCGCGTCACGGGGTGCTTCAGGCCGTCGGGCGTGATGCTGGCCCGGAACGGCTGTTCGAGCACCCGCCCATCGGGCCGCACCGGCGAGAGCGCACCGAGCGGCGAATAATACAGCCCATCGGGGCCGGAAAAGTCCGGCCCGACGGCCATCAGCAACGCGCCGCCGTTGCGCACATAGCGGGCGATGTTCTCGAAATAGGCATAGGGCAGGATCGATTGGTTCGAATAGCGGTCGAAGATGATGAGGTCGAAGTCGCCGATCTTGCTGCCGAACAATTCGCCGGTCGGAAAGGCGATCAGGGCCAATTCATTGATCGGCGTGCCGTCCTGCTTCTCGGGTGGGCGCAGGATGGTGAAATGCACCAAGTCGACATTGGCGTCGGATTTCAGGATGTTGCGCCACATGCGCTCGCCCGCATGCGGCTCGCCCGAGACCAGCAGCACCTTGAGCTTGTCGCGCACGCCTTCGACCGTGACCACGGCCTTGTTGTTGAGCGGCGTCAGCTCGCCCGGGATGGTCGGCACGTCGATCTCGACGACGTTCGGCCCCGGATGATCGATCCGCACCGGGACATCGATCCTGGTCCCCACGGCGGCCCGCATATTGGCCACCTCGGCTCCGTCGCGGCGTACCGTCAGCGCCACGGGCTCGCCTTTGTCGTCCGTATCGAGGACCCGCAGGCTGATCGTCTGGTCCTTGCCCACGATGCCGAAGCGCGGCGCTTCGATGAGCTCGATGCGGCGGTCCCGCTCACCCGCCTGGCCGGTGACCAGCACGTGCAGCGGCGCCTTGAACCCGAGCATATCGGGGCTGGCCGGGATATCGTGCACTACCCCGTCGGTGACCATGATGGCGCCCGCGACGTGGTCGGGCGGCACGTCGCTGAGACCCGCCGCGAGGGCCGAGAACAGGCGCGTGCCGTCGTTTTCGGCATCGCTATGGCCGCTCTCGATGAAGCGCGGCTCGATGTTGCCGAGCGCCGCCAGGCTTTTGTCGATGGCGGCGCGCGCCGCGGCGGTCTGGGCCTTGCGGTCCCCGATAGTCTGGCTGCCACTCTCATCGAGCACCACCGCGACCACGTCCTTGAGGCCTTCGCGGTCCTCCCGCACGAAGGATGGGTCGGCCAGGGCCAGGAGGATCAGTGCGAATGCGAGCCCGCGCAGCAGCGTACCGCGACGGCGCGTCCGCAATCCCAGGGCTACCACCAACAGGGAACCGAGGGCCAGGGCGGCCAGCAGCGCGAGCGGCAGAAGCGGCGCGAAGGACAGCGTGAAATGCGTCATGGATCAGCCTGACTGGCGCTCAATGGGCCAGCCGCTCGAGAAGGTCGCGCACGTGCACCTGGTCGGCCTTGTAGTTGCCGGTCAGGGTGTACATCACGAGATTGATGCCGCCGCGCAGCGCCAGCTCGCGCTGCCGGTTGCCGCCCGGCACCAGCGGGTAGACCGGCTCGCCCTCGGGGTCGGTAGCCCAGCCGGCCGCAAGATCGTTCGCCGTGATGACGATGGGCGACACGCTGTCGCCAGAACGGGCCGGCCGGTTGACCTGTTCGGGTGGCGCGGGCGGCAGCGCTTCCACCCAGGTCTCGCCGGTGCTGAATCGACCCACGAAGGTGTCGATCAGGTAGAAGGTCTTGGTGATCACGTGGTCGCGCGGTACCGGCTCGAGCTCCGGCACGTCGACGCCGGCGAGCAGTTGCTGCAGCCAAAGTGCTTCGCGGGTCGGTGGACCCCCGGCGCGGCTGGTCAGGGCGTCGCGGGTGTCGAACACGATGGTGCCGCCGTTCTTCATGAAGGCGGCGACGCGGGCCACGGTGGCGGGCGGGGGCTGCGGGGCCGAGGCCACGATGGGCCAATACAGCATCGGATAGAAGGCGAGTTCGTCGCGACCCGGATCGACGGCGACCGGCTCGCCGGGATCGAGCGAAGTGCGATTGGCCAGCGCCCGGGACAGCGATTTCAGCCCCAGGCGGCTGGTTTCGTCGACCGCGGCATCGCCGGTTCCGACATAGGCGAGCCGCGTCACCAGGGCCGAGTCGATGTCCCGCTTGGACACGGCCGGGTCGGCGCGGACCGGGGCTGGGGCCGCGATCCCGGCCAGGATGGCGAACAGCATCAGCGCGGCCGCGGCGACGCGCCGCTTGGGCAGGCCGAGGCCGCCGCCGAGCGCCAGCGTGGCCAGCCCATCGAGCAGGAACCCGAGAAACGCCAAGCCGATCAGGGCGGCCCGAAGATCGACTGGCCGGGCGGTCTCGAGCGGCAGCAGGCCGGGTCCCAGCCCCTGCCAGTTTGCCGGAACGAGCTTCGTGCCGGGATCGAGCGCATTAACGGCCACCAGGGCATCGGGCGGTCCATAGAAGCCGGGCGGGTGGTCGGCCGAGCCAGGGCCCGCGAAATTGGCCGGGATGGGCTTGGCCGTGACGGGGGGAGCGCCGAGCACGCCGAAGCCGTCGAGAATCCGGGTCGGGACAAAAGCCGGAGCGTCCGCGGCCGCGGTGTTGGTCCCCGCTGGCGGCCCCGCGCCCTCGCGGCTCAGGGCGACCACGCGACGCAGCATGTCGACGAAGAGACCCGACAGCGGCAGGTTCGACCAGGTCGTGTCTGCCGTGACATGGAACAGGACCAGCAGGCCCTTGCCGCGTTGCTCAGCAGTCACGAGCGGGGTGCCATCGGCAAGCTGCGCCCAGGTCTTGCCAGCCAGTCCGGCGTCGGGCTCGGCCAGCACCTGCCGCGTGACCGCCACATCGTTTTGCGTCGGCAGGCCGAAGAACGGACTGGCCCGGTCGAAGGGGCCCAGCGGCTTTGGCTTGTCCCACGACAATGCACCCCCGAAGGTGCGCCCGCCACGGCGCAAGGTGACAGGTTCAAGATCGTCGGAGGCGCCCGCCAGACGCGATCCCGCGAAGCGCAGCAGCACGCCGCCATCCGCCATGAAGCGCTCCAGCCGGTCATGGGCGGGCCCGGTGACCTGGCCGACATCGGCCAGGATCATGACCGATGGCGCTTCATCGAGGCCGGCAGTGATCGGGTCGGCCGAGCCGGCCCGGACTTCGCGCACGTCGGCAAAGGGCGCCAGCGCTTTGGTAAGGAAGTAGCTCGGGCTCAGCAGCGGCTGGGCAACGTCGGCCGAGGCCCCGCTGACGATCTCGACACGTCTGCGCTTCCAGCGTGCGTCGAGCAGCGTGACCGCGCCCGCCGAGGCGTCGCCAACCACATCCACGCGGGCGATCTGGTTGCGCAATTCGACCGGGAACGTGAATGAGGCGTCCGTCGTGGTGCCGGTTCCGAAGTCGAACGCGGCATCGCCGAGCGCCAGTCCCTTGAGGTCGAAGGCCCGGACAGTGCCGCGTGCCGCGGCCTTGTCGTTCGCTCGCACGAGGTGGACCGCGAGACTTTCGGGCGTGTTGTCGGATCCGACCGCCACAACGGGCGTTTCGGGCGCGGCGATTACCGTGGGCGGGCGGCCATCACCGAGTGCCGCCAGAGCCTCGGCGAAACCGCGGCTGCCACCGTTCTCGAGGCCGTCGGCGATCCACACGATGTCGCCGCCCTTCTGTGCGCCCATGAAGGTCTTGATGGCTGGAACCGCGAGCATCCGGTCGGGCAGGAAAGGTGCGGGCTTGAGGGCGCGCAACCGATCGAGCGCCTGCGGGGCGGTCACCGAAATGATCTCCTTGGGGCCGTCGGACAGGGCCGCTACGGCGGCGGTCCGGCCGTCGCGTCCGGCCTGGGTCAGCCGCTCGGCCGCGCTGGCCACGCGCGCGTCCCAGGTCGGAGCAGCGGCAAAGCCGTCGTCCAGCAGCACCAGGAGCGGTCCCTTGCCACCGAGGCTGACCGGCGGCGGATTCCAGATCGGCCCCGCCATGGCCAGGATGATGAGTGCCGCGATGGCCAGCCGCAACAGCAGCAACCACGGCGGCGTCCGGGCAGGCTTGTCCTCCCTGGGCTCGGCATCGAGGATCAGGCGCAGCGGCGGAAACGGGATCTGTTGCGGACGCGGCGGGGTGACGCGCAATAAATAATAGAGCGCCGGCAGCAGCACCAGGGCGCCGAGAGCGAGCGGAACCGTGAACCCGAGAGGCAGCCCGAGCATGACCTATGCGGCTCCGCTGACTTGGCCTGTGGGCGCGTGCGCAACAGGTGCGCCGCCGTCATCGATCATTACGGCCAGCCGCAGCAGCGCCTCGGAAGCTGGGCGGTCGGTGCGATGCACCGCGAAACTCCAGCCCAGGCGGCGGCACGCGGCCGCGATGCGATCGCGATGCAGTGCCAGCCGCTGGAGGTAGGTGTCGCGCAAGGCGCGCGCCTCGCCGAGCCGCAGCCGCGCCCCGCTATCGGTATCGTTGAATTCCACATGACCCGCGAAGGGAAAGGTTTCTTCCACCGGGTCGGTTATGGCGATCAGGTGGCCCCGCGCTCCTCGGGAGGCCAGGCTTTGGAGCATGGTGGCCACGGATTCCGCGTCGGACAAGCCAATCGCCGATCAGCACCGCGCGCGATCGGCTCGGCAGCGGTGCCGGCCGGGGCAGTTCGTCCTCGGCGTGGCCCGATGCCAGCACAAGAGCCTGGGCGAGCCGGTCGACCACGGCCCGCGACGCAATCGGCCGGGTCAGCCCGAGCAGACCGACGCGCTCGCCGCCGCGCACCAGAAGGTCGGCCGCCGCCAGGCCGAGCACGAGGGCGCGTTCGAGCTTCGCCTGCTGGGCCAGACGGGACACGAAGGCCATCGAGGCGGAGCGGTCGATCCACAGCCAGACCGTCTGCGCAGCTTCCCACTCGCGCTCGCGCACATAGGTCCGGTCGTCGCGCGCGGAGCGGCGCCAGTCGATGCGGCTCGCCGATTCGCCGGGCGCGAAGGGACGGAACTGCCAGAAGGCCTCGCCGATGCCTGCACGGCGTCGGCCATGCACACCGTGCATCACGCTGCTGGCGACTTCGCGGGCCGAAACGCAGATGTCCGGCAGGCGCCGAGCGAGGTCGATCGCGTCGCGGCCGTGACGTAGCCCGACGTCACGCTCTCCAGGTGCGAGCAGCCGGGCATCGCTCATAGGTCAGCCGAGCCGCTCTACGAGGCGATTGACAAGGCCGGGTACGGTCTCGCCATCGGCCCTTGCCGCGAAGGTCAGGGCCATGCGGTGCTTGAGCACCGGCAGCGCCAGGGCCGCGACATCGTCCTTGGAAGGCGAAAGGCGGCCATCCACCAGCGCGCGGGCGCGGCTGGCCAGCATCAGGGCTTGGGCGGCACGCGGACCCGGTCCCCAGGCAACGGCCTTGGTCAAGGCGCTGTCCCCCTCGCCGGGGCGGGCCGAACGCACCAGATCGAGGATGGCCTCGACCACGCTGTCGCCCACAGGCAGTCGCCGCACCAGGCGCTGGATGCCGGACAGGTCCTCGGCCGACATCGCCTGTTTGGCGACGGCCTCGTTGTCGCCCGTGGTGTCGATAAGGATGCGCTTTTCGGCCGCGCGGTCCGGATACAAGACGTCGATCTGCATCAGAAAGCGGTCGAGCTGGGCCTCCGGCAGCGGATAGGTGCCCTCCTGCTCGATGGGGTTCTGGGTCGCCAGCACATGGAACGGCCGCGGCAGATCGAAGCGCTCGCCCGCCACGGTGACGTGCAACTCCTGCATGGCCTGGAGCAGGGCCGATTGGGTACGCGGACTGGCCCGGTTGATCTCGTCGGCCATCAGCAGTTGCGCAAAAATCGGTCCCTTGACGAACCTGAAGGCACGGCGGCGGTCGGCGCCTTCCTCGAGCACTTCGGACCCCAGGATGTCGGCCGGCATCAGGTCGGGCGTAAACTGCACGCGTCGCGCCTCGAGGCCGAGCACCACGCCGAGCGTGTCGACGAGCTTGGTCTTGGCGAGGCCGGGAACGCCGACCAGCAATCCGTGGCCGCCGGAAAGAAGGCTCACCAGAACCTCTTCGACCACCTTGTCCTGGCCGAAGATCACGGTGCCGATCATGGCGCGCGCCGCAGCGATGCGTTCGAGCGCCTGCTCGGCCGCACGCGCGGCATGCGCATCCAGCGAAAGCACCGCATTGTCGGAAGCGAGCGTCATGGCGAGTACCCTTGCGGCAACGAGGAAGAACGATAAACCGTTGCAGCGACGACGCCCGATGTTCGGGCCGAAGTACGTCGGCCTGGGCGTGTCATGCGTAGGCCGCCCCGTCTACGCAAGGAACACGCCACGGTCCCGGACAGATTACGACGGAACCGCCCCTTGTCGATGCGCGCCCTCGTCGCATAGTTGTCACTCATGCCGTAAGGCAATGGTGTGCGATGATGGCGAAAGAAAGTAAGGTGCCGGTGCAGAGCCCCTCGACCCTCGAAGGCCTTGTGGCGGGCGCCGCGCAAGCCCGGGGAGCGCCTCCGGTTCACCTGTGGAATCCTCCGTTCTGCGGCGACATCGACATGCGCATCGCCCGGGACGGGAGTTGGTTCTACGGCGGCACCCCGATCGGCCGGCCGGCGCTGGTCAGGCTTTTTGCCTCCGTGCTGCGCAAGGACGGAGACCGGTTCGTCCTCGTGACCCCGGTCGAGAAGGTCGGCATCGTGGTCGAGGATGCGCCGTTTCTGGCCGTCGAGATGGCGTGCGGCGACGAGACTCAGTCTGCCATCCGGCTGCGCACCAATGTCGACGACTGGGTCGATGTCGGGCCCGACCATCCCTTGCGGTTCGAACCGGGTGCGTCAGGCAGTCTCAAGCCCTATGTCCGGGTGCGGGGCGATCTCTGGGCCTTGGTGGCGCGATCGGTGTTCTACGACCTCATGGAGCGGTGCGAGACACGCGATGTCGAAGGCGTTGCGACCTGCGGCATCGCTTCAGGGGCGAGCTTCTTTCCCATGATGGAGGCTGGTGCGCTGGACGCAGCCGGGCAGGGCGCTCCTCTTGACTGAGCCCGACCTGCTGGCTCCATCCGTCTCCGCCGCGGATTTCGAGCGCCGCGCCCGGGAGCGGCTCGACTTCGCCCTGCCAGACGACCTCTTCGCTTCGGCGGGGCGGTATGGCGGCGATCACAGTCTCAACGGCGGCCCGGTACCGACGCGCTTGCGGCCGGCCGCGGTGCTGGTGCCGGTCGTGGCGCACGAGGACGTTGCGACCGTGTTGCTGACGCTGCGCCCTCAGACCATGCGCGACCATTCCGGCCAGATCGCTTTCCCGGGCGGCAAAATCGAGCCGGGCGATGCTTCCCCTTGCGCCGCGGCCCTGCGCGAAGCCGCGGAAGAGATTGGCCTTAGCCGCGACAACCTCACGCCGATCGGTTATCTCGAACCCTATGTGATCGGAACCGGATACCTCGTCGTGCCCACGGTGGCGATGGTGAAACCGCAGTTCCGGCTGACGCTCGACCCCGGCGAAGTCGCAGAGGCCTTTGAGGTGCCCTTGCCGTTCCTCATGGATCCGCAGAACCACCTGCGTCACAGGCGCGAATCCCGCGGCCGGGAGAGGCTGTTCTACGCCATGCCGTTCGAGGACCGCTACATCTGGGGTGCCACCGCGGGCATCCTGCGCAACCTCCACCAGAGGCTCTACGGCTGATGGTACGAGGTCTGGTCGACGCCGGCGTGCTGTTCCTGCTGCCCTTTTTGGCCTACGCGGTTCTGCTGGTACTGCGCAGGCGTTATCCCTTCGTTCTCGTGGCCTGGACCGAAGGCCCGCTTGCGATGCTGGTGGTCGCGGGGCTCGTCCTCGCGGTTGCCGGCACCCTCCTGGCGGGGTTCCTGGCACACCGGCACAAGGGGGCCTACGTGCCGGCCCATATCGAAAACGGAGTGCTGGTGCCGGGCCGGATGGAGTAGGGCAGCATTGATGCCCCCCCACGGCCGTTCGATCACGAAGACATCTCGTGTTTATCTTCGTCGCTGCGGCCGAGGAGCGGGGCCGCTTTCGTGGAGGCTCGCAGGGACTGCGCGATCGGTGGTATGGACTTGCCAAGGAACCCGACTTTTCCGATTTTAAGCGGTGGTACCATCGCGTCGAGAAGCCCCGGGCCGGTAATCGGGATCTCGAGTCGGCCGATGAGGCGAGGGCGGTCTACGGCGAGTGGGTGTTGCTCGGGCGCCCAAAGGTACGGTGACGACCATGGTTGCTCGGTTTACGACCCTGAGCGGAACGCCAGCCGATGAGCACGTGATCGTGCATCAGCTCCGTGCGCTGCGCGACAGCAACAAGACTGACGAAGATCGCCAGCGCTTCGCCCTCGATCACCTTCAAAATGCTGGGTCGCCCGGGGTGCGGAATGAAGCGGCTCTCGCCTTGTCGGATCTGGGACTTGCGTCCTGTGTCGCGAATATCGTGGACGTTATCATGCGGCCAGGTGTGGCGGCCTCGTCGGGAACGCTTCTTTACGCGATCGAAGAACTCGGCGGCGAACTTCCGTTCTCGGCTTTCGTTCATGTGCTTGAGAATGGATCCTATGAAGCCAGGCAGCAGGCTCTTGACCTTCTGTCATCGGGCCATGTCGCCGTGAATGGTTCTCTGGAGAAGCTGAAGGCGCTTAGCCTGGCTTCCGATCGGGAACTGGCAGCAGCGGCCCGGGAAGCCCTGGCCCTGCTGAAAGATCGCGTCTGACTGGGCCGACCTGTCCTGCACGACGAGGTTCGACCGGCGCATCGCGGATGCTTGCTGTTGTCCCGTGTTTCGTCCGCCTTTGGGGGGCCTATTGCGATCTCTGCTGCTGAGCCCGGATGGGCGCCTGCCGGCCGGGCTCGATGAACCGCGTCTGCGGCGTCTCCTGGACGTGCTCAATCCCCCGGGCGAAGAAACCCGGCTTGTGGGCGGCGCCGTGCGCGACGCGCTCTTGGGGCGGCCGCTCAGCGATGTCGATCTTGCGACCACCATGCTGCCGCAGGCTGTAATCGCACGCACCAAGGCGGCGCGGATGCGCTCCATCCCGACCGGGATCGCGCACGGCACCGTAACCGTGATGGTGGAGGCTCGCTCCTTCGAGGTGACGACCTTGCGGGAGGACATAGAGACCGACGGGCGGCACGCGACGGTGCGGTTCGGGCGCGACTTCGATGCCGATGCGCGGCGGCGCGATTTCACCATGAATGCGCTCTCGGCCGGAGCAGACGGCCGCGTCTTCGACCCGGTCGGCGGCACCGACGATCTGGCGGCCGGCCGGGTCCGCTTCATCGGCGATGCCGCGACCCGGATCAGGGAAGATTATCTGCGCATACTGCGGTTCTTCCGGTTTCATGCCACTTATGGATCAGGCAATCTCGATCCGGCCGGTCTCGCGGCGGTAATCGAAAACCGCGACGGCCTTGGGCGGCTGTCGCGGGAACGCGTGCGGGCCGAATTCTTCAAGATTCTGGCGGCCCCGGGTGCCATCTATGTCCTTCGCGCCATGGACCGAGCCGGCATATTGGGGCTGATCCTGGGCCGAGATGCGGACCTCAATCGCGCGGGCCGCGTCCTCGCCTTCGAAGCGGCGCCCGACCCGGTGCTGCGGCTGGCCGCCTTGGCGCTCCGCCAGCCAGCCGACGCAGAGGAACTGCGCGACCGGCTCCGGCTCTCGAACGCCGAACGGGACCGGCTGCACGCCGCACGGCGGGCTTCCGCGGACCTGTCCGGCCGGAAGGAGGCACCCGATCGGGCGGAATTGCGCAGGCTTCTGTTCGACCATGGGCCGCAGGCTTCGGCGGACGCGCTCCGCCTGTTCGGGGCTGGCCTGAGCGGCGCTGACCCGGCTCCCTGGATCGCCGCCGCAACCGCCCTCGCCGAAATCAAGCTGCCTGAACCGCCCTTTTCAGGGGCCGATCTCCTGGCGCGAGGCCTGCAAGGCCCGGCACTCGGCGTGGCGCTCGGGGCCGCGAGGAACGCTTGGGCCAAGGCCGGCTTCCCCGACGATCCTGCGGCCATCGGCGCCATGCTCGACCGCGCGGTCCTTGAACAGGGCGTCTGAGGCGGGGCTGCGCGCTTTTCCGACCGGGAACTTCGGCAATCCAACGATGTTGTCTCCGGCAGACCGAGTCGGGCAGGAGCGACGCCGGTGCGATATCCGGCCTTGGGAGCGGCTACCGCCGTGCGGGCCCAGCGGTCTCTCGGAACAGGATCGGGCTCGATCGGGAGGCGAGCGCGGATCCGAGTTCGAACGGACGACAAGCGGGAGCAGGGTTGTGAGCACGAGCAAGAAGAACCCCGAAACGAACCGGCATCATGGCGGCCCCGGCAGCAGCCACCAGCGCGAGGATCGTCCCGATCCCACCGAAGCCCGCAAGCCTGCGCCCGGCGAGCCCACCAATCCGCCTTTCAGCCTCGTTTCGGGCGGCGGCGGGGAACGCGACGACCATCACACGCACGACCCCAAGCTGAAGGGCGGTCAACGGCAGGAGCGGGATCCAGCATGAGAGGTCGCGACAACGCGGGCCTGCCGGTCCGGCCTACCAAGAATTATCTGACAGGAGTGAAGCCATGACCCAGAAGCCGCCGCCCGTGCCCCCCGATCAGCAGAGCCAAAAGGGAACCGGCAGTGGCGATCGAGCCCCGACCGACACCACGGCCCACGGCAAGGTTGCCCAGGTTCCGAAGAACCTCGCCGAACAGGACCGCCAGGGAAACACCAAGCAGAACACCACGAACCAGGGCTATCAGCAGGATCGGTGAGCGCGCCGCGATTGCTTGCAGCCTCGTTCAACTGGAGAAGTATACATGGATATTCCGGCCGAGATCGCGTTCAAGCAGATCGACAAATCTGACGCGATGGAAGCATTGATCCGCGAGCGCATCGCACGGCTCGAACGGTCGCACCGACACATCGTCAGTTGTCGAGTCGTCGTCGAAAACCCGCACCGGGCCTCGGAAAGCGCCAAGCCGCCCCTTGCAATCGCGGTGGAAGTCAGCGTGGCCGGGGGCAAGATGGTGGTCGCCAAGGATGAACAGGCCCGCCACGACGCGAAGGGCGACCTGACCGCCTTCGTCAATCGGGCGTTCAAACAGGTCGAACGCCAGTTGGACGACCACGACAGCATCCGTCGGGGCGATGTAAAAGCGCACGCAGGCGAAGGAACGCTGGGCCGCGTCGCTCGCCTGTTTCCGGAGCAGAACTACGGCTTCGTCGAAGTCAGCGGCTCGCCTGATCTTTATTTCACCCGCAACGCGGTCGTCGGGGGCGATTACGAGGACCTCGAGATCGGTGCGGCGGTGCGAGTCACGGTCGCTACCACGGAAGGTCCGATGGGGCCGCAGGCCAGTTCGGTCCGCTCCTTCGGAGAAAAGATGTAATCATGCACGCCGCGGCACCGCCGATCCCCTGTCAGACGACAGGGGATCGAAAATGGCGCGTGCGGACGATGGCCCTCGCCGCCCTGTCGCTGCCCCGCGGTGCAGCAACCAGACCAGCCTCAACCCGCCGGTCGGTCCTTCTTCTGGTCCTTCTTGCCGAAAGCCTCGTCGACTTCGGCCTCGGTGATCCGCGCGTCCGGCTTGCCTTCTTGGCCGAGGTTCTGCTCCTCGGTTCCGTCACCCATCATGCCGGGATGAGGATCGGCCTTCCCGGACCCTACGCCTTGCTTGGACTTGTCCTGCTCTGCCATGGCTGTGCTCCTTGCCGCATGCCAACCCCCGCCAGGGCCCGCGAGTTCCTGGCAGCGCCTCCGAGGCGGATTACATGAACAGCCGTTCGCCCTGCAGGCCGGCGTAGAGCGAGGCCACCTGGTCCCCGTAGCCGTTGTAGATGATGGTGGGGCGCCGCCCGCCCGTGGCTATGACCTCCTCGGTGGCTTGGCTCCAGCGCGGGTGGGGGACATCCGGATTGACGTTGGCCCAGAAGCCATATTCGTCGGCGGCCAGGGCCTCCCAAAACGTGTTCGGGCGCTTGTCGGTGAACGAGATCTGCACGATCGACTTGGCTGACTTGAACCCGTATTTCCACGGCGTCGCCAGCCGCAGCGGCGCGCCCATCACCCTGGGGAGCGGCTTGCCATAGGCACCTGTCACCATGAATGCGAGATCGTTCGTGGCCTCCGCCATGGTCAGACCCTCGACGTAGGGCCAGGGATAAAAGAAGCTCTTCTGGCCCGGCGCCATCTTCGGGTCGTTGAAGGTCTTCATTTCGATGAATTTCGCCGACCCGAGCGGCTTGGCGAAATCGACCAGCGCTTTCAGCGGAAACCCCGACCAGGGCACCTGCATGGACCAGGCTTCCACGCAGCGATGGCGATAGAGCCTCTCCTCGAGAGGCATGGCCTTGAGGAGATCGTCGATGGCGACTTCCCGCGGCTTGTCGACCATGCCGTCGATCTTCACGGTCCAGGGGCGGATCTTCAACGCCTCGGCAGCCGCTGCGACGTGCTTGGATGTGCCGTATTCGTAGAAATTGTTGTAGTTGGTGTTCAGCTTTTCGGGCGTCACATCGCCTTCGATCGTGTAGGCGGGATTGCGCTTGACCGGATAGAGGCTCGCGGAAGGGTCGGGTGCGGCAGGCGCGACCGGCGCATCGGAGGGGAACAGACTCCATCCGCCCAGCATCACGCCGCTGGCCGCGGCGCCGCCCGCCATGAAATTCCGGCGATTCAAGAAGACATGTTCGGGCGTGGCGTCGCGCTCCGCGATCTCCCATCCCTTGCGTCGACGGATCAGCACGAGCGCTCTCCTATTGGCCAGGATATCAGGCGCGCGAACCCGCAGGAGGTCGCCTCGGCTGAAGCGGCGCGTTCCTCTTATACGAGCGAGATGGCCAAGCGTTTCGCCGGCTTCTCACTATTCCGACGATTGCGACATGGTGATGGTGCGACAGTTTCTCCCGGCTCTCCCTTGACCAGACGCCGCGCCCGTGCATTCAACCCCTGTTTAGGCTCCCTTGCTAAACTGCCCCTCGCGCCCTAGCGTGCGGCGATTGTGCGGTGCGGGATGTTCCCGGAGGCTGTTTTGGATCGACGAGCTTTTGTAACCGGCGTGGCCAGTCTCATCGGGGCGGCAGCTTTTGGCCGACCCTCCTGGGCCGACGTGCCCAAACCCTATGATTGGGCCGCGTCCCCGCCGACCGACAGCCGCGAGAACTACATCAAATGGATGGTCGCGAATCGCGGCGAGGACCCGAAGTTCCTCGGCCCGCACTGGGACCGCTACCAGGCGCTGCTGCATAACAAGGACGTGTGGGATGCGCGCAACGGGCGCGCCTTCCTGTTGACGCCGCGCGAGGAGTTCGTGCGCCAACCGAACCTGCCGCGCGCCTATGACCACGCATTCCTGGATATCGGCTACGGGGTCACGATCTCGGGCCCGCATGCGGTCTCCCGCATGACCAGCGCCATCGACGTGAAGCAGGGTGAAAAGGTGCTCGAGATCGGCACCGGCTCGGGCTACCAGTCGGCCTATCTGTCGAACCTCACCGACAAGGTCTGGTCGATCGAGATCATAAAGCCTTTGGCCGAGCGCACTCGCGCCACCTACGACGGGCTGATCGCCAAGGGCTATACCGAGTTCAAGGCGATCACCTCGAAGAACGCGGACGGCTATTATGGCTGGGCCGAAAACGCCCCTTTCGACAAGATCATCGTGACCTGCGGCATCGACCACATTCCGCCGCCACTGCTCCAGCAACTCAAGGCGGGTGGCATCATGGTCATTCCGGTCGGGCCGCCCGGCGCCCAGCGCGTGCTGAAGGTCGAAAAGATCCAGGCCCCGGACGGCGCCATCAGCGTCGCCCGGTCGGACATCTTCAACAAGGTCGTGCCCTTCGTGCCCTTCACTAAGCTCGAGGGCGATACGATCCAGGGCAATCACAACGGCAGCTGATTGGAATGACCCTCACCCCCTACCCCTCTTTGCCCCTGCGGGGGCCACAAGGGAGAGGGGGGACCCTTGCCGTCCAAGAGTCCTGATCCTGGAAATGTTGTTAGGCTGCCAACGCTGCGAATATCGTCGGATAACGCGGCGTGCCCCCCTCTCCCTTGTGGAGAGGGGTAGGGGGTGAGGGTCTTGCGTGAAAGTTGATGTCAATCCGCTTGGGATCGTCCCGTCCGGGCTGCGCCCGAGCGTGCCGCTCTATCTCGGGGTCGGGCTCGTGGCCGGGGCCGTGATCGCCCTGCAGATCTGCATCATGCGGATCTTCTCGGTCGGGTCCTGGGCCCATTTCGGCTCATTGGTCGTCAGCCTGGCGATGCTGGCCTTCGGGCTCGTCAGCGCCATCATGTGCGTCGGCAAGAGTTTCTTTGCCCGGCGCTGGGAAGCGGTGGCGACCGTCTCGCTGATCGGCTTTGCGCCGCTCCTGGTCGGCGCCAACCTGCTGGCCCAGCAGCTGCCATTCAACGCCATCTTCTTGGTGTCCGATCCGGCCCAGAAATGGCGGCTCTTCGCCAATTTCGTGCTCTATCTCTTGCCGTTTTTGGCTGGTGCGCTGTTTCTCGGGACGGTGTTCCTGAAGGCCGACCGGTTCTTTGCCCGGGTTTATTTCGCCGACCTCGTCGGCGCCGGACTTGGCGGGCTCGTTTTTCTGGGCACCCTGTTCCTGATCCCGCCGGCCGATCTCGTGATCGTGCCCTTGGTGCTGGCGACCTTTGGCGGCCTGTTCTGGTTCGCAGCCGCGGGCCCGCGCAACGTGCGCCGCGAAGCCACCCTGGTCGCAGTCGCGGCCGTGTCGGTCGGGGTGCATCTTCTGTTGCCGCCGGTGCTCGGCCTGCACAAGCTGGCCGTGTCCGACTACAAGGGCGTCAGCTACGCCCGCAAATTTCCCGATAGCCGCCGCGTCTACGAGAACTATTCGCCTTTTGGCGACCTAGAAGTCTATGCCAGTTCCTACCTGCACTTTGCGCCGGGCCTGAGCGACAACGCCGCCTTCAACCTGCCCACCATGCCGCCCAACGCTTATTTGGGCATGTACATCGACGGCGAAGGGCCGAACGGCATCATCCGAAATCTGCCGCCCGAGGATACGGCCTATTTCCGCTTCCTGCCGATGGTGCTTCCCTATCTGGTCAAGAGGGTGCCCGACAGTTTCGTCATACAGTTCGGCGGCGGCATCTCGACCGCGGTGGCCCTGCGCAACGGCTCCAAAAGCGTGACCGTCGCGGAATCGAACCCGGCCGTGCTGTCCGCCTTTCGCACCGACAAGGGCCTGCGCGATTTCACCGGCGACGTGCTGAACGATCCGCGAGTACACGTGGTCGACTACGACGGTCGCCTCTATCTCGCGGGTCATCCCGACAGCTACGACGTGGTCGACCTCAGCCTCGCGGATTCGGCCGGCCTGTCGGCCCCGGGCGGCTTCGCGATCGTCGAGAAATATGCCTATTCGCGCGAGGCGATGGAAACCTACATGCGGGCGTTGAAGCCCGGCGGGGTGCTGTCGGTCACGCTGTGGAACAAGGAGGAGCCGCCGAAATCGGTCCTGAAACTCTACAGCACCATGGCTGAGGCGGGCCGGGCGGTCGACTCCGAGGGGATGAGCCGGGACTTTTTCGCGGTCTCGACCTACCTGTCGACCGCGACCGTCCTGTATAAGCGCGGCGGCTTCACCGATGCCGAGGTCACGGCGCTGCGCGACCACGCCAAGACGATGTCGTTCGACGAGATCTATTCTCCTGGCATCGCGTTCGACGCTGCGCAGACCGACAGCGTGTTGTCGAACTATCGTGGCTCGATCTTCTCCGATGCACCCGCGCCGGCGCCCGGCAAAGCCGCCGACGGCGCACCCGCGGCGGCCACGGACGACACGGGCGGCGATGAGGGCGCAGCCGCTACGCCCACTGCCTTGCCGTCCACCCTCATGGGCCGGCTCGCCTGGCATGCGCTGATCTTCGGCGGGTGGGACGACATCGCCCGGCGCTACGTATTCGATGCCCGCCCGCTGACCAACGACCGGCCCTATTTCGCGGCTTATGTGAAGCCGAGGGACTTGCCGAACCTGCTCGATCGCCTCGAGATCGTGCAGGACGAGTGGGGCTATCTGCTGCTCTGGGCGACGCTAGGCATCGCGGCCATCGCGGCCGTGTCGCTCGTCGCCATCCCGGTGGTGTTCGGCTGGCGCAGCATCTTCAGCCGGGCACCCGGCAAGGCCGGCACGATCCTCTATTTCGCCTGCCTGGGGCTCGGCTACATCATTGTCGAGGTCGCACTGATCGCCGACTATACGCTGGCGCTGAACAACGCCACCGTCTCGGCTTCGGTGCTGATCACCTCCATGCTGGTCTTCTCCGGCCTCGGCAGCTTGGTGGCCGAGCGCATCCTCCACCGGCCGCGGGCCTTCCTGCCCCCGATACTGCTCGCCATCGGGCTGATCCTGATCGGCTACGGCCTGTTCCTCGACCGCGCCCTGACGCTCATCGGCACCTTGCCGTACGGGCTGCGGCTGCTGATCTGCTTCCTCACGGTCGCGCCACCGGCCTTCCTGATGGGCTTCCCGATGCCCACCGCCATGACCACCCTGGCTCGCCTCGGTAAGGAACACATGTTCCTGTGGGCCTGGGGCATCAACGGCTGTTTCTCGGTGATCGGGGCAGCGGCCGTGCCGCTGATCGCCACCGCGTTCGGGCTCTCGAGTGTGCTGAGCCTCGGGGGCCTCGCCTATCTGGTCGCGATCCCGGCCTTTTTCGCCGTGGTGCTGCCGCAGGTGTTCCCGGCCCGCAACATGGCGCCGAATTCCGACCCGGCCCGCGCCGCGGCTTAACACTTCGCTCACCTTGATTTAGGAGTCTTGGCTCCGGCATGCTCTGTTGGGCACGCGATTGCAGCCGGGGAGCCGACCACGTGGCCAGCGCATTGTTCAGCTTGCGGCGGCTCGCGACCTTGGCGGCCGCGGCGATCGCGCTGACGGCCTGCGCCCGCGAGCCCCAGGTGCTGGCGCCGAAGATGTCCCAATCCTCGCTGCCGCTACCGGCCGTGGCCAGCACACGGACTGCCCTCGTGGCCTTCGACACGAGCCCGTTCCCATTCCACGGCAAGGTGCCGGGCGCCGCTAAGGCGTTCATGGACGTCAATGACGACGGTCGCCTGGGCCATTCGTCCGCCCGCAACGGCACTTTGTGGGAAGATCAGACCTACAGCGATCAGCGCGTCCTGCTCTCGCTGCCCAAGGGCTTTGATCCGGGACGGCGCGCCGCGATCGTGGTGTACTTGCACGGCAACGAGGCAACGCTCGAGCGCGACGTGCAGGACCGGCAAGGCGTCCCGCGCCAGCTTGCCAAGTCGGGGCTCAATGCCGTGCTGGTGGCCCCGCAATTCGCCGTGAACGCGCGCGATTCCAGTGCCGGCCGCTTCTGGGAACCCGGGGTGTTCAACCAGTTCCTGCACGAGGCTGACCGGCGCCTCGCCGAACTTTATGGCACCCACGCAGCCGACTTCGTGTTCGAACATGCGCCGGTGATCATCGTCGGCTATAGCGGGGGCTACCTCCCGACCGCGGCGGCGCTGCGCTACGGCCGCGCAGGCGGGCGCATCCGCGGTTTGGTGCTGCTCGACGCGCTCTATGGAGAGGGCGACACGTTCCAGAGCTATATCGAGCATCGCGGGCCCGGCTTTTTCGTCAGCGTCTATGGCAAGTCGTCCAAGGACGGCAACGAGGCGCTGGAGGGTCGACTGCAGGCCCGCGGCATCGGGATCTCGACCAGCCTCGGTTCCCGCATCGAGCCCGGCAGCGTTACCTTCCTGAATGCCGGCGAGGCTGTGCCGCACGGCGATTTTGTGACCCAGGCCCTGAACGGCGATCCGCTCGCCGACGTCCTTGGCCGGATCAAGGGCTTCCGGCGCGAGCCGGGCGACGATGAAGTGGCCAGCCAAGCGGGCGGAATCGAGTAGGGTCCGGCGTGGGCTTGAAACGAGCCTTGTTTGGAAGCTCCCTACTTGCAGCATGCTCTCTATTGGCGTGCCTTGCAGTCTTGAGGACGGTCGAGGCTTGGCGGGCTAAGCGACTTACGATCGTTTAGGATCGGCTTGTCATGCAGCATACCTTTATTGGTAGCGACGTTGGTCCTCTTCGTTGTAAGCGCGGCAAATCACACGCTCAACACTCGAACGTCGGATCACTTCGGCTTCGGGCCAGATTGGCACTGTTCGACATCCTCGCCCAAGGGCGCATCGTTCTGCATCCAAGACGTAGCCAAGAGATCATCGCCCTAAAACAAGCGGGTCTAGAAAAGGAACTGGTAGCGGAGAGCACGTATCAAGGGCCAACTGCTGAGCCTTTGAGCAACCTCCGTATGCATTCCTTGACTCTCAGTATACATTTTCTGGGTTGCCGAACGGTGCCTTAACATTGCAATGCAAATCGTTCTGGGTAGGCAACGGAGATGCGAAATGCAGGAGCAGCGGCAGAGTGCTCGGAACAATTCCTTTGTCGGTGGCCAGATCATGGCCGGCGACGAAAAGTCGGGCCTGTTTTGTCTGGTACGGGACATTTCCGATCAGGGCGCGAAGCTGGAGATCTCAGACGTCGCCAGCGTACCGGAAGTGTTTGCCCTGCGGGTCAACGGCAAGGAAGGCTTGTTTCGTGCCCGGGTCATCTGGCGTCGGACCAATGATCTGGGGGTTGTTTTCGAAGCACCCCAATCCGCCCCGAACTACGTGCTGCCCCAGGCCTCCTGAAGGGCGGCACGGGCCGCGACAAGCGGTGTTTTCACCACTGTGGTCGCGGCCGGACACGTGTATTCTGGGTCGCCACGTCTTGGCCTGGTCAGCCAAGAATTTCCCGTCTGGCCGCTTCGTAGAGGTCGGTCTGGAAAGCACCGATTTCCATGAGGTCGCGCTGTGTCATCGCGTCGATTTCGGCGATGGCCTGGCGGTAGCGGCGGTGGGCGGCCATGCGGCGTTGCGCATAGGCGATAAGATTGCTGAACATTCGGTCGTTCCTTCAGGTTCGTTGTTACTGAACCCTCGGCGGCGGACCTCCCTGACGCTCACAAACCTAATCCGGCCTATGCTGCGTTGCAACATCACATGCTGCATTGCAGCTACGGTGGCGCTGCATGGTTAAGATTTCATCCGGCCCGGACCAGGCCGAGCCCCAGGGCCACGAGCGCCACACCGATCCATTGGTGCACTGTCAGTCGCTCCCGCAGAAAGACCGAAGCGAGCGCGACCGCGACCGTGCTTTGCAGAGAGCTCAGCACGGTGACAACGGCCACGTTTCCGGTTCCGAGCCCGATCGAGAACACCACGTAGCCCGCCACCGCCACCATGCCGGTCATAAGGACGGTCCGGGCATTCGCGCCCGACAGGGCGAGCGGGGGGCGTCTCACGACGGCGGCGGCCCCGAGGGTCAGGGTCGCGACGAGGTAATAGATGCCCACGGGAAGCACTGCGCCGAGACCCGGGACCGCGAAGCGCCCCTGGATCCAGAACTGCAAGCCGAAGCAGAGGCAGGCTGCCCCGGCCCAGAAGAGCCCGGTGCGGGTCGGACGGCCGGTCGCTACGTCGTCGGGTTGCGCGGCGGCCAGCACGGCCCCGGCGGCCAGCGCCACGATGCCGGCCAGCGCCAGCCTGCTGATCGGCTCGCCCGCCACAACGGCCAGCACGGCCGTGACGGCCCCATAGGCGCCGGCGATGGGCGAGACCAAGCCCATTCTACCGACTTTCAGGCCACGATAGAGCGACATGGTACCTGCGAGCCCGATCGGAGCGGCGCCAAGCGCCGCCACCCAGGCCAGGACAGGCGCCTTGGCGACGACGGTGCCGGTCTCGGGACTGCCGAGAATCCAGGCCCCGACCGAGACGGCCCCGAACCCCTGTGCGTAGAGCATGGAGCGATGGATTCCGACCGTGCGGCCGGACCTTCGAATCATGAAGTCAGCCAGGCCCCAGAGCAGAGCGGCTAGGAGACCGAAACCCACCGCCATATTGCCTGCCAATCCTGCCTTAGAGCGGCCGAGATATCCTGGCCACGGTAGGGCGTGGGCACGCGACAGGCCTGCTTGTTCGCGACGATTTCAAGGTCAGGCCCGCCTCACCGGAGCCTTGGCCGGAACATTGCCTCAGTGGCCGGCTTGCGACACGAATTTCGAGACGAGATAGGCGTCCATCGCCTCGGTGCCGCCTTCCGAGCCGTAGCCGGAATCCTTGACGCCGCCGAACGGCGTCTCCGGAAGTCCGAGACCCAGGTGATTGATCGTCACCATGCCGCTTTCGAGCCCGGCCCCCAGCGCCGTCGTGTTGGCCACCGACCGGGTCCAGGCGTAGGCCGCCAGCCCGTAGGGAAGGCGGTTCGACTCGGTCAGGGCCTCTTCGAGGTCGCGGAACGGGATCATCAGGGCCAGCGGGCCGAACGGCTCCTCGTTCATCACCCGCATGTCGAGGTTGAGCCCCGACAGCACCGTGGGCTCGTAGAAATTGCCCTCGTTGCCGATGCGCCGTCCGCCGGTCTCGATCTTGGCGCCCTTTGGCCACAGCGTCGCCGACCAGGTCCTCGATGGCGTTGAGCCGCTTGGAATTGACCAGCGGACCCATTTGGGTGCCCTCGTCGAGGCCGTTGCCGACCTTCACGGCGCGTGCTGCCGCGGTGAAGCGCTGGGTGAATTCGTCGAAGATGTTCTCCTGGACGATGAAGCGCGTGGGCGACACGCAGACTTGCCCGCCGTTGCGGAACTTGGCGAAGGCCAGGCCCCTGGTGGCCGCATCGAGATCGGCGTCGTCGAATACGATCGCCGGGCTGTGGCCGCCGAGCTCCATGGTGGCGCGCTTCATGTGCTGGCCGGCCAGGGCGGCGAGGTGCTTGCCGACCGGGACCGAGCCCGTGAAGGAGATCTTCCGGATCACCGGATGGGGCACGAGATAGCTCGAGATATTGCCCGGATCGCCGTAGACGAGGTTGACCACCCCGGCCGGGACCCCCGCGTCGGCGAAGCACTGGATCAGCGCGGCGGGGGAGGCGGGTGTTTCCTCCGGGCCTTTGACGATGATCGAGCATCCGGCCGCCAGGGCGGGCGCGATCTTGCGGACGGTCTGGTTGATCGGGAAATTCCAGGGCGTGAAGGCCGCCACCGGGCCGACCGGCTCGCGCACCACAAGCTGATGGATCCCCGGCCCGCGAGCCGGGATGACACGTCCATAGGTACGCCGCGCCTCCTCGGCGAACCAGTCGATGACGTCCGCGGCCGACAGGGTCTCGACCTTTGCCTCGGCCAGCGGCTTGCCCTGTTCGATGCTCATCAGCCGGGCCGTTGCATCCACGCGCTCGCGCATCAGATCGGCGGCACGCCGCATGATCCGGCTGCGGTCGAGCGCCGACATACTGCGCCAGAGGCGAAAGCCGCGATCGGCGGCCGCGAGGGCGCGATCGAGATCCGGGATCGAAGCGCTGGCGACAGTGCCGATTATGCCGTTCGTCGCAGGATCGCGAACTTCGATGGTCTGGCCGGAATGGCTCGCCGACCAGGCGCCGTCGATGAACAGGAGGGTGCTGGGATATGTCATGAGCATGAAACTCTGCGCTGTTGTGCTAGGCGTCTATACGGACATGTAGGCGAGTTGCCGCTGCTGCGTCAGCTGTTCGCACGCATTTCTGCCTCGGCGCAATCGTCGGAACGGGGAGCGAGCCGACGAAATGGTTTCACGAGCGTGAAAAACCGCATAAGCGTCTCGGAGAACTTTCGGCTGAACCAAGGGGGGCGGGGTGGCAGGTGTACCGCGGCGCGCGCAGGTCGTCATCGTGGGCGGAGGCATCGTCGGATGCAGTCTAGCCTACCATCTCACGCTGCGGGGCTGCACCGATATCGTCCTCCTGGAGCGCAAGACGCTCACCAGCGGCACCACCTGGCATGCCGCCGGTCTCGTGGGTCAGCTGCGCGCCACCCATAACCTGACCCGCCTTGCCCAATATACGACCGAGCTCTACGCCACGCTCGAACAGGAGACCGGGCAGGCGACCGGCTTCCGCCAGATCGGTTCGGTTGCGGTCGCCACCACCGAGCAGCGCTTCGAGGAACTCAAGCGCGGCGCCTCCATGGCGAGCTGTTTCGGCCTCGAGGTGGATGTGCTCAGCCCGGAGCGCGCCCGGGAGCTCTGGCCGCTGATCAGCATCGACGACGTGGTCGGCGCGGTTCACCTGCCCAAGGATGGCCAGACCAACCCCATCGACACCACGCAGGCGTTGGCCAAGGGAGCACGGAGCCGGGGCGCGCGGATCATCGAGAACATGGTCGTGACCGAGATCGTGGTCGAGAACGGCCGCGCGGTCGGGGTTCGCACCGCGGCGGGCGACATCGAGGCCGAGGTCGTGGTCAATTGTGCCGGCATGTGGGGGCGGGAACTCGGCGCCAAGGCCGGCACCACCGTGCCGCTGCATGCCGCCGAGCATTTCTACATCGTCACCGAGCCGATCCCGGACCTGCCGCGCCACCTCCCGGTGCTGCGGGACGCCGACAATTGCACCTACTTCAAGGAAGATGCCGGCAAGCTGCTGGTCGGCTGGTTCGAGCCGGTCAGCAAGCCATGGGGCATGAACGGCATTCCGGAGAGCTTCTCGTTCGACACGCTGCCCGAGGACCTCGACCATATCGAGCCCTTGCTGGAAGGCGCCATCCGCCGCGTGCCGGCCCTCGGCAAGGCCGGCATCCAGCTGTTCTTCAACGGCCCGGAGAGTTTCACGCCCGATACCCGCTACCTGCTGGGCGAAACGCCCGAGGTGAAAAACCTCTTCGTGGCCGCGGGTTTCAATTCGATCGGCATCCAGTCGGCCGGCGGGGCCGGCAAGGTGCTGGCGGACTGGATCATCGACGGCCATGCTTCGGTCGACCTGTGGGACGTCGATATCCGACGCATGATGCCGTTCCAGCGCAACCGCCGTTATCTCGAACAGCGGATCACGGAATCCTTGGGCCTGCTCTACGCCATGCACTGGCCCTTCCGGCAGCCCGCCACGGCGCGGGGCGTGCGGCGCTCCACGCTGCACGACAGGCTGAAGGCTGCAGGCGCGTGTTTCGGCGAGACGGCCGGGTGGGAGCGCCCCAACTGGTACGCGCCCGCCGGGCGTCGCCCCCGAATACCGCTACAGCTACGGCCGCCAGAACTGGTTCGAGCATTCGGGCGCGGAGCACAGGGCGGTGCGCGAGGCGGTCGGCCTGTTCGATCAGTCGTCGTTCGCCAAATTCGTGGTGGAGGGCCGTGATGCCGAGGCGGTACTGAACCGGATCTGCTCCAACGACGTGGCGGTTCCAGTTGGCACTATCGTCTACACTCAATGGCTGAACGAGCGCGGCGGCATCGAAGCCGACCTCACGGTGACGCGCGAAGCCGAGGACCGCTTCCTGGTCGTGACGGCCGCAGCCGCGCAGACGCGCGACCTTGGCTGGCTCAAGCGCAACATCCCCGGGGATGCGCGGGCCATCGCGGTCGACGTGAGTTCCGGCCAGGCGGTTCTGGGCATCATGGGCCCGCGGTCGCGCGACCTCCTGGCCCCGCTGACCGACGCCGATCTGTCCAACGAGGCCTTCCGGTTCGGCACTTCGCAGGATCATCGACCTCGGCTTCGCGCGGGTGCGGGCGAGCCGCATCACCTATGTGGGGGAGCTCGGCTGGGAGCTCTACGTCGATACCGAATTCGCGCAAGGCGTGTTCGACACGATCGTGGCGGCCGGGGATGCGGTCGGACTGAAGCTCGCCGGATACCATGCCATGAACTCGCTCCGCATAGAGAAGGGCTACCGGCATTGGGGCCATGACATCACGGACGAGGACACCCCGCTCGAGGCGGGGATCGGCTTTGCGGTCGCCTGGAACAAGCGCGGCGGCTTCATGGGCCGCGAGGCGCTGCTGCGCCAGCGCGAGCAGGGCGTCACCCGGCGGCTGGTCCAGTTCGCGCTGGAGGACCCGGAGCCGCTCCTCTACCACAACGAGCCAGTCTGGCGCGACGGCGCGGTGGTGGGCCGCATCAGTTCGGGCATGTTCGGCCACACCCTTGGGCGGGCCATGGGGCTCGGTTATGTCGAGAACGGCGGAGGCCCGGTGAGCCCGGATTTCATCGCTGCCGGCCGGTTCGAAATCGAGATTGCGGGCCGGCGCGTGCCCGCCAAAGCCTCGCTCAGGCCGATGTACGACCCCGCGAACCGGCGGGTGAAAGGTGCTACGGACCGGGTGCCGCCCGAATAGGGTGACCCGCTCCTAATCCGCGTTGCAGTCCGGGATGTTCGAATTGCCGGGTTGAATTGTGTTTGGATCGAGCCCCGGGTGATTGCCTGGGAGGCGCTGGACGAACTCGTCGATCCGCTCGCTCGGCCGCGTCAGGAGGCCTGCCGGGCCCAAGAGCGTCACCACCTCTTGCGGGAGGCGCTCGAGATCGTGCGCATGGCGGCTCTCGATATAGCCGACCGCCTGGCTGATCGCATCGACCTCGGTCGCGGCCGAAAACCCGTACGGATCGTGCGTGCCGACCGCCAAAACATAGTCCGCCATGCCGACCTCCTGTGCGCCAAACGGTCTTCAACCCGTGATGTGGCGCCAGGGAGGCGATCTGGGAAGACGCGCGCGGGCTGGTGACGGCTTGAGGCGAGCGGACGAGGGCGGGTCGGCCAAGCGGGAGCTTGGTCCCAGGCGGGCTGGAGCATCCGCGGTTTGCGGCTTCGCCAAGCGTGCTAAAACACGAGCCCCGTATGGACTCGGAGCATGCGTGGGGAACTTCCGCCGGCGCCGACCGATCCAACGGTGAGATTGCTCGATCCGCCGAACGACATCGTCGCGGCAATGGCGTAGCCGACCGAAATCGTGAGCGTCGAATTGCCGCCCATGGCCAACTGGCAGGATGGCGCGTAGACGGTCCCGCCCAGGGACAAGGTTCCGCTGCCCCACACCTTGTCGGTTGTCGTGGATGGCGTACTGCGCGACTGGAAAATCGCCACGCCTTCGTAGGTTCCGGTCGACGGCGGGGTTATGTCGACATTGCTGGCTCCGGTAAAATCGAACGAGCTTCCGGAATCGAAGAACAGAACCACCCCTGATCCGGACACATTGGCGTTGCTGCCCATCTTGACGGCCGCATTGTGGAAATAGATGATACCGCTCTGCAGGGTGGTGTTTCCGCTGATCGTCACAGTGCCCGAGTATGTGCAGTTCGAGGCCATGGTGCCGCCCGAAGCGGGAGCGGTGCAGTTCGAACTCGGCTGCGCCGGCTCTGCCATTGATGCCAGGGGATCCGTCAGCACGGGGCAGCCCGTTGTCGGCGACGGATTGAAGCCGTTGCCTTTGTACCCGCCAGTGACGCAGATCTTCGATGCACTGACCGTTGATCCGCCCTGGGTGTAGGCGGCTTGGTTGTTGGTGGAATTGACCTGGAGCGGGCAGTTGATGTTCGTGGACCCGCTGCCGCCGGCGAAGAAGCTATTCTGGGACGAGCTATCGAGTGCGATCACGCAGGATCCGGTCATCTTCACCGCGATCGCCTGGGCCTGGACATCGACTGTTGGCTTTGCCACGAAGCCGCCGAAGAACGTCGAGACGGCATTGCCGTTCGAAGCCGTCCGATGCGTCAGGACCTTGACGGCATTCTGATTGGTCGCAGATGCCGTGAAGGTCCTCGACAGCGGATTCCAGGTTCCGACCACGACGTCGGACGAACTCGTGATGGTCCCGAAGCTTGCCGGCACGTTGCTGGCCGCGAGGCTTACTGCCTGAGTGGTGGCGGAGGCGGAGCTCGGGAGGAACAGCACCGCACCTAGCGCCGCAGCGTCCGCGGCAGCTTGGATACGCGATTTGTTATAGTACAGGTTACCCGAGTTGACTGCCAGTGCAATAAAGGCAAACAAAGTGGCGCAGATTAGGGCGAATACGATCATTACGCCGCCACTTTCGTTACGACGAAATCCCTTCACGACGTCGGCTCCTGCTGCATCGTCGAGATTGCCTTCAAGGTCACAGTGCCATAGGCGAAGCTGAGCACGTTGGTTGGACTGGCGGCGGTGGCCGGGATGCTGATCTGGACCGTGTAATGATTGAGGCTGGGATTGGTGGACGAAGAGCTTGTCGACACCGTTGCCCCGCCGCGCGCCCAGCTCGGCAATTCGGCAACGGCCAACGATGAAACCTGTGATGTCGATATTTGATTTGTCGACAACTGGCGCGCCACGTCCCACGCCGCATGCTCGGCAGCATTGTACGTGTACAGGATCATCGAAAATTCGACTATTCCGAAAACCATAGAAAAAAGCACCGGCACGATCAGAGCAAATTCGACGGCACTGTTCGCGTTGATGTCCTTAATCAGCGGCTTCATCCATGCCTCGAAGCTAATTGGAACCGTTCACCGGTCGTGTATCAATGACCCGCTCGGACTAGGGTACCAAATTTCCGGCGAAGTACGGATCGTATTGACGCTCCACATGGTGGATGAAGCTTTAACACCTGCGCAATTTGATCTAGTTCTCGCCAGTATGCGAATGCAAGGTGAAGAGCTGATGAATTGGCAGTTCGCATATCGGCTGCATCGCGGCAACCAGCAGTCGGTGGAGGACGCCGATGTGGCGTTCGTCGCCGGCCGGTACTCGCCGGCACGGCCAGGGCGTACGCCACTGGCCCCGGTCCGGATCACCCGACGGGGTGATCCGGCCGAAGATGTGTCTCAAGATCGGCAGGCGGAAAAAAGCTCTCGTGTCCCTGGTCCGATCCGCGCATCATCTCCCTGCTCGCGGCAACAATGCCCGCATTCTGTGCCGGCTTGTGACGCAGCGAGACTACGCGGCCTTCGCGGCCCGATTGGCCTGCAACCGCCGGTCGACCAGCGCCACGATCTGATCGAGGACCGGATGGCTCATGCCCTTCTCCCGTGCGACGAGTTGGACGAGCTTGTCGGCACGCTCGATATTCTTTGCGCCATTGTTCAAGGCGCGGGCCGCAGAAGCTGGCCGCGTCAAACTTTCTGCCGCAGCGGCGTATTTCTCGAAAGGCACCAGTT
The DNA here is from genome assembly GCA_963851175.1 of uncultured Alphaproteobacteria bacterium. GTDB lineage: Bacteria > Pseudomonadota > Alphaproteobacteria > Rhizobiales > Beijerinckiaceae > Lichenihabitans. The sequence continues at coordinate 140,241 of CAWKNU010000001.1, read as the reverse complement.
CCTGGCGTGAGGCGCCGAGCTTCACGCAGACGTCGACCACGAAGTCGTAAACCGAGCGCGACGCTTCGATGTCAGTGTGAACCGCTTCCTTGGCGGTCCGCATGCCGTCTGGGGTAATGCAGCGATAATTGCCCGCAATCAGCATCGCCCATTTGGCAAGCGGGACGAACAGCGAATCGTGCACCCGAAGTTTCACCGGCAGTTCCACTTTGCGATCGCCCACCTCGAACCGGACCGCGTCGATGTCGTGCTCCAGCGCGCGCAGGATGGTGTTGCTCTCCTCGTTGTCGAATCGCGCAACCTTGAAGTTTGTCGGCAGCGTGACCTGGAGCACGTTGACCTTCTCCTCGGGAGGACGGATCGCCTGCGGGTCGGGGCTGCACAGGGTCAGCGTTCCGGGGTCGAAACTGTCCCAGACGGAGGGGTCGGTGTAGGCGGGCTTCAGCACCTCGGTGTCGAGGCCGGGGATACGCTTCATGTACGGAAGCGGGGGCATGTTCATGATCGACATGCAGGGTACGCGCGAGCGCGCCACCCGATCGAGCAATTCTCGCACGCCGGGCGAACCATATTGCGGCTCCTGCATGGCGAGGCCGATCAGGTCGAAATCAGCCGGGTCGACCTCGGCCGGTCCGACTGCCGAAACCTTCCCCGGCAGCTTCCGGGAGTTGATCTCCACGGGCGCCTCGAGGCCGCGGACCGGCAGGCGAACGCGGAAGCCTTCTGAATTTATGAGGTCGGCTTCGGCCGGCAGACAAACAAGCGTGACCGTATGGCCTCCGAACATGATCTTGGAGGCGAGTAGCGAACCGTATGATGCCCCCATGATCAGAATTTTGTACCGTGGCATTTAATCCTCCCTGTAGACCTCGATCTGGCCGACAACCGCCGAAGACCATCTTTGTCCCGCTCTCCGACGATAGGGTCGGACAAGAATCTTGTCACCGACCCGGCTCTCTGTCGTGAACGCGGGCCCGTACGGATTGGGTCGGAAAGATCACACCCGATCGCGCCCGATTCGACGAAATGTGGGCCTCACAAAGCGATGACCTTGTTGCGTTCCGTCCCATGAGCCGCGCCATCAGATTGGCCCTGCCCATAGTTGTATACAAAATTTCCCAGAACTGAGTACAAAAATCCGTTCAGCTGTTGACAACCGGCGAGCTTGGGAGTTGCTTAGCCTCAAGCCGTGCGGCAGCCCTGTTTGAGTTCTGATCGCCCGGAAACACGGGAGGAGAACGATGATGAGCAAGCAATTTCGCGCGGGATCGGCGTTGTTTGGCGCCTCGATCCTGGTCCTGGTGGGCGGAGCGGCGGCACAGGCGGCCAACAAGCAATTGAAGATCGGCTTCGTTGGAGTGACCAGCGGTCCCGCAGCGGCCTGGGGCACTTCGAACGTCCGCTCGATGCAGACGCTCGCGGCCCAGATGAACGAGGCCGGCGGGGTCAAGATCGGCGACCAGACCTACGACATCGACGTCGTCACGTTCGACGATCAGAAGGACCCCAAGCGCGCCATCGCCGGCATGGAGAAGATGGCCCAGGAGGGCATCCATTATGTGGTCGGCCCGAATGTCGACGACGGCGCGGCGGCCGTGCGGCCCGTCGCCGAATCCAAGGGAATCATCTACTTCCCCTATGCTTTCCCGAAGGAGCTCTATACCAAGCCGGCCGGCAATGCGGTGCTCGGCATGGTGGCGAGCTACCAGTCCGGCCCGGCGATCTACAAATATCTGCACGACAACAAGGGCGTGAAGACGATCGCTTTCGTGGCGGCCAACGAATCCGACCCGTTGAGCCAGCGCGACAGCGGTGTCGCGGCCGCCAAGGCCTTGGGCCTGCAGATCGTCGCCGACAAGGACACCTATCAGAACGATACACGCGACTTCACGCCGGTGCTGACCCCTGTCGTGAAGCTGAAGCCGGACTTGCTGGTACTCTCCGGCGTTGCGCCCGCCAACGCGCCGTTGCTGATCCGTGCGGCGCGCGAGCTTGGTTTCGAGGGCCTGATCTCGGCCGAAACCGCGCAGGACGCCAAGGTGCTCGAAGAAGGCGCGGGCGACCTTGCCAATGGCTTCATCTCGGTCGGCGGCGCATCCACGCCGGAGATCCGCTCCAAGACTATGGAGGACTTCATCGCGCGCTACACCAAGATGTTCGGGGAGTATAACGACGAGTTCGAACACCAAGGTCTACGCCCTGCAATATATCGTCGACACCTTGAAGGCAAATCCGAAGGCGATCGACAATGTCGCGGAGTACCAGAAGACCATAGACGGCTTCTCGGCGCCCAATCCCTACCTCAAGGACGGGAAAACGCTGCACTATGTCGGCACGACGTCGTTTGGCCAGAAGCGGCAGCTCGCGGTCCCGCTCGTGGTGACGCAATACAAGGACGGCAAGTTCGAGACGCTGTTCGTCGCCGACGTCGACTAATCCTGATCGCGCGGCAAGTTTGACGCCGGCGCTACGACCAGGTCGGACACATTCCGGCATCGCCTTCTCCCCTGGCGGGAGAAGGCGATGCACACCGCCTGCCCGAAAGGGAAAGACTCTCACGCAGCAACCGAGGTCACGTCCGGCGGCCTAATCGAGCCGAGCCTCCGCAAAGCGGAATTGCGCATGACTCAGATCATCGTGAACGGACTCTATCTCGGCGCCCAGTATGCGCTGATCGCGCTCGGGTTGACGCTGATCTTCGCGCTCATGAACGTGCTCAATTTCGCACACGGGCAGATGTTCGTGCTCGGCGGCTTCGTGACCTACACGGTCTATGGCCAACTGCACCTTCCCTTCGTGGTGGCGCTCGTCGCCTCGGGCGTGACGCTGGCAATCGTCGGCGCCCTGTTCGAAAGGCTGCTGTTCCGAACCGTGATCCGTCGAAGTTTCCGGGAGGAAAGTACGATGCTGCTCGCGGCCGGCACCGCGTTCCTGCTCGATGCGGTGATCCTGCTGCTGTTCGGGGAAAAGCAGCGCGGCGTTCCGAAGATCGTTTCCGGCGTGCTGAACGTCGACTGGCTGATCATCCCCTATGACAAGATCGCCGTCGGGGTCATCGCGCTGCTGCTGATTGCCGGATTCATGGCCTTCATGCAGTTCAGCCGCCCCGGCCGGGCCATGCGGGCACTGGCCCAGGACCGGGTCGCGGCGCAGCTGATGGGCGTCAACGTCGACCGTTATTCGATGATCGGCTTCGCGCTCGGGGCCATGCTGGCCGGTCTGGTCGGCGGGCTGTTGGTTGCCATCACGGGCGTCAATTCCGGGATCGGCGGCCCGATTTCGATCAAGGCCTTCCTCATGGTGATGATCGGCGGTGCCGGCGTGGTCGGGGGCGCCATCGCGGGCGGCTTCATCCTGGGCATGCTGGAATCGGTGGGCTTGTCGGTCCTCCATTCCTACGGCGACATCACCTATCTCGTGATCTTCGCCGCCCTGATGGTGTTTCTGAGCATCCGGCCCAATGGGCTCATGGGCAAACCGTGGGGCTGACCATGAACACCCCGACCGCGAAACTCGCCGCGCTGGCGCTATTCCTGCTCTTCGCCTTCCTGGTCGTGCCCTGGCTCATCGCGGTCAGCGGCCGCAGCGACCTCTATTACACGCTCACCTCGGTAGCGCTGCTCAGCATCGCCAGCGCCGGCGTATGGCTCACCTTCTACATCGGGCGGATCAACATCGGGCAGGGCGCCTACGCGCTGCTGGGCGGCTATGTGTCGGCCATCCTGGTCACCGTCTACGGCGTGTCGTTCTGGCTCAGCCTGCCCATCGCCGGACTGTTCTGCGCCGCCGTGAGCCTCCTGATCGGCTGGCCGATCCTGCGGTTGCGCGGCGTCTATTTCGCCATGGTGACGCTGGTCTTGACCGAGGTCGCGCGGCTGGCAGCCCTCGCGGCGCCGCTCACCAACGGCGCAAAGGGCATCACCGACATCCCGCCGCCGGGGCCGATCCGCCTCTTCGGGGTGACTTTGCTGCCGGATTTCGCGACCCTCGCCAACCCGCGCCAGGCTTTCTATTTCGCGGCCGTGGTCCTGATGGTGCTGGCCTTCGCGGGCGTCGACCGCCTGGTGCATTCCCGGATAGGGCAATTGTGCCAATCGCTCCAGCAGAACGAGGAACTGGCGTCGTCGATCGGCGTGAACATCGCGGCGCTGCGGGTGATCGCCTATGCGATCTCTTCGTTCCTCGGTGGCCTCGGCGGCGCGATGTTCGTCGCCATCGCGCAATCGATCTATCCGTCGAGCTTCGCGGTGACCGACTCGGTCAACTTCATGCTGAACTGCTTTCTCGGCGGTCTCGGCTATGTGCTGGGACCGATCGTCGGAACCTTCGTGCTCTATTTCGGCTGGGATCTCCTGTTCAAGACCGGGCAGTTCCAGCTGCTCATCTACTCGCTGATTCTCATTGCCCTGATCGTGGTGCTGCCCAACGGCATTCTCAGCCTTCTCGCGCTGCGCCGGAAGGGGAGTTGAGGCATGAGCGAGCTTCTCGAAGTCAAGGGACTGACCAAGCGCTTCGGCGGCCTCGTGGCGGTCAACGGCATCTCGTTCTCGGTACGCGAGGGCGAGATCGTGTCGGTGATCGGCCCGAACGGGGCCGGCAAGTCTACCCTCTTCAAGCTCATCGCCTCGTTCCTGCGGCCAAGCGACGGCGAGGTGCTCTTCAGAGGCGGCCGCATCTCAGGCCTCGCGCCCCATATCGTGGCCCGAACCGGCGTCGTCCGCACCTTTCAGGAGACGACGATCTTCAAGGGCATGAGCGTGCGCAACAACGTCATCACGGCCCATCACCTGCGCTCGCGGGCATCTCTGCTCGGCTTCTTTCTCGGGTCGCGCACCGCACAGTCCGACGAGCGCGATTTCGCCCGCTCGGCCGACGAGATCCTCGAGTTCCTCGGCCTTGGCGCGATCGCCGGCGATCTGGCCAGCACCCTGCCGCAGGGTCATCTGCGCGCGCTCGGCATCGCTATCGGGCTCGCCACCGATCCCAAGGTCCTGCTCCTCGACGAGCCGTTCGCGGGCATGAACCATGACGAAACACGGCGGGCGGTCGAGTTGGTGCGCGCGGTACGTGGCCGCGGCGTGACCATCCTTCTGGTGGAGCACGATATGCCGGCCGTGATGAAGATTTCCGATCGCATCGTGGTGCTGAACTTCGGCGAGAAGATCGCCGAAGGTACGCCGAGCGAAATCCAGGCAAATCCGCGCGTGATCGAGGCTTATCTCGGCAGCGCCGACGAATCGATCGGGCTCTAGGCCATGGAGCCGCTTCTCACCTTTTCGAATGTCGAGCTCTACTACGATCACGTCTATGCGCTGAAGGGCGTCTCGCTGGACGTGAACGAGGGCGAGACGGTGGCGCTGATCGGTGCGAACGGGGCCGGCAAGTCCTCGATCCTGCGGGCGATCACCGGCCTGCGGAAAATCCGGGCGGGCGAGATCCGCTTCCGCGGCAAGCGCATTGACGGGCTTGCACCGGACGAACTCGTCAAGATGGGCATCGCCATGGTGCCCGAGGGCCGCCGCTCCTTCGGGCTGATGTCGGTGAAGGACAACCTGCTGATGGGCGCCTTCACCCGGACCGACAAGGCCGGAATCGCATCGACGCTCGAGGCCGTTCTGGCCCGCTTCCCGCGGCTCAGGGAGCGCTACAGCCAGGCGGCCGGCACCATGAGCGGGGGCGAACAGCAGATGCTGGTGATCGGTCGCGCGCTGATGAGCCGCCCGACCTTGCTGCTGCTCGACGAGCCCTCGCTCGGCATCGCGCCGAAGCTGGTGCAGGACATCGCCCGCTCCATCGTGGCCATCAATCGCGACGAGAAGGTCAGCGTGCTTCTGGTGGAGCAGAACTCCCGGATGGCGCTCAAGATTTCGCGGCGGGCCTATGCGCTCAGCACCGGCACGGTGGCCCTCTCCGGCCCCTCGGCCGATCTTCTGCATGACGAGCGGATCAAGGCGCTCTATCTGGGGGGCGAATTGTGAGCTCCGGTAGGCAGGCCATGCGTATTCTCGTCGTCAACCCCAACACGACCGCATCCATGACGCGGAAGATCGGCAAAGCAGCCGAAGCGGCCGCCTCGCCCGGCACAACGATCGCGGCCGTCAACCCGGAGTTTGGCCCAGCCAGCATCGAGGGCTATTACGACGAGGTTTTCTCGATCCCGGGCCTTCTTGCCGAAATCCACAAGGCGCCGGACGCGGATGCCTATGTGATCGCCTGCTTCGACGACACCGGGCTCGACGCCGCCCGCTGCCTCACGGCGGCCCCGGTGGTCGGCATCGGCGAGGCCGCCTTCCACCTTGCCAGCCTCCTCGGGGGACAGTTCAGCGTGGTGACGACGCTGTCGCGCTCGGTGCCGGCCATCGAGCACAATCTCGTCAAATACGGGCTCGCCAGCCGCTGCGCTCGGGTGCGGGCCTCCGACGTTCCGGTGCTCGACCTCGAGATCCCCGGATCCGACGGACGTGCACGCATCTCGGCCGAGATCGGCCTAGCTATCGCCGAGGATCGGGCCGAGGCGATCGTGCTGGGCTGCGCCGGCATGGCGGATCTCGCCGCCGCCCTGTCCCGCGAGCACGGCGTTCCGGTGGTGGACGGGGTCGGGGCGGCCGTGAAGCTGGCCGAGAGCCTCGTGAGCCTGGGGCTCAGGACATCGAAACGGGGTGGCTATGCGGCGCCACGGCCCAAGACCTATTCGGGCCTGTTCCGTGCCTTCGCGCCTGGCCTCGGGGAGACCGAGCAGGATTTGGACGGCGCCTTGGCACCGGGCGGTGCCGCCATGCCGCGGGTCGGCGCCATCTGACGCGTCCCCGCAACCGCTCCGTATTCCGGGATTCGTGACGTCGCGACTTCCGCCCAGGACCTGACGCTATGCTCACGCTGAACGACAAAGGCTCGATGGAGGCGAAACCGGCTTCGCGATGGTCCGAGGTCTACATCAGCCTGAAAAATGCGATCTTCGCCCACAGGCTCAGCCCGGGAACAAAGCTGCCGGAGGATGAGCTGGCCTCGATCTATGCAGTGAGCCGCACCCTGGTTCGGTCGGCCCTGCAAGCACTCGCGCACGATCGCCTGGTGCGGCTTGAGCCCAACCGCGGGGCCTTCGTGGCGCAGCCGTCGCAGACCGAGGCCCGGGAAATCTTCGAGTTGCGCATGCTCGTCGAGCCGAGAGCCGCGGCTCTGGCGGCCGAACGGGCCACGCCGGCCGACGCGGCGAGGCTGCGCCTGCACCTCGAACAGGAACACGAAGCGATGGGCGAGGCGCGGGACAGCGACGCGCTCATGCTGTCCGCTCACTTCCATGTCGCGATCGCGGAAATCGCCGGACACGCGATACTGCGGGAATTCATAACCGATCTCGTCACACGGTCCTCGCTGATCATTGCGCTCTACTGGAGCCGGCGTGACACCCTTTGTGCGAGCCACGCCCACCACCCGCTGTTCGATGCCATCGCGGCCAACCAGTCCGATACGGCGGCGGGCCTGATGACGGTCCACTTGGTCGATCTGCTCTCCGGTCTCGATCTGGCGCCGAGCGAGGCAACACCAAAGCGACTTTCCGACATCCTGCGCTGACCGGATACTGGTCGGCCGCGTGTCGCCCGGCCCGCCAGGGCCTTGACGCACCGCATGGCAGGCCGATATGCCGCTGATTAGAATTCCTCCAATCTGAGCGGCATTCGACATGAAGAGCTTTTCCGAGCTGACCGAACCCGAGGTCCTGGCGCTGGCTATCAGCAATGAGGAGGAGGACGGCCGCATCTATGCGGATTTCGCTCATACATTGCGCGACGAATATCCCGATACGGCGCAGATGTTCGTCGATATGGCGGCCGAAGAAAGCGAGCATCGTCGGCAGCTCATAGAAACCTTCGTTGCGAGATTCGGCGACCATATTCCTTTGATCCGCCGTCAGGACGTCAAGGGCAATGTGGCGCGCAAGGCGGTCTGGCAGGTGCGACCGCTCGGCGTCGACGCGGTTCGTCGCCAGGCATCGCTGATGGAGCGGGACGCGGAGCGGTTCTACAGACAGGCGGCGAGCCGCTCGACCGACGCCGCCGTGCGCAAGCTCCTGGGCGACCTCGCGGACGCCGAAGCTGGCCATGAGCAGAGGGCTGGCGAGATCCAAAGCAGACGTTTGCCCGAGGAAGCCCGCGGCAAAGAGAACGAAGACGCGAGCCGACGCTTCGTGCTGCAGGTCATCCAGCCCGGTCTCGTGGGACTGATGGATGGATCGGTCTCGACACTCGCGCCGGTCTTCGCCGCGGCCTTTGCGACGCACAACTCCTGGAATGCCTTCCTGGTCGGTATGGCAGCGTCCCTCGGGGCCGGCATTTCGATGGGCTTCGCCGAGGCACTCGCGGACGACGGCAAACTGTCCGGACGCGGCACCCCGTGGCTGCGCGGCCTCGTATGCGGCCTCATGACGGTCGCCGGAGGCATCGGGCACACGCTGCCCTACCTGATCGCAAATTTCTGGACCGCAACGATCGTCGCCGGCATCGTTGTGGTGTTCGAACTCCTCATCATCGCGTGGATCCAGTGGCGCTACATGGAAACGCCGCCGCTCGCTGCCGCCGCCAAGGTGATGCTCGGTGGGGGACTGGTGCTTGCCACCGGCATCATGATCGGGAACGCCGGATGAGCATCGTGTCGGCGCTTGCAGGCCCGCAAACGCCGCCCTCCTGATCCGTTCGGAAATCGCGCGAGCGAGGTCAGGTCTCCCCCCGGGGGCTATGCGGCCTTGTTCAGGCCGGACGGTCCCCGGCCTGAGGCCCGGTCGATTGCTGCCATGACGCGCTCGGTTTCGGTCTGATGGATCATGTGCCCCACCCCTGGCACGTGGTCGAACGTACTCTGCGGAATTTCGGCGTGCAGGCGAGCCGAATGATGGTCGATGCCGACAATTCGGTCCGCCTCGCCGGCCACGATGGCGACAGGCATCTTCAGCTCCCCGTAACGTCCTTGGACCGCCATTGCGTTCGGCACCATCAGGGCGGCCTCTGCCGCGCTGGCGCGGAGCGTCGACGGGCGAAGACTCATCTCGACGGGAAAACCGTCGAACTTCGCGGGCGTGGGTGACGGACCGAAGATCTTGCGCAGGAGGACGGGCCACATCGCGCGTCCAAGCATCGGCGACACGGTGTAGCGCATGACGTCGCCGATGATTGGCACGGCGGGGCCGGACATCGCGAGGGCGTCGAAGCGCGCGCTGGGGTAGTAGTAACCGGACGCCAATACCAAGCCCTTCACGGCTTCGGGGTGATCGAGCGCGAGCGCGACGGCCACCGCGGCGCCCCAGGAATGGCCGAGAACAGTCGCCCGGCTCAGGCCGAGTTGACCCATCGCGTCCCGGATCAGCTCGGCCTGGGCCTGCGGCGTCCACACTGTGCTGCGCGGCCGAGTGCTGTAGCCATATCCAGGGCGATCGAAGGCGACTACCCGATACGACCTGGCCGCCATATCGATCAGGCCGCTGGTCTCGAAATCCTGGATCATGCTGCCGTTGCCGTGCAACAGGATCAGCGGCTCGCCTTCGCCGCGCTCGACGTAGTGCAGCCGGACGCCGCCGACATCGAGGAACCTGCCAAGCGGAGGGTTGGCCCGTTCCGCACGCTTTGCGAGCAGGTGGTTCAGGAGCGCTGTCGCGGCCAGCACCCCCGCGGCGGTCAGCGCAGTTGCTGCGTGTGAGTTGCGCCTGCCGCGCTTCGATTGGCGCGGCGCAAGAGCCGATGGGGAAGGACGTTTCACGGACACTCCAGTTCGCAAGGAGTTCGGCTGAGGGAGCCGAGATGCTGCAATGCGGCATGGAGCCAACAGGCAAGCCCTTTCGAGGTTCCGCGAGCGCGATCACATTCGAAAGCGGTGTGCCTGGATGCGCGGGTAGCGGGCGCTTTCAACCGCCCTCTAGGCTTCAACTTGGAGTCCAGGTGCGATTTAGGCACTGTGAACCATCGTTAGTTGCAGATGGATTCTGGGGTTGTCTTTTATAACAACTGGCCATACAACTGACCCGCTGGTGGCCCTTCTGCCGCGTCGCCATCAACCACCGCTTCCTCGCGGAATATGGGTTCCTCAGTCCATTCACAACCGTATGGTCGCAAACAGCACGAGGACAGATTTCCCGTATCCAATGGCCGACTTTCTCATCGCTGCTTTTTGTCTCGGGTGGAACGTAAAAATAAGCCTTGTGGGCGATCCAGACAGGGACAATCCCCGCCATCCTGACCTAGAGCGGCTGACCGACGTTGATGAGGTTTGGGCCTTTTGCTTCCGCAGGGTCAAGGGCAATCAATGGAGGCTGCTTGGGCGTTTCGTCGCGAAAGACCATTTCGTGGGGCTTGGGTTTTATCGCCGCACAGAATTGGAGGGCCAGTATGCCGCAAAAGCCTTCGAAGCCGCAGTGCGCTGGCCTGACTATCTAGGGCGGCGAGAGCCAATCAGGGGCGAGCATTGGAGCGACTATCTGACGGGGAACGTTCAAGATGTCTATGATACCCCTTTCTAATCAGTACAGCCCAGATGAGCGGGAGTTCCTCTCGGATCTGCTCCAACGCGAAATTTTCAGCGCGTTCTACGAGGCAGCGGTCCATCGCAAGGCGACCAGCGACCTGACGCAGTCGGATCTAGCTCGCAGGATAGGCGCGGATAAAGCTCGCGTCAGCAAGCTGCTTAGGAATCACGGCAATTGGACCATTGAGACGATATCTGACCTCGCAAATGCTCTTGATCTTCGGGTCGAGTTTGCGCTCAGCGACACAGTTGAGCCCACCCAGGTTTTTACGGCAACTGGGGTCGGATACCGATGGCCTTCCACACCGACCAACCCTCCCTTTCAAGATCCACCCTCGGTGAACTGGGCGGCTCCGGTTCAGGTCGCTGCCAACATCGCAAATCTGCCTAATTTCCGGACACACGTTAAGCTCGAATGGGCGACCAACGAACCGAGCCGTTCTTTACCGCCTGCTTCTCAAGCACGAGTCCTAGAAGGTCCGAACGCTCCTACGCAGTTAGCGGATAGCCGATGCGTGTAGTTTCATACCTTCAAGGCAGCGCGTCACGCATCTTGACGCAAGACGAGTATCGTCCTGAAATTGCCCCACCATACGCGGACGTCGAGGATGCCATCGCGGCGCGATATGGGTTCCGGGCCAGGGCACAGGCTGCAGGTGCCGCTCAGTTTGGTGTAATGGCGCCGGTCTTTCAAATGGGCAAGTTTGTGTCCGATGGCACCGCCTACCAGGTCATATCGCTTGAGGTTGGGCCGCAGATGATAACAGCCTCCTGCCCTACAACAGACATTGCTGACAAGTTGCTTGATGATCTGTTCGAATTTGCCACCAGATCACTTGGTTTCAAGTTGCCAGAAAGACAGTATGCCGTTGTTTACAACAGTACACTGATCGCGCAGTGCTCGATGGAGTTTGTAGATGTTTTTGGCAAATGGCAATCTATACAGAACAGGCTGCAGTTGCTTGTTGACGTCGACCACCCGGGTTTAACCTTGGTGCCTTTCGGAATTAAGTACCTGGGATCAATTAATGGCGTTCTGGTGGGAGACGTCTCGCTCCAATTCACGTTTGAGAAACGTGTGGTAGCTCCCGAGACAGAGAATTGGCAGTTCACTCAGGCGCCGTTGAGAACCAAATCGCACGTAGAGTTGTTGAACTTTATTGAGTCCACCTTCACCGCTGGACCTGGCGAATGACAACACTATCGCAAGCCATGAGGGACAACCGCCTATCCGACTTCATCGCCAAGAGTAGGCGCGGGGCATCGGCCCGATGGATCGGGCCGAGTTCGACGCTGCTGTTGCGGCTCATGTCACAGGGCCGCAATTAAGAGGTCGAACATCGGGTCGCACAGCTGCCGATGGCTCGATCGGAAAGCGAACTCACCCAGGTAAAGGTCCGCATATTCCGGGCTGATGTGAATGTGGGTCCAGGCACTCGACTTCGTGAACAGCTTCGACACTGGTTGAGGCTTGCGCAACTCGAATCTGTGGTCTGGACCGGTCGACAATTTGGCGAAACCTCATAGCTATGCCGCGATCTCGACCCTTTGCTCGACGCCCGAGCGGTGCGGGGTCCAGGTGGTCCCTTGGGCGGTGCTTGCGTCATCGAGGCAATAGCCGAGATAGCGCTTGGACTCGATCGGGTCATAGCCGAGCCGTGCGCGAAGCTTCTTTCGCAGCTTGCTGACATGGCTTTCCACCACGTTCTCGTCGATGTTCTCGTCGAAGATGCCGTAGATGGCGCTGAAGATCTGGGTCTTGTTTATCCAGCGGCCGCGGTTCTTGACCAGATATTCGAAGATCCGGCGCTCCCGGCGGGGCAAGAGAAGCGCCTCGCCGCGGACCTCGGGGTCCCGGCCATCGAAGAAGACGCGGATGTCGCCGAGCAGATACTCGTTCTCTTCGTGGCGGACGGCCCGGCGCCGGATTGCATCGATGCGGGCCAGCAGTTCCCGCACGTGGATCGGCTTGCGCACGACATCGTCGAAACCCGCCGCGAAAAGATCGAGCGTTTGTTCCAGCGATTGGGTTTCGTTGATAGCAATGATCGGGGCGCGCGAGCGCTCCCGGATGGCTCGCGGATAATCGTTCCGATCCACGCAATTGCCGATCAGAAAGGCCTCGACTGCTGCAAGATCGTGTTCGGCCGCGGTCGCGACCCAGTCACGGAAATCCCTGGGGCACAGGGCTGTGCTGCACACGCCCTCGCCCTTGAAGCCGCCCGCGTAGCCCACCGTAACGATCTCGCGGTCGTCGATAAGAACTAACATGTTCTCGCTTCCCCTGTGGCAGCCGCACATGATGGGGATCTGATCGCGGCTGCGCTTCGAGGAACTTTCTAAAGGAACATGCTTAACGATTGGTTTAGGCCCTGCCGTCCGGTGGCTGGCGCCATTAACGTCGCGGGCTCGAGCAAGGTCGGCCCCATGCCGCATCCGAACCCCTGATCGCCGGGCTGCCCGGGTGAACAGCCCCGTGCAAGGTTGCACAGACAGCCTTCCGGGGAGATTGTCACCCCGCGGGTAGAGTCCTTGGAACCGATCCACCTATTCGACCTTGCAGCGAAACAGGCGCAGTGGCTGTCGGTCAGCCAGTCCGTCATCGCGGCCAATGTGTCGAATGCGAACACGCCCCAGTATAAGGCACAGACCGTCCAGCCCTTCGCGGACGTGATGGCGCGCACCCAGCTCGAGCTCGCCTCGACCAATCCGGCCCATTTCGATCTCAGCCAGGCGGACCGGCAGTCGGTTGCGGTCAAAACCGACCAGCCATGGGAGACCACCGACTCGGGCAATTCGGTCAGCGTCGAGCAGGAGATGATGAAGGCCAGCGAGGTCAATCGCAATTTTTCGCTCAATACCAACTTGGTCAGGGCCTTCCACGGCATGCTGATGCAGAGCGTGAAGGGCTGAGCGGATGATCGACCCCCTCCAGGCCTCTCTGCGGGTGGCGGGCTCTGGGCTGGCCGCGCAATCGGCCCGCCTGCGGGTCGTGTCCGAGAACATGGCCAACGCCCAATCCACTGGCACGACACCCGGCGCGGACCCTTACCGGCGCAAGACGATCACGTTCGAAAGCGAGTTCGACAAGGCCTCGGGCGTCGATGTCGTCCAGGTCAAGGCGATCGGCACGGATCCTTCGAACTTCCTGACCGAACAGGATCCGGGCAACCCGGCCGCCGACGAGGTCGGCGTGGTCAAGATCCCGAACGTCAACCTGATCACCGAGATGAGCGACATGCGCGAGGCCAACCGGTCCTACGAGGCCAACCTCCAGGTCTTCAAGCAATCGCGCGACCTCATCGCCATGACCATAGACCTTTTGAAGAGTTCATCATGATCGCAGCTCTCCCGGCCGTCAGCTCCGTGCTTTCGATGTTGGCGCCCTCCGGGGCCACCTCGGCGGCTCCCACAGTTCTCGACGCGGCCTCGGCCGGTGGCGATTTCGGCCAGGTCATGGCGAAAGTGTCCACCGATGCCATGCAGAGCCTCAAGAGCGCCGAGACGGCGGCAATCGGGGGCATCGAAGGAAAGGCCAACGTGCAGGGCGTCGTGCAGGCCGTTATGTCGGCCGAGGAATCGCTGCAGACGGCCCTGGCGGTGCGCGACAAGACGGTCGCAGCCTTCCAGGAAATCACCCGCATGTCGATCTGAGGAGCGCCCGGTGAGAGCCCTCTCGATCGCCGCGACAGGCATGTCGGCCCAGCAAACCAATATCGAAGTCATCGCCAACAACCTCGCCAACATCAATACGACCGGCTTCAAGCGCGGCAAGGCCGAGTTCAGCGATCTGCTCTACGAGGCCGAGCGCCTGCAGGGCGTGTCGAGCCGCGGCAACGACGCGACCGTACCGGAGGGCGCGCAACTCGGGCTCGGGGTCAGGACCGCTGCAATCCGCAATCTCCAGACCCAGGGCGCCCTGACCCAGACCGGCAATTCCTTCGATCTGGCCCTGCAGGGTCGCGGCTGGTTCCAGCTCGTCGGTCCCAACGGAGACACCGTCTACACGCGGGCCGGTGCCTTCAACACCAACGCTACGGGGCAGCTGGTGACGCTCGACGGCTATCAGGTGAGCCCCGCGGTCGTCGTACCCCCGAACACCACCGGCGTGACTATCAGCCAATCGGGTATCATCAGCGCCGCGGTGGCCGGATCCGCGACGCCGACCCAGATCGGGCAGCTGACCATCGCCAATTTCGCCAACGAATTGGGGCTCGAACATCTCGGGAGCAACATGTTCCGCGAGTTCCCCGCCTCGGGGACCGCGGTCGTCGGCGTGCCGGGAGACCCCGGCTATGCGACGATCAACCAGGGCTATCTCGAAGCTTCCAACGTCGATCCGGTCAAGGAAATCTCGGACCTGATCTCGGCCCAAAGAGCCTATGAGATGAACTCGAAGGTGATCCAGGCGTGTGACCAGATGGGCGACACGCTGTCCAAGGGGATCCGATGAAGAGGTCGGCGCACCTGCGCCTGCCGGCCGCCCGCCTGTGCGCCGCCATGCTCGCCGCCGCGGCCGTTCAGAGCGCGGCCGGACCTGCGGCTGCCGACCAGCCCATACCGGTGCCGGTCGTGACGATCTATCCGGGCGACGTGATCCGCGACGGCATGCTGACCGAGCGCGAGCTCCCGGACGACTTCGCAGGACGGTCGGTCGCGATTCTCGAACGTTCGGGGCTGGTCGGAAAGACGGCCCGGCGCACCCTCTTGCCGGGCTTGCCGGTAACCACCAACGCGGTCGGGGAGCCCAAGGCGGTGACCACCGGCGCCATGGTCCGGGTGGTGTTCATCGAAGGGGGGCTGACCATCTCGACCTATGCGTCGGCGCTTCAATCGGGTGCGGTCGGCGATGTCATTCCGGTGCGCAACCTCGAAAGCGGACTGACCGTATCCGGCACCATCGAGAGCGATGGCAGCGTGCGCGTGAGCAACGGGTGATGCTGCGCTGGTTGGTCCTTTTCGCGCTCGTCGTGTCGGTTGGCAGCGCGACGGCCGCAGTCCGCATCAAGGATATCGCCACCATCGGTGGGATGCGGGACAACCAGCTCGTCGGCTACGGCCTCGTGGTCGGGCTGCTGGGCACCGGCGACACGATGCGCAACGCCCCGTTCACCGAGCAGGCCGTGCAATCGATGCTCGACCGGATGGGCGTTAACGTGCGCAATGTTCCATTGCGGGCCCGCAATGTCGCGGCCGTGATCGTCACCACCAACCTGCCGCCCCTGGTCAGCCGCGGTACACCGCTCGATGTCACGGTTTCGGCCCTCGGCGACGCCACATCGCTGATGGGCGGGACGCTGATCATGACACCGCTGATGGGCGGCGACGGGCAGACCCATGCGGTGGCGCAGGGGTCGGTTTCGGTCTCGGGTTCGGCCCAGACCGGCCAGGCCGAAACGCTGACCCAAGGCGTTCCGACTGCCGGGCGCATCGCCAACGGGGCGACGGTGGAGCGCGAGGCGCCCAATACCTTCGCGGAGGCCGGTCCGCTGACGCTCGAGCTGAAGAACCCCGACTTCAAGACTTCGGTGCGCATCGCCGATGCCATCAATCGCTATACGCGGCAGCGCTTCCGGACACGCTCGGCCCAGGAACAGGACCTGCGCCGCGTGGCGCTCCAATGCCCGGCGGGCATCAACGCGACGCGGTTCATCGCCGAGATCGGCGATCTCCTGGTGGAGCCTGACACGGCAGCCCGGGTGATCATCGACGAGCGGACCGGCACGGTGGTGATCGGCCAGGACGTGCAGATCTCGACCGTCGCGGTCACGCACGGCAGCCTCACCGTGCGCATCACCGAGAGCCCCAGCGTGTCGCAGCCGGCGCCATTCTCGAACGGCAAGACCGCGGTGGTGCCCAGCACGGCGATCCAGGCCCGGGAACCGCAGGGCCAACTGTCGATCGTCGGCGGTACGACCTTGCGCACCTTGGTGAAAGGCTTGAACCAGATCGGCCTCAAGCCGAGCGGCATCATCGCCATTCTCCAGGCGATCAAATCGGCCGGCGCCCTTCAGGCCGATCTCGTCGCCCAGTAGAGGCACCGGGCTTCTGGTCCAGCCCGGCGCAAGCTCGCTCGACCACACTCTGTGCCATCGCTCCCGGCCAGGACGCCCCGGAACCGTCGTGATCATGCGCCTTCACTTTGTGGTTACCGTCGCGGCTCTGGCGATCTCTTCGGCGGGCGTCAAAGCGGGTCCGAGCGATCCCTTGCAGATCCCTCGCGCCGAGGTCGCCAAGGCCGCCCCATTGGGCCCGGCTCCGATGAGCGACGCGCAGAAATATTGCCAGAACATCGCTGCCGCGGCGGCCGACGCGCGCTTCGCCTGGCAATCCAAGAAGCTCGTGGAGCTCGAGGGACAGGTCAAGCAGCGGATCGCCGACCTCGAGGCCAAGCAGGCCCAGTACAAGGACGTGCTGACCCAGTACGACCAGACCTTGAAGCGAGCCAAGGAAACCGTGGTGGGCATCTATGCGCATATGCGGCCCGAAGTTGCAGCCTCCCAGCTTTCCGCGCTCGACGACGCCACGGCAGCCGCCGTGCTGGCCCAGCTCAATGCGCGTCAGGCGAGTGCCATTCTCAACGAGATCGCGCCGGAACGAGCCGTGCGGCTGGTGAATGCAATCTCGAGCCTAACCCCGGCCGGGGACGAGAAGAAGTCATGAAACCGGCCGCGCCTTTTTTCGTCCTTCTGGCCCTGGCAGGTTGCGCGACGCCGCCCCAGGACATCGGCCACGCGCCAGCCATGAGCGCCGTGGGAAGCGGCCTCCAGGCCGATGTCAGCGGCTATGCGGCAAACAGCTTTCCGGCGCCCCCGCGCTCGAGCCCGCAATCGCTCTGGGACGACGATCGCGCGAACCTGTTCCGAGACCCCCGGGCCATGCGGGTCGGTGATGTTCTCACCGTCACCATGGACATGGATGAGAAGGCCACCCTGGGCAACAACACGGATCTCAAGAACGAGGCCACGGTCGGCAATGGCTTCGACCTGACGACCGGGCTTGGCTCCCAGGCCTTCAAGATCGCTCCGCAATTCGATCTGAAATCCAGCACCGAGTTCGAAGGGCACGTCCAGCATCGATCGCGCCGACAAGATCCGGGTCTCCATCGCGGCGGTCGTGACCGGCGTGCTGCCGGACGGGAACATGCTCATTAGCGGCTCGCAGGAAGTGCGCGTCAACCAGGAGTTGCGCATCCTCGAAATCGCCGGCGTGGTCCGGGCTCGCGACATCTCCAAGGACAACACGATTCCCTACACCAAGGTGGCCGAAGCCCGGATCTCCTACGGTGGCAGGGGGCGCATGTCCGAGATGCAGCAGCCGGCTCTCGGGCACCAGATCTACAACGCCCTCAAGCCGTTCTGAGGTCATTATGAAGGGCTTGCTGGCCGGCACGATCGTCCCGATCCTCGCACTGACGGTGGCGGCCGCGGGCGGCGGCGCTCTCGTGGGCACGCGGATCGTCTCAGCGGTGCGGGTTACCGCCGCTAAGGACCCTCAGGCCCAGGCTCGCCCGGGCGCACCGAGCGCTGTCGAGCCCACCACCCTGGCCGTCAAGGAGCTCGCACCCATCGTGACGAACCTCGCTTCGCCCCAGGGGGCCATCGTGAGGCTGCAGACGGCCATCGTCTATGACAGGAGCGACTCCAACCAGATGGACGTGGTCGCGGGTCGCATCGGCGACGACATCTTGGCCTTCGTCAAGACCCTGACCATGGCGCAGCTCGAGGGTGCGAGCGGCTTGCAGCATTTGCGCGAGGACCTCAACGAACGGGCCTCGGTGCGCTCGGACGGCCGCGTGCACGAACTGATGATCGAAATGCTGGTTGTGCAATGAGGCTGCTTCGCTGGCCCGTGGCCGTTCTGGCCCTGGCGGCCGGTTCGGTCCTCCTCGCCGGCGCCGCCGCCGCGCAATCGATCGACCTCGGAAATCTGATCCCTCAGGCCGGCGGCACGGCCAGCGGCCGGATCGTCCAGCTCGTCGGCTTGCTGACAGTGCTGTCGATCGCGCCCGGGCTGCTCGTTATGGTGACGAGCTTCACCCGATTCGCGATCGCGTTCTCGTTCCTGCGCTCCGGCCTCGGTCTCCAGACCACCCCGGCCAATCTGATCCTGATCAGCCTGTCGCTGTTCATGACCTTTTACGTCATGGCCCCGACTTTCAACCGCGCCTGGGACACTGGGCTACGGCCCTTGCTCGACAACCAGATCTCCGAGACCGAAGCCTATGGCAAGATCACGCAGCCGTTCCGCGAGTTCATGCTGTCGCAGGTGCGCGACAAGGACCTGAAACTCTTCGACGACCTCGCCAAGGAGGATCTCCATACAGCGGACAAGGGCGTGATCGATCTGCGAATTCTCATTCCGGCGTTCATGATTTCCGAGATCCGGCGCGGCTTCGAGATCGGCTTTCTGATCGCGCTCCCCTTCCTGGTGATCGACATGATCGTCTCGACCATCACCATGTCGATGGGCATGATGATGCTGCCGCCCTCGGTCATCTCGCTGCCGATGAAGATCCTGTTCTTCATCCTGATCGATGGCTGGAACATGCTGGTGGGAAGCCTGATCCGCTCCTATTCGTGAGCCGAACTGCGGGCGCACCCGCACGCATCGTTTGAACGAACATCTTCGCACAAGCTTGGCCGGCCAGATTGATCCCCGACGCAGGGCCGATTTGGGGCGGTGATGAACGCGATGGAACAAGCGCAGCGGGTCTGGGCCAGCCTGCTGCAGTTGGGTGGCCGCAAGCTCGCCGCACTGGCCGGCGTCGGCGTTGCCGTCTTCCTCGTCACCGGGATCGGCGGATATTATCTCAGCCGTCCGTCGATGGAGACGCTCTACGCCGGGCTCGATCGGCAGGATGTGAGCAGCATCGGGGCCGCGCTGCACGATGCGGACATCCCGTTCGACGCAACGGCAGACGGCACGTCGATCATGGTGCGCTACGGGCAGACCGCGCAGGCCCGCATGTTGCTGGCCGAAAAGGGGCTGCCCCATTCCAGCAATGCCGGATACGAACTCTACGACAAGATGGGCTCGCTCGGGCTGACCTCGTTCATGCAGGACGTCACCCGGGTGCGCGCGCTCGAGGGCGAACTGGCCCGCACCATCCAGTCCATGTCCGGCATCAAGGCCGCGCGTGTGCACATCGTGCTGCCCGACGAGGGGTCGTTCCGGCGTGCCAAGCAGCCGCCGTCCGCCTCGGTTGTGATCCGGGCCGGCACCTCCGAGGACAACCACATGGCGCAAGCCATCCGCCACCTTGTCGCGGCCGCCGTGCCGGGCATGACGGTCGACCAGGTGACGGTGCTGAGCACCGATGGCTCGCTCCTGGCCTCCGGCGACGACACCGCGGCCGGCGCGCCAGGCAAGATGCTCGATCTCGAGAAGATGGTCGACCGCAACATCCAGGACAGCATTCGCAAGACGCTTACGCCGACGCTCGGGGCCAGCAATCTCCAGATCAGCGTCGTTGCCAAGCTCAATACCGACACGCGGCAGACCAACGAAACGGTCTTCAATCCCGATTCGCGCGTCGAGCGCTCGACCCGGGTCGTCAAGGAGACCCTGAGCTCGCAGAACGCCTCGACACAGGCGCCGACGACAGCGTCGCAGAACCTGCCGCAAGGCAAGACCACCCCCTCGGACGGCAAGCAGTCCACCGAAGAAAACCAGAAGCGCGAGGAGCTGAACAACTACGAGGTCTCCTCGAAGAGCACCACGACGGTCAGTGCCGGCTATGGCATCGAACGGCTGTCGGTTGCGGTGGTCATCAATCGTGCCGTCCTGCTCAAGGGCCTCGGCGACAAGCCGACCGCCGACATGGCCGAGAGGAGGCTCGCGGAAATCGAGCAATTGATCGCCTCGGCGGCAGGCTTCCAGAAGGAGCGCGGCGACACGATCAAGGTCATGGCCGTCGACTTCGTCGACAACGGCCGGGACATCGAACCGCTTCCCGAGCCTGGACTGGTCGATGCCGTGCTGCGCCAGTCCGGCACGCTGATCAATGCACTTATGGTGCTGGTGGTGACGGGTATCGTGGTGCTCTTCGTGGTCCGCCCCTTGATCCGGGTGCTGGCCAACGGCGAGGCCGCCCCGACCGGGAGCGCCATGGTGCTGGCCGAACCCCAAGCTCCGCCGATCATGGTCGACAGTGCCGGTGCAGACCGCTCGATGCAGATCGCCGGCTGGGACGAGGAAAGCCTTATCGAGGATCTGACCAGTCGGCCCCGTCGCTCACCGCAGAAGCGACTCGAGCAGATGATCGAGTTCGACGAAGAGCAGGCCGCAGCGGTGCTCAAGCAATGGATCCATAAGAGGGCGGCGGCATGATGAGCCCGATCGGCCTCTATCTGGCCGAGTTCGTCCCGCCCGTTCCCCCGCCGCGGCTGACCGAGAAGCATTCGGCCGGAGCCGGCGCTGTGACCCGGGAAACCGCGACGGAGGACGTCGCGGCGCTTCGGCTCGCCAAGGCCCGGGACGAGGGGTTCGCGGCAGGGGCGGCGGCCGCCGAAGCCGCCAACGCGGCCCATGTCGCGGATCTCGAGACACATCATCTCGCCCTGTTGGAAGGGGAGCGGCAACGCTGGGCCGAGACGCAGGGGAGGGCGCTCGCCAGCGCCCTCGAACAGGGCTTGGCGGCGCTCGAATCCCGTCTCGCCGATGCGCTTGTCGAGGTACTCGGACCCTTTCTCGCGCCGGCGCTGCGCGCCAAGGCGGCCGTTGAGCTTGGCGCCGTCATCGAGGCCCTTTTGGCCGACGGGAACGAACCCGCCATCGCGGTTGCCGGGCCGGCCGACCTCGTTGGGGTGTTGCAGCAAAGTTTCGCGGGCAGGGCGGGTCTGACCTTCACGGCGGCCGAAACACCGGAGGTGAAGATCCTGGCCGGGGAAGCCGCGATCGCGTCCCGGCTCGAGGCCTGGACCCGGGTCTTGCAGCCCGAGCGCGGGGATGAGCGATGAGTGAGGAGGCGGCACACGAAATCGTCATTATCAGGCGAGGCCGTTCCGACGATGAGCCGCCGCATCACGGCGGCGTCTGGAAGATCGCCTTTGCGGATTTCATGACCGCCATGATGGCGTTCTTCCTGGTCATGTGGCTGATTTCGGCCAACGACAAGACCCGGGCCACCGTGGCGCGCTACTTCAACCCGGTGCAACTCGTCGATTCGACGCCGCAGCCGCAGGGCCTGGACGACCCGAAGGCGGGGCTGCCGAGCGTGATGTTCAAGAGCAAGAAGCCGCTCTCCGACTCCGAGAAGACCGGCGCGGCGACGGCCAACGACGGCAAGGCCGAGCCGCACGAGGCGAAGAAAACGCAACGTGACGAGGCCGGGCTGTTCAGGGACCCCTATGCGGTGCTGGCCGAGCTGGCCGCCAAGAACAGCACCTCCCCCGACCCGAAGGAGGCCCAGGCTCCTGCAAACGGCACCAAGGGCGGAGCCGGAGCCGTCGGTCTGAACAATGGGGACGCCTACCGCGACCCGTTCGAACCGCTGGCCCTGGGCTCCGACATCGGTCCCGACTCGGTGCAGAGCAAGACCGCCCGTACCCTCAAGACGGACGGTCGACCGGGGCCACAACTTGGGCTCGAGGCCAGCGCCAAGGCAGGGGAAGACGAAACCTCCGCGGCCGGCACCATGCAGGCTGGGGTCGAGCAGGCCGGGGCTGAGCAGGCGCAGGCTGCGGCGTTGCGCAGCAAGATCGTCGGGGCTGTCGCTAAGGGCGCCGGCCCCGTGGTCGCGGGCAGCCTGCCCAAGCTCGATGTGCACCGAACCGCCGAGGGCGTCCTGATCACGCTGACCGACGAGGCGAATTTTTCCATGTTCGCGAGCGGCTCCGCCGAGCCCGCGCCCAAGATGGTCGCCCTGATGGATAAGATCGGGCGAATCCTGAAGGCCGAGAAGGGGCAAGTCACGCTGCGCGGGTTCACGGACAACCGCCCCTTCCGGACGGGCAGCTACGACAATTGGCGGCTGTCGTCGGCCCGCGCCGACATGGCGCATTACATGCTCGTTCGCGGCGGGCTCGACGAGGCCCGGATCGACCGCATCGAAGGCTATGCGGACCGCAGCCCCAAGAACGTCAAGGACCCGAGCTCCGCCGAAAACAGGCGCATCGAAATCCTCATTCGGGATACACCGCCATGAAACCCTCAATCGTGGTTCTGGCCGTCGGGCTCGCCGTGCTGGCCGCGCCGGCGCGGGGCGAGCCCGGCGTTGGCGGGACGACATCGCCCTTCGCGGCCATCCGCACACTGCAGACCCTGCAGGAGCAGATTGCGCACGGCAACAAGGCCGCCCAGGCGGCGCAGCCCAAGCTGATGGCCCATATCGCGGATCGGCTCCTGGCCACGGACCCGGCGGCCTGGCGCGAACCTCGCAATGCTCGTGCCGCGGTCCTGTTCGTGCTGAGCGGAGGCAAGCCCGCGGTGATGCGGGCTGTTCTGGCCAAGGCCACGCTTCCCGACGGGTTCGATCGCCTGATGAAGGGCGCCCTGGCCTATGGCGAGGGCGACGACGCGGCGGCCCGCGATCTCCTCGGTGGGATCGACCCGCGCGGCTTGCCGAGCGTGCTGGGCGGCCATCTCGCACTTGTCCAGGCCACGCTGCTGTCGAGCGAGGACAATGCCAGGGCCAACAAGCTGCTCGACCTTGCCCGACTGCTCGTGCCCGGCACTTTGGTCGAGGAGGCCGCCCTGCGCCGCCAGATCTTCATGCTCACTGGGCCCGATGCTCTCGACAAGTTCGCCTTCCTGTCGCGCGAATACATCCGGCGCTACCGCGGCTCGATCTACGCCGACAATTTCAAGCTGCGGCTCACGATGATGGGCGCGCGCCTTGCCTCGCTCGGCGACGTTGCGAACCTGAACAAGTTCGACTCGATCCTGGTGGAGCTGCCGACCTCCGAGCAGCTCGCCTTCCACCTGGCGATCGCCAAAGCGGCCCTGATACAGGGCAAGGCGGCCGCCGCGCGCTCCTCGGCCGACAAGGCGGCAACCATGGCGGCCGAGCAGAGCCCGGATGCGATCCGCTCGAAGCTCTACGCTGGAGCGGCGCTGGTCGTGTCGGACAATTCGGCCACGGGCCGGGCCATGCTGGAATCCATCGACCCCGCCCAATTGGGCGCCGAGGATACGGAGCTGCGCGATGCCGCCTTGGCGGTCGCCAGCGGGGTTCAGTCCGAAATCCTGCAGGTCGGCCATAACGTCGACACTGGCCCGGCCATGGTGATGCCGACCGACGGACCGGCGCTGGAGACCATCGACCTCGCCCGCAACGCCGTCGCCAGTACCGACAAGCTGCTCCAGGATGCCAAACCATGACGATCCTGGCTGCTGCGGTTCTGGCAGCTCCCTCGGGCGACCTCAAGGGGGCGGCGTCCTCAGGTGCGGGCCAACAGAACGACTCGGCCTTTGCGGCCGTCTTCGACCGGATCGCATCGAAGACAGCAGCCGACAAGGACGCACCGCAATCCGGCCTGGCGAGCGCGCTGCCGCCGGGCCAAAAAGGGGGCACCCCGGCGCTGCCGGGTTCGCTGGAGCGTCCATCCCGTCATGACCGCCCTGCGGGGTCGGACCGGAATGCGGCGACGGGCCGGTCGCCGGTGCCCGGCGATGACCAGCAGCAACTCGGCTCGATCCTGACCACGCCCCCCCAGGGTCTTGGTCTTGGGCTCGCAGCCTTGGCGCAAGCCGCGGTTCCGCCGCAGCAATCGCCGCCCTCTCAGCAGTCTGCACAAATGGCCGGTTCAGGCCTGCCCGGGGCCAATGTGCCGCCCCTTGCGCCGGAGCAGAGCTTTGCGCCGTCGAGTTCCGGGCCGACTGGCGCACCGTCGCCCCTGGCCGGGCAAGCTCCCGGGCCGGCCTTGTCGGGCGCGGATCAATCGCCGGCCGCCACTGAGCCGGTGGTTTCGCAAACCTCCCCACAGAACCTCGGGCTGGCCAACGTCCCCGGCCAGGCACCGGCGTCGGCTGATCCGGAAGCCTCCGACGTTCCCCCGGCGGAACCGGCCGGCACCGATCCGCCCGCGCCAGTGGCACCTGGACGGGTCTACGTCGCTGTCCGGCTCGATCCGGCTGCGGCACGGGCGCCGCTCCGCAACGTCCCCGAAAGCAGTGCTGCCCTTGCGATCCTGAACGGCCGGAACGCCACCGACGAGCCGACCCTGCCGGGGCAGCCGAGCCCAGGCGTGAAGGCTGGCGCGCCGAGGACTTCGGCTGTCGATGTTGCGCTGCCGGTCGTGCAGGCCGGCACAGCGGCGCCCTCGACCAGCCCTGCCCAGCAGATCGCGGCGGCCCTCCAAACCTTCGTGCCTCGCGACAATCCAGCGCCGACGCCTTCCGGGGAGGCCGGTCCCGCCGCGCCTGGGGTGGCCGACCTGCAGGCTGCGTCAACCGCCTCCGGGATCGGCCCCAAGGTGCGGGAGATGACGATTCAACTCGCGCCGGATAATCTGGGCGCGGTATCGATCCACATGCGCATCACGGCCGACAAGGTCGATGTCCGGATCGTGGTGGAGAACATGCACACGCTGGAGATCCTGAACAAGGATCGACACGTGCTGTCGGCCGCCATCGAAGCCGTTGGCGGCGGTCCGGGCGTCCTGGGGCTGGGCGCCAGCCCGCGCCTCGAGGCACCCGGCGGAGGCCAACCCGGTACGCTCGACTTCAGCCAGGGCAACGACCGGCCGCCCGGTGGCACCTCGACCGCTGCATCGGGCGGACAGGCCGGCCCTGGCAACGGCCGTGCTTCCGCGCCGGACCCTTCGAACACTTCACGAGATAACGACCATGAACCGACGGCGCCCGCTCCATCGCGCAGCATGGATCGCAGCCTTTACGTCTAGCCTGCTGTGCTCTTCGGCCCGGGCCGAACCGGGCAGTCCGTGCGAGGCGCAGATTTCGGGTGCGGCCCAGCGCTACAACGTTCCGCTCGCCGTTTTCTACGCCGTGGGCATGGTCGAGACGGGCGGGCGAAACGGCCTGCGCCCCTACACGCTGAACATCGAGGGGCGATCCTCCTTCAACGACACACTGGCGGACGCGCTGGCGGCTTTCGAGGATGCGCGCCGAAAGGGCGCTCGGCTCATCGACGTCGGCTGCATGCAGATCAATTATCGCTGGCACGGCGAGCACTTCGCATCGGTGACCGAGATGTTCGATCCCGCTCACAACGTCGAATACGCGGCCCGTTTTCTGCGCGACCTCAAGTCTCGCGAAGGAACATGGACCATGGCCGTGGCCCGCTACAACGCGGGTCCCAACAACAACGCCGCCCAAAAGGTCTACGTATGCGGCGTCATCCGGAAGATGGTGACGAGCGGCTTCGGTTCGTGGACCGACAATGCCCGCAGCTTCTGCGGAGAGCGGCAGGGCTGAGGGAACCGCGGGCCGCCGAATTAACCTTACGTCACGGTTTCTTTGCGATGAAGGCCCCACGAGATCGTCACCACTAATTCGCGGGCCCCCCGACAGCCTGACGCAAGCCCGATCCGTCACTTTGTCCCCCAATCGAGGGAAGTAGGTCATGAGCCTGTTCGGCACGCTGAATACCGCTGTTTCCGGGTTGTCGGCCCAGGCCAGCAAGCTCGGCACGATCGGCGACAACATCGCCAATTCGAGCACGGTGGGGTACAAGGAGGCGTCCGTCGAGTTTGAAATCGCTTCTCGGCAACCAGAATGCGACCGCCTACGATCCGGGCGGCGTCCAGACGCGCGTGCGCTACAACGTCACCAACCAGGGCGCGATCTCCAGCGCCGGTGCGGTCAGCGATCTCGCCATCAACGGCAGCGGCTTCTTCCTGGTGCAAAGCGGGTCCGGTGCGCCGGTCTTGACGCGGGCCGGCGCCTTCGTGCCCGACGCACAGGGCAATCTCGTCAACACCGCCGGCTATAAGCTGATGGGCTACAACCTGACCGACGGATCCACCGCGACCGCCAATGGCGCCGGCGGGCTCGAAGCCATCAACCTGTCGACACAGGAATTGACCGCCAGCCCCTCCAAGACCGGCATCATGTCGGCCAACCTCCCCTCGAACGCCGCGGCGGTCACCGCGAACCTGCCCTCGAGCAATAGCGCGGCCTCGACCTATACGGCCAAGACCTCCCTGGTCGCCTACGACAACCTCGGAAACGCGGTTACGCTCGACGTCTACCTGACGAAGACGGCCGGCAATACCTGGCAGGCGGATGTCTACAATGCGGCGGGGGCTGCTTCGGGGGGCGGCTTCCCCTATTCGTCGCCCGAACTGGCCGCCCAGACACTCACGTTTGACGGAACGACCGGAAAGCTGACCTCCGGCTCGCCATTGTCGATCGCCATTCCCAATGGCTCGGCGCTTTCGATCGACCTGGGGCAAACGACGCAACTCGCCTCCAATTTC
The DNA here is from genome assembly GCA_963851175.1 of uncultured Alphaproteobacteria bacterium. GTDB lineage: Bacteria > Pseudomonadota > Alphaproteobacteria > Rhizobiales > Beijerinckiaceae > Lichenihabitans. The sequence continues at coordinate 113,350 of CAWKNU010000001.1, read as the reverse complement.
GTCGTGAACTCGGCCTCCCTGGATGGCAGCCCGCCAAGCAAGCTCGATCACATCTCGATCGGGACCGACGGGACGCTGACGGCCGTTTACCAGAACGGCTTCCAGCGGGCGATCTTCAAAATTCCCCTGGCAGACGTGCCCAGCCCCGACAACCTCAACTCGCTGAGCGGCAACATCTACGAAGCCAACACCCAATCCGGCGCGATTACCATCGGCACCGCAAAAACTGGCGCCTTCGGCGAAATCGACTCCTCCTCGCTCGAGCAGTCCACCGTGGACCTTGCGACGGAATTGACCTCGATGATCACGGCCCAGCGCAGCTACGAGGCCAATTCGAAGGTGATTCAGACGAGCTCCGATCTGCTGAGCGTCCTCTCCAACCTGCACATCTGATGGCCGCGAACCTGTGCGGTCGGCCAAGGACTAGTCAATGAGTCTGGCAACAACTCTGAACGTCGCCCAATCGGCGCTGGCCACGAATGCGGCCCTGTCGTCGATAGTGTCGCGCAATATCGCGGGCGTGAACGATCCGAACTATTCGCGCAAGACCGGCGAGCTTTCGACCGGTCCGACAGGCGCCGGAACGCTTACCGGAACCAGCCGCGCCACCGACCTCGCTCTGTTCGCCAACCTCATCTCGGCCAATGCGGACGCCGCCTCGGGCCAGGCCCTGGCCGACGGGCTCAATCAGCTGGAACAGACCGTCAACCTGACCAGCACTAGCGCCGGCGACAACGCGCCCGCGAGCGCGATCGCGACACTGACCAACGCACTGCAGAGCTACGCCGCTTCGCCGTCCGATACGGAATCGGCTCAGGCCGTGCTGACCAGTGCCAAGGCACTCGCCAGCAACCTCAACACGGCCTCGGCCAGCGTTCAGGGCGTGCGGACCCAGGCCGACAAGGCCATGGCTGCGTCGGTCTCGACCATCAACTCGCTGCTCGATCAGTTCAGCGGCATCAATGCGACGATCATCAAGGGAACGGTGTCGGGCGCGGACGTGACCGACGCGCTCGATGCCCGTGACAAGCTGCTGAAATCCTTGTCCCAGGAAATCGGGATCAGCACGGTGCCGGCTCCGAACGGCGGCATGGCGATCTACACCGACAGCGGCGCCACCCTGTTCCAGGGCACGCCGCGGGCCGTGGCTTTCACTCCGACCGCGACCTTCACGGCCGGGACATCGGGCGGTGCCGTGTCCGTCGACGGCGTCCCGGTGACCGGGCCGAATGCCGTCATGGCCATCAGGAGCGGCAAGCTCGCGGGCCTAGTGCAACTGCGCGACGTCGCCACCGTCAACTACCAGAACCAGCTCGACCAGATCGCCGGAGGCCTGATCACGGCTTTTGCCGAACTCGGATCAGACCGGCGGTTCGGCTCCGACCGTGCCAGGGCTGTTCACCTATTCGGGTGCGCCCTCGATGCCGGCGCCCGGCCAGGCCGGACTTGCGGCGAGCATTGCCGTCAATCCTGCGGTGGACCCCTCGCAGGGGGGTACGATCACGCTGTTGCGGGACGGCGGGATCGGGGGTGGCGGGAATCCGGCCTATACGGCGAACATGACCGCCGGGGCCAGCTATTCGGGTTACATCACGGGTCTGCTTGGCAAGCTCGACATCAGGCAAAACTTCGACGCGGCAAGCGGCGGCACCGCGCACGGGACCTTGGCGGAGTTTGCAAGCTCTTCGGTCAGTTGGCTGGAGGCCTCGCGCCAGAGTGCCACCAACACGGCCGATAGCCGAAACGCGGTCGTGACGCAGACCACTGCGGCCCTGTCCAGCGCCACGGGGGTCAACCTCGATGAGCAGATGTCCCGCATGCTGGACCTCGAGCATTCCTACCAGGCTTCGGCCGAACTGATCACCACGGTAAAGACGATGCTGGATTCCCTTCTGGCTGCGATCCAATAGGCGCTTTGCGATGGTCTATATCTCGTCCCAAGCGCTCGCCAATGCCAGCCGGGCCACGGTCATGCAGGCCCAGTCCAGTCTGGCCAAGGTCCAGCAGGAACTGTCGAGCGGAAAGCTCGCCGATATCGGTCTCGGTCTTGGGGCCGGCTCGGGCCAACTCGTGTCGCTCGACCAGCAGCAGAGCCGTCTGCAGTCCATCACCGACGCCAACGCGCTGCCCAGCGCGCGGCTCAGCGCGACGGCCTCGGCGCTCGATGCCGTGCAGGCAAGCGCCTCCAGCTTCCTCGCGGCCCTGACCGCGTCGCTTTCCGCCGGTTCGAACCTGTCGAGTGTAGCGGGTACGGCGCAAAGCAACCTCGGCGCGATGGTCTCGACCCTGAATACCGCAGTGTCCGGGCAGTACATCTTTGGCGGGATCAACTCGGCTCAGGCGCCCATCACGGCCTATACGGTCTCGCCGCCCTCGGCCAACAAGCTGGCCGTCGATGCCGCGTTCTCGGCTGCCTTCGGGGTGTCGCAAACCTCTGCGGCAGCCGGCTCGATCAGCGCCAGCAGCATGCAGAACTTTCTCGACACGAGCTTCTCGTCCCTGTTCGGGCCGTCGGGCTTCAGTGCCGATTGGTCGAACGCGTCCGACCAGCCGATCACCAGCCAGATCTCGATGAGCGAGACGGTCGACACCTCTGTGAGCGCCAATGCGTCGGCGTTCCGCAAGCTGGCCCAAGCCTATACGATGGTCGGCGAGTTCACGGGCACGAACCTCGGCACGCCCGCTGCCCAGGCCGTCGTGTCCTCGGCCACCAAGCTCATCAGCAGCGCCCTGACGGAGCTCACCAATCTCGGCGCTGCCGTGGGCACCGCACAGGCGTCGATCTCCGATTCCAACGACAGGATGGCGACCCAGATCAGCCTCTTTTCGGCCCGGGTCGACTCCCTCCAGGGCGTCGACAGCTACGCGCTCGCCACGCAGGTGAGCGGGCTGCAGGCCCAGATCCAGGCCTCCTATGAGCTGACCTCGAAGCTGCAACAGCTCAGCCTGGTCAACTTTATCAAGTGATGCGGCCGCGCTTCCCCGATTGGCGTTCCCGCCCAGATGTAAGGACCTGAATGTACCAGCATTCCTATGCCGAAGTTCTGGCCGACAGCCCGACCGATGCGCGCGCGGTCGAGCGCCAGGGCCTGGACGAAGCCATCCAGCTTCTCGGCCTCGCGCACGGGACCGAGCCGGGGTCCCGGGAGGAGCAAGCCGCGCTCGATGCGACCAGCCGGCTCTGGGCGCTGTTCATCAAGGATCTGGCCAGTCCGGGCAACGATCTGCCCAGCCAGCTGCGGGCCTCCCTGATGTCCATAGGCCTCGGAATCCTGGCGGAGGTGCAGCGTATCGAAGCGGGACTGTCGCGCGACTTCGCCGGTCTGGCCGAAATTTGCGGCATCGTCCGCGATGGATTGAAGTAGGTGCCCCATGCACATCACGCTGCGAAGCAACGAGAAGATCTACGTCAACGGCGCCGTGCTGAAGGTCGACCGCAAAACCTCCATCGAGTTGATGAATGACGCGGTGTTCCTGCTCGAAGCCCATGTGATGCTCGAGCGCAATGCCACGACGCCGATGCGACAATTCTACTACATCGTCCAGCTGATGTTGATGGCCCCGCAAGACGTGGCCGAAAACCGCACGATGTTCTTGGCCCAGCATGAGTCCATGATGGCCGTCTATGAAGACGAAGCGGTCCTGAGCGCCCTCGGCAAGGTTGCGGCTCTCGTCGAAACGCGCCGCTACTTCGATGCGCTGAAGCTGATCCGGACGTTGCTGCCGATCGAAGACAAGCTCCTGAGCACGGCGGCGCCGCCCGTGCTGGCCGCCGCGTCCTAACCGAGAGGCACTGCCATGCAGGTCGGAACCACCACCTCCACGAACCCGCTCACGTCGCCGACTTCCACCACGGCCGCCGCCGCCACGGCCGCCACCGGGGCGGCCGCCACGGTCGATTACAATTCCTTCCTGCAATTGCTCGTCCAGGAGATGAAGAACCAGGATCCGACCAGTCCGTCGGATCCGACCCAATACCTCAGCCAGCTCGCGTCCTTCTCCAACGTCGAGCAGGCCGTGCAGACCAATTCCAAGCTCGACACGATGCTGACCAACTCGTCGCTCACCCTTGCCGAAGGCGTGATCGGCAAGACCGTGACATCGGGAGACGGCAGCGTGTCCGGCCAGGTCGTCTCGGTGGCTCTTGGCGGGCGGGGCGGTGACCGCCACACTGGACAACGGATCGACCCTGACCCTCAATTCCACCGTGAAGGTGAGCAGCGCGTCGTGAACGAAGCGGATGCGCTCGGGCTGGTCCAGAGCACCATCTGGACCATCGTGGTCACATCCGGTCCCGCCGTCCTCGCCGCCATGGTGATCGGCATCGTGGTCGCGCTGTTCCAGGCCCTGACCCAGATCCAGGAAATGACGCTGACCTTCGTGCCGAAGATCATCGCCATCCTGCTCGTGCTCAGCCTCACGGCCTCGTTCATCGGATCGCAGATGTTCATCTTCACCGAGCAGGTCTACGCCCGGATCGAACGCGGCAAGTGAGGCGCGCGAAGCCCGGCTGCGGCGCGGTCCTGGCCACCCCGGCGCAAGCTTCGCCAGCCACTCTGCCCTGAGGAGCGGGGCGTCGTCACTGGCGCCCTGGCGTTTGTGGCAGGACCTATGAGCATTTCGGCACTATCTCCGGCCGGACCGGCAGAGCGCAGGAGCGCCCGGGACATCGGCTTTGCGGTCGGCATCATTGCCATCCTGTCGATCTTCTTCCTGCCGATTCCCGCCTTCGTGATCGATCTCGGCTTGGCCTTCTCGATCGCGCTTTCGGTGCTGATCCTGATGGTGGCGCTGTGGATCGAGAAGCCGCTCGATTTTTCGGCCTTTCCGACCGTGCTGCTGGTCGCGACGTTGCTGCGTCTCGCTCTCAACATCGCCACCACGCGGCTCATTCTTTCGAACGGCGTCGAAGGCGCGACCGCGGCCGGCTACATCATCGGGGGCTTCTCCAGGCTGGTGATGAGCGGCGACTTCGTGATCGGGCTGATCGTCTTCGCGATATTGATCACCATCAACTTCCTGGTCATCACCAAGGGCGCGACCCGTATTGCCGAAGTCGGCGCCCGGTTCACCCTCGATGCCATCCCGGGCAAGCAGATGGCCATCGACGCCGATCTGTCGGCAGGCCTCATCAACGACAAGGAGGCCCAGCGTCGTCGCCGCGAGCTCGAGGAGGAGAGCGCCTTCTTCGGCTCGATGGACGGCGCCTCGAAATTCGTGCGCGGCGATGCCGTGGCCGGCCTGATCGTGCTCGCCGTCAATATCTTCGGCGGCATCGTGATCGGGGTGACGCGCCACAACATGCCGCTGGGCCGTGCGGCCGACGTCTTCGCCAAGCTGTCGGTCGGCGACGGCCTGGTGTCGCAGATCCCCGCCCTGATCGTGTCGCTCGGCGCCGCGCTGCTGGTGTCCAAGGGCGGCACCCGCGGCTCCGCGGACCAGGCGGTCCTCAACCAGCTCGTGAACTTCCCGCGCGCGCTGTTCGTGGCCGCCCTCCTGATGTTCGTGCTGGCCATGGTTCCGGGCCTGCCGTTGTTTCCTTTCGCCGTGCTGGGCGGCCTGATGATCTTCGTGGGCTATACCTTGCCCCGCAAGGTCGCGGCCACGAAGGCGGCGGCCGCTGCGCGCGATGCCGAGGTGGAGCGCAAAACCGAGGCGGCGGCGAAGGATTCGGTCAAGGAGTTCCTGCGCACCGCCGAAATCGAGCTCTGCCTCGGCAAGCAACTCGGCGCGCGTCTGCTCTCCACGCAAGGGGAACTCGGCCACCGGGTCATGAAGATGCGGCGCAAGTTCGCCCGCCAGTACGGGTTCGTGGTGCCCGACATCAAGGTCTCGGACAGCCTCGACCTGCCGCCCAAATCCTACCAGATCAAGGTGCACGGCACAGTGGTGGCCGCACAGGAGATGCGGCTCGGGGAATTCATGGTCATCACGGGCGACGGCCGCAAGCCGGACGTTCCGGGCATCGAGGTGCGCGAGCCCGCCTTCGGCATGAAAGCCATGTGGATTTCGGAAGCCTTCGCGGGCGAGGTCAAGCGGCAGCAGTTCCAGAGCGTCGACACGCTCTCGATCCTGCTCACCCACCTCAGCGAGGTCATCCGCAACAACCTGTCGCAACTGCTGTCCTACAAGGATATGCGGGCGCTGCTCGACCGTCTCGAACCCGAATACAAGCGCCTCATCGACGATATCTGCCCCTCGCAGATTTCCTATTCGGGGCTGCAGGCCGTGCTCAAGCTGCTGCTGGGCGAGCGGGTCTCCATCCGCAACCTGCACCTCATTCTCGAAGCCATTGCCGAGATCGTCCCGCATATGCGCCGGACCGAGCAGGTGGCCGAGCATGTGCGGATGCGCATGGCGCAGCAGATCTGCGGCGACCTGGCCGAGAATGGCGCCCTCAAGGTGCTGCGCCTGGGCAACCGTTGGGATCTCGCCTTCCATCAGAGCCTCAAGCGCGATGGCAAGGGCGAGGTCGCCGAGTTCGAGCTCGACCCGCGCATGGTCGAGCAGTTCGGCAACGAGGCGTCGACAGCCATCCGCGAGCGCATGGATCAGGGCCACAGCTTCGTGCTGATCGCCGCGCCCGAGGTGCGCACCTATGTTCGCATGATCATCGAGCGCATGTTCGCCACCCTGCCGGTGCTCTCGCACCTCGAAATCGCGCGCGGCCTCGAGATCAAGCCGCTCGGCACGATTTCTTGACCGGATTGGCCTCCGATTACGTCCTCGCGGCCTTCGTGGTGTTCAGCCGCGTCGGGGCCTGCCTGATGTTGATGCCGGGTTTCTCCAGCCCGCGCATCCCGGTACAGGTGCGCCTGTTCATCGCCCTTGCGGTCTCGCTCGCCTTGACGCCGATGCAGGCCGACGAATTGCGCCCGCTCGCCGCGGGAGCGCCGATTGCGTTTCTCCGCCTGATGGTGTCGGAGCTGCTCATCGGCGCCACCATCGGCCTGCTGGGGCGGTTTTTCTTCATCGCGCTCGAGACCATCGGCATGGCCATCTCGATGGCGATCGGCCTTTCCAGCAACATCGGGGCGCCGATCGACGAGGGTGAGCCGCTGCCCGCCGTGGCAACGCTGCTGACCCTGGCCGCCACCGCCATGCTGTTCATCACCAACCAGCATTTCGAGATCTTCAAGGCGCTTGCGGCCTCCTATACGGCACTCCCGCCCAGCGATGGATTCTCGTCGCGCTTCGCCATGACCCAAATGGCCGATACCGCGGCCCGGGCCTTCACCCTGGCGCTCCGGGTCGGCAGCCCGTTTCTGATCTTTTCGGTGATCCTCAACCTCGCGGTCGGGTTGACCAACCGCCTGGTTCCCACCGTGCAGATCTTCTTTCTCGCGACCCCGTTCCTGGCGCTCGGCGGTCTGCTGCTCCTCTATGCCGCGATCAGGCCCATGCTGGAGCTGTTCATGGCGGGTTTCGGCCACTTCCTGGTGAACGGATGAAGGATCGATTGAGCGCCATGCGCCGGGTGCTGGCCGTACAGGGCCAGGTGAAGCGCCTGGCCGAATGGCAGCTCGCCGCCCTGGAGGTTCGCAAGCGGGAACTCGAGGACCTTGGGCGCGAGCTCGAAAACTTCACTGATCGCCCCGACGTTTCCGGCCATCTCGCGCTGCTCGGGCTGCGCCAGCGCCGCCGACTCGCGGCCCGGTCGAGCCAGGCCGAATCCGAGAGATTGGTCCAGGCCGAAACGACCCGAGACGCCCGAAGCCGCGAAAAATTGGCCGAGCGCCTCGTCGAGGACCTGACCGCGCAGGACCGACGCAGCCGCGAGACGCGGGACCTCGAGGCGCTCATCGAGGCCTTCGCCCACCTCGGGAAAAACGACCGCACCTGAGAACCCGCGGGCCGCCTCGTTCCGGTGCGCAAGCCTCCCATAAGCTTGCCACCGCAGGATCAGCCAGCCCGGCACAGGCCAGGCGTCCCGAACGGCCATTCCCGATTCGGGCTCCCCGAACTTGCGGAACCCTGATCCTGTGGCCATCGCCCCTCCATCGGACATCATCCTCGACGTTGCGCAGGCCGCGGATCCGCAGAGGCTGCAGGCCGCAACCTCGAAGCTGGCCCGGATGGCGGCCGGGGGCGGTGTTGCGTCCGATAGTTTCGACCTGCACCTGACCAGCGCGGCAGCCGGCAAGCCATCATCGAACGGCCTTGCCGCGACGACCCTCCTGCGCACCACGCCGGCCATCCAGACGCAATCCGGCTCGCCCTACCGGAAGTTCGAAGCCATGGTGCTTCAGAGCTTCGTAGAAAATATTCTTCCCAAGGACGACAACCTGTTCGGGGATGCCGCATCGGCAGACATGTGCCGCTCCATGCTGGCCGAACAGCTCGCCGGCCAATTGGCCAAGGGCGGCGTTCTCGGCATCGCCAAGATGATCAAGGGCGCGCATCCGCCGCTCCCTGCCGGCCCGGCACCCGGCCCCATGGCGCTGTCCGGGCCCGGCGGCCCGGTGATCACAGGCGGAACGCTCGCGGCGCCAGTGCCTCTCGCTTCGGTCGACCCCCTGGCAGCCGAGCTTGCCTCCGAAACTCAACCTTCTGCCGGACGGGACGCTTCATGACGCTGCACATGGACCTCGACCAGGGCGGGCGCGCAGCGAACGCCGCGGCACCCGCGGCGCTGCCGGCTTTTCTGGCCATCGTGGACCGGCTCGAGGCTACGGTCGAGGCCGAGACCGAAGCGTTGTCGCGGCACCTGCCGGCCGATCTGGCGGAGCTCAGCCGACGCAAACGGCAGGGCCTGCTCGAGCTCGGTCGCGTGATGCGCGCTTTCGGGGAGGCTGGGCCCAGCGGGGAAGCCCGCGACCGGCTCGGCGGCCTTGCGGCGCGGCTCGAGCGCAACCGCCGGGTCCTCGACATCCAGCTCAGGGCCGTGCGGGAAATCGCCGACATCCTGGCGGACTCGATCAAGGAAGCCGAATCGGACGGCACCTATTCCATGTCGGCGTGGCGCTCGTGAAGGTCATCCTGGTTGGCCTCTGGGTCACGGCGGTAGCGCTCGGCGCCGTGTACGGGGCGGCGCTCTACATGCCTTTCGAGTCCACGTCGGCGAAGGCCGCCGTTGCCTCGGCGCTCCAGTACGAGAAAACCCGGGTGCTCAACGTTCCGATGATCTCGAACGGGGTGGTGCAGGGGTTCATGTCCGTGCAATTCACTTTCACGATCGACGGGACTGCCATGAAGTCCCTCCGGGTGCCGCCGGAGATCTACCTGCTCGATGAGGCGTTCAGGATCGTCTACACCGACGATCATCTCGATTTTCACCACCTGGAAAAATACGACCTGGCCAAGCTGACCGCCCATCTGGTCGAGGCCACCAATGCGCATCTCGGAGCGCCTCTGATCAAGGACGTTCTGATCGAGAATTTCAGCTATATCGACAAGGATGGGCCCAAATAGGCGCTCCCGCGTCTTCGGCCGCGCCGCCCATTGGGGGCTGGCAATCGCGGCCCCCGTCGTGGCTCCAGCATCGGAAAGCGCTACGCATGGCGGTTGAACGTTTGGCGTGGATCGGGTTCGGCATCGTCATTCTGGGTTGGCTTGCGCTGATCGGCGATCTCGCCATCAGCGACGCCGTACTCCGGGGCGGCAATCTCGTTGCCGTGATCTCGCTCCGCTCCGATATCGCCACGCTGGCCCAGACCGCCATCATGACCGGCTTCGGCCTGGCGGTCGTGGGGAGCCTGCGGAGCGGCTTCGGAGCGCTCAACCGCTTCTTCGAAGCGGTCCTGCAGCGCTCGGCCTCTTCGCGCCCCGCACCCGCGGTGGAACAGCCCGAGCCCTATGTCGAGGCTCCATCCCCGAATGTCGTAGAGCGAAACCGCTCGACCGGAACGATCCGGGACCGCAATTACGTGATTCTGCCGGACGGCTCTGTGGAGGTTGACACCCTGCTCGGAACGCGGGTCTTCGCCTCGCTGGACGAAGCCCGCGACTTCATCCGCTGAGCTCCGCTTCCGGCGGGCAGGATCGGGTCAGCCCGGCAGGACGTAGAACTTGCGCCGCATGCGGTCCGCGATGGCGCGACCCATGGCGTCGTGAGCTGCCGGCAGCAGCCTGACGCCCACGTCCCTGTGCTTCTGCCACATGACCACGGCCTGAAACAGACGCTCGCTCTGGTCCTCGAAGAAATAGAGCGTCGAGGGGAGCGCGAGGGCGGTCGGCAGCCGGAGCCGGCATCCTGAGGCCGACCGGTTGTGCACCAGGCATTCGGTGATGAATTGGCCACCCGAATGGATGAGCTTGCCCGATCGCAGCCTGGTGCGCAGGCGGGTCACGCCGCGGCGTTCGCCGCCCGGGCCCGCCGCTCGCTCGCCTTCGCCCAGCACCCTGTAGGTGAAGACTCCGGCCGGGGCCGATGTTGCGCCCTGGCCGAGCTTGCGCGCCTCCAGTGTTGCGCCGGGCCAACTCCGCAAGGAGCGACCCGGGGTCGGACCCTCGCCTCCCTTCACGGCCCGGCCCGGCCGATTGGGGGCACGCGAACCGGTCCCGCGGGATTGGAGGACGTCGGCCGGCGGGCATCGGCCAGGGCTTCGGCCAGCTGACGAAGCTTGTCGCGGCGCAGCACGGCGGGCTCGTCGAACTGGATTCCCACGACGTTCACGCTTTCGTCGCACGGTCGCAGCGTCAGGTCGAAGAACACCGTCACGGCCCGGTGCCGGAATTCCATCCCCACCGTCACAGCCGGCGGCTCGCTCCAGCCCAGCTCGACTGCAGCTGTCCATCCAAAGTTTAGAATGCCGCTCTTGAAGAACATCTCGGTCGAGGATTGCAGGAGGTCTTCGATCGTCGCGTAGCTGCCAAACCGGATAAAACTGACAACGTCAAGGAGATCAATGGTGCGCAAGTCCTCGGCAACCTGTTTGAGCGCGTCCGCCATCACGGTCGAATACTGGGCCAGGTCGGATTCGAATTCGTAGTTCAACGGGACACCGTGGATGGGCTTGGCGCGGGCCGTGGGCGGTCGCGGGACTGGACGTAGTGGATGATCTCGGCGACAGCCTTGTAGAATTGCGGTGGTATCGCCTGCGACACTTCGACATGGTCATACATAGACCTTGCGAGAGGCTTGTTTTCGACGACCGAGATGCCGTTTGCGGTGGCGATTTCGCGAATCTTGAGCGCAATCAGCTCTTGGCCCTTGGCCACTACGACCGGGGCGCTGCCTTCCGATCGGACATAGCGCAGCGCGATGGCGTAGTGGGTCGGATTGGCGATGACCAGCGTCGCCCGGGGAACCTCCGCCATCATGCGCCGCCGGGAGCGGTCGAGGGCCAGGGAGCGGCGCTTGGCCTTGAAAAGCGGGTCGCCCTCCGACTGTCGCATTTCGTCCTTGATGTCGCGCCGGCTCATCCGCATGCGCTTGCGCCAGCTCAGCCGCGCCCAGGTGAGGTCGGTGGCAGCCAGGAGCACAAAGGCCGTGGCGACGGCCGACAGCAGGCGGATGAAGATGCCGAGCATCGTTTCCGGTATGCTGGATGGTTGGCTGAACAAGGCGTCCATCACCGTTTGCCGCTCCGACTGAAGCAGCAGGAACACCACGAAGGCGATAACGAAGAGCTTGAAGCCGCTCTTGCCGAATTCGACAAAGCCGACCCGCCCGAACAGACGCGTCAGTCCGGCCGTGGGGGAGATCTTGGACAGCTTCGGCTGGATGCGGCTCAGGACCACGCTGGGCATGTTCTGCGCGAAGGAGACGGCCAGACCCGATACCGCGAAGATCACCAGGATCGGCAGAAGGAAGCCCGCGGCTGCCTCAAGCACGACATTGAAGAGCAGCATGGCATCGGCGCCGTTGCGCAGAGCCCAGCGGCCCGGGTCGTCCATCAGTCGGCCAAGCGTCTCGGCCATGCGCGCAGCGCTGTCCCGGAGCACCAGCGAGCATATGACCAGCGTCGCCAGCAGTGCCGCGAAGAGCGGCGCTTCGCGGGAGGAAGGCTGGTCGCCCTGTTCGGCGGCCTCGCGCAGTTTCTTTTCGGTCGGTTCTTCGGTTTTGTCGTCGTGTTCGGCGGCCTCAGACATGGGGGCCTCCGCGGGCCGCGGGCTGGCTCATCGGAGCTGCGCTCTGATCGCCCCGCGCTTTTCGAGCGGCCTCGCGCATCGCGCTCAGGTAGCGTCGAGGTCGATTTCGCCTCGCCCGATCAGGTCCAGAATGATGGTCGAGATCGACTTGCGAGCCGCATCGATCTCCTTGGCGGTGGCGCTCCCGCTTGAAAGTTCGTTCTCGACCAGGCGGCGGGCCCGTGCCCCCAGCGCCGACAGGGCGGCGTCCCGCACGGCAGGATCGCTGCCGCGGAGCGCCAGCACGACGGTGTCGCTGGGCACCTTGTCGAAGATGATGCCCCGGGCTCGGGCCGACAGGCCGATGATGTCGGCGAAGTTGAACAGCTTGGAGCGCAGCAAGGCCGCCTGTTCGGGCCGCGCTTGCTCGAGCGAGGTGAGGACATCCTCGGCCTGATCGGGCGTCAGCCTGTTCAGGATGTCGGCGATGCGGGCCTGCGACCTGTCGGCTGCATCCCGGTCGGCGTTGAGTAGCAGATGATCGCGCAACTTGGATTCGAGGATGCGGATCGATGCATCGCTCACCGGACGCAAGTTCAACATGCGGCGCGTCAGTGCGTTGCGCAGGTCGCGGTCGAGCACGGCCAGGATCTTGGCTGCAGTCTCGGCGGTGAGTCGGGTCAGGATAAGGGCGGCGGTCTGCGGGTGCTCGTTGGCGACAAACTCGGCCAGATCCTTTTCGGGCAGGGCCGACAGGCGCACCCAGATGGAGCTGTTGGAATTGCCGAGCACGTCCGCCATGATGTCGGCCACCTGGTCGGGCGGCAGCACGCCGCCGAGCAGGCTCTCCACCTCGGCCACGGTGCCGTGCAGATCGACCCCCCGGGAGAACTGCGCAGCGAGTTCCTCTACCAGGACCTCGAGCGACTGCACCGACACGGCGCCCAGCGCCGCTGCCGAGCGCGTGATCAGCTTCAATTCGGCTGGATTGAAGTGCTTGAGAAGCCGGCTCGCCAGCGGCTTGCCCATGGCGAGCAGCAGGGCAGCCACTTTCTCGGGGCCGTTCATGGTCCGGATTTCGACCGATCCGGGGTGCGACACCGCAATCGACATGGCGACCGGTCTCCGGCTAGCTTTTGAGGGCCGGGCCGGTCTGGCCGACGATCTCGGTCAGCGAGACCCCGAGGCGGGAACTGTCGCCCTCGATAACGATCATCTCGCCGCGTGCAATCACCCGCCCGTTGACAACGACCTCGACCGGCTCCCCCACCCGATGATCGAGGGGAACGACGGCGCCGCGGCCGAGCTTCATCAGGCTCGACACCGGCATGGTGGCGCTGCCGAGCACGACCTGCACCGAAACCGGGATATTCAGGATGGTGCCGAGGTTCGAGGTTCCCTCCGCGCCGTCCGTCGCCACAGCATCCATCGACATGGTTTCCGAACCTCTGATCATAATTGCCGGCAGATCCGGACCGCGACCCGGCTCGGCTGCGCCCGTTCTTTCCGCATCCTGCTCGGCCACGCTTGCGCGAAGGTGATCAGATCTGGCCGACGCAATCCTCGATCCGCACGGTGTAGAAGCCTGCCGACTGGCCGAGTTCGCAGCGGAACAATTCGTCCGCGCCGCATCCCAGGAAGACCTTGCTGCGAGCGCCGGTCGGCAGCGCGAGCACCTGACCGACCTGAAGGCGGGCGATGTCGCCAAGGGTCATCGATGGCAAGCCGATGCTTGCCTCGCACCTGCATCGTGGCCCGGCCGACTTCGGCCTCGAGGCGCTCCGACCATTGGTGGTCCGGCACCGGGTCGGTCTCATCCAGTCCGCCGGCAAGCCGGTCCCGAAAGGGCCGGAGGGCGGCCTGGGGGATCAGGATTTCCAGTTCGGCCGGCTGGCCGATGCCGTGCAGAACCAGCGTGGCGGCGAGTATAGGCACGCCCGGCTTGCCGAGCAGCGTCAGGTCGGGCTTCGGCCGGATCGGTTCGAGAACCACTTCGGTCGGCAGGACGGTTGCGAAGCCGGCCGTAATGGCTTGGGCGACCTGCTCGGTGATCGCCTCGGCGATGCTGCTTTCGATGGGGGACAGACTGTCCCGATTGGTAAGCTGGGGATCGTCGCCGCCGCCGCCGAAGCAGGCTTCGACCACGACCGAGATGAACCGATGATCGAACTGCAGACCGATCGGCGTGCTCCAGCCCGGGGCATCGGCCAGGGCGAAGACAGTTCCCCGGCCGCCAGGACCCTGCGTGTCGAGCTTTCTGGTCCTGAGGCCCTTGTACGTCACTTCGCCGGGGGCAGCCGACAAGCTGGCGAGTCCATCGGCCAGGCAACGGGCAACATCGGTCATGGCGTCGGCCAGCAGCGGAAGCCGCTCGAAGTCGGTTCCGACACGCTTTTCGAGCCAACTCGGCGAGGTCGCCCGCCCCGTTTCGTCGCGCAGCGCAGTTGCCGTCACGGTCACGCGGCCTTCTTGACGGGAGCGCTGGCGGCCTCCGCCCCGCCGCCAAGCGTTTCGTTCTCGACGTCGTCGATCGAGGGACGGTCGTATGCCGAGATGGTCTTTCGGCCATGCTCGAGCGCGATCAACGGAACCGCCCCGTTCATGAAGGCGAGCAGCGATTGCTTGATGATCCCATAGAGCCTGAACCGCTTTTCGCGCGTGACCTTGATCTTGTGGGCCAGCGGTCCCGCCAGGCCGTAGGACATGAAGATGCCGGCAAAAGTGCCGACCAGCGCGGCGCCGATCAGTTCGCCGAGCACCTCGGGCGACTGGTCCAGGGCTCCCATGGCCTTCACTACGCCGAGCACCGCCGCCACGATGCCGAGCGCCGGCAAGCTGTCCGCCACGGAGGTGAGGGCGTGATAGGGCTTGAGCTTGTCGCGCATGATCGTGTGGATCTCTTCGTCCATCAACGATTCGATCTCGTGCGTTCGCGCATTGCCGATCAGGATCAGCCGGCAATAATCGCAGATGAACATGGTCATGTCGGCGTCGGCGAGCACCTTGGGATATTTCTTGAACAGCTCGGAGTCCTTGGGATTGTCGATATGTTGTTCGACATCGTTGCGGGCGTTGCCCCGCAATTCGCGCATCAGCGAGTAGAGAAGACCGAGGAGGTCGAGGTAGTCGCGGCGTTTTGGCGACGCGCCCTTGATGGCCTCGAGGACGGCTCGCCCCGTGTCCTTGATGGTTGCGAGCGGGTTGGCCACGATGAACGTGCCGAGCGCCGAGCCCGCGATGATGATCATCTCGTAGGGCTGCCAGATCACGGCCAGGCGGCCGCCCATCGCCGCAAAGCCGCCCAGCATGCATCCCAGCGCTACGGCGAGGCCGATGAAGAAATTCAAAGCCATTGCTCCGCTGGCGCACGCCTGTCGCGGCTGCGACGGGTGGACGTGCCTGGTTGCGCCGGCTGGGCCCTCGCCGCAGCGCGCGGGTCCACCCGGTCCTGAGGAACAATCCATCAGGACAGGCTTGCGTGGGGCTGGCTCCGAGACGCCGGGCCGCTCCGAGGCCGAAGTCAGCCTCAGGCAAGTCGGCTGCCGCACGGTCGAGCCATGCCCGGGCATCGTGCACACGAACGGCCGCCGCCGTTTGTTGCGCCGCCGGACGCACGATTTGACCGAAAGGCTAGAGCGCTTGTTGTCCACCACCGCCAGCTACCTTGCGGTCTCGTCCAACCTCAGCCGCACCCAGGCCTCGATCGCGGCCGACCCGACGGTCAAGCGGGCCACCGATCAGTACCTGGCCAACATCGGCAAGGTGAAGACCATCCAGGACTTCGTCGGCAACTACCAGCTGTTCTCCTATGCCATGAAGGCATTCGGCCTCGGCGACCTGACCTACGCCAAGGGGCTGATGACCAAGGTCCTGGAAGGTGGCGTGACGAACCAGAAAGCCCTGGCCAACACCTTGAGCGACCCGCGCTACAAAGCCTTCGCCAAGGCCTTCGATTTCGCGGGGCAGGGTGCGAAGGTTACGAGTTCGGCGGCCGTTACGACCGGAACCACCGCCAAATACATCGAGCAGGCGCTGGAGGACAGGCAGGGCAAGCAGAACCAGGGCGTGCAGCTCGCCCTCTACTTCCAGCGCAACGCCGCCTCGGTCACAACGCCCTATGGCCTGCTCGCGGATGCGGCGATGCTAAAAGTCGTGCAGACCATCTTCGGGATTTCCCCCAATTCGGGCCAGGCAAACGTCGACACCCAGGCGGCTTATCTCGGCAAGGTTCTGAACGTTGCGGACCTGCAGAATCCGGCCAAGGTTCAGAAGCTCGTGCAACGGTTCACGGCCCAGTGGGATGCGAGCGGCAACAATGCGAACACGGCCGTACCCAATGCGCTGCTGGTAACGGACGGCTCCAGCGCGGGCCTGAGCTCGGACCTGCTCATGAGCATCGCCGGTCTCAAGCTCGGGGGCGGCTAGATCCATGCAGTCCAGTTTCTATGTCGGAATGTCGGGCCAGCTTGCCATCGAGAAGCGGATGCAGTCGGTCGCGACCAACATCGCCAATTCGAACACGGCAGGCTACCGGGCCGACGGCGTCACCTTCGCGACCATCCTGTCCAAGACAGGCAACGAGCCCGTGGCGTTCAGCGCCGGGGGCGCGGATTACATCTCGCGGCGAACGGGCGAGATCACCAAAACCGACAATCCGCTCGACGTCGCCGTGCAGGGCGACGCATTTCTTGCCGTCAAAACGCCCGCCGGGGTCGCCTACACCCGGGACGGCCGCATGAAGATGGCGCCCACCGGCGAACTCCGGACCCTCACTGGAAACGCCGTGCTCGACGTCGGTGGGTCGGCGCTGCTGCTCGATCCGGACGCCGGAACACCCACGATCGCGGCCGACGGAATGATCACCCAGGGCGGTCGCCAGGTCGGCGCCATTGGCCTGTTCAGCATAGATCCCCAGGCGACCCTTACTCGCGCCAGCAATTCGGCGGTGATCCCCGATCAAGCCGCGAGCCCGGTGCTGGATTTTTCAGGCAACGGGGTCCTGCAGGGTTTCGTCGAGGGCTCCAACGTCAATCCGGTGCTGGAACTCTCCAAGCTCATCGCCATCCAGCATGCCCTGGATGGCATGACCCAGGCCAATCAAGCCTCGGAAGCCTCGCTGGGCGACGCCATCAAGACCTTGGGCGGAAGCTCGTGAACGCTTCGAGCGGCATGGTGCAGGACGCTGCTCCCGCCCCGCTGGCGCGACCGTGAACGCGGTCGAGCGCCTGGCGCGCGCGGTGCGCGAGACTGCGGGCACGGTGCCGCTGCTGGAGATCGCGGGCCGGGTGTCCGAGGTCACGCCGGCGGCCTATCGGGTCGGCGGGCTATCCCGCTTCGTCAAGCTCGGGGACATGGTCGAAGTCGATGTCGGTGGCGTTGCGCAGCGCGGCGAGGTGGTCCGCATCGGCCCGGACGCGGTGACCGTGAAGTCCTTCGGCGGACGCGTCGAGGCCGGCCTCGGTGCGGCGGTACGCAAGGCGCAGCCCTTCAGTATCGCGCCCGATCCGAGCTGGAAGGGGCGGGCCATGAACGCGCTCGCCGAGCCGGTCGATGGCGGCGGGCCGCTGGCCCGGGGAGCCCGCACGGTGCCGATCGACGCGGAACCGCCCGCCGCCCTGGGGCGCGCCCGCGTCAAGAGACCGCTCAAGACCGGCGTGCGGGCGGTCGACATCTTTTGCCCGCTCTGTGCCGGGCAGCGCATCGGCATCTTTGCGGGATCGGGGGTCGGAAAATCGACCCTCCTGGCGATGCTGGCCGGGTGCCGCGGCTTCGACACGGTGGTGGTGGCGCTGGTCGGCGAGCGTGGCCGCGAGGTGCGCGAGTTCCTCGAGGATGCGCTCGGTTCCAACCGGCACAGAGCCATAACGGTGGTGGCCACTGGCGATGAAAGCCCGATGATGCGCCGCATGGCCCCGAAGACCGCGATGAGCATCGCCGAAGCCTTCCGGGACGCGGGCGAGCAGGTGCTGCTCATCGTCGATTCGGCGACCCGCTATGCCCATGCGGCGCGGGACGTGGCGCTTGCGGCCGGCGAGCCCGCGGTTGCGCGGGGCTATGCGCCGAGCGTGTTCAGCGATCTGCCGAAGCTGCTCGAGCGCTCGGGCCCGGGGCTGGACGGGACGGGAAGCATCACAGGGATCTTCGCCGTCCTGGTGGACGGCGACGACCACAACGATCCGGTCGCGGACGCGATTCGGGGCACCCTCGACGGGCACATCGTGCTCGACCGGAAGATTGCGGTTCAGGGCCGCTATCCGGCCATCGACGTGCTCCAATCGCTGTCGCGCCTCGCGAACCAGGTCTGGACGCCCGAGCAAACCACGCTGGTCGCGAAGTTGCGGGAACTCATCGCCCGGTATGAGGAGACCCGTGATCTGCGGGCCATGGGGGCCTACAAGGCCGGCAGCGATCCCGACCTCGATCAGGCGGTTGCGCTGGTGCCGCGCATCTACGGCGCGCTGCTGCAGTCGCCGAGCGATCCAGCCAGCGATGACGTGTTCCGCGATCTTGCGACCGCGTTGCAGAAGCAGAATTGAGGGGCGCGTGATCTTCGGCGGCGCGAGCTTGGCAGGTGGATCCGCGGTTCGCGGCTCCGTCGATTGGCTGTGGGGAGGTCTCGGCCTCGGCGCCGCCACCCTGTCGACCACCTTCGCGGCCTACATGATGATCTATGGACCCCTGCAGCCCGACCCTCGGCCCGGCATGAACCTGGCGGGCTTCGCCCAATCGAGGCCGCGAACTCACGGGGCCTGGGCCGGCGAGGCCCCGCCGAGCACCGCGTCGGGCCTTCCCCCGAGCGAGGGCGCTCCGAAGCCCGTGGCCGGATCCGAGCCTGCGACGGAAGTCGACTTCACGACGACCGGCACCGTGCCGCTCGGAAAAAATCGCAATGCAGAGACGGTTTTGCCGGTCGGCCAGCTCGTCACCCCCGCGGCTTCGACCCCGCTGCCGTCGTTCGTCCTGCGCGACGTTTTCGACGGCAAGGCCCTGGTCGAGTCGCCGCGTGCCTTGTCGCTGGTCGGCCCCGGCACGGTACTGGAGGGCGCCGGCGAGGTCTTGTCCATCGAGCGGCGCGGGGCCGGCTGGGTGGTCCTGACCACCAAAGGCCAGATCGGCGGCTAGACCTCGGCGCTGGGTCAAACGCGACTGCGCCCGACCTCGCGACATGACAAAGGCTGCACCCGGGGGTGCAGCCTCTATTCAGATCTCTATCGAGCCGGAAACTAGCCGCCGAACAGCTTCAGGATGAGCTGGCTGTTCTGGTTGGCGATCGACAGCGCCTGGATGCCGAGCTGCTGCTGCGTCTGCAGGGCCTGAAGGCGGGTCGACGCCACGTTCATGTCGGCATCGACCAGCGAACCGACGCCGCTCGTGATCGCGTCCGACAAGGCCGACACGAAGGTCGACTGCGAGTCGATGCGGGTCTTGGTGGCGCCGAGCGTGCTGCCCGCCGTGGTGGCTGCCTTGATGGCAGTGTCGATGTCGGTCGACAGAGCCGTGAGCGCAGCGGCGGTGGTGGTTGCGGACAGCTTGAACCCGAGGATGCTTTCCTTGTCGACACCGCCGGTCGAGGCGGCACCATCGGCAGAAGTGTCCGCAGCGGTCGTGAGGGCCGCGCCGGCCTTGGTCAGGATGCCGACGTTGCTGGCCGCCGTGGCATTGGCGTCGACGAGTGTCGTGTTGGCGTTGTTGATGCCGATCGTGCCGATCGTCACCGCTCCGCTGCTGGAGCGCGAGAAGGAGGCGATGATGCTGGTCGTGGCGGAATAGCCGGTCGCGCTCGAGTCGGTGGACAGCAGGTTCACGCCGTTGAACGAGGCCGAGGAGGCGATGCTCTTGAGCTGAGCCTGCTGGGCCGCGATGTCGGTCTGGACCTTGGTGATGTCGACGCCGGGGGTCTGGGCGGTCACCAGATCCTGTTTCATCTGGTTCAGGATGGTGAGCGTGCTGTTGAGGCCGGCCGTGGCGACACCGACCGTGGACGAGCCCAGGTTCAGGGCGTCGGTAACGGCGGAGAGGGCGCCCGTATCGGATTTCATGGTGGTCGAAATCGACCAGTAGGCGGCATTGTCGGCCGCGCTTGCAACGCGGAGGCCGGAGGAGATCTGCCCCTGGGTCTGCTGCAGCGACTTTTGCGTCGCCGACAGGTTCTGGAGGGCGCTCATCGCCGACATATTGGTCAGAAGGCTGCTCATGGTACGGACATCCTATCGATTGTTGATGGGGACATTCCGGACCAGAACCGGCACGCAGCGTCGGCATCATGCCTCCGACCTCGGTCTATGCCGGAGGCTCGGTCTGCGTAGATCCTATGTACACGGCCGAGGTTACACATTTCTAAATGCCGCCGTTCTGCCGCAATGACGGATCTGCTTTATGGTTTCGAGGCGATCGTACGGGGGAGGGGACGCGTCCGACGAGGGGCCGGGTGCGGCCGCGCTGCCTGGGTCTCACATGTCCTGAACTCGGTCACCCTCTTTCCGGCGCACATTCCTCGTGCCATGCTGCGCCGCAGAGCGGGCGCCGGCCTCGCAGGGGAGATCCGACATGACAGCGCGAACAGGTATAGCTTCCGCGTTTTTCACCACCGCGATCTGTGCGGCCTTGGCCGGCTCCGCGGCGCCCTCGCGCGCCGCCGACCTCAAGCCGGCCCTCATCTATGACATCGGCGGCAAGTTCGACAAAAGCTTCAACGAGGGCGCCTTCCACGGTGCCGAAAAGTTCAAGGAGGACACCGGGGTCGATTTCCGCGATTTCGAGATCCAGAACGACACCCAGCGCGAGCAGGCCATGCGCAAGTTCGCCCGCGACGGCTTCAGCCCGGTGATCGCCATCGGTTTCAGCCAGGCCAGCGCCATGGAAAAGGTGGCGGCCGAATTCCCCAACACGAAATTCGCCATCGTGGACATGGTGGTCGACAAGCCCAACGTGCAATCCATCGTGTTCAAGGAGCAGGAAGGCTCGTTCCTGGTCGGCCTGATGGCCGCCAAGGCGTCCAAGACCGGCAAGGTCGGCTTCGTGGGCGGCATGGACATCCCGCTGATCCGCCGCTTCGCCTGCGGTTACGTACAGGGGGTCAAATACGCCAATCCCAAAACCCAGGTACTGCAGAACATGACCGGCACCACCGGCGCGGCCTGGACAGACCCGGTGAAGGGCGGCGAACTCGCCAAGTCGCAGATCGATCGGGGCGCCGACGTGGTCTATCACGCCGCGGGTGCAACCGGGGTCGGGGTGCTGCGGGCTGCCCCCACATATATCTTTCCTCACACACATCATCATCATCTTCTTCTTCTTCTTCTTCTTCATCATTATTTCATTTATATCTTTATTACTTTCACATTTTCTTATTATTACACACACACACACACACACACACACACATATACTCATTTTTATCAATTCACACACACATTCACACACACACACACACACACACACACACACACACACACACACACACACACACACACACACACACACACACACACACACACACACATCAACAACCAAAAAAAACGCGACGGCTTCAGCCCGTGATCGCCATCGGCTTCAGCCAGGCCAGCGCCATGGAGAAGGTCGCGGCCGAGTTCCCCAACACGAAATTCGCCATCGTCGACATGGTGGTCGACAAGCCCAACGTGCAGTCGATCGTGTTCAAGGAGCAGGAAGGCTCGTTCCTGGTCGGCCTGATGGCCGCCAAGGCCTCCAAGACCGGCAAGGTCGGCTTCGTCGGCGGCATGGACATCCCGCTGATCCGCCGCTTCGCCTGCGGCTACGTGCAGGGCGTCAAATACGCCAATCCCAAAGCCGAGGTGCTGCAGAACATGACCGGCACCACCGGCGCGGCCTGGACCGACCCGGTGAAGGGCGGCGAACTCGCCAAGTCGCAGATCGATCGCGGCGCCGACGTGGTCTATCACGCGGCCGGCGCGACCGGCGTCGGCGTGCTGCGGGCCGCGGCGGATGCCGGCAAGCTCGGCATCGGGGTCGATTCGGACCAGGACGGCCTGTTCCCCGGCAAGGTGCTGACCTCCATGCTGAAGAACGTCAACACCGCCATCTACAAGAGCTTCTCGGACGCCAAGGCCGGCACCTGGAAGCCGGGCATCTCGGTGCTGGGCCTCAAGGAAAACGGCGTTGGTTTCGCCATGGACCAGTACAACAAGGACCTGGTCACGCCCGACATGAAGTCCGCCGCCGATGCGGCTTCCGCCGATATCATCTCGGGCAAGATCGCGGTGCACGACTACATGGCCGACAACACGTGCCCGGAGTGAGGCCTCCGGCCTGCTGATCCCGATGCACGGCTCGCCTCCAGCGCTTGAACTTGTCGGAATCGAGAAGCGCTTCGGCCCGGTGCATGCCAACCGCAACGTCAATCTCGCGGTAGCGGCGGGTTCGATCCACGGCATCGTGGGCGAGAACGGGGCCGGCAAGTCGACCCTGATGTCGATCGTCTACGGCTTCTACGAAGCAGATGGCGGCGAGATCCGGGTCGGCGGCAAGCCGGTGCGCATCGGCTCGCCGCGCGACAGCATCGCGCTCGGCATCGGCATGGTGCACCAGCATTTCATGCTCGTCGACACCTTGAGCGTGCTCGAGAACGTCATGCTCGGGGCCGAGGGCGGGGCGCTGCTGCGCAAGGGCGCCGGACTGGTCCGGGCCCGCCTCGAGGCGCTCGCGCGCGATTACGGGCTGGCGGTCGATCCGGACGCCATCGTGGGCGAACTCGGGGTCGGGCTCCGGCAGCGCGTCGAGATTGTGAAAGCGCTGCTGCGCGGGGCCAAGATCCTGATCCTCGACGAGCCCACGGCCGTGCTGACGCCTGCCGAGGCGGACGGACTCTTCGTCATGCTGCGCAAGCTGAAGCACGAGGGCAAGACCGTGATCCTCATCACCCACAAGCTGCGCGAGGTGATGGCGGTCACGGACCGCGTTTCGGTGATGCGCCGCGGCGAGATCGTCGAAAACGCCGACACGGCCGCCACCTCGCCGACCGCGCTCGCCGACGCCATGGTGGGACGCCGCGTGTCCCTCACGGTCAGCAAGGAACGGTGCCGCGCCGGGCCGCCCCGGCTCGAGGCCCGCAACCTGGTGGTGCTGGACCAGAACGACATCCCGGTGGTCGACGATGTGTCGTTCTGCCTGCGGGCGGGCGAGATTGCGGGGCTCGCTGGTGTCGCGGGCAATGGCCAGTCCGAGCTGCTGGAGGTGCTCGCTGGCATGCGGCCGCTGGCCTCGGGGGAAATCCTGATCGATGGCAGCGCGGTGTCGCCGGAGGCGCTCAACCCCAAGGGGATGCGCGCCCTGGGAGTGATCCACGTGCCGGAGGACCGGCACCGGGTCGGCCTGGTGACCAGTTTCGAGGCCTGCGAGAGCGCCATCCTGGGCATCCATAACGACCCGGCTTTCGGGGCCGGGCCGTTCCTGAGCACGCGTGCCGTGATCCGCGATCTCGCCCGCAAGATGGCGGCCTATGACATCCGGCCCCCTGCGCCACGGCTGAAGACCGCGAATTTCTCCGGCGGCAATCAGCAGAAGATCGTGCTGGCCCGCGAGATGGAGCGCGAGCCCAAAGTCGTGCTGGCCGGCCAGCCGACCCGTGGCGTCGACATCGGGGCGATCGAGTTCATTCACCGCCGGCTGGTGGCGTTGCGTGACGAAGGCAAGGCCATCCTGGTGGTGTCGGTCGAACTCGACGAAGTCATGGCACTCGGCGATGTCATCCTGGTCATGTGCGGGGGCAAGATCACCGGCACGCGACGTCCGCCCGAAGGCGTCGCCGACGACCCGGCCTTCGTGCGCGACCTCGGCCTGCTGATGGCCGGCGTGGAGGAGGCCGCGTGATGGAGCCCCGGCTGTCGCTGGTGACGCTGGGCGTCGCTTCGGTGCCGGCCGCGCGGGCCTTCTACGAAAGGCTGGGGTGGATGGCCTCGGGGGCCAGCCAGGGCGACGTGGTGTTCTTCCAGCTGAACGGGCTGGCCTTGGCGCTTTATCCGCGCCGGCTCCTGGCCGAGGACGCGCGGGTGCCGGACACGCCGCCCGGCTTTTCGGGCGTGAGCCTTGCGCAGAACTGCCGGAGCGTCGCGGACGTCGATGCGCTTGTTTGCCGAGGCGGTCGCGGCTGGCGCAGCGCCCGTCAAGCCGCCCGAGCAGGTGTTCTGGGGCGGCTACTCGGGCTATTTCGCCGATCCCGATGGGCACCTGTGGGAGGTGGCCTTCAACCCCTTTTTCGCGCTCGACCCTGCCGGCGCCATGACCTTGCCGCCGTGACGCCGGCGCGCCCGCTGCCCCGCTGGGCCGATCTGGTGCTGGTGCCGCTGGCCAGCGTCGCCACGGCCTTCCTGGTCGGCGGCTTCGTGGTGGCGGCCATCGGCATCGATCCATGGTCGGCAACGCGCTCGCTCCTGGAAGGCTCGCTGGGCAGCGGCGAGGCGATCGGCTTCACGCTCTATTACGCGACCGATTTCATCTTCACCGGCTTGGCCGTGGCGCTCGCCTTCCAGGCGGGGCTCTTCAACATCGGGGCCGAAGGCCAGGCCTACCTCGGCGGGCTTGGCGCCGCTCTCGTGTGCCTGCATGGCGGCGGCCTGCCGGGCTGGCTGCTGATTCCCCTCGGCATCGCCGGCGCGGCCCTGTTCGGCGCCCTCTGGGCCGTCATCCCCGGCGTGCTGCAGGCCAAGCGGGGCAGCCACATCGTCATCACGACGATCATGTTCAACTGGCTGGCCTCGACGCTCATGGCCTATCTGCTGGTCAACACGCTGCGCGCGCCGGGCTCGATGCAGGCCGAAACCGCCGCCTTTGCGCCGGCCGCCACGATCCCGTCCCTGCACACCCTGCTGGCCCTGGTCGGGATCGACGTCGCGGTCACGCCGCTCAACCTGTCGTTCGTGCTCGCGCTGGCTTGCGCGGCCGCGGTCTGGGTCTTCGTCTGGCGCACCCGTATCGGCTACGAGATCCGCACCGTGGGGGCCAATCCGGCCGCCGCCCATTACGGCGGGATTTCGCCGTCCAAGATCGTGATCCTGACCATGGCGCTGTCGGGGGCGCTGGCGGGCGGGGTCGCGGTCAACGAGATCATGGGGGTGCAGAACCGGCTGCTGCTCGACTTCACCTCGGGATATGGCTTCGTCGGGCATCGCGGTGGCCCTGATGGGACGCGGCCACCCGGTCGGCGTGGTGCTGGCGAGCCTTTTGTTCGGCATGCTCTACCAGGGCGGGGCCGAACTCGCCTTCGACCAGCCCAAGATCACGCGCGACATGATCGTGGTCATCCAGGGGCTGGTCGTGTTCTTCGCCGGAGCGCTCGAAATGGTGTTTCGCCGCGGGTTGGCGCGGGTGTTCTCGCTGCGTCCGGCGAGGCCAGGCCGGGGGCAGACTTCGGGCCGGAGCCCAGGGCGGGACAGTCGGATGAACGAGCTCGTCGCGACCGGCGCCTTGATCCTGGCCTCGAGCCTGCGGCTCGCGGTGCCGCTGATCTTCGCCTGCATCGCGGGCCTGTGGTCGGAGCGGTCCGGCATCGTCGACATCGGGCTTGAGGGCAAGATGCTGGTGGCCGCCTTCGCGTCGGCCGTTGCGGCCTTCGAGACCGGCAACGCCTGGGTGGGTCTGGCGGCCGGCGTCGTGAGCTCGGTGCTGTTCGGGCTGGCGCACGGCTTCGCCTCCATCGATGGCCGCGGCAACCAGATCGTCTCGGGCGCCGCGATCAACATGATCGCGGCCGGCCTCACGGCGACGGTCGGCCATGCCTGGTTCGGGCAGGGCGGCCGCACGCCTCCGCTCGAGACCGCGAACGCCCGCTTCGAAGGCCTGGCCTGGCCGGGCGCCGACAGCCTCGCCGGCGTGCCGATCCTCGGACCGCTGTATCGCGATCTCGTGTCCGGCCACACGATCCTGACCTATCTGGCGCTGCTTGCGGTGCCGCTGACCGCCTTCGTGCTCTACCGCACGCGGTTCGGGCTCCGGCTGCGCGCGGCCGGCGAGAACCCGGCCGCGGTCGACACCGCCGGACTCTCGGTGCGGGGGCTGCGCTATGGCGGCGTCGTGATCTGCGGCATCCTTTGTGGTTTTGCGGGCACCTATCTGTCGGTGGCGCAGGCCGCGGGGTTCCAGCCGCAGATGTCGGCCGGCAAGGGCTTCATCGCGCTGGCCGCGCTGGTGTTCGCCAATTGGCGGCCTTGGCCGGCGCTGGCCACCTGCCTGCTGTTCGGCTTTCTCGACGCGGCCGCGATCCGGCTGCAGGGCGTAATCGTGCCGGGCCTCGGCGAAGTTCCGGTACAAGCCATCCAGGCCCTGCCCTACCTCTTGACCGTGATTCTCCTGGCGGGCTTTATCGGGCGCGCCGCACCCCCCAAGGCGTCCGGCATCCCCTACGTCAAGGAGCGCTGATGGCCGCCATCGACGAGCTGTTCGCTGCCGCGCGCGCGGCGCAGTCTGCGGCCTACGCGCCCTATTCGGGTTTCAAGGTCGGCGCAGCGCTGACGACCCGCTCCGGGGCCTTGTTCAGCGGCTGCAATGTCGAGAACGCCGCCTTTCCGGTCGGCTCCTGCGCGGAGGCTTCGGCCATTTCGGCCATGGTGGGGGCCGGTGAGCGGGACATCGCGGCCATTCTGGTGGTCGGGGACGGGGCGGCCTTGGTGACGCCCTGCGGGGGATGCCGCCAACGCATCCGCGAGTTTGCCGGCCCCGAAACCCCGATTCACATTGCCGGGCCGGAGGGTCATCGGGCCAGCTTCACACTGTCGGATCTGCTGCCCCACTCGTTCGGGCCGGATCATCTGCGCACACCCGGATCCTAGAGAACAAATCATGAGCGACAGCGATCTTTGCCTCGACGTTCTGTATCAGCGCGGTGCCACCGAGCCGGTGGAGATCGCCATCGTGCTCGGCACCGGGCTCGGCACCATCGCGGAGGCCGTCGAAAACCCCATCAAGGTGCCCTATGCCGACCTGCCTGGCTTTCCGCAGGGCAATGTCTCGGGCCACGAGGGGTCGCTGGTGATCGGCTCCTGGGAAGGCAAAAGGGTCGCGGTGATGCAGGGCCGCGCCCATTATTACGAGACCGGCAATGCGGCCGCGATGGAAACGCCGCTGGAAACCCTGGCGCTTCTCGGCGCCCAGATCCTGGTGCTGACCAACTCGGCCGGCTCGGTCCATCTCGACTGGTATCCGGGCAACATCGCCATGCTGTCGGACCACATCAACTTCTCGGGCATCAACCCGCTGATCGGTGCCGGAACCGACAGCCGCTTCGTTCCGCTGGCCGACGCCTATGATCGGCACCTGCGGGCTCGCATGCGGCGGGCGGCGGTCAGCGCCGGGACCGCCAATCTGCGCGAAGGCATCTACATGTGGTTTTCCGGCCCGTCGTTCGAAACGCCCGCGGAGGTGAAGCTAGCGAAGCTGCTCGGGGCCGATCTGGTGGGCATGTCGACGGTCCCGGAAGTCATTCTGGCGCGGCGTATCGGCTTGCGGGTCGCGGCCGTCTCGGTGATCACCAATTTCGCCACCGGCATCAGCGGCGGCAATCCGACCCATTCGGAAACCAAGACCGCCGCGCTGTCGGGATCGGTGGCGCTGAAACGGCTGCTGCGCGCCTTCGTGCGGGCCGAGGATGCCTGAAACGGGGCTGCCGCAAGAGGTCATCCGCCGCAAGCGTCGACGGGGCGGTTCTGGAGCCGTCCGAGATCGAGGCGTTCATCCGGGATTTCACGGCCGGACACGTCACCGGCGAGCAGGCTGCCGCCTTCGCCATGGCCGTGTTCTTTCAAGGCATGGATCGGGACGAGTGCGCGGCGCTGACCCGGGCCATGACGCTCTCGGGCCGTGTCCTCGACTGGGGGGAACATCGATCTTCCCGGACCGGTGCTCGACAAGCACTCGACGGGCGGCATCGGCGATAACGTAAGCCTGATGCTCGCGCCCGCGCTTGCGGCCTGCGGGGCCTACGTTCCCATGATCTCCGGACGCGGGCTCGGCCATACCGGGGGAACGCTCGACAAGCTCGAAGCCATACCGGGCTATCGGACGACGCTCGACCTCGACGAACTGCAGCGGGTGGTCGCCCAGGTCGGCTGCGCCATCGTCGGCGCAACAGCCGATCTCGCGCCCGCCGACGGCCGGCTTTATGCGATCCGGGACGTGACGGCGACCGTCGAATCGATCCCGCTCATCACGGCATCCATCCTGTCCAAGAAGGGTGCGGCGGGGCTCCACGGCCTCGTCATGGACGTCAAGGTTGGGTCGGGCGCCTTCATGGCGAGCCACGAAGCGGCTCGCGCGCTGGCCAGGAGCCTGGTCGAGACCGCCGCTGCTGCCGGCCTCCCCACGGCGGCTCTCATCACCGACATGGACCAGGCGCTTGCGAGCGCAGCCGGCAATGCGGTCGAGGTGCGGCACGCCATCGATTACCTCATCAGGCGCTGCCCGAGAGGCTCGGGTCGATGCGGTCGTAAAGGCGCTCGGCGGCGCTTTGCTGAAGCTTGGTGGTCTGGTGGCCGACGAGACCGAGGGGCAGCGCCGGATCGAAACCGCATTGGCGAGCGGGAGCGCCGCCGAGCGCTTCGCCCGCATGGTGGCTAGCCTTGGCGGCCCGCGCGATCTCCTCGAGCGGCCGGGCCAGTACCTTGCTGCGGCGCCGGTCGTGCGGGAGGTGCGCGCCGCGTCCTCCGGCTTTGTGGCCGGGGTCGACGCCCGCGCTATCGGGCTCGCGGTCGTGGAGATGGGCGGCGGCCGCACGCGTCTCGGGGCCGCCATCGATCCGCGGGTCGGCTTCACGCAGCTTGCCGCGATCGGAACCGAGGTGGGCGAGGGCTCTGGCGATGCTCCGCTCGGCATCGTTCATGCCGGCTCGGAAGCCGATGCGGACCGCGCCGCGGCTGCGTTGCGGAATGCCTATCGGATCGCGGAGGCGTCACCGCCGGTCCGGGACCCTGTGTTGGAACGATTATGAACGGATCGGATCGAATGAAAAAGGCCGAGCAAAGTTTCGTCGTGGCCATGGAGGCCGGCGAGAACGCCGCCCGGCCCTGGGTCGACGCCTTTCGGGCGCGGCTGCCGGATTGGACCGTGCTTTCGCTGGAAGAGGTTTCGGATCCTGCAAGCGTGCGCTTCGTGGCCGCTTGGCGGCATCCCCCGGGCGCTCTCGCCGGCTTCACGGGGCTGCAGGCCATTTTCTCGCTCGGCGCTGGGGTCGACCATCTGTTGGCCGACCCGAACCTGCCTGCCGTACCGATCGCCCGCGTGGTCGACCCTGACCTGACTGGCCGGATGAGCGAATGGGTGGTGCTGCACGTCCTGGCGCATCACCGCCAGCAGGCGCGCTACCAGGATCAGCAGCGGCGGAGCGTCTGGGACGACGATCTGCGCCAGCCGGCCGCCGACGATGTCCGGGTCGGCGTGATGGGCCTCGGGGTGCTGGGCAGCGACGCGGCCCGCAAGCTGAAAATTCTCGGCTTCGACGTCGCGGGATGGAGCCGCACGCCCAAGGCCGTGGACTGGCATCAAGACGTTTTCGGGCGAGCAGGGCCTGGATGGGTTCCTGGCCCATGCGCAGATCCTGGTGGTGCTGTTGCCTCTCACCCCGGACACCACAGGCATTCTCGACGCCGGGCTGTTCAGGAAGCTGGCCCGCGACGGCTATCTGGGCGGGCCGGTGCTGATCAACGCCGGTCGCGGCGGGCTGCAGGTCGAGGCCGACATCCTGCGCTGCCTTGACGACGGTACGCTGCACGCCGTGACGCTCGACGTGTTCGAAAAGGAGCCGCTGGCAGTCGATTCGCCGCTCTGGCGCCACCCCCGGGTGACGGTCACGCCGCACAATGCCGCGGTGTCCGATCCTGCCGCCGTGGCCGATCTCATCACGGCCCAGGTCGAGGCGCACGGCCGCGGCGAGCCGCTATGCCATGTGGTGGACAGGGCCCAGAGCTACTGAGGGCACGTCATTCGGCGGCGCGCAGCTTCTGGGGTCCGCGAACAGGCGCGCGGGTCCACAAGCCGCGGGCCAGCCGCACGGTCAGCAACGCGGCACCGGCGGCCAACACCCACCAGGCCGGGCGCAGCGGACTGTCGAAGTCGAGATTGGCGCCGAGCACCTGGTCGAGCGCGATGCCGTTGCGCAGGCGGTACCAGACCGCCTCGATGACGGCGGTCAGCAGGCCCGCTCCGACCGCCAGCCCGGCGAGCGGCAGGATGGCGTCGCCCACGCCGTACCTCTGCAGCAGCCTCTGCCCCATCAGAAGCAGGAACAGCCCGACCATGATGATGGGCTCGGTGACGTCGATCTTGGATTGCAGCAGGAAGTGGACGAGCCCCAGCACCGCGATGGCGTAGACCAGCATGTGCAGCCGGTTCCAGCGCTTGCCCCCGAGCCGGCGGATCATCGCATCCGTCGAGGTCGACCCAAGCGCCACAAGGCCGAGCAGCGCCACGAAGCCGATGGTCAGGTAGAAGCGCAGCACGATCTCGCTCGCCACATGGGCGAGGTCGAACTTCTGGTCGACGACGTAGAGCGAAAAGTGGATCAGCGCATAGGCCAGGGCCGCGACCCCGAGCATACGCCGCACCGCGATCAGCTTGCCCCATTGGCCGACCCGGCGCAGCGTCGACACCAGCAGGGACAGCAGCAAGAATCTGACGGTCCATTGCCCGATGGCATGGATGGCCTCGGTGACGGGCTTGGGGGCGAGCCAGCCTTGCTGGAGCTCGAGGCCGATCCACACGCCCGGCAGGAACAGCCCGACGAACACGATCAGCTTGAGCCAGGACAGGCGTCCGGCCCGGTCCAGCCAGGGAAGGAATTTCGACGTCATGGGCCCTCCCGCCGCGTCCACCACGGCCTACCATACCGCGTCGGCCGGACTCGCAGGCGCGGCACTTTGGTCGGCGGTGCTGCCACGGCTCGGTCGCGCACCGCTCAGCGATGTTCGAAACGGGGTGGGCGCTTTTCCACGAAGGCCGCCATGCCCTCCTTCTGGTCTTCGGTCGCGAAGAGCGAATGGAACAGTCGCCGCTCGAATCGCAGGCCTTCTTGGAGGGACATCTCGGCCGCGCGATCGATAGCCTCCTTGGCCATCAGCACGGCCGGGAGGGACAGGGCCGCGATCGTCTGGGCGGTGCGGAGCGCCTCGTCCAGCAGGTCCGCGGCCGGAATGACGCGCGCCACGAGTCCGGCGCGCTCGGCCTCCGCCGCACCCATGATGCGTCCCGTGAGGATGAGGTCCATGGCCTTGGCGGCCCCGACCAGCCGCGTCAGCCGCTGCGTGCCGCCCAGGCCCGGGATGATGCCGAGCTTGATCTCCGGCTGGCCGAAGGCCGCGGTCTCGGCCGCCAGGATGATGTCGCACATCATCGCGAGTTCGCATCCGCCTCCGAGCGCGAAGCCCGACACTGCGGCGATCCTCGGCTTGCGCAACGCACCGAAGCGGTTCCAGATCGAGAGCCAGTCCTGGCGATGCGCCTCAACGAATGTGTTGTGCTGCATTTCCTTGATGTCGGCACCGGCCGCGAACGCCTTCTCGGAGCCGGTCAGAACCATGCAGCCGATGTCGGGATCCTGCTCGAACGCTTCCGCGGCCTCGATCAGTTCAGCGGTCATTTGCCGATTGATCGCGTTGAGGGCTGCCGGGCGGTTCAGGGTCACCAGCCCGACACGCTCACGCGTTTCAACAAGGATCGTCTCGTAGGCCATGAGGTCCTTCGTGTCGGGTCGGTGAGCGCCGCCCGTGGGTTACAGCCATTTACGATGAATAAAGCATGGCTAAAATGAAAGCTAAAATTGGCCGGAACCGATGCCCTGTATGGCCGTTTCGACTACATGGCACATCACGTTAACATATGTTCGGTGAAGGCGATCGTGATCGTCGAGGACGAGTTCCTCGTGCGTGACCTCGTTGTCTGCGAACTGGAAGAGAACGGCTTTCGTGTCGTAGAGTTCGATACGGCCGACGACGCGCTGCCCTACCTGCAATCGCACGGGGCCGAAACGCTTGCCGTGGTGACCGACGTGCAGATGCCGGGCACGCTGAACGGATTGCAGCTCGCCGAAATCGTGAACCGGACCTGGCCCGAAATACCGGTCCTGATCACGTCGGGCGGCCCGCTTGTCGATCCCGGCCGCTTGCCCCGCTGCGCCAAGTTCCTGCGCAAGCCCTGGCAGCCGGACGAGATGGTGGACCGTATCCGCCGGCTCGCCGGGCCCCAGCTCAACTCCTGAACTCAGGCGCCGAGCGCCGTCTCGACGAGGTCCTGCCAGTAGCTGATCCCGTAAGGCAGCGCGGCGTCGTTGAAGTCGTAGGACGGGTGATGCAGCCCCGCGCTGTCGCCATTGCCGATGAAAATGAAGGCCCCGGGCTTGGCTTCCAGCATATAGGAAAAGTCTTCCGCCCCCATGATGGGCGGCGCTGCGCCGTCGACTTTCGCCGATCCCACGATGGTGGATGCGACCTGACCCGCGAAGGCGGCCTGGTCGGGATGGTTCCGCGTGACCGGATAGCCGCGATCGTAGCGCAGCGTCGCGCGCGCCCCATGGGTCTGGGCGACGCTCGCCACGATGGCGCGCAGCCGGCTCTCGACCAGGCTGCGGGTCGCCTCGGTCAGGGTTCGCACGGTACCGCCAACGCGTGCCGTGGCCGGGATGGCATTACGGGCCGAGCCCGCCTTGAACTCCGTCGCGGACACGACGCAGGATTCGAGCGGGTCGACGTTGCGCGACACGATGGTCTGCAGTGCAAGTACCATGGCGGAGCCGGCCACGATGGGATCGATGCATTCGTGCGGCAGCGCCGCATGGCCGCCGCGGCCCTCGATCTCGATCTCGAACCAATCGGCCGATGCCATCATGGGGCCGGGCCTGAGCGAGAATTCCCCGAGCGGCAGGCCCGGCAGATTGTGCATGCCATAGATTTCGTCGACGCCGAAGCGGTCCATAAGCCCGTCTTCGACCATGGCCCGGCCACCGGCCCCGCCTTCCTCAGCCGGTTGAAACACGACGACCGCCTTGCCGGTGAAATTGCGCGTTTCGCAGAGGGCACGGGCGGCGCCCAGCAACATCGCCGTGTGGCCGTCGTGGCCGCACGCGTGCATCTTGCCGGAATTGCGCGACGCATAAGGCAGGTTGGTCTGTTCCGAGATCGGCAGGGCGTCCATGTCGGCCCGCAGCGCGATGGTGCGGCCCGGGGTGGCGCCCGCGCTCTCATGGCCCCGCCCCTGGATGACCCCGACCACGCCCGTGCGGCCGATGCCCGTCACCACGTCGTCGCACCCGAAGTCGCGCAGCCGGTCTGCCACGGCGGCGGCGGTGCGATGGACGTCGTAGAGGATTTCCGGATGGGTGTGGAAGTCCCGCCGCCAGGCTTTTGCATCTTCGGCAATGGCGACAATTCGATCCGTGATCGGCATTGGTTCCTCGAGTATTTCGACCGACGAAAAGAGCGCACCGGCGGTCGTGCGTCAACCGCCGGAGGCCCTGCTGTCGGGGACAGCGGCCCCGTCTTCAGGACGCCCCAGCGACCCACGCACGCACGATGTGGTGGGCGATCGCCATCTCGGTCGGGCAGAGGAGCCCATCGGGATGCGTGCCGTCCAGCATGGTCAGCACCTCGTCGCGCGAAAACCAGCGCGCATCCTCCAGTTCCTGGTCGTCGATCTCGACGTGTGTCGACGTTGCTTCGGCGACGCAGCCGACCATCAGGGAGGCCGGAAACGGCCAGGGCTGCGAGCCCAGATAGGTTACGCCTCCGACCGTGATGCCGGCCTCCTCCTGGAGTTCGCGTGCGACCGCCGCCTCGATGGTCTCGCCCGGCTCCAGGAAGCCGGCCAGACAGGAATACATGCCGGGCGGGAAGCGGGGCTGGCGGCCGAGCAGGCACTGGTCACCCTTGGTGGCCAGCATGATCACGACCGGGTCGGTGCGCGGGAAGTGCTGCGCGCCGCAGGCCGGGCACTCGCGCCGCCAGCCGGCGCCCGAGACCTTGGAGGGCGCGCCGCAGTTCGAGCAGAAGCGGTGGGCCTTGTGCCAATGCAGGAGCGCCTTGGCCTGCGCCAGCGCGCCGAGATCGGCAGCCGACACACTCTGGTCGACCGCGAGGGCGCGCAGATTCTGCAGCGACAGGCCGGACCGGCTCGCCAGATCCTCCGGGCTGCTTGCGTCCAGCAGCGTTCCGAACGCGGCCCCGCTGCCGTTCAGCCCCAGAAACACCGTCTCGGCCGTGCCGCCCAGAGCGGTCGCTTCGGCGAAGCTGAACCACGGCGTGAGGGCACCCGATTCGCTGCGCAGCAAGATGCTGTCCTGGGCGACCAGCATGGTTTTGGCCGAATCCTCGCTCCGGAGCGCATCGATGAAGGCCTCGTCGTCGCGGTGATTGGCAAGGCGATCGAGTTCGTTGTGGGCATAGCCCAGCGTCGCGGTGGTCTTGAGAAACGCCGCAGGATTCATGGATGTCTCGGGCGGTGGTAATTCGGGAAGGGTCGAGCAGGGTCTTACAGCAAACCGAGAGCCGACCAAATCGCCGCCGCGCGGCTGCGTCCCGTTTCGGCCGGATAGGGGACCGGCGTGCCATGTCCCCAGACAGGCTCGGGCCAGG
This sequence comes from uncultured Alphaproteobacteria bacterium, assembly GCA_963851175.1. Classification (GTDB taxonomy): domain Bacteria; phylum Pseudomonadota; class Alphaproteobacteria; order Rhizobiales; family Beijerinckiaceae; genus Lichenihabitans. The sequence goes on along the minus strand of CAWKNU010000001.1, from coordinate 78,752 downwards.
CCTCGTCTGTTTCGAAGCCGGCCGATCACGTGGACGTGCAATTGCGCGACCTTGTTGCCGATCGCGCCGACGTTCAGCTTGTCGGGCCTGGTCAGGCGCTGCAGCGCCGTCGAACAGAGGGCGATCTCGTCCATCAGCCCGGTGCGGTCCGCGCCCGGAAGGTCGATGATCTCGCGGCAGTCCGGCCGTCGCGGCACCAGGATCAGCCACGCGAAACGGCTATCGTTCATCAGCAGGACGCGGCTCAACGGCAGGTCGCCCACCATCAAGGTGTCGGCTGCAAGCCGCGGGTCGAGAACAAATCCAGGCTGGCCCATGAGGTTCAGTTCGGGTGCTGCGCCGGGATCAGGCCCGACCGGGACAGGAGCGATGCGAGGGCGAGTGCGTTCTCGGCCGCCGCCCCGAGAACCGTGTTGTCGAACATGCACCAGGTTTCATCGGCCGCGGAGTTTCCCAGCCGAACGGCGAGTTCGGACAGAAGCTCAGGCGCATATTCGGAATAATACATGCGCGGCGATCCGTGCAGGCGGATATAGGCCAGCGCGGTCCACCCGCCTGGTTCCGCGGCCGCCGGAACGCGCGCGGGATCGGCCGCGACCCGGGCCACCCGGTGGCTGGCCAGGACGGCGTCCGCCTCGGGCTCGAACCATCCAGGATGTCGCGGCTCGCACGCGACTGCTCCCGCAAACCTCCGCCTCAGGCTCGCCAAGAAGGCTGTCTGCGACCGTCGCCTCGAAGGCGAGGCTCGGCGGCAGTTGCACCAGCAGGGGCCCGAGCTTGCGGCCGAGCGGCGCGATGCTGGCGAGAAAATCGTCGAGCAGCGCCTCGGTGCCGGTGAGCTTGTGCTCGTGCGTGATCGCCTTCGGCACCTTGACGGCAAACCGAAAGCCCTCCGGAACGCTCTCGGCCCAGCGCGCATAGGTCGCCGGCTTGTGGGGCCGGTAGAAGGACGTGTTGATCTCCGCGGCATCGAACCGCGCCGCGTAACGCTGCAGGCCCGTGCCATCGCGCGGAAAGGCATCCGCGACACGGCGCGGAACGGCCCAGCCGGCGGTGCCGATCCGCATCATCTGATCATGCCGCGGCCGAGCCGAGCCATGGGCGACAGACAGCCGTTCAGTGCAGGCGGGGGCGCTTGAGGAAGCTGCCGCGATCCGCCGAGGTGACGCGAAGGTCGAATACGTCCCCCTCGCGTTCGAGCGTCAGGGGCACGTCGACACCGGCGGGCCCGAGCGCCCACATGCTGCGATAAAAATCTGCCAGATTGGTGATGTCCATTGCGGCGGTCGCGGCGGATGATGTCGCCGGGGCGCAAACCGGCGCGTTCGGCGGGTCCGCGGCCGGCCACGCCGACGACGACGACGCTTTTCTGGATCTCCTGCGCATAGACGCCGAGCCAGGGCCGGCCATTGCGGGCGCGCCCGGTCAGCAACTCGTCGAAGATCGGCGTCAGAAGCTCGACCGGCACGACCATGTTCAGGGGCACGATCCGTCCGCGCGCGGTCTGCTGCTGCAAGTGCAGCGAGCCTATTCCCAGGAGATCGCCGTCGTGCCCGATCAGGGCTGTGCCGCCCCAGTTCGGATGGCTCGGCGCCGTGAAGATCGCCTCCTCGATGAGGTATTCCCAATAGCCGGCGAATTCCTGGCGGGCCACGATCGTGCCCGCCAGCGAGCGCCGGCGCCCGCCTGCGCCGGCCACCACGATCTTTTCGCCCGGCCTGGCATGGCGCGAATCGCCCAGCCCGATCGCCGGAATGTCGAGCGGCTCCAGCGCCTGGATCAAACCGAAGCCCGACGCCTGGTCGTAGCCGAGCACATGGCCCTCGACGATTTGTCCCCCGTTGGTGCGCAGGTGCACCTCTTCGGCCTCGGTCACCAGGTAACCGATCGTCAGCACGATCCCGTCCTCGCGGATCAGTACCCCGTTGCCGGCTCTCTCGACACCGAGGGCCTCGGCCGTGAAGGCGTCTTCCGGAACCCGGGCGCTCAAGGCCACCACGGACGAAAGCGCGCGGCTGAGATCGAACGCGTAGTCGCCCGGGGCGCGGCTGCGCGTTCGGTGTCACTTCCCAATCCTCGGATTCCATGCTCACGGGGGTTCCTTTGCCGACAAGCGTCGTGGACGGATTTCATGGCTCGGGCGCGCAAACGCAAGAAGTGCGCGGCACCCACCATGCAGCGAACGCCGTGCCCACGGGGCCGGTTCGATCCAATCGGCGCACTTGCCGCATGCCGCCCGGACCAGCCTTTGCGCTTGACGCGACCGGGAGCGCACGGGAGCATGCGGGGCGGCGATCTTTCGACCGCCAACCGCAACGCCGGACGAGACGACAATGAGCCGCATCATCGATATGGCACGCCCGCCCGCCGGGCGGGAGGCTGGCCAGCCCTTGCCCGAGCGCCCTGCGGCGTCTCTCGGTCTCGACATCGTGGGCCGGCTCGCCGCCATCGACCAGGATCGGCTCACCCGCGAACGGCTGGAGCGCCTGCGCGCCCAGCTCCGGCGCTACGATTACGCCGGCGCGCTGCTGTCGGACCCGATGAACATCCGCTACGCCACCGGCACCCGCAACATGGCGGTGTGGACCCTGCATGGCCCGGGCCGGTACGCCTTCGTGGCGACGGATGGCCCGGTGGTGCTGTTCGAGTTCGGCTCCAGCAAGCATGTGAGCCGCGGCAGCCCCGTGGTCGACCAGCAGCTTGCTTCGACGCCCTGGTTCTACTTCCTGTGCGGTCCGCGGGTGGACGAAAAGTCCGACCTCTGGGCCGAGGAGGTGGCGAGCCTCGTCCGCCAGCACGGGGGCGGCAATCTGCGTCTCGCGATCGACCGCTGCGAGCCCTGGGGAGCCAAGCGCCTCGAGGACCGCGGTATCCAGTTGTTCGACGTGCAGGAGCCGATCGAACTGGCGCGACACATCAAGACCGCGGACGAGCTGCAATGCCTGCAGCTCTCCATGGACGTGTGCGACATCGCGGTCGACCGGATCAAGGCGGCGCTGCGGCCCGGCCTCACCGAGAACCAGATCTGGAGCATCCTGCACGAAACCAATATCGCGCATGACGGCGAGTGGATCGAATGCCGGCTGCTGGCCTCGGGAGAGCGCACCAACCCGTGGTTCCAGGAATCCTCCAACCGGATCGTCGAGGCCGGGGATATCGTAGCCTTCGACACCGACATGGTCGGGCCCTGCGGCTATCTGGCCGATATTTCGCGGGCCTTCGTGGTCCCCGGCAAGAAGCCGACCGCCGAACAGCGCAAGCTCTACGAGCTCGCCCAGGAGCAGGTGCTGTTCAACATGGACGTGCTGCGCCCGGGGCTGAGCTTCCGCGAGTTTTCCGAGCGGTGCTGGCCCGTGCCGGAGGCCTATATCCCCAACCGCTACATGATGATGATCCACGGGGTGGGCTTCGTCGACGAATATCCGAGCGTCGCCTACCAGACCGATTTCGCCGATTGGGGCTACGATGGCCGGTTCGAGGAGAACATGGTGGTCTGCGTCGAGAGCTACATGGGCGAGGTCGGCGGAACGCAGGGCATCAAGCTCGAACAGCAGGTGCTGATCACGGCCCAGGGCGCAGTACCGATGTCGAAATCGCCTTTCGTGGACGCGATCGAGGTGTGACGGCCTGATTGCCGGGCGCGCCGCAAGCTTCACCCGAAGTGCCTCCGCAGACGCCAGTCTGACCGAGAGCCGCCCAGAGCGCGGGTGCGCAAAGCCTCGAAGCTTCGGGCATCGAACTTGCAGCGATGCCGGTGCGACGCTACGTGTCGAGCGGACGACCTGCCGCCTTGAAAAAAGCTGTTGTGCGGCGACGTATTTCCTGCATGTTACGTTCGGGCGGAATAGGACAGCTTTGCTGACCAAACTGTGCATGAGGAGCTTACGGCGCATGTCGCGTGCCGTGCGGTTCCAGAGCAGTATCGGTTGAGCCGGACTCGCCAAGCGATCCGTCGACCGATGAAACTGCTCGCTTTTTGAAAAATGGAGCGGTTCTCGCAACAGCGGAACCGCTCTACGAGGGCGAGCATCACGGCCGCCCTGTCGCGAGGGGAGCGTCGTTCGATGAGCGCGATCACTGGATCAGCCAAGGGGGCCGGCACGGTTCTGGCCGCGATGGACGTCGGCTCGCGCGATCGCAAGCGCCCGACCGCCATGGACCCGGGCCTGCCCGAGGCGCAGGGCCTCTACGACCCGCGCAACGAGCACGATGCCTGCGGCGTGGGCTTCGTGGCCGACATGAAGAACCGCAAGTCGCACGACATCATTCGCATGGGTCTCGAGATCCTGCTCAATCTCGACCATCGCGGTGCGGTTGGCGCCGACGCCCATGGTGGCGACGGCTGCGGCATGCTGGTGCAGATCCCGCACGACTTCTTCCTGGCCGAGACCAAGGCGCTCGGTTTCAGCCTGCCGGCGGCCGGCGCTTACGGGGTCGGCTTCTTCTTCCTGCCGCGCGACCCGGAAGGCCGGGAGATCGTCGAAACGATCGTCGCGGATGCGGTCCGATCGGAAGGCCATGTGCTGCTTGGCTGGCGCGATGTGCCGGTCGATTCCTCGCTGCTCGGGGACAGCATCAAGGCCGGCGAGCCGCTCAGCCGCCAATTGTTCGTCGGCCTCGCTCCGGGAGCCCCCGATGGCGACACGTTCGAACGGCGCCTCTACATCCTGCGCAAGATGATCTCCGGCGCAGTGTACCGGCTCGCGGACCGGCGCACGGCGGGTTTTTATTCGGTGTCGATGTCGGCGCGCACGATCGTCTACAAGGGCCTGCTGCTGGCGACCCGCCTCGGCCGCTATTTTCGCGACCTGTCGGACGAGCGGTTCCAATCGGCTCTGGCCCTGGTGCATCAGCGCTTCTCGACCAACACCTTCCCGGCGTGGTCGCTCGCCCATCCGTATCGCATGGTCGCCCACAACGGCGAGATCAACACGCTTGCGGGGCAACGTCAACTGGATGGCGGCGCGCCAGGCTTCGGTGTCCTCCGAGCTGTTCGGCGACGACATTTCCAAGCTCTGGCCGATCTCCTACGAAGGCCAGTCGGACACCGCCTGTTTCGACAACGCGCTCGAATTCCTGGTGCAGGGCGGCTATTCGCTGGCCCATGCCATGATGATGCTGATCCCCGAGGCCTGGGCCGGCAACCCGCTGATGGACGAGAGCCGGCGGGCCTTCTACGAATATCATGCCTCGCTGATGGAGCCCTGGGACGGGCCGGCCGCGGTCGCCTTCACGGACGGCCGGCAGATCGGGGCGACGCTCGACCGCAACGGCCTGCGCCCGGCGCGCTACCTCGTCACCGACGACGATCTCGTGGTCATGGCCTCCGAAATGGGCGTGCTGCCGATCCCGCAGGAGAAGATCGTCACCAAGTGGCGGCTGCAGCCGGGCAAGATGCTGCTGGTCGATCTCGAACAGGGCCGCATCGTCTCGGACGACGAGATGAAGAGCGCGCTGGCGCAGTCCCATCCCTACCGGGCCTGGGTCGAGCGTACCCAGATCGTGCTCGAAACCCTGCAGCCGGTGGAAGCCCGCGCGGCCCGCACCGACGTGTCCCTGCTCGATAAGCAGCAGGCCTATGGCTACACCCAGGAAGACCTGACCACGCTCCTGGCCCCCATGGCGGCCACCGGCCAGGAAGCTGTCGGCTCGATGGGGACCGACACGCCGATCTCGGCTTTGTCCGACAAGGCCAAGCTGCTCTACACCTACTTCAAGCAGAACTTCGCCCAGGTCACCAATCCCCCGATCGATCCGATCCGCGAAGAGCTGGTGATGAGCCTCGTCAGCTTCATCGGCCCGCGGCCGAACATCTTCGACCGCGAGGGCAATGCCAGGCGCATGCGGCTCGAGGTGCGCCAGCCGATCCTGACCAACGACGATCTCGAGAAGATCCGTTGCATCAGCTATTTCGAGGATGCGTTCGACACCAAGACGCTCGACATGACCTTCGCGGTGAAGCATGGCGCGGCCGGCATGGAGGCGATCCTCGACCGCCTGTGCGAGCGTGCCGAATCGGCGGTGCACGGCGGCTACAACATCATCATCCTGTCGGATCGCATGATGGGGCCGGATCGCATCCCGATCCCGGCGTTGCTGGCCACCGCGGCCGTGCATCATCACCTGATCCGCAAGGGCCTGCGCACGTCCGTGGGCCTCGTGGTCGAAACCGGCGAAGCCCGCGAGGTGCACCATTTCGCGTGTCTGGCCGGCTATGGGGCCGAGGCCATCAACCCCTATCTCGCCTTCGAGAGCCTGACCGCGCTGGCGACCGAGTTCCCCGACGAGGTCGATGCGCCGCACGCGATCAAGAGCTACATCAAGTCGATCGACAAGGGGCTGCTCAAGGTCATGTCCAAGATGGGCATCTCGACCTACCAGTCCTATTGCGGGGCGCAGATCTTCGACGCGGTCGGCCTTGCGACCTCGTTCATCGAGCGCTTCTTCACCGGCACGCATAGCGTGATCGAGGGCGTCGGCCTTGCGGAGATCGCGCAGGAAACGGCGCGTCGGCATGCCGAAGCCTTCGGCGACTCGCCGGTGTTTCGCAATGCGCTCGATGTCGGCGGCGATTATGCCTATCGGGTGCGGGGCGAAACCCACTCCTGGTCGCCGCAATCGGTGTCGCTGCTCCAGCACGCCGTGCGGGGCAACAGCCGCGACCAGTATCGCGCCTATGCCAAGCTGCTCAACGAGCAGGACGAGAAGCTGCTGACCATCCGGGGCCTGTTCCGCATCAAGGACGCGGCTGCGGATGGCCGCACGGCGGTGCCGCTCGACGAGGTCGAGGAGGCGGCGTCCATCGTCAGGCGGTTCTCGACCGGGGCGATGTCCTATGGGTCGATCTCGCGTGAAGCCCATACCACGCTCGCCATCGCCATGAACCGGATCGGCGGCAAGTCGAACACCGGGGAAGGGGGCGAGGAATCGGACCGGTTCAAGCCACTGCCCAACGGCGATTCCATGCGCTCGGCCATCAAGCAGGTGGCCTCGGGCCGCTTCGGCGTGACCACGGAATATCTGGTCAATTCCGACATGATGCAGATCAAGATGGCCCAGGGCGCCAAGCCCGGGGAGGGCGGGCAGCTGCCGGGCCACAAGGTCGACGCCATCATTGCCAAGGTGCGCCATTCGACGCCCGGGGTCGGCCTGATCTCGCCGCCGCCGCACCACGACATCTATTCGATCGAGGATCTGGCGCAGCTGATCTTCGACCTGAAGAACGTCAATCCGGAAGGCCTCGTCTCGGTCAAGCTGGTGTCCGAGGTTGGGGTCGGCACGGTCGCGGCTGGCGTGTCCAAGGGCCGGGCCGACCATGTGACGATCGCCGGCTTCGAGGGGGGCACGGGCGCGTCGCCGCTCACCTCGATCAAGCATGCCGGCTCGCCCTGGGAGATCGGTCTTGCCGAGACGCACCAGACCCTGGTGCTCAACCGCCTGCGTTCGCGCATCGCCGTGCAGGTCGACGGCGGGTTGCGGACCGGCCGCGACGTGGTCATCGGGGCGCTGCTCGGCGCGGACGAATTCGGCTTTGCCACCGCGCCGCTGATCGCGGCCGGCTGCATCATGATGCGCAAGTGCCATCTCAACACCTGTCCGGTCGGTGTCGCAACCCAGGACCCCGTGCTGCGCAAGCGCTTCGTCGGCCTGCCCGAACACGTCATCAACTTCTTCTTCTTCGTAGCCGAGGAAGTGCGCGAGCTGATGGCCGAGCTCGGCTACCGTCGGTTCGACGAAATGGTGGGCCAGATGCAGATGCTCGACCGCGAGCAGGTGGTCGATCATTGGAAGGCCAAGGGGCTCGATTTCTCGAAGCTGTTCCACAAGCCGCATGCGCCGGAGGGCGTCGGCATTCACAAGTCCGAAGCCCAGGATCATGGGCTCGGCAAGGTGCTCGACAATCAGCTTCTGGAACGATGTGCCCGCGCCATCGAGGGTGGTGCCCCGGTCGCCCTGACGCTGCCGATCAAGAACACGGACCGCACCACCGGGGCCATGCTGTCGGGCGCCATTGCGAAGCGCTACGGGCACAAGGGCCTGCCGGACGGCACCATCCACCTGAAGTTCGAGGGCACGGCCGGGCAGAGTTTCGGGGCCTGGGCCGTGCAGGGCGTCACCCTCGAACTCGAGGGTGAGGCCAACGATTACGTGGGCAAGGGGCTATCGGGCGGCAGGCTCATCGTCTACCCGCCCAAGCAGGCCACCAGGATCGTGCCGGAACGCTCGATCATCGTCGGCAACACCGTGCTTTACGGCGCCATCGCGGGCGAATGCTATTTCCGCGGCGTCGCGGGCGAGCGCTTCGCCGTGCGCAACTCGGGCGCGATCGCGGTGGTCGAGGGCACCGGCGACCACGGCTGCGAATATATGACCGGCGGCATCGTGGTGGTGATCGGCCCGACGGGGCGCAACTTTGCGGCCGGCATGTCGGGCGGCATCGCCTATGTGCTGGACGAGGACGGCGACTTCCGCCGCCGCTGCAACATGGCCATGGTGGAACTCGAGATGGTCGAGGCCGAGGACGAGCGCAATCGCCGCCTGTTCCACCAGGTCGACAATTGGACGGGGCCGCCGCCGGTCGACGTGATGAGCGATATGACGCGGTTCGATTCCGAACGGTTGCACCAGCTGATCAGCAACCATGCCGAGCTGACCGGCTCGGGACGGGCGCGCGCGATCCTCGACGACTGGAAGGGCTTCCTGCCGAAGTTCCGCAAGGTGATGCCGGTCGAATATCGGCGTGCGCTCTCAGAATTGATACAGCAGGACGAGCCCTTGCTCGTCGCGGGAGAATAGCCGGATGGGCAAGATCACCGGGTTCATGGAATTCGATCGGCAGGATCGGCGCTACGCGCCCGCCGCCGACCGGATCCGCAACTACAAGGAGTTCCTGCTCCCGCTCGGCGAAGAGGCGACCCGCGCCCAGGCCTCACGCTGCATGGATTGCGGCATTCCGTTCTGTCACAACGGCTGCCCGGTCAACAATCAGATCCCCGATTTCAACGACCTGATCTATCGGGGCGACTGGGAAGAGGCGTCGCGCAACCTCCATTCCACCAACAATTTTCCCGAGTTCACCGGGCGGATCTGCCCGGCGCCCTGCGAAGCGTCGTGCACGCTCAACCTCGACAATGCGCCGGTGACCATCAAGACGATCGAGAACGCCATCGCGGACCGCGCCTGGGCGGAGGGCTGGGTCAAGCCCGAACCGGCGACGCGCAAGACCGGGAAATCCGTAGCGGTCGTCGGCTCCGGTCCGGCCGGCCTCGCCTGCGCCCAGCAACTGGCCCGGGCCGGCCATGCCGTGACCCTGTTCGAGAAGAACCAGAAGCCGGGCGGGTTGCTGCGCTACGGCATTCCCGACTTCAAGCTCGACAAGCTGAATGTCGACCGGCGCGTCGCCCAGATGACGGCCGAGGGCGTCGAATTCCGCTGCGGCGTCAATGTCGGCATCGATGTGCCGGCCCGTGAGCTGGTCGAGAGATTCGATGCCGTGGTGCTGGCGGGCGGGGCCGAAAAGCCGCGCGACCTGCCGATGCCCGGCCGCGATCTCGGCGGCATCTATTTCGCGATGGAATTCCTGCCGCAGCAGAACAAGCGGATCGGCCGCGAGCCGTTGCGCTCCAACAACCCCATCCTGGCGACCGGCAAGCACGTGCTGGTGATCGGCGGCGGCGACACGGGTTCCGACTGCATCGGCACATCGATCCGCCAGGGCGCCCTGTCGGTGACGCAGCTCGAAATCATGCCCGAGCCGCCCGAGCACGAGAACAAGCTGCTGACCTGGCCGGACTGGCCGCTCAAGCTGCGGACCTCGTCGAGCCAGGAGGAAGGCGCCGAACGCGATTTCGGGGTGATGACCCGCTGCTTTTCGGGCGAGGGCGGAACCGTCGAGACTGTCGATTGCGTGCGCGTCGACGGCAAGTTCCAGCCCATTGCCGGCAGCGAATTCCAGCTGCGGGCCGATCTGGTGCTGCTGGCCATGGGCTTCGTGTCGCCGGTGCAGGACGGCATGCTGAGCGAGCTAGGCGTCGCGTTCGACGGGCGCGGCAACGTGGCGGCCGACCAAAAGGCCTACAAGGCGTCGGCCGACAAGGTCTTCGCCTGCGGCGACATGCGGCGTGGGCAATCGCTCGTGGTTTGGGCGATCCGGGAAGGCCGCCAGGCCGCCCACGCGGTCGACAAGCACCTCATGGGCGAGACCCTGCTGCCGCGCTAAAGATCCGGCCCGGGCTGCTCAGTCGCGCCCGACGCTGCGGCGGATCAGGCCGCCTAGGGCGCGTCGCATGTTGGCCTCGAGTGGCACGTTGGTGTTGGGCTTGCCATAGAGCGCCACCACCAGGGCGCGCCGCTGCGCCTCCGGCAGGGCGAGACTCAGGGTGACGGTACGGCCGCGATGTTGTGCAACGTGACCCCGCACCCGTTCCATGCCCTCCACCGCGAGATCGACCGCAGTGCCGATCCCCAGGTGCCGGTTGCGCCGGTCGAGGCGCAGGCTCGCATCGACCGTCGTCAGCCGGTGCACCGCACAGGGAACCTCGCCGTCGGCGAAGGACGAGCCGTCCAGGATGGTCGGTCTCGAACAATTCTTCCCGGTGCGACCTGGGCCGCTCGAAACAGACCAGGCATGCGACGCCCGACAGCAGAGCCGATATGCCGGCCCAGATCAGGTTCAGCTTGTCGACCGGGGTCGCCTCGGTGGCCGTGGACGGGCCGGCGAGGCCCCAGGCGATCGCGCCGAGCGAGACCAGGCAGAGCGTGCCGAAGACCCGCAGCATGTCCCACCGCACGATGGTGCGCGAGCGGTCGCCGCCCTTGTCGGTTACTTTGAAAGGTCGCCCGAAGGGCTTGTAGCAGCAGGTGATCAGCGTCCAAGTGATGGCCACCGCCGTCACCATGTGGGTGACTTCCATGAACAAGGGCAGGGTCCGTCGGCGGGACACCCAGCCGCTATAGGCATAGAACACGATGAGCGCCGGCACGGCATGGCGCAGCACCTGGACGTAGTCGGCCTCGAAGGCCGGAACGTCGAAGAACCAGTAGACCGCGGGCGCGAGAAGCATCAGCACGATGAACGGCTTGCAGAGCCAGTTCAGCATGCCGTGCAGGTAGTGCAGGCGCTGCACGACCGTCAGCCCGGATCCGGTGAAGGGCCCGTTCTTGAGCAACGCGACCTGGATCGTGCCGAGGCACCAGCGCGCCCGCTGCGTGACATATTCGGGCAGCCCTTCGGCCGCGAGGCCGACGCTCAGCGGCTCGTTCAGCCAGCGGGTCACATAGCCGTGGCGCATCATCGTATAGGTGAGATTGATGTCCTCCGACACGGCCTCGTACGGAAAGCCGCCGATCTCCCCCAGCCTGTCACGGCGGACCAGGAAGGTGGTGCCGACGCAAAAGGCCGCGTCCCAGGCGTCCTTGGCGGGCTGGAACACGTCGAAGAAGATGCGCTGGTCGTCGACCCAGGCCTTGGAGGCCATGAGGTTGTGCTGGATCGGGTCGGCATTGAAGTAGAGCTGCGGAGTCTGCACCACCCCGATCCGGTCGTCGTCGAAGAGGCCCACCGTCCGCTTGAGCAGGTTCGTGTGGGGCGCGAAATCGGCATCTAGCACGAGGATCAGGGGAGCGGCATCCGGCCCGCTCGTCAGCCGCAGGCCGTTGTTGAGGTTGCCGGCCTTGGCCCATTCGTTGGTCGGCCGGGTGAGATAGCCGACGCCGAGTTCGGCGCAATAGTCCTTCAGCCAGTCCCGTCGCGTGTCGTCGAGCACCCACACATGGAAGGCCGGGTAGTCCATGGCCTTGGCCAGGAGAACCGACTTCTCAAGCACATCGAGCGGTTCGTTGTAGGTGCAGATGAAGACGTCCACGGCCGGCCATGCGCCGTTCGCTTCGAGCCTTGCGGCGGCGGCATCCGCCGCAGCCGAATGGTCGGAATGGCGGAGCAGGATCACGATCGACATCAGCGTATAAAGGATCGCGATCGCCTCGAACCCGAGATAGGCGTGCTGCCAGACGCTGCCGAACGACAACTCGAACCGGGGCAGCGTGTCGTTCCAGCGCCACACCGCATAGGCTGCCGTCAGCGTCGCGGTAACGGCACCGAACAGCAGCCGGTCGGCCGCCCGCAGGGGATCGAGCGCACGAGCCATGACGACTACCGCCAAGAGGATCGCCGAGATCCGCCGCGATCGCGCCCGCGGCATCCGGAGAGGCGCTGAAGGTCATGGTGCGATCCGCTTGCCCGTGAAGGGGTTCCACCGCTCCGCCGCAAGCGCCGCCCAGGCCGTCGCCCCGAGATGTGGGCGATGGTAATAGGTGAACGCACCCCCGCCCTGCGCTTCCACGGCGAGGCCGGTCGCAACCTCTCCCGCGCTGGTCGCGTAGAGAAGGCCCGAGGGTGAGGCATGGGCCGGCAAGCCCTCGAGCAGAGCGTCGGCGATCGCGTTCGCGCCGACATACTGGAACGTCAGGGCGGCTTGCCCGGTGCCCTCGGTCCAGCGATTCGGTCCGATCCCCGCGAAGGTCATGCCATCGCCACGCCGCAGATGATGATCCGCGAAGCCGAGCGCCCGGCGCCAAGCCGCCGGTGCGTTCGGGATGCCGAGGGTGGGCCACAATTGCACGTCGAGGGCGAGTTGGGTCGGATCGGCATCGGACCCGTCGGGCCGCGTGCCGAGAATGAAATAGCCCGGCCCGGGCAGGAACCGCGAGGCCACGAACGCCGGTGGCGGTCTGGGCCATTTCGGCCTCCGCCGGAGAGCGGGTGAGCGCGCGCGTCCAGGTCGCCGCCGCCGCGACGTCGATGTTGTGCTCGGTCGACTTCCATTTCAGCATCTCCTGGGCATCGTCGAATCCGGAAGCGCCGCCCGCATAGCCCGCGGGGCCCGGCGCCTTCGCCGTGTTGGTCCGGATCCAGCCAAGCAGCGTCGATGCCGTCGCAAGATAGTCGGCGCGTCCGGTCGCAGCATGCAGGTTGAGCAGGGCCAGCGCTACCCAGGCGACGTTGCCGGTGGCCGTGCCATCCTGGTAGGCGTCTTCGTCCCACCTATTTGCCTGGGCGTCCCACCATCCAGGGAGGTTGACGGCGCCGGCCGCCACGGGCCCGGCCCGATAGGCATTCCTGATGCGCCCGTCCTTGAACGTCCGGTCATGCGCCGCGGCGAGAACGAACGCATCCGCGATACGCTCGGCTCGCGGTTTGTCCCCGCACGCGACCAGCGCGATGGCCGCCAGGGCATTGTCATAGGAAAAAGCCGAGGTCGCAATCGGCCCCGGCAAGGCGGGTTCATTCGGCCCTGGCTGATAGCTCAGCACGAAGGTCGGGCCAGAGCCCCGCCCGGACGTGTCCGTTGCCCCGGCAATGGCGGCGCAGAATTCATTCGGAGCGCCCATCGCGGACGCCGACCCGATGCTGGCGAGCAATCCGATGCACATGGCAGATGCCAAGGCAGCGGCGCAAAGTGTCTGCCGCATCAATTCTGCCCTACTGGCACCTGCCGTTCGGACATTTCCACTTTGGCGGTCTTAGCGGGCGCCGACGAAACTTCCGCGAGCGCTCCGTAGGGAACGACATTGACGCCCGCGTTGCGTTTGCCCGACTGGGCCGGCAAGGACTTCGCAACGGCTTCGGCCCGGGACGCGAGCCACTTGGTCCCACTGCGCCACATCACCGAAAGCGACGGCACCCAGCCGTTGGCCCGCGTCACCGTCACCCAATGGCCGATGTCGCAAAAGTCCTGACCACCACTGACGGCCGCGCTGCGGAGCGGGTGGTCGGGGCGGACAAGGACGTAGAGTTCGCGCCGCTCGGTCTGTGGAAACGGGACCGCATAGGTCTCGTCGACCTTGTCGCTGGTCTTAGGCAGTACCTCCGAAATGGTGCCTTCCTGGATTCCGGCAGCCCCGGCATCGATCGTGACGCGCGTTCCGACCTCGAGGTCGGAGCCGTCCCGATAGGAGAAGATCGCGACGATGAACGAGGCGCGGCAGTCGACCATGCGGGCCAGCGTATCGCCCGCACTGACATGCCGGCCGATCGATGCTCCGACGTTCAGCACCTCGCCCGGGCCAGGAGCCTCGACGGTCGAGCGCTCCAGGCTCGCCAGGCGGCTCCGTTCGGCGTCGAGGAGCTTGGTGTGGGCCGCCACAGCCGCCGCGACTTGCCGCTCCTCGATGCCGAGCCGCTGGATGTCGAGCTCCATGTCGCGCTTCTTCTGGATCAGCGCTGCGAGATCGTGAACATCGTCCCCGACGAAGATGCCCTTGCGGGCGCTGTCGAGTTGGGCCTGCTTCTGGACCAGCTTGGAGTCGGTGCTCTCCTTCTGGAACTTGGCCGCAGAATATTGCTGCGCCGCGGCCTTGATCATTTCAGGGGCCGCCACGGAGCGTGCGACCATGTCGGTCTGCCGGGTGACGATCTGCCGTTTCTCTTCGGCGCCCGCCGCGGCCGATCCGACCTGCGCCTGCAAATCGACGATCTGCTGCTCGTAGCGCGCCACGACGATGGCTTTCTGGCGGTCGATCTCCTCCGACAGCGAGGCAAGGTAGCGCGCATCGCTTTCCCGCTTCGCGCGAACCGCCTGAAGGTCCTGCTGGGTGTCGGTCTGCTTGCCCTCCAGCGTTATGAGGGTCGTGCGGTCGATGCGGTTGTTGGTGATCTCCGCGACCCGAGAGCCTGCGCCCAGTCTCGCGCCGGGGGAAGTCATCAGGGACATGACATCGCCGGCGATCGGCGCCGTCAGCAGCATCACTGGCGCATTGACCACGGCGCGGTCCGACGTGTCGGCGACCAGAGGCGGAAGCGTCGAGGTGAGCACCAGGGCGGCCAGTGCCGCAGAGACCAAGAAGGCGATGCCGCGCTTGAGCGACACCCAGGAGCCGGCGCCGGCTGGTTTCGAACGGCCCTTGCCGAGGTCCGGTCTGGGCGGATTTGCAGTAGTAGCTTTGGCGTCCATCATCGTCCCCGTCGTTCATCACGTATGGGGGCGTATCCTCATGTCGGCGCGCAGCGTTCTGCTGCGACTTCGCTATTGCTGATATCGGATCGTCCGAAGCCGCTTGCGATTAGCCGATTAACAAAGCGTATCCCAAAAATGTTGCATTGCAATATAACTTGCGGGGGTCGGCGGCAGCGAGGCGCCAGAGAAGACCCGAAAGGCAGTCGCGTAACGCGGACTTTCCCCAGGGGACAGCCGCTGATCGGGGCCATGTTGGGCGCGTCATTGTCGCGCATGCGATTCATACCTGCAGGGACCAATGGCCGCAGGCATGCTCCCGCTTGCGCCTCCCCGGTCACGACAGCGCCGGATCGGGGCAGGCCGGTGGGAACATGTCTTACGCCGGCCAAGCGCGCATCAGCCCGATGATATCGCCGGTGTGCGACGAGGAGGGTGCCGAAGCCCTCGACAAGCCGAGATCCTTGTGGCCTGCCTGCCTCCGCTCTAAGATCCGCCAAGGCGATCGAA
Source organism: uncultured Alphaproteobacteria bacterium (assembly GCA_963851175.1). Classification (GTDB taxonomy): domain Bacteria; phylum Pseudomonadota; class Alphaproteobacteria; order Rhizobiales; family Beijerinckiaceae; genus Lichenihabitans. The sequence continues at coordinate 63,291 of CAWKNU010000001.1, read as the reverse complement.
GGCCCAAACGATACTTCAGGTCCCTCCGAGGCCGCACGCTTGTTTTCCAAGATCCTTGTTGCCAACCGCGGCGAGATTGCCTGCCGCATCATCCGCACCGCCCGCCGCCTGGGTATCGGGACCGTCGCGGTCTATTCCGACGCGGACCGCAACGCCCTGCACGTCGAGATGGCGGACGAGGCCGTCAGGATAGGACCGGCGGTCGCGGCGCACTCCTATCTCGACATCGAGGCCATCGTGGCGGCCTGCCGGGCCAGCGGGGCCGAGGCCGTGCATCCGGGCTACGGCTTCCTGTCGGAGCGGGCAACCTTCCCGGAGGCGCTGGCTGCGGTCGGCATCGCGTTCATCGGCCCGAACCCGGCCGCGATCCGGGCCATGGGGGACAAGATCGAGTCCAAGAAGCGCGCCGGTGCTGCCGGGGTGTCGACCGTCCCGGGTTTTCTGGGCGTGATCGAGGATGCGGCCGAGGCGGTCCGCATCGCCGAAGACATCGGCTTTCCGGTAATCCTCAAGGCCTCCGCCGGGGGCGGCGGCAAAGGCATGCGGGTCGCTGGTTCGGCCGCGGAGGTGCGCGAAGGTTTCGTGCGGGCCCGCTCGGAGGCTGCGTCGTCGTTCGGCGACGATCGGGTCTTCATCGAAAAATTTGTAACCGATCCGCGCCATATCGAGATCCAGGTGCTGGGTGACCGGCACGGCAACGTCATCCATCTTGGCGAGCGTGAATGTTCGGTGCAGCGCCGCAACCAGAAGGTTCTGGAGGAGGCGCCCTCGCCCCTGCTCGACGAAGCCACGCGCGAGCGGATGGGCCAGCAGGCTGTCGCGCTCTGCCGGGCGGTGGGCTACGACTCGGCCGGCACGGTCGAGTTCGTGGCCGGCCAGGATCGCTCGTTCTTCTTCCTCGAAATGAACACGCGGCTGCAGGTCGAGCATCCCGTCACTGAACTCGTGACCGGGCTCGATCTCGTGGAAGAGATGATCCGGATCGCGGCCGGCGAGCCGCTGCGCCTACGGCAGGACCAAGTCAAGCTCAGCGGTTGGGCGGTGGAAAGCCGGATCTATGCCGAGGACCCGACCCGCGGCTTCCTGCCCTCGACGGGGCGGCTCGTGACCTATCGGGCTCCGGCAGAGAGCACGGACCAGGCGACCACGGTGCGGGTCGATAGCGGCGTCGTCGAAGGCGGCGAAATCTCGATCCACTACGATCCGATGATTGCCAAGCTGGTGACCCACGCTCCAACCCGGAGCCAAGCCATCGCGGCGCAGGCGCGCGCGCTTGACGCTTTCGCGATCGACGGCATTCGGCACAACGTGCCGTTCCTGTCGGCCCTGATGGCCCATCCGCGCTGGCAGGCGGGCGATCTCTCGACCAGCTTCATCGCCGACGCTTTCCCGGATGGGTTCGCGGTCACGGCACCCCAGGGCGAAGCCGCCCGGCGCCTCGCCGCGGTTGCGGCTAGCATCGATGCGCAGAGCAACGGGCGCAGGCGCGCCATCTCGGGGCAATTGCCGACGCCGCGTCCGGTAGTGTTCGCGCGCCAACGCGTGGTTGCGATCGGCGACCTGCGCTTTCGTTTCACGATCGATGCCGACGAAGATGGCTGGCGTGTCGGCTTCGAGGACGGCGCCACGCTGCTCGTCGTCTCTGCCTGGCGGCCCGGGACACCGGTCTGGCATGGTACGATCGACGGTGAGGCGCTTGCGGTGCAGGTCCGCCCGGTGCTCAACGGCGTTTGGCTGTCCCATGCGGGCACGGAAGCCAAGGCGCTGGTCTATACGCGGCGTGAGGCGGATCTCGCGGCTTTGATGCCGACGAAGACGAAGGCCGGGGCCGGCAAGCACCTTCTGTGTCCCATGCCGGGCGTGGTCACCGCCGTTTCGGTGGCCGTGGGCCAGGACATCAAGGCCGGCGAGGCGCTCGCGGTCGTCGAGGCCATGAAGATGGAAAACGTGCTGCGGGCCGAGCGCGACGGCACGGTAAGCAAGATCCTGGCCCGGCCCGGCGACGTATTGGCGCTCGACGCGGTCATCATGGAATTCAGCTGATGGCCGGCGAACTGCCGAGCCTGGACGCGGAATGGCGCGCGGCCGTCGCCAGGGTGCTGCGCGGCGCAGACCCGGAAACGCTGATCCACCACACCCTAGACGGGATCCCGCGCTTGCCGCTCTATCCGGCGGCCGAGCGATCGGCCTGCTGGCAGGCGCGCCCTGCCGGCCGCTGGCGGATCGCGCAGCGGGTAGATCACCCGGACCTGGCCGAGGCCAACAGGCTGGCGCTCGCGGACCTCGAGGGCGGGGCCGATTGCCTGACCCTGGTTGCGGCGGAGGCCCCGAGCGCCCACGGGTTCGGGGTGCACGTGCACGACGCGGCGGATCTCGAAACATTGCTCGATGGCGTGCAACTCGACCTTTTCGCGTTGCGGTTCGACGCAGGGGCTCGCGGCTTCGAGCTTGCCGATCGGCTGGCTGAACTGGCCGAGCGGCGCGGCCAGGACCTGGCGCAGCTAGATCTCGACCTGGGGGTCGATCCGGTGGGGATTTTGGCGACCGCCGGCGCGTTGCCGGCCGACTGGGGGAGCGTGGCAGGACACCTCGCGGGCTCGATCGACCGCCTGAAGGCGCGCGGCTTCGCGGGCCGCGCCCTGCGGGCCGACGGGCGAGTCTGGAGCGATGCGGGCGCGTCCGCAGCCCAGGAACTCGCAGCCGTGCTCGGTTCCGCGACGCTGCACATGCGGGCGCTCGAGGCCAACGGCCTGCCCCTCGATGCTGCCCGAAACACGCTTTCCTTCACGCTCGCGGCCGACACGGACCTGATCCTGACGGTGGGTAAAATGCGTGCCCTGCGGGCGCTCTGGACCAGCGTCGAGGAGGCTTGCGGGCTCGAAGCTCGCCCGACCAGGATCCATGCCGAAACCGCTTGGCGGATGTTTGCCGCAACCGCAAGCCACACGAACATCATCCGCAGCGCGCTCGCGTGTTTTGCGGCGGCGGTGGGCGGCGCGAATTCCATCGATGTACTGCCCTTCACCCTGCCGCTCGGCCTCCCCGATGCCGCCGCGCGGCAACTGGCCCGCAACACGCAGCACGTGCTTGCCGACGAGGCCCAACTTTGGCGGGTGTCGGACCCGGCCGCCGGGGCAGGCGCCTTCGAGGCCATGACGCAAAACCTCTGCGACGCCGCCTGGCAGGCGTTCCAGCAGATCGAGCGCGAGGGCGGCATCGTGCACAGCCTTGTGGCCGGGGAAGTTCAGCGCCGTATTGCGGCCCAGCGGCAGGAGCGCCGGGCCCGTCTGGCCGATGGGCGGGACGGTCTCATTGGGGTGACGCTGTTCCGACAGGAGCAGGACAACCGGCCGCAGGTGCTGATGCCTCGAAGGCCCGCCATCATGGCGGTAGCGGCGGGTCCCCTCCGGGCCGAGCCCCTGGTCGAGGAGCGCGACGCCGAGGCGTTTGAGAGCGAAGCGAGCCCAGACCGTGATATGATGCCGTCTTCGGGGCCGGCACACCAGGCCGCTTCAGAGGAAAGCCGAGCGGAATCCTCATGAGCTCCATCCCGGATTTCAGCCGCGTCTCGTTCGCGTTTCCCAAGGAGAAGCGCGCTTCTCTTTCCGGGGAGCCCTGGTCGACCCCGGAAGGCATCGCGGTCAAGCGCGCCTACGGCGCCGCGGACCGGGCCGGCCTCGATGCGGTCGCTACCTATCCCGGCCTGCCGCCGTTCCTGCGCGGCCCCTATCCGACCATGTACACGACCCAGCCCTGGACCATCCGGCAATATGCCGGTTTCTCCACGGCCGACGCCTCGAACGCCTTCTATCGCCGCAACCTGGCGGCCGGTCAGAAGGGCCTCTCGGTGGCCTTCGATCTCGCCACCCACCGGGGGTATGATTCGGATCATCCGCGGGTTGCGGGGGATGTCGGCATGGCCGGGGTGGCGATCGACTCGATCCTCGATATGCGGCAGCTCTTCGAGGGTATTCCGCTCGATACGATGTCGGTCTCCATGACCATGAACGGCGCGGTTCTGCCCATCATGGCGCTCTACGTCGTGGCCGCCGAAGAACAGGGCGTACCGCGCAAAAAACTGTCCGGCACCATTCAGAACGATATTCTGAAGGAGTTCATGGTCCGGAACACGTATATTTACCCGCCCGGACCTTCGATGCGCATCGTGGGCGACATCTTCAGTTATACGGCGGCCCACATGCCGCGCTTCAACTCGATATCGATTTCCGGCTACCACATGCAGGAAGCCGGGGCGACGGCCGACCTCGAACTTGCCTATACGCTGGCCGATGGCGTGGAATATATCCGGGCCGGCCTGAACGCCGGTCTCGACATCGACGGCTTTGCGCCGCGACTGTCGTTCTTCTTCGGCATTGGCATGAACTACTTCATGGAGGTGGCCAAGCTGCGCGCGGCCCGCCTGCTGTGGACCCGGCTGGTTGGACAGTTCGGCCCGCAGTCGGCGAAATCGCTGGCGCTGCGAACCCATTGCCAGACCTCAGGCTGGTCGCTAGCCGCGCAGGATGTGTTCAACAACGTCACCCGGACCGCCGTCGAGGCCATGGCGGCGGTGGGCGGGGGCACGCAATCGCTCCACACCAATGCGCTCGACGAGGCCTTGGCGCTGCCCACGGATTTTTCCGCCCGCATCGCCCGCGACACGCAATTGGTGCTCCAGCGCGAGGCGGGTGCGACCCACACGATCGACCCGTGGGGCGGCTCCTTCTACGTCGAGCGGCTGACTGCCGACCTCGCCGCCCGAGCCATGGTCCACATCGACGAGATCGAGGCGCGCGGCGGCATGAGCCGGGCCATCGAGGCCGGCATTCCGAAGCGCCGGATCGAGGAGGCTGCGGCCCGTACCCAGGCCCGTATCGACGCCGGCGAACAGGTGGTGGTGGGCGTCAACCGGTTCCGGCCCGAGAACGAGCCGCCGCTCGAAACCCTGAAAGTAGACAACGGCGCGGTCCGGGCCGCCCAGGTGGAACGCCTGGCGCTGCTGCGGCGCGAGCGCGACACCGGTGCAGTCGAGGCTGCCTTGAGGGCGCTGACAGAGGGGGCTCGCGGGAACGCCAACCTCCTCGAGCTCAGCGTGCAGGCGGCCCGGGCGCGGGCCACCGTGGGGGAGATCTCTTCCGCGCTCGAGCGGGCCTGGAGTCGCCATCAGGCAAAGCCGGAGGTCGTGTCAGGGGTCTATGCCAACGAAAGCCGGCAAGGACGCAGCGCGGTCGAGCGGGTCAGGCGGCTGACGGCCGCCTTTGCCGAGGATGACGGCCGCAAGCCGCGCATCCTGGTGGCCAAGATGGGCCAGGATGGGCATGACCGCGGCCAGAAGGTCATCGCTTCGGCCTTCGCGGATCTCGGCTTCGAGGTCGACGTCGGCCCGCTGTTCGCCACGCCCGAGGAGGTCGCCCGGCAGGCCGCGACCGACGATGTCGACGTGCTCGGCGTGTCGTCGCTAGCGGCCGGGCACCTGACCCTCATGCCCGAACTCTCCGCGGCCCTGGCCCGGCAAGGGCGCTCCGACATCATGATCGTGGTCGGCGGCGTGGTGCCGGCCGAGGACATTCCGGCACTCGAAGCGGCCGGAGCGGCCTTCGTGTTCCTGCCCGGTACCGTGATCCCGGACGCCGCCGAGCGGGTATTGATGCGCCTCAGCGAATCGCGCGGCTACGCCCAGAAAAGCCCCGACCATTACAGGTAAGGTCCGCGATGCTGCGCAAGTTGAACCACGTCGCGATCGCGGTTCCCGACCTCGACAGGGCCGCGGCGCTGTATCGTGAGAATCTCGGGGCCTCCGTATCGGCCCCGCAAAGCCTGCCCGAGCACGGCGTCACCGTGGCTTTCGTCGAGATGCCGGGCAGCAAGGTGGAGCTTTTGGAGCCGCTCGGCGACGCCTCGCCCATCGCGGCCTTCCTGGCGCGCAATCCCGAGGGCGGCATGCACCATCTCTGCTACGAGGTGGACGACATTCTGGCGGCCCGCGACCACCTCCAGCAAACCGGCATGCGCGTGCTCGGCAGCGGGGACCCGAGGATCGGCGCGCATGGCCGCCCCGTGCTGTTCCTTCACCCGAAGGACTGGGCCGGCACCTTGATCGAACTCGAACAGGTATGACGCCGAACCGGATCACTCCACCGCAAAGACCCGATAGGGTGTGCCGGGGAGGGGGATCGGCTTCAGCCAGGACGGTACCTGTCCGGCAACAAGTTGCGCGGCCAGCCCCTGGGGTGCCGCGCGCGCCATGACCTGGACCTGAACTTCGCCCGGACACAGGGCAAGGTAGCGCGCTTGGCTCCCCTTCACGATCGCTTCGGCGTCCGCGGGCTCCGCCAGGAAGCCGCGCAGCGCGGCGGCATTGCCGGTTTGGTTGCGATGGTAAGGGGCGCCGAGCACCAGGAGTGGCGTGTGGGCAAGAAGGTGCGAGCCGGCGTCGATGGGAGCGAACACCAGGCCGGGGGCCAGGCCGGCAAGCGGCGCCAAGGCCGAAGCCTCCCGGCACGACGCGCCGCCGGCGAGTTCCGCCCGGGTCTGGTCCGACATGGCACCCGCCGGCACGAAGGCCCATGCCAGGGACGAGAAGGCGAGTACCAGGGCGAAGGGCAGCCCTGCCCAGGCCAGGTTGCTGCGCTGCTGGGCGAAGCCGAGCGACCACGCGACCGCCCAGGCACCTCCAAGTAGTGCCAGTGGCTGAACCGAGGGCGCGACTCGCACCTCCCAGAATGTGCCGGCGAAGCCCATCGCCACGAGTGCGGCCACGACCAGCCAGCGGGCGCGGGCCAGCCCCTCGGAACGGACCAGAGCCACCACAATGGCCAAGGCGCTGGCCAGCGTGGGGAGAACCAGCAGGGTCAATGTATCGGGCCGAAGCCGCGTCGCGACATAGATCGGCTGGGCTTCCGTAACATGCGTGAGCCAAAGGCTCCGCATCAGAGGGTCCATGCCGCCGTAGGGTCCATGCAGGCAGGCCGGGAATACGAATACCACGCCTGCTGCGACGCTGACGCCGAGGACGGTCAGCCCCATCCATCGCAGCGTAGCGCTGTTTCGGGCCGGCTTGAATGCGCACAGGGCCGCCAGCCCGGCCGCGCCGCCGAGAATGCCGCTAAGGTGCGCGATCGAAAAGGCATCGCACAACGGCTCGGCATAGCGGGAGGGCGGAACAGTCGCCAGGAACATCGCTGTCGCGGCAATGGTGAGCCCGAGCGCGAAGTATAGCGCGGCGCCTCGCGCGGGTTCGCCGCGCACCGCCCATGCGAGCGCCGGCACCACCAGGATCACGGCCATGAAGGGCAGGTTTTCGAGGCTGATCGCCAGCGAGACTGCGATCAAGACCCCGGTCAGCGCCGCCATGCGGGCGTGCCGCGCCTCGAGGGCAAGCAGGGTCGTGCCGGTCATCGCCATCAGCAGCAGAATCTGCGGCGCGTGATGGTCGATCCGGCCGGGCTGAAACTGCCCGAAAGTCATGCCGCTCAGCAGCAGCAGGAACGCCGCAGGCAGGCAGGCGGCTGGGCCCGCAAGCATGCGTGCCACCCAGGCGATCGCGGCAATCAATCCGCCCTGCAGCGCGAGGGGAAACACGAGGCGGGCCAGCCGTTCGGCGCTGTCCGGTGCCGTAAAAAGGCCGAACAAGCGGACCAGCAACCCGAGCGGCACATCGACGACCCGCGACCAATGCATCAGCACTGGTGAAGCCGGATGCAGCCTGTGGGCCGTGAGGTCGAACCAGCCTTGCCCGGCCAACCAATCCCGCACCTGAACGGCCCGCATCGCGTCGTCGGTGTCGAAGAAGGTGCCGGTCTGCCAGATGGTCGTGATCTTCGACCAGGACATCAGCACGGCAAGCGGAAGCACGATCAATGTAGCCAGCGCAACGCCGTTCAAGGCCAGCGACGGCGCAGGTTTCTGGGCAGATCCCGACGCCAGCACGGCATTGGTCATGGCAAGCTTCCGAGGGCGCTGAAGGCGCGGCGCTCGATGCGGAACGGCCCCGAGGTCGTTGCAGCCTGACCGATAAAGCTTGCGGTCGCCTAAACGGAAACCGGGATATTCCGCGCTATTCCACTTCGACCCGAGCGGTCCGATGCAAAACGCCGGCGAGTGCGACCTCACCGGCGTTCGATCGGATGCGCCTCCCGGCGCGCAAATACGCGACCGTCTACTCGGCAGCTTCCAACGGAGCAACCCGGTCACGCGCCGATCCCTTGCGGGGCGCGGTGTCGATCTCGTTCATCTTGTTCTGCACATGCCGCGAGAACATGTATTCGGCGGGGCGCTGGTTCTCGAGCGAGATTTCCGGCGCCATCGGGCCGCTCGTCTTGATCCCCTTGATGGCGAGGCCGAGCATCTTCCACGGCTTTTGGACCGCATCCTTCACGGCGGTGGCTTCGAAGCCGCAATGGACCATGCAGTCGGCGCATTTTTCGTAATTGCCGGTGCCGTATTTTTCCCACTCGGTCTCGTTCATCAGCTCATCGAAGGTCTTGGCGTAACCTTCGCCCAGCAGGTAGCAGGGCTTCTGCCAGCCGAACACCGTGTAGGTCGGGTTGCCCCACGGGGTACAATTGTAGGTCTGGTTGCCAGCCAGGAAGTCGAGAAACAGCGGCGACTGGAACCAGGGCCAGGCCTTGCCACCCTTGCCGCGAGAAAAGATGCCCCGGAACAGTTCCTTGGTCTTGGCGCGATTGAGAAAGTGCTGCTGGTCGGGCGCTCGCTCGTAGGCATAGCCCGGTGACACGGTGATGCCGTCGATGCCGATCTCCGTGATGGTGTCGAAGAAGGCAGCGGCCTTTTCCGGAACGGTGTCGTTGAACAGCGTCGTGTTGATGTTGACCCGGAAACCCTTGGCCTTGGCGGCCTTGATGGCCGATACCGCCTTGTCATAGACGCCGGTCTGGCAGACCGACTTGTCGTGCATCTGTTCGTCGCCATCCAGATGCACCGACCAGTTGAAGTAGGGGCTCGGCGTATATTGGTCGAGCTTCTTCTCCATCAGCAGCGCGTTCGTGCAGAGCGTGACGAATTTCTTCTTGGCGATGGCGCCCCGGACGATCTGCGGCATCTCCTTGTGCAGCAAAGGTTCGCCGCCGGCGATCGACACCACCGGGGCGCCGCACTCGTCGATGGCCCGCATGGCGTCGTCATAGGACACGCGCTGATTGAGGATCTTGTCCGGATAGTCGATCTTGCCGCAACCCGCGCAGGCCAGGTTGCATCGGAACAGCGGCTCCAGCATCAGCACGAGCGGGTATTTCTTGCGGCCACTGATGTGCTGCTTGAGGACGTAGGCGCCGATGCGCGCGGTCTGGTGAAACGGTATGCCCAAGTTCTGCTCCTTCAGGCCGCCCCGGCGAGGTTGCCGGCCATGGGAAAGTTAAACGTTTGCGAGCTCCGCCGGCAGGCGGAACGAGATGGTTTCTTCGATGCCCGGCAAGGTCGAGACTTCGATGGGTCCGACCTGGCGCAGGGCGCTGATCACGTCGTCGACCAGAACCTCCGGGGCCGACGCTCCAGCCGTTACGCCGACCACCTTGGCGTTGCGGACCCACGCGGGATCGAGCGCATTGCCGTCGGCGATCAGATAGCTTGGAATGTTGCTTTCCGTACCGATCTCCCGCAACCGGTTGGAATTCGAACTGTTGTTGGCCCCAACCACCAGAATAACGTCGGCGATCTTACTGAGTTCGCGAACGGCTGTCTGCCGATTCTGCGTCGCGTAGCAGATGTCCCGGGTTTCTGGTCCGACGATGTTGGGAAACCGCGCCTTCAAGGCCGCGATGATGCTCCTGGTATCGTCGACGCTCAGCGTCGTCTGGGTGATGTAGGCGACCAGTGCGTCGTTTCGCAGATCGAGCCGCGCCACGTCGGCGGCGCTCTGCACCAGATGCACCGGCCCGTCGATCTGCCCCATCGTGCCTTCGACCTCGGGATGGCCGGCGTGGCCGACCAGGATCACGGCGCGCCCTTGCCCAAGATAGCGTTGGCCCTGATGATGCACCTTGGCCACGAGCGGGCAGGTGGCGTCGAGCACCGGCAGGCTGCGCTCGGCCGCGTCCTGCTCGACGCTGCGCGACACGCCATGCGCGCTGAACACCGTGACGGCGCCGTCGGGAATCTCCGACACGTCCTTGACGAAGACAGCCCCCTTGGCCTTGAGGCTTTCGACGACATGCCTGTTATGGACGATCTCGTGGCGCACGTAGACCGGCGCGCCATGCTTGATGAGAGCACGTTCGACGATCTCGATGGCACGAACGACGCCCGCGCAGAACCCGCGCGGCTGCGCCAACACAACCTTCATGTATTCCGTCTCCCGCTCCGCCCCCAGGGCTGCCCGAAGCTTGCGCTCACGTTGCGTCCTTCCGCGGTCGCGTCGTTTCCATTGCGATCGAACTCCCTAGGCAAATTTAGGCGTTCTCGCAACCTTGACGCTGCGAGTCGCGGCTTTGATCGCAATATCAGGCGCTTCCTGTGGCGTTGGGGCATCAGCCATCAGCGGCGCAAAGACGCAAGGTCGCGCTCAAGGAGCGGGGTCATTTACGGCTGGCGGTCGTCGGACGGTTAAAGGTTAGGGTTAAGCTCCCCTTAAAGTTTCCCTGCGCATTGTCGCCGTATTGGCCAGACGCCGGGGCCCTTGCCCTCGCGCGACATCAAAGGAAACTCGTGTCATGGGCAAGCTGAACGCCCTTCTTCTCGCAGGAACGGTGGCCTTCGGCGCCGCCGGGTCCGTGTATGCCGCCGATCTCCCCGCCCCGCCACCTCTCGAAGCCATGCCGGTCGAACCCGTCGATTTCGGCGGTTGGTACCTGCGCGGCGACGTGGGCGTCGGGATCGCATCGAAGCCTGAGATCCGCTCGAGCTTCGATGCCGGGGCGATCGTTCCCAACCCCAGATTCGACCAGGAACACCTCGGCGATGCGGCCTTCGTGGGCGGCGGCATCGGCTATCAGTTCAATCATTGGTTCCGGGCCGATCTGACCGGCGAATATCGGACCTCACAGGACATCAAGGCGACCGAGAGCTACGACGCCGCCGGGCAATTTGCCGGTCTGCGAGGATTCGACGCCTATACCGGCAGCGTGCAGAGCTCCGTGTTCCTGGCGAACGCCTATTTCGACATCGGCACTTGGTACGGCATCACGCCCTTCATCGGCGCCGGTGTCGGCGGCGCTTACAACCGCATCTTCGGTCTGACGGACTACGGGCAGGGCGGCTTCAACGAAGGCGTCGGCTTCGCTCACGAAAGCGACAAGTTCAACCTCGCCTATGCGGCGCATGCCGGCGTGTCCTACGCCGTGTCGCCGAACCTCAAGCTGGAACTCGCCTATCGCTACCTGAACATGGGCGACGCCACCTCGAACCAGATCATCTGTCAGAACGGCGCCGGCTCCGGGTGCCCGCACGAAGTCCAGAAGTACAAGCTGGAATCGCAGGACATCAAGCTCGGCATGCGTTGGATGTTCACCGACGTCGCGCCGATCGAACCGGTGGTCTATGCCCCGCCGCCGCAGGCCCCGCTGGTCCGCAAATACTGAAGCACGGCTTCGTTCAAGCACGATCGAAAGGCGGGCCACCCACGGTCCGCCTTTTTCGCGTTCAGGCCACGGCTCGAAACAGAGAAATCCGCCGAGCTAAGTTGTCCCGGCAAGTTCATGGTTAAGCATCGTTTAAGCACTGATCATTATGCTTACTGGACTATAAACGCGCATAGCGGCGAGAGTTGAAGGAAACCGGTCATGCGGCTGAATAACGTTCTCGGCGCAATGGTGCTCGCCGGCATCGGCAGCACGAGCGTGGCAACGGCGGTCAATGCCGCCGATCTGGCCCCGTCCTATGGCGTAGGGGCCGACTACGGTGAACCCGAGCAACCGTTGGACTTCGGCAGCGGATGGTATCTGCGCGGCGACGCCACCTTCAGCGAGGAAGACCGTCCTAAGCTTAACGTCTCGGGGTTGAACGCCAGCTTCAGCGGCGACAAAGCCGATTTCAGTTACGGTTTGGGCGGCGGTATCGGATACAAGTTCAATACCTTCCTCCGCGCCGACATCACCGGGGATTATCTCGCTCCGCTGAAGTACAATGCCGACCTGGGTTGCGGCCCGGCATGCGACGTTGGCCTCCAGACCAAGATCTCACGCTGGGATGGCCTCGTGAACGGTTACGTCGATCTCGGCACCTGGTTCGGCCTCACCCCCTACATCGGCGCCGGCGTGGGCGTCGCGAGCGTCCACCAGGAGGGCAGCTTCGCGCTGAGCGGCGGGCCTGTGCCGGCAGCGCTGCTCGATCCGCGTACGGGCGCGGTCGTGACGCAAAACGGCGCGAGCCGCAGCTCTACCCAGTTCGCCTGGGCCGCCATGGCCGGCTTCTCCTACGCGGTTGCGCCGCACATGCTGCTCGATGTCGGATACCGGTATCTCGACCTTGGCCGGGCCAGCCTCCCGCTCTCGCCCGTCGGATCGGTCACAAAGGATATGACCAGCCAGCAGGTTCGCGTCGGGGTGCGCTACGTGATCGACTGATCGGACCACTCGCCTCGGCGGCACGGGCGATGCCGGTTGTTGCAGGCTCAGAATTGTACTGACGGCGTTTCAGCGATTCTCCGAATGCTGTAGAAGCGTGGCGGCCGCGCCTGCCGGGCTTCGACGGCTGGAGGGACGATCGGGATGCTCCGCTCATTGATGATGTCCCGGCGCTTCGCGCCTTTGTTCTGGTGCCAGTTCTTTTCGGCCTTCAACGACAACGTTCTCAAGAACGCGCTGGTATTCCTGATCCTGTTCAAGGCGGGAGGAACAAGCGCCGGAACCCTGGTCACGGTCGCGGGTGCGCTGTTCGTGGCGCCGCCGCTGCTGCTGTCGGGGCTCGGCGGCGAACTGGCGGACCGCTACGACAAGGCCCTGGTGGCCCGACGGCTGAAGCTGTTCGAGATCGCAGCGGCTGGTTTGTCGGTGATCGGTTTCCTGCTGTCTTCGTTGCCGATCCTGTTCACGGCCCTGGTGCTGGTGAGCGCCATCGCGGCTTTGTTCGCGCCGGTCAAATACGGCATCCTGCCGGATCATCTCGCGCCCGAGGAACTGCCCGGCGGCAATGCGCTCGTCGAGGGCGGCACCTTTCTGGCCATCCTGTTCGGAACCATCGTCGGGGGCGAAGCCTCGACCGGAACGATCGGGCTCTGGGCCTACGGGGTTCTGGTGGTCGGCTTTGCGGTGCTGTGCTGGCTGGCCAGCACCCTGATCCCGCCGACCGGGGAGGGCGCGCCAAATCTCCGGGTCGATCCCAATATCTTCCGTTCGACCGCCGACCTCCTCCGCGACCTCAGGCGCGAGAATCGGCTGTGGCGCGGCGCCCTTTATGCCGGCTGGTTCTGGCTGGTGGGCGCCGTGATCCTGTCCCTGCTGCCGACGCTGGTCAAGAACACGCTCGGGGGAAGCGAAACCGCCATCACCATGCTGATCGCGGTATTTTCGGTCGGCATCGCCATCGGCTCGGCGCTCGCGTCCTGGCTGGCCGCGGGGCGCGTGATCCTGCTGCCGACCCCGATCGCGGCCGCCCTGATGGGGCTCTTCGCGATCGATCTCGCCTTCGTGGCGGGAAGGGCCACGCTCCCGACCGAACTTCTCGGGCCCGCGGCATTCCTGGGCCATGCCGGAGGCCTGCACGCCGCGATCGACATGCTCGGCCTGTCGATTGCGGCCGGGCTGTTCATCGTGCCGGTCTTTACCGCCCTGCAGGTGTGGAGCAGCCCGGCGAAGCGGGCGCGCACCATCGGGGCCGTGAACGTCCTCTCCTCGGTTTTCATGGTCGGCGGTGCCGTGATCGTGGCGCTGCTGCAGGCCGCGGGGCTCCATACCCCGGTACTCATCGGCCTCATCGGCCTTGCCAATCTTGCGGCCGCCGCGGCCATCTTCCTCACGCTGCCGACCAGCGCCTTCCGGGACATGCTGTCCATCATCTTCCGGACCTTCTACCGCCTCGAGATCAAGGGCCTCGACAACATCGCCAAGGCCGGGCCCAATCCGATCCTGGCCTTCAACCATGTTTCCTTCCTGGACGCCGGCCTCGCTCTGTCGCTTCTCGATCGCGACCCGGTCTTCGCCATCGACAGCACCATCGCCAGCCGATGGTGGGTGAAGCCGTTCCTGCGGATGACCCGCGCGCTGCCGATCGATCCGACGAGACCCATGGCGACCCGGGCCCTGATCAATGCGGTGCGCGACGGGGAGACCCTGGTGATCTTCCCCGAAGGCCGGCTGACCGTCACCGGCAATCTGATGAAGGTCTACGATGGCGCCGGGCTGATCGCCGACAAGGCGGGCGTCCCGGTGATCCCGGTCAGGATCGAGGGGCTCGAGCGCACGCCCTTCTCGCATCTCACCGAAGCCCAGGTCCGGCCGGGCTGGTGGCCGAAGCTCGAGGTCACGATCCTCGAACCCGTGCGGCTCGAGGTCGATCCCGCCCTGGTCGGCAAGCGGCGGACGACAGGCGGCGGGCGCGGCGCTCTACGACATCATGTCCGACATGGTGTTCCGCACCACCCCGACCGACATGACGGTGCCCGAGGCCGTATTCGCGGCCGGACAGCGGCACGGCTGGCGGCGCACCGCCGTGGAAGATCCCGTAAGCGGGGCCTTGTCGTATAGCCGGCTTGCACTCGGCACCCACGTTCTCGGCCGCAAGCTCATGGCTCTCGCCCCGGAAGGGGGCGCGATCGGCGTGATGCTGCCGAACGCCAACGGCGCCGCAGTGACGATCCTGGCCGTGATGTCGACCGGGCGAGTGCCCGCGATGATCAATTTCACGGCCGGAGTCGGCCAATATCCTGGCGGCCTGCCGGGTCGCCCAGGTGGACACGATCCTGACGGCCAGGAGCTTCGTCGAGAAAGGCCGCCTCGACGCCCTGGTCGGCACCCTGCAGGCCAAGCTCAAGGTCGTGTTCCTCGAGGATGTGCGCGCCGGCGTGAGCGCTGCCGACAAGCTGCAGGCCCTGCTTGCGCCCCGCCGCCCTCTGGTGCGTCGCGCGCCCGACGATCCGGCCGCCATCCTGTTCACGTCGGGCAGCGAAGGCGTTCCCAAGGGCGTCGTCCTGTCCCACCGCAACATGCTGGCCAATGTGGCCCAGGTCGCGGCGCGCATCGATTTCGGTCGCTCCGACAAGGTCTTCAACGTACTGCCGGTGTTCCATGCCTTCGGGCTCACGGCCGGGCTGGTGCTGCCCCTCGTGTCCGGGGTTCCGGTCTTTCTTTATCCCTCGCCGCTGCACTACCGCATCGTTCCGGAGCTGGTTTACGGCTGCAACGCTACCGCGCTGTTCGGCACGGACACGTTCCTGGCCGGCTATGCGCGCTCCGCCAACGCCTATGATTTCCGCTCGCTGCGCTATGTCGTGGCGGGCGCCGAACCCGTGAAGGACGCGACCCGGCGCGCCTATATGGAAAAGTTCGGCCTGCGCATTCTCGAGGGCTACGGCATCACCGAAACGGCGCCGGTTCTGGCCGTCAACACGCCCATGTTCAACCGGTTCGGCACGGTCGGGCGCCTCCTGCCGGGCATGGAGGCGAAGCTCGAACCCGTCCCGGGCGTCGAGGATGGCAGCCGCCTGCTGGTGCGCGGCCCCAACGTAATGCTGGGCTATCTCGGCGCGGACTCGCCGGGACAGATCAGCGCGCCGCCGGGCGGATGGCACGACACCGGCGATATCGTGGCCATCGACCCGGACGGTTTCATCGCCATCAAGGGCCGGGCCAAGCGGTTCGCCAAGATCGGCGGCGAAATGGTCTCGCTGGCGGCCGTGGAAGCCGTCGCGGCTGAACTCTGGCCGGATGCCGCCTCAGCGGTCACCACCGCCCCGGACCCGCGCAAGGGCGAGCGGCTGGTGCTCGTCACCGAGCAGAAGGACGCGACGCGGGCGGCCTTGCAGGCTTTCGCCAAGAGCCGCGGGATGGCCGATCTGGCGGTTCCGGCCGAAGTCATGGTGGTCGACGTGGTGCCGTTGCTGGGTTCCGGCAAGCTCGACCATCCGGCGGTGGCCCGAATGGTTCGCGAGCGCAGCCTGCAGTCTTCAACCACGGCGGTGGCCTGAGTCCCGCAGCCCTGGGCCCGGCGCACGCGGCTTTTCGAACGCGGCCGGGAAGCAAGTCTCGCAATATCGACCCGCATTGTATATAAACATACGGTACGCGAAGCGGATCGAGATGCTGACCAACAAGGGCAAATACGGGCTCAAGGCCCTGGTTCATCTGGCTGCTCTGCCGCCTGGGCAGACCGCGCAGTCGGTCGAGATCGCGACGGCCAACAACGTTCCGAAGAAATTTCTCGACGCCATCCTGGGCGAATTGCGCGTGGCCGGGATGATCGTCACCCGCAAGGGCAAGAACGGCGGCTACATGCTGTCGCGCCCGGCGGCCGAGATCATGGCCGGGGCGGCGATCCGGGCTTTGGACGGCCCCCTGGCGCCCATCGCCTGCGCGAGCCGCACCGGCTACCGGCCCTGTGCCGATTGCAGCGACGTCCAGGCCTGCTCGGTCCGCCTCCTGATGACGGAAGTGCGCGACCTGTCGGCCAAGCTGCTGGACCATACCTCGATCGACGACATGCGGGCTCTGGTTCGGGAGCCGGCGCACGAACTGGTGTATCACATTTGACGGTACCGCCCCCGATCCTCTGAGCCCGGCCTCGTCCGCCGCGGCTCACATTTGGACGGTGGGAGCCTAAGCGGCCCGCGACCTCAGGCTTGGCGCTGAACCAGTTGCATGCGCGACAGCTGCTGAGGCGCCTGCGGCAGGGTTGTTCCGACATCCGCTTCGGGCTCGACGGCCTCGGCGACGGTCTCGATCCCGATGTCGCTCCACGCCTTGCGGGCGGACTGCACTTCGGTTTCCTTTTTCTTGAGGACCTGCGAGCGCAGCGCATTCCAATGCTGTTCCACCATGGCGCTGACCGCCTGGCTGAGAGCCTCGTAGCCTGGGTGATCGCTGCCCGCGGCCCAGTCCACCGTCACGGTGCCCGGATCGGTGATGTCGGCGGGAAACAGTTTCAGCGATTCGAATTCGTCCAGCCTGTCGGCCAGAACGCGAAGCAGTGCGGCTTCACTCATGCAAACTCTCCTGTTCGGTCAAGCGACCCGAGGGGCGGTTCGGATGAGCATGCGGCCTGATGGTTTATGAAATCTTACCGAAATGCCGGAATTTGCCGTATCGACTCGGTGCCGCCGGGTTGCACCGCGGCGGCGCCGATGCTCACATTGGTCCCAATGTTCGCCCAAAGCCCCCCTCGATCGAGCCTGTTCTTCATCAGCGGCGCCTCGGCGTTCGCCTTGCCCCCGAGCGCCGAAAACGAATTAGCGAGCTGGTTCCGGCCGCGCCTGTGAGTTCGGCACCCGCAATGACTCCGCTGGTTTTCGGGGCCGTGCTTGGCCGCTGCCGCCATGCACGCGAGCTGGAACGCGCTGCTCAAGATCCGCCTCGAGCCGATCCTCGGCATGGCCCTGATGACCAGCGTCTGCTCGGTCCTGGCCTGTGCGGCGCTGCCGATCGTCGGCTGGCCCCGTGCGGAGGCCTGGCCGTGGGTGCTGGCCTCCGTGGCGCTGCACTTCGGCTATTACGTCTGCCTGGCGGAGGCTTATCGGCGGGCCGACCTCAGCCAGATGTACCCGATCGCGCGCGGCTCGGCGCCCCTGATGACGGCGCTGGTGTCGGTACTCCTGCTTCGCGAGCCGGTGGCCGGCATCGTGGCTCTCGGCATCCTGGCGCTCGGGGCAGGCATCGTGCTGATGGCGTTCAAAGGCGGGCGGCAGCATGCGCGGCCGGACCCCGTCGCGGTCGGCTTCGCGCTCACCACCGCCGCAACGATCTGCGCCTATACGTTGGTCGACGGCATCGGCGCGCGCACGGCGGGTGACCCCAACCGCTATGCGGCGGCGCTGTTCTTCGTTGACGGCGCCCCGATGCTGGTCTTGGCGCTCTGGCTGCGTGGCCGTGCGGGTCTGCGCAGGGCGGCCGGCTTCCTCGGGCCGGGTGCTGCGGGCGGCGCGCTCTCGCTGGCCGCCTACTGGACCATTATCTGGGCCATGACGGTCGCCCCTATCCCGATCGTGGCGGCGCTGAGGGAGAGCAGCGTATTGTTCGGCGCGCTCATCGCGGCGCTGGTGTTGCGGGAGCCGTTCGGTCGCAACAGGGCGCTGGCCGCGACGCTCATCCTGGCCGGCCTGGTTCTGATCCGTCTCGGGTGACCCCGGACATTTCGGCGGCGGTCTGGTTCGCCATGTCGATGAAGGCCCGCACCAGCGGAATGCGACGGCGCTCCTCGAGGCACACGGCATATTCCTCGACCGAAAGGTCCGCCCCAACCACGGCGAGGCCGCGGATGTTGGGATCGTCGCCGAGTTCGCTCTCGAACACGATGCCGAGCCCGAAACCCGCCGAAACCGCCTCCCGCACGGCTTCGCGGGTCTGCACTTCGAATAGCGGCCCCGGGGTGATGCCCGCTTCCGCGAGCCGTGCCTCGAACACCTCGCGCGTAATCGAGCCGCGCTCGCGGATCACCAGTTCCTGGCCGGCAATGTCCCCGATCTGGACAGTGCCTCGCTGCGCCCAGGCATGGTCACGGCGCACGAACAACACCAGCCGGTCGACCCGCAGCGGCAGGCTGAAGATGCGCTGGTCCGAGGTGCGCTTCGCCATCACGGCGACATCCGCATCGCAGGCGATGATCTGCTCCAGAACATCGGATGAATTGCCGACCCGCAACGAGAATGTGAGGCCGGCATGGCGGCGGCGCAGCGCCGCCAGGAGCGGCATAACATGGGTGGCGCTGTCGGCCGCGACCCGGAGCTTGCCGCCGGTCAGATGACGGGCCCCGGACAGGAGGGCCTTCGCCTCGTCCTCGGCGGCGAAAAGGCGGGCCGTGACGGTGTAGAGGCTTTGGCCGAAGGGCGTCAGCCTGACTCCCCGCCCACGCCGGTCGAAAAGATTGACCCCGTGGGTCGCCTCCAGCATGCGAACCTGGGCCGACAGCGTGGGCTGGCTCACGCCCGCCGAAGACGCTGCCCGGGTGAAGCCGCCCATCTGGGCCACGCGGTGAAACGCACGAAGCAGGGTGACGTTCATGGCGCGGATCTTCGCTGGCTGTCATCGAAACTATAGACGCCGCCTATGGGGGACATCAATAGCAACTATTTCACCCATGGCTCGGCCGGGTTCACTATCGCGGCAAGGAGATCAATCCGGCATGGCATCCGACCACATCCACCGCGCCGCGTCCGACACGGGCGACCCTCTCTTGCTTACGCCCGGCCCGCTGACGACTTCGCGCACCGTCAAACAGGCCATGGTGCATGATTGGGGGTCGCGCGATGCGCGTTTCCTGGCCATCAACAAGAGCGTGCTCGAGCGCCTGCCTGAGATCGTCCACGGCGAGCGGGATTTTGTGACCGTGCCGGTGCAGGGCTCGGGAACGTTCGCCGTCGAGGCCATGCTCACCAGCTTCGTGCCGCCGGACGGCAAGGCGCTCCTGCTGGTCAACGGTGCTTACGGCCACAGGGCCAAGCGCATTCTCGATATCGCCAGGCGCCAAGCCCTCGTGCTGGAGACCGCGGAAGACACGCCGCCCGATCTCGGCGCGCTCGACCGCATGTTGGCCGACGATGCTGGGATCACCCATGTCTTCGCGGTCTATTGCGAAACCACCAGCGGCATCCGCAACCCGATCGAGGCCATCGCCGAAACAACGCGGCGCCACGGACGGCGGCTGCTGATCGACGCGATGAGCGCCTTCGGGGCCTTGCCGCTCGATGCCGCGCACCACGCCGTTCGACGCCGTCGCGGCCTCTTCGAACAAATGTATCGAGGGCGTGCCGGGCCTCGGTTTCATCATCGGGCGACGCGACGCCCTTGCGGCCACCAAGGGCAATTCCACGACGTTGGTGCTCGACCTCTACGATCAATGGCAGGGGCTGGAGAAGAACGGCCAGTTCCGCTTTACGCCGCCGATCCACGTTATCGTGGCCTTTCACCAGGCGCTCGAGGAGTTCTTCGCCGAGGGCGGCGTGGCGGGGCGGGGCCGGCGCTACGCCGACAATTGCCGGGTCCTGGTCGACGGCATGCGGGCGCTCGGTTTCGAGACGCTGCTGCCCGATGAACTCCAGGCGCCCATCATCGTGACCTTCCGGATGCCGTCAGATCCCGCCTTCGCGTTCCAGCGCTTCTACGACGGCCTGAAGGAGCGGGGTTTTGTCATCTACCCGGGCAAGCTGACGGTGGCCGATTCCTTCCGCATCGGCTGCATCGGCCGGCTCTACCCGAAGGACATGCAGGCCGCGCTCGCCGCCGTGCGCGACATGCTGGGCGAGATGGGCGTCGCCCTGCCGCTCGCCCGGGCCGCGTGAGGAGATCCGCCATGAATGCGCTTCGCTCCGCCGGGCAGGATGTCACCGTGAATGGCCGCACCTACCGCGTGCCCGCGACCCCGACGGTGGTGGTGTGCATCGACGGTTCCGAGCCGGGCTACATCGAGGCTGCTATCGAAGCCGGGCTCGCGCCCAATTTCGAACGGCTGATGCGCACGGGGTCGAACCTCACGGCAACCTCGGTCATCCCGAGCTTCACCAACCCCAACAACATCTCGATCATCACCGGGCGGCCGCCCGCCGTGCACGGCATCGCGGGCAATTATTTCTTCGACACAGCCGCGGGCGAAGAAGTGATGATGAACGACGTGCGGTTCATGCACGCCGAAACGATTCTGAAGGCGTTCCACGACGCCGGCGCCAAGGTCGCCGTGGTCACCGCCAAGGACAAGCTGCGCACGCTGCTCGGGAAGGGCCTCGATCCCACTACGGGGCGGGCCATCGCGTTCTCGTCCGAGAAAGCCGACAAGGCGAACATGCAAGACAACGGCATCGCCGACGTACCGGCTTTGGTGGGCATGGCGCTGCCCGACGTTTATTCGGCCGAACTGTCCGAGTTCGTCTTCGCGGCCGGGGTCAAGCTGCTGCAAGGCTTCCGGCCGGACCTCATGTACCTGTCGACCACAGATTACATCCAGCACAAGGCCGCACCTGGCTCGGCCGTCGCCAATGGCTTCTATGCGATGATCGATCGCTACGTCGGCCAACTCGACGGGCTCGGCTGCGTGCTGGCCATGACCGCCGACCACGGCATGAACGACAAGCACCTGCCCGGCGGCGAGCCCGACGTGCTCTATCTGCAGGATTGGTTCGACGAACGCCTCGGGGCAGGGCGGGCGCGCGTCATCCTGCCGATCACCGACCCCTATGTGGCGCACCACGGCGCGCTCGGGTCCTTCGCGACCGTCTATCTGCCGGACCCGAAGGGCGCCGAGGCGCTGTCGAAGGATCTGGCCGCCAGCGACGGCGTCGACCTCGTGCTCGGCCGCGCCGAGGCCTGCCGGCGCTTCGAACTGCCCGAGGACCGCATCGGCGACCTCGTCGTGACCTCGACGCGTCACAAGGTGCTCGGCACCAGCCGTGCCCGGCACGACCTTTCGGGCCTGACCGAGCCCCTCCGCTCGCACGGCGGCCTCACCGAGGAGGTCGTCCCGATGATCCTCAACCGAAAGGTGAGCGTGCCGCCCGGCCGGCACCTGCGTAACTTCGACGTCTTCGACGTCGCGCTCAATTTCGTGAACTGAGCCATGCCCACAGAACCTGGTCCGATGTCCCGATCGTTCCCGCGAAAGCCGGAACCCAGAGCGGCTTTACGGTTGCGAGGAGCCTGGGCCCCCGCGTCCGCAGGGACGAGCGGCTGGTGCCCGGGACTTGCGTCATGAACGCGCCTGCCAAAGCCATCCCGCCCAAGACGGCTTTCCGCCGCGAAGCCATGCGGATCGGCGGCACGCTTGTGTCCACCGAGGACACGCTCGAGGTCCTCAACCCCTACACGGGCGAGGTCGTGGGGACCGTGCCGGCCGCCCGGCCCGAGCACGTGCGCGACGCCTTCCGCAAGGCGAGGGCTTACCGGCCCAAGCTGACCCGCTACGAGCGCCAGCAGATCCTTTTGCGTACCGGTGAGCTCCTGGCCAAGCGTCGGGACGAGATCGCCAGCCTGATCACCGCCGAATCGGGCCTTTGCTGGAAGGACTTCGTCTACGAGGTCGGCCGCGCCTGCGACGTCTATTCCTTCGCGGGGCAGCTCGCGATCCTCGACGACGGCGAGACCTTCTCGTGCGACATCAGTCCGCAAGGCAAGTCGCGCAAGATCTTCACCATGCGGGTGCCGCTGAGCGGCGTGATCTCGGCCATCACGCCGTTCAACCATCCGCTTAACATGGTGTCGCATAAGCTCGCGCCGGCCATCGCGACCAACAACCGGGTCGTGCTGAAGCCGACCGAACTGACGCCGCTCACCGCGCTGCTGCTCGCCGACATCCTCTATGAGGCGGGCCTGCCGCCCGAGATGCTGTCGGTGGTCACCGGCAACCCCTCGACCATGGGGGATGCGATGATCACCGATCCCGATGCCGATCTCGTCACCTTCACCGGGTCGGTGCGAGTCGGCAAGTACATCGCGGATATCGCGGGCTACAAGCGCCTCGTGCTTGAACTCGGCGGCAACGACCCGCTGATCGTGATGGATGACGCAGATCTCGACAAGGCGGCCGATCTCGCGGTCGCGGGTGCGACCAAGAATTCCGGCCAGCGCTGCACTGCGGTCAAGCGCATCCTGGTGGTCGAGCCGGTCGCCGACGCCTTTGCCGAAAAGGTGCTGGCACGCGCAAAGAAGCTCACATGCGGCGACCCGATGGACCCTGCGACGGATGTCGGGACCGTCATCAACGAGCGATCGGCGCAGCTCTTCGAACAGCGGGTCCACGATGCCGTCGCGAGCGGGGCAAAGCTGCTGCACGGCAACGACCGGCGTGGCGCCCTCTATCCACCGACCGTGGTGGATCACGTGCCGCAGAGCTGCGAACTCGTGCGCGAAGAGACTTTCGGGCCCGTGATCCCGATCATCCGCTGTCCGAACGACATCGACGCCGTGATCAAGGCGTCCAATTCCACCGCCTACGGGCTCTCGTCCGGGGTGTGCACCAATCGCCTTGACCACATCACGCGGTTCATCAACGAACTTGAGGTCGGCACCGTCAATATCTGGGAAGTGCCGGGCTACCGGATCGAGATGTCGCCGTTCGGCGGCGTCAAGGATTCCGGGCTCGGCTACAAGGAAGGCGTGCTGGAGGCCATGAAGGGATTCACCAACGTCCGGACCTATTCGCTGCCCTGGCCGGGCTGAGCATGAGGCTCGCCCCGATCACTGTCGCAACAGTGTCATCCAGGGGCGGCATGGAACTTGCGACTTCTAATTCGCAACGCCGCTCGACGGCAAGCAGGGGGAGAGTAAGTTGACCAAGAGATTGCTCGGCGCGGCGCTCGGCACCGCCATGATGTTGGCGTCCGGAATGGCCTTCGGGGCTTCCAATGTCGTCACGATCTATTCGGCCGACGGTCTGCGCGACGGCACCCCCAGCTGGTTCGGCAACGAGTTCGAAGCCTTCACCAAGGCGACCGGCATCAAGGTGCAATATGTCGAGGCGGGCTCCGGCGGTGTCGTCGAGCGCGTCGCCAAGGAAAAATCCAATCCGCAGGCCGACGTCCTGGTGACCCTGCCGCCCTTCATCCAGCGCGCGGCCTCGACCGGTCTGCTGCAGAGCTATAAGCCGGCCGAAGCCGATCAGATCGCCGACGACCTGAAGGACCCGAGCCGGGATGTACGCGCCGCTGGTCTATAACTACGTCGACTTCATCTACAACGGCAGCACCCTGAAGGAGCCGCCGAAGAGCTACGCCGACCTGCTCGACCCGAAGTTCAAGGGCAAGATTCAATATTCGACGCCCGGTCAGGCCGGCGACGGCACCGCCGTGATGATCCAGGCCTTCCATGCCTTCGGCAGCAAGGATGCCGCCTTCGACTTCCTCAAGAAGCTGCAGGACAACAACGTCGGCCCCTCCGCTTCGACCGGCAAGTTGACAGCGCTTGTCAACAAGGGCGAACTCTACGTTGCCAACGGCGATATCCAGATGAACATGGCCCAGATGGCCGACAATCCGAACATCCGCGTGTTCTGGCCGGCCGGTCCGAACGGTGAGCGCTCCACCTTCGCGCTGCCCTATGTCATGGGGCTGGTGCAGGGGGCTCCCGATGCCGAGAACGGCAAGAAGCTGATCGACTTCCTCTTGAGCAAGGAGGCACAATCGACCGTCAGTTCGGTGGCGATCGGCCTTCCGGTGCGCAAGGACGTTCAGCCGTCGGACGAGAACTTCAAGAAGCTGCACGAGGCCATGCAGGGCGTAACCATCTGGTCTCCGGATTGGAGCGCCGTGCTCAAGGACCTGCAGGCCGATGTGGCACGCTGGCACCAGGTGACGGGCAGCTGAATGACTGCACTGTCCGCGAGTTTCGATCGAGACGCCACCAGCCCAGCGGCCGTTGGCGTTTCGACCGAGCGCGGCAACCGCATTCGCTTCGAAGACGTGACCATTGCCTACGGAGGCCTGGTCATCGTCGACAAGCTCAGCCTGGAGGTCAATCCGGGCGAGATCCTGGCCCTCATCGGGCCCTCGGGCTCCGGCAAGACCACGGTTTTGCGGGCCCTGGCGGGCTTCGTCCATCCTACGCACGGGCGGCTCAGCATCGGCGATGTCGATGTCACGCACCTGCCGCCTTATGCGCGCGACATCGGCCTCGTGGTGCAGAACTACGCCCTCTTTCCGCATATGCGGATCGAGGAGAACGTGGCCTTCGGGCTGCGCGCCCGCAACGCCCCGCGCGCGCTGATCGAGGAGCGGGTGCGGGAAAGCCTGCGGATGGTCGGCATGGTGGCCTTCATCGGCCGCTATCCGCGCGAACTCTCGGGCGGCCAGCAGCAGCGTATCGCCATCGCACGGGCGCTGGCCATCAGGCCCCGCGTGCTGCTGCTCGACGAGCCGCTCTCGGCCCTCGATGCACAGATCCGGCGCAACATGGTCGACGAGATCGCCAAGCTGCACCAGAGCCTGCCCAACCTGACGGTGCTCTACGTCACGCATGACCAGAACGAGGCGCTGACGCTCGCCGACCGCATCGCCATCATGCGCGACGGCAAGCTTTGTGCGCTCGCGCCCTCCAACACGCTTTATCGCAAGCCGCCGAACCGCTTCGCGGCCGAGTTTTTGGGTCGGGCCAATCTGCTGCACGGCGAGGTCGTCGGGCGGGACCCCGACACGGGGCTGACCCGCATCCGGATCGACTCGGGCGAGATCATGACGGGGGCCGATGCGTCGCTCGAGCCAGGTGCCGCCTGCCTTTTGTGCATCCGCCCGCACGACCTTGCGCTGGTGCGGGATGCGGCGCATGCCAATTCCCTGTCGGGCCTCGTCGAATCGGTGCAATGGCAGGGGGACGCCCACGTGCTGACCCTGCGGGTCGGCGCAACCGCCGTTCGTGTCGTGTCGACGCCGCTGCGGCGAATTCCGCAACCCGGGACGGAACTGCAGGTGTATTTCGCGGCCGAGGACGCGACCTTGCTGCCCGGCGATGGAATGCCAGGTGGCTGACGTGGCGGCGCCGCTAGCCGGCCGGATGCGCTCGGCCGCTGTGCCCTCGCCGGGCTGGATCGTCCCGCCGCTCATCGTGATCGTGGCCCTGTTCTTCTATCCCCTGACCCTGATCGCCCGGCAGGCGTTCACGGGCCCGGACGGCGCCATTACGCTGAGCCAGTTCGCCACCGTGCTCGGCTCAGCCTTCTTCCAGAGGGCGCTGCTCAACACGCTCGAAATCGCGATCGGGGCGACGGCCTGCTGCCTCGCTCTGGGGCTCGTGCTCGGCCTGACCTTCTCGTTCGTGCCCTTCCCGGGTGCGCGTTTCGTGGCGCGGCTGATCGACACCTACATTGCTCTGCCGACCTTCCTGGTGACCCTGGCCTTCACGTTCCTGTACGGCTCGGCCGGCCTGCTCAACGGCGCCCTGACCGAAATCCTTTCACCTCGAACGGCCTCCGGTCGATTTCCTCTATTCGACCTGGGGCGTCATCCTGGCCGAGGCGACGGTCTACACGCCCTTCGTGATGCGCCCGCTGATGGCTGCCTTTTCCTTGCTCGATCGCGCCCAGATCGAGGTGGCGAGCAGCCTCGGGGCCAGGCCGTTCCAGGTCCTGCGGCGCATAATCTTGCCCGGTCGCGTTGCCGGCGCTGCTGGCCGGCGGCAGCCTCTGCCTGCTGCTCACGGTCAACGAGTTCGGTATCGTGCTTTTCATCGGGGCCAAGGGGGTGATCACGCTGCCCTTGCTGATCTACGACAAGGCCATCCAGGAGTTCGATTATCCGACCGCCTGCGTGATCGCGGTCATCAACATCGCGCTGTCGCTCGCGCTGTTCGCGCTCTATCGCCATGTGCTGGCGCGTCTGGGAGGCCGGCGTGCTTTTCTGGTCTAGTCCCGGCCGCATCGCGGCCTGGATTGTCGCAGGCGCCCTGGGCGGCATCATCTATGTGGCGCCGCTGGCCGTGATCCTGCTGGCCAGTTTCGCCGGCCAATGGAACGGCGTGCTGCCCAGCCATTTCACCGGCCTGCATTACCTGCAGGCAGTGCGGGGCGAGTCCGGCGACCAACTGGTCGCGAGCCTCGTCACCGGCGCGGTGGCCAGCGCCGTCGCGCTCGTCCTCGGCACCTGGGCGGCGTTGGCCTTGCGCCGGCTCGCGCCGGCCTTGCAAGGCGTGCTCGGCCTCGTGTTCTTCATCCCGAGCGCCGTGCCGTCGGTGTCGGTCGGGCTCGGGCTGCTGGTGGCCTTCAGCCAGCCTCCGGTTCTGCTGAACGGCACGGTGGCCATCGTGCTCATCGCCCACCTGGTGCTGATCTCCGCCTTCACGTTCAGCAACGTGTCGGCCGGCTTGATGCGCCTCGCCCCCGACGTCGAACAGGTGGCCGAGAGCCTTGGCGCGCGGCCTTTCTACCGTTTGCGACGGGTAACCCTGCCGTTGATGATGCCGTATCTCCTGGCGGCGCTCAGCCTCAGCTTTGCCCTGTCCATGGGGGAACTCGGTGCGACGGTCATGATCTATCCGCCGGGCTGGGTCACCATGCCGGTCGGCATCTTCGGCCTTACGGATCGCGGGGAGGTGTTCCAGGGATCGGCCGTGACCATTCTGCTGGTCGCCGTGACCCTCTCCGTACTGGTCGCGATCTCGGCGATTCCGACCAAGGCGGCACAACGATGAACGCTTGCCCCCCGCGTGACGGCGCGGCTCCGCCCCTGAGCCAGTCCGAAGGCGACACCAACCTGACCGGCCGCCGCGCGCTCTGGCAGGCGGAAGCGCTCGATGCCGACACCCGCGCCATGCTCGATGCCGACGCACGCCACTTCATGCGGCAGTCCGTGTCGACGCCGTGCCTTAACGCGATCAGCAAAGCGGAAGGCATCTTCATCGAGGATGTGGCGGGCCGGCGCTACATGGATTTCCACGGCAACAACGTCCATCACATCGGCTACGGTCACCCGCGCCTGAAGCGCGCCATCGCCGACCAGATGGACGCGCTGCCCTTTGCGCCGCGCCGCTACGCCTGCGAGCCCGCGACCGCGCTGGCCCGCAAGCTCGGCGAGATCGCGCCCGGGAACCTGTCCAAGGTGCTGTTCACCACGGGCGGCTCGGACGCCATCGAGGTCGCGGTGAAGATCGCCCGGACCGCCACCGGGCGGTTCAAGACGCTGTCGTTCTGGGATGCCTTCCATGGCGCGGGCTTCGGGGCCGGCGCGCTGTCGGGCGAGGCGTTGTTCCGCTCGGGTCCGGCCGCCCCGCTGGTGGCCGGCGCGGACCACGTGCCGCCCTTCGCGTGCTATCGTTGCCCGTACGGCTACGAGACCGACCCGGACGGCAATCCGCCGCTCGACCTCTGCAAGGTCACCTGCGCCCGCATGGTGGATTACGTGCTCGCCCGCGAAGGCGATGTGGCGGCCGTGATCGCCGAGCCGGCCCGCGCCGTGCCCTACATCCCGCCACCCGGGTTCTGGCGCATCGTGCGCGAGGCCTGCGACCGGCATGGCGTGCTGCTGATCTTCGACGAGATTCCGACCGGGCTCGGCAAGACCGGTCGCATGTTCGCCTGCGAGCACGACGGGGTCGAGCCCGACATTCTGGTCCTCGGCAAGGGCCTGGGCGGCGGCATCCTGCCGATCGCAGCCGTGATCGCACGGCCCGAACTCGATGTCGGGGCGGACTTCGCCTTCGGCCACTACACACACGAGAAAAATCCCGTAACGGCGCGGGCGGCGCTGACCACCATCGAGATCATCGAGGACGAGGATCTCGTGGCCAATGCGGCGCGGGTCGGGGCGCTGGCGCTCGAGCGCCTCGATGCCATGAAGCGCCGGCTTTCTGCGATCGGCGATGTGCGGGGGCGGGGCCTGCTGATCGGCATCGATCTCGTCAAGGATCGGGCCACCAGGGAGCCGGCCGCCGATCTCGCCGAGGCGGTGATGTACGGCGCGCTCGACCGCGGGCTGTCGTTCAAGACCACGATGGGGAGCGTGCTCACCCTGACGCCACCGTTGATTACCACGACAGACCAGATGATGTCGGCTTTGGCCATCATCGAGGAGGCGATTTCGGCTAACGGTTGAGTAGGAATGATGCGGGCTCCGCTGTCGATCGCGGAGGTGTCGAGAAACGATCATGGAACTTCCCTTCACGCTGCTCAATCTCGCCGGCGCCGTCGCCCTGCTGCTCTGGGGCGTGCGCATGGTGCAGACCGGCGTGCAGCGTGCCTTCGGGGCGCGTCTGCGGGTTGCCCTGGCATCGGCGCTGAACAATCGCGTCAGGGCTTTCCTGGCGGGACTCGGCGCGACCGCGATCCTGCAAAGCAGCACGGCCGCCGGGCTGATGATCACGGGGTTCGCGGCCGGCGGCCTGGTCGATCTCGTGCCTGCGCTGGCCGTCATGCTGGGCGCCAACGTCGGCACTACCTTGATTGTGCAGGTGCTGTCCTTCGACGTGGCCTCGGTTGCGCCGGCCTTGATCTTGATCGGCGTCCTGATGTTTCGCCGCGCTGCCGCTGCCCCGCGCGATTTCGGCCGGGTGCTGATCGGCCTGGGTTTGATGCTCATGGCGCTGCGCGAACTCCTGCAGATCGTCACGCCCTACGAGGACGCGCCGAGCCTGCGGCTGCTGCTCGGCATCGTGGCAACGCAGCCGATCGTCGATGTCGTGCTCGCGGCCGGCCTCACCTGGGCGGCGCACTCGTCCGTTGCGATCGTGCTGCTCGTGATGTCCCTGGCCGCAAAGGGCGTCGTGCCTCCGTTCACGGCGTTTGCGCTGGTGCTCGGGGCCAATCTCGGGACCGCTATCAACCCGTGCCTCGAAGGCGCCGCCGGCAACGACCCGGTGGCCAAGCGGCTGCCTATTGGCAATCTGCTCAACCGGTTCGCTGGCGTGGTGGTCGGGCTTGCGCTGCTCTCGCCGCTGTCCCGGCTGATCACCGCCTTCGAACCCGACAATGCGCGGGCCGTGGCGGACTTCCACACCCTGTTCAACCTCGCCGTGGCGATAGCGTTTTTTCCGGTGCTTCCGGGTTTCGCGCGCCTGCTGCGCCATCTCCTGCCGGCCAGGATGGCCGCCGAAGATCCGGCGCGGCCGCTCTATCTCGACCCGTCGGCCTTCGAAACCCCGGTGGTCGCGCTCGGTGGTGCCGCGCGCGAGGCGTTGCGGCTGGCCGATGTGCTCGAAGCTATGCTGCTTGGGTTTCGGGACGCGACGGAAAAGAACGATCGCCGGCGCATCAGCGAGACCAAGCGCCTCGACGACGTGCTCGACCGCCTGAATACCGCCATCAAGGCCTACCTGACGACGCTGGACCCGGACGCCATGTCGGAAGCCGATTATCGGCGGGCCCAGGACATCATGGCTTTCGCGATGAACATGGAGCATGCGGGCGACGTGGTAGACCGCAACCTGCTCGGCCTCGCGGCCAAGAAGATCAAGCGCGGCCTGGCGTTCTCCGGAACCGGACAGGCCGAGTTGCGCAGCATCGTCGATCAACTGGTCGCCAATGTCCGGGCGGCCGGCGCGGTCTTTCTCAGCGGCGACGTGCGCGGTGCCCGGCTGCTCGCAGCCCAGAAGGACGTGTTCCGCGACATGGAGGCGAGGGCGACGGCCAGCCACCTCGAGCAGCTTCGCGCCGGTCGGCCCGAACCACTGGAGTCGGGCGCGCTCCAGCTCGACATCCTGCGGGACCTCAAGCGGGTGAACATGCACCTCGTTGCCGCGGCAGCTTATCCGGTGCTGGAAAGCCAGGGCGAGCTGTTGCCGACCCGGTTGCGCCACCTGATCGGCATCGAGGAGAGCGAGGCCAGTCTGGAGTGAACGGCGGTGCGGCGCACGCGAGATCCCGCGGACTCGCCCGGTCTAGGAGACGACGCTTGCAACCGGCCATGGTTTGGTCGCAAAACCGGCCACGATGCTGGTGCGTGCCAATGGCCCGGGTCACGATTCGCGCGGAAGCGTTGCACAGGCGCATCAGGGATGGCCATTTCGCGCAAGCCTTGGTCTTCTCGCGAATGACGGGCGTTTGGTCCGCATGTATATCCGATCTCCCTTGGAGTTTTCATAGATGTTCCACCCGAGCCGCCGAGCCCTTCTGACAGGCGCTGCAAGTCTGGCCGGTGCGTCCTGGCTTCCGTTCAAAGCCGCCGCGCAGGACGCCGATCCGGACGGCCTCTACGCCGCGGTGCCCGGCGAGCCGTTCCCGGTTCCCGCCATCAACCTGTCGCGGCTCAACCCGCGGTTCCTCCGGAAGATCGTCTATTACGACACGGATGAGGAAGCCGGCACGCTTGTCATCGATCCGGGCCGCCGGTTCCTGTACATGGTCAACGGCGATGGCCGGGCGTTGCGCTACGGGGTCGGGGTAGGCCGCCAGGGCTTCGCCTGGTCGGGCACCGCCACGATCCATAACAAGCAGCAATGGCCGGACTGGTATCCGCCCAAGGAAATGCTCGACCGCGATCCGCACATCATGGCAAGCATGGACAAGCTGCAGAGCGGCATCGGCATGCACGGCGGTCCCGGCAACCCGCTCGGCGCCCGCGCCATGTACCTTTGGCAGGGCAACAAGGACACGCTCTATCGCATCCACGGCACCATCGAGCCTTGGACCATCGGGTCCAGCATCTCGTCGGGGTGTATCCGGATGATCAATCAGGACGTCATGGACCTGTACGACCGGGTGCCGATCGGCACCAAGGTGGTGGTTCTGTCGGCCGCCGATGCGGGCCGTGTACCGCGGCGGCGGCGAGGCCCTCAGGCCGATGCCCAGGACTACGATCAGCCCGCCCCGGCCGATCCGGACAACGCGCCAGACGCTCGGCAATAGGGGGCTTCGCACCATCCGGGCAGCCTTCGGCTGTCCGGGGCGGCGCGATCTTGGGGAACCCCCGTATCAGGCGACCGCAGCCGCCTTGCCATACCGGCTCGGCTTCGGCCCTGAAGGCGCCCCCTCGAGTGACCCGGACGCGTCGTCCGCAAAGCTCTGGAACTGGCGCGCCACGCGGTCGATGTGACGGCGCATCGCCTGTCCGGCTTTCTCGGGCGCGCCCTTCTTGAGAGCCTGTAGGATGGCCGCATGTTCGTCCCAGGTCGCATCGAGATGTCCGGGAATCGGCATCAGGACGCGGCGGGCGCGGTCGACGTGGGAATGGACATCCTCCAGCACGTGATTGAACCGCCACCATCCACTAGCCTCGACGATGGCGTGGTGGAATTCGACATCCAGCTGGAAAAATCGCCGATAGTCCGTCGCCTGCAAGGCGGCGCGCTGATAGAGCAGGTTTCGGTCCAGCGCCAGCCAAAGTGAAGGGCCACCGCGTTTGGCGGCCTCGGCAGTGGCTTCCGCCTCGAGCGCGCGGCGCAGCATCATGAACTGCATGATCTCGTCGGCGAAGATCGGCGCCACGAAGGAGCCGCGCTGCGGTTCGACCTCGACGAGGCGCTCATAGGCCAGGCGATTGATGGCGTTCGTCACCGGCGAACGCGACGCCTTGAACCGCGAACAGAGTTCGTCCTTGTCGATCGGGGCGCCGGGCGGCAATGTTCCGTCGATGATCGCCTGCTTCAAGTCTCGGTAGACATGATCGGCCTTTAACGACCGCGCTTTGGCCGGATCCCCGTACAAGTCATTCCTCCACTCGGCTGATTGCCATCGCCCCTTGGGCCGACCTGCTGCTGGAGTTTACGGGCAACTTCAGCCCTCATGCTGAACCGAATGCGACAGGCTCCGTGTCGAACACCAGGGCCGCTCCCCGTCCCTCCACACCATCGCCTCGCAATGGGCTCAAGAGGAGCCTTGAAGGCTTGACCCGACGCTTCGACCCGCTGGTCGCATCCTATTGACGCCTACCTGAAAAGCTAGCACGCTAGTTCGATAGCAACAATGACGCCGGCACGAGCGTCAGGGGAGGGATGCCGTTGAGCGGACGATCCTGTCCGACCACGAAAGCGGAGCCGTACAGCTCGGTCCTGGTCAGCCGCCCGGGGAGCTTTCCGGTGCTCGAAGCCCATGACATCTCCAAGCAGTTCGGGCCCGTAGTCGTGCTCGACCATGTAGGCTTCGCGATCGCGCCAGGCGAGGTCCTGGCCCTGATGGGAGAAAACGGCGCCGGCAAATCGACGCTGATGAAGATCGTGGCTGGCGTGCTGAGCCAGGACGGAGGCGAGATCCGAGTCGACGGTACACCGGTTCGGTTCCACGGCGTGCTGGACGCCGAGCGTGCCGGCATCGCGATCATCCACCAGGAGTTGAATCTCGTTCAGGAGCTCTCGGTCGCGGCCAACATCTTCCTGGGGCGCGAACCCAAGTTCGCAGGGGTCGTGGTCGACAAGCGCGCCATGCTGAAGGCGGCCCGGGGCCTGCTCGCCCGGCTGGGCATCGCGATCGACCCCGAGAGCAAGGCAGGGTCGCTGCGCATTGGGGAGCAGCAGATCGTCGAGATCGCCAAGGCGCTGTCGCTCGATGCGCGCGTGCTCATCATGGACGAGCCGACCTCGGCGCTGTCGGGGGCAGAATGCGCAACGCTCTTCAATGTCATCGCGCAGCTGACGGCCGCCGGAGTGGCCATCGTGTACATCTCCCACCGGATGGACGAGGTGATGGCCCTGGCCGACCGGGTCATGGTGCTGCGCGACGGTCGCCACGTTCTCACGGCGCCTATCGCGGAGGCTTCGCGGGATCGGATCATCAAGGCCATGGTGGGCCGCTCGCTTGTCCCGACCGCGCGCACGAGCCAGGCCGCGAACGCCCCTGTGATGCTGGCCGTCGGCGCATTGTGGGCCGATGTCGCGACCCGGCGCGGGCGCAAGCGGGTGATCGAGGGGATCAGCTTCGAGGTGCGGGCCGGGGAAGTGTTCGGCATCGCCGGCCTGCTCGGCTCGGGCCGGACCGAGATCCTGGAGACAATCTTTGGCGCGAGCGAGCGCCCGAGCGGCGGGGCCGTGCGGGTTGCCGGGCGCGAGGTGGCTATCGGCAGCCCTCGCGCCGCCAAGGCCCTGGGGCTCGCCTTCGTGCCGGAAGACCGGAAGAGCAAGGGGCTTCTGGTCGGCTCCTCGGTTTCGGCCAATGTTCTGCTGCCCTCGCTGGCGGCTTTGTCGCGCTTCGGCATAAGAGTGCCGGCCGGGGAGGCCCGGACGGCGCTGCACGCCATCAAGTCCTTGCGAATTCGGTGCGCGGGCCCGGACCAAGCCACAAAATCGCTGTCCGGCGGCAATCAGCAGAAGGTCGTCATGGCCAAATGGCTGGCCACCAAGCCTCGAATCCTGCTGCTCGACGAGCCTACGCGGGGGATCGACGTGGGGGCCAAGCAGGAAATCTATGACCTGATCTTCGAACTCGCGGCCGAGGGACTGGCCATCGTGGTGGTCAGCTCCGAACTGCCCGAGATCCTGGCTCTCGCCGATCGCATCCTCGTCATGTGTGAAGGCCGCATGGCCGGAACGCTTAATCGCGAAGATGCCAGCGAGGAACGGGTCATGGCTCTGGCTTCACCGCCGGCGCGTCTGGATCCGGCACCGGGAGGGCTCTCGGCATGAGGTTTTGGCCTGCCCTGTCCCGCACCAAGCTCTATTGGGGCCTGATCATTATTTTCGCGATCGGGGTCGGGTTTTCGCCCGTCACCTCTCGCGGCACCAACATTTTCCTGTCCTACGGCAACCTGACCGACGTGCTCCGGCAGGTCTCGATCACCGGCCTCGTGGCCGTCGGCATGACCATGGTGATCCTCACCGGCGGCATCGATCTGTCGGTCGGCTCGGTGATGGCCTTCGGCTCGGTGATCACCGGCATGCTGCTGACCCAGCCCGGCTGGACCCCTGCGGCTGTGATCGGAGCGCCGGTGCTGGCCGGCGTCGCCTTCGTGGGGCTGGCAGGCCTGGTGCAGTTCGTGGCCAAGCAGCTTGCGCGACCCGGCAACGTCGCCATCGGGCACCGGGCGGAAGCGGCCCCGGCAGGCTTCGGAACCCGGGTCCTGCCGGCCCTGATCGGGCTTGTCGGCGCCGCTCTGGCCTTCTGGTACGTGGCCGCCCAGGTCGGTCCCAAATCCAGCGTGCCGGCCGTTCTGCTCATTGCTCCGGCGGTGGGCCTCGCGGTCGGGGCCCTGACCGGCATCATCATCGTGGTCGGCCGGCTTCAGCCCTTCATCGTGACCTTGGCCATGATGGTATCGACGCTCGGCATCGCCCGCCTCACGGCCGGGCAGGACAGTGCGGTCCTGCCGGTCTACCCAGGCTCCAATGCCACGGCCGACTTCGATCTGCTGCGCTCGATGCTGTGGGGCGTTTTGCCCGTGCCGGGCCTGTTTTTTATCGCCGCAGTGGTCCTGTTCGGCGCCTTGCTCAGCTTCACGACCTTCGGGCGCTACGTCTACGCGATCGGCGGCAACGAGGAGGCGACTCGCCTGTCAGGGATCGGCGTCGACCGCGTCAAGATCGCAACCTATGCCTTCTCGGGCCTGCTCTCGTGCCTCGCCGGCGTCCTCTACGTGGCCCAATACCGGCAGGGCAAACCGGACGCCGGGTCCGGCCTCGAGCTCGATGCCATCGCGGCGGTCGTGATCGGCGGGACCAGCCTCATGGGCGGTCGCGGCGGCCTCTCCGGCACGCTGGTCGGCGTGTTCATCTTCGGCCTGCTGTCCGACATCCTTCAGCTGCACAACATCAATTCGAACCTGCAACTCGTGCTCAAGGGCGCCATCATCGTGGTGACCGTGCTGGTGCAGGAGCGCAATCTCGCTGACATCGGCCAACGGATCTCCGTCTTCGGACGGCGCGGCGGACGCAGCGGATCGGCAATCCTGTCGGATTCGCCGCCGAAGAAACAGCAATCGACAATATGAGGGGAAACACCATGGAACGGCGCCAATTTCTCAAGCTCGCGATGAGTGTGGCGGGCACCTCCGCCACGCTCTACCTGCCGGCGGGCTGGACCCCGGCGATGGCCGCGGCCAAATGGACGATCGGCTTCAGCCAGGTCACGACCATCGAGCCGTGGCGCGTCCAGTTCAACAAGGACATCAAGGCGGAAGCCGCCAAGCACCCGGAGGTCAATCTCATCGTTACGGACGGCGAGGACAAGACCGAGAAGCAGGTCGCCGACGTCGAGAACCTCATCCGGCAGGAGGTTCAGGTCCTGCTGATCTCGCCCAAGGAATCGGCCGGCCTGACCCCGGTGGTCCAGAAGGCGATCGACGCCAAGATCCCGGTGATCGTGCTCGACCGCAACGTGGACACCAAGGACATTTCCCAGTTCATCGGCGGCGACAACGTGGTCATCGGCCGGGCGGCGGGCGAATATGCGGTCAAGCTTCTCGGCGGCCCGGGCAAGGCCAAGGGCAATGTGGTCGAGATCTGGGGCGGCCTCGGCACCCAGGCGAGCCACGACCGCTCGAACGGCTTCCACGAGAACACCGACAAGGAGAGCGGCATCAAGTATCTGCTCGACAAGCAGTCGGGCGATTGGAAGCAGGCCGCCGCCTACGACATCATGACGACGGCACTGCGCAACAACGAGAAGATCGATCTCGTCTACGGCCACAACGACCCGATGGCCTATGGAGCCTATCTGGCCGCCAAGGATGCCGGACGCGAGAAGAATATCCTGTTCCTGGGGGTGGACGGCTTGCCCGACGAAGGCGTTCAATGGGTCAACAAGGGCGAACTCGCCGCCACCTTCCTGTATCCGACGCCCGGTGCCGAGGGCCTGCGCCAGGCCATCAAGCTCCTCAACGGCGAGAAGATCGAGAAGACCATCGTCCTGCCCACGATGGCGATCACCAAGGAGAACGCACCCGCGATCCTGAAGGCCAACGGGCTCTGACCTGCACCGATCCTTCAGGGTCTAAGCTTCCGATCAAGACGGCCGGTCCCGGACGGGACCGGCTCGCGTGGCTCCCTTATCTTCAGCCCGTAGCGAAGCAACGGTGTCGAAGAACCGGGAGCCGCGCCCATACTTCGGCGGGAATGCTGTCGCATTCGGCTCTGCATGAGGGCAGGAAGGCCTACATCCGGTCGCCCAGTTCGGGACGCGATCCACCTTCCAAGCGCCGCCGGGTTCCTGTACTGCCAGAAGGCTTGGTTCCACGTGTCCGGCTAGGCCGCCCTGCGCGAATCAGCCTCGGCGGCGAGTCTGCCGAGCCTGTTGCGACAGCTCATGCGGATGGATTGATGATGCTCGCTTTGAAACCGACGATCCTCAGCGCCATGATGGTGGCGGCGGCGTGCGGGACCGCCTGGTCCCAGACCAAGACTGCCGCGCCCGCTGCTCCGGCCATCAGTGCCGAACCGAAGACCACGACCGCGACCTATGGCGATTGGACGCTGCGCTGCGAGACCGCGACGGGCGATAAGCCGCGACATCTGTGCGAAGTGATCCAGACCATGCAGGTGCAGGGCCAGCAGGCGCCCGTCGCAGAGGTGGCGTTCGGCCGGCCCGAGGGGACGACCGAGTTGCATCTGATCGCGGTGCTGCCCGTGAACGTGATCTTCCCCAGTACGGTGCGGCTCGGCGCCGACGAGAAGGACCCGCATCCACTGGAGCTTCAGTGGCGACGCTGCATGGCGGGCGGATGTTTCGCGGATGTCGCGGCCAACGAGGAGGCGCTCGGGCGGTGGCGCACGGCCACCACGCCCGGGCGGCTGCAGTTCAAGGACGCGGCGGGCCGCGATGTCGTGCTGCCGGTGTCGTTCCGTGGCCTAGCGCAGGCGCTGGACGGGCTCGGAAAGCAGTGAGACACCGTCAGGTTCCAGCACCAAGCAGCGCGATTTAGGTCCGGCAGAAAACTCTCATGCAGAACGATCCGCGCTCCCACGGGCTGTGGGAACGTACCGCGCCTCCCGCACCCAAGACACAGGCGCTTGCGGCCCCGATCGAAGCCGATGTGGTCGTGGTCGGGGCGGGATTCACCGGGCTCTCGGCCGCCCTGCATCTGGC
The DNA here is from genome assembly GCA_963851175.1 of uncultured Alphaproteobacteria bacterium. Classification (GTDB taxonomy): domain Bacteria; phylum Pseudomonadota; class Alphaproteobacteria; order Rhizobiales; family Beijerinckiaceae; genus Lichenihabitans. Next base: position 25,842 of record CAWKNU010000001.1, on the reverse strand, counting down.
CGAGGCCGGCAGGACAGTTGTCGTGCTCGAGGCCGTGGAGATCGGCTTCGGCGGTTCGGGCCGCAATGTCGGGCTGGTCAATGCCGGCCTCTGGATCATGCCTGACGACGTGCCCAAGGTCTTGGGCGAGCGGCATGGCGAGCGCCTGCTCGAAACCCTCGGCGCGGCGCCCGGGCTGGTATGGGACCTGATCGAGCGACATGGCATCGCGTGCGAGCCGGAGCGCGCCGGCACGCTCCATTGCGCGGTCGGTTCCGAGGGGCTCGAGGAGATCACGGCCCGCGCGGCGCAATGGCAGGCCCGCGGCGCACCGGTGCGCCTGCTCGATGCGGCGGAGGCCAGCCGGATGATCGGCAGTTCGGCCTATGCCGGGGCGCTGCTGGATCAACGGGCCGGAACCATCCAGCCGCTCGCCTATGTGAGAGGGCTGGCGGCGGCCGCCATGGCGGCGGGCGCGCAACTGTTCACGGCCAGCCCTGTTACCGGGGCGCGGCGCGAGGGTGCGGGCTGGCGCCTCGATACTGCGGGCGGCTCGGTTAAGGCGGACTGGGTCGTGGTGGCGACCAATGCCTATACCGACCCGCGACAGGCCGCTGCCCTGGAACGCGATCCGGGCCGAACTCGTGCGCCTGCCGTATTTCCAGTTTGCCACGGCGCCGCTCGGACATAATCTTCGGGCCTCGATCCTACCCGAACGCCAGGGCGCCTGGGACACCAAGGAGATCCTGAGTTCCTTCCGGCTCGATCAGGCCGGGCGGCTGATTTTTGGCAGCGTCGGGGCGCTGCGCAACAGCGGCACCGCCGTGCATGAAGCCTGGGCGCGTCGCGCCATGCGCAAGATCTTCCCGCAACTCGGGCCGGTGGCGTTCGAGGCCGGCTGGTATGGGTGGATCGGCATGACCGCCGATAGCGCACCGCGCTTCCACCGGCTTGCGCCCAACATGGTCAGCTTCTCGGGCTACAACGGCCGCGGCATCGCCCCGGGCACGGCGTTCGGTCGTCTGCTGGCGCAGGTCATTCTGGGGCAGGTGGGCGAGGACGATCTGCCGCTCGCCGCGACCCCGCTCCGACCCACAAGCCTGCGGGGGCTGAAGAGCGCCTATTACGAGATCGGCGCACAGGCGGCGCATCTGCTCTGATGCTTCCGGCCTCATCGTGCCGGCAGGGCCGTTGACACGCGCCGGAGGTGTCCTTAAGGGTGGCGGCGGCTCTTGAGCCAGCAACGCCGACCGGCCCTGCCGGAAGCGAACGTCCGACAGCGCTTGGCGCCCTCGGGCGCGTTTGCTATTGACGAGATTAGAGCGGGCTCAGGTCCGGTCGGTCCAGGGGGCGCGTCGCGCCGCCGGGCCAAGTGTCGCGGATGATAAGGACGTCCTCATGTTCGAGAGCCTGACAGACAAGCTCTCCGGCATTTTCGATCAGCTGACCCGTCGCGGCGCCTTGACCGAAGCCGATGTCGGCACCGCCATGCGCGAAGTGCGGCGGGCGCTGCTCGAGGCGGATGTGGCGCTCGACGTCGTGCGTTCGTTCACCGACAAGGTGCGCAGCCAGGCCGTCGGAGCCAATGTCATCAAGTCGGTGACGCCAGGCCAGATGGTGGTCAAGATCGTCAACGACGTGCTGGTCGAGACCCTGGGCGCCGAGTCCGACCCGATCAATCTCGACGCGGCGCCGCCCGTGGCCATCATGATGATCGGCCTGCAGGGCGCCGGCAAGACCACCACGACCGCCAAGATCGCCAAGCGCCTCACCGAGCGGATGAACAAGCGCGTCCTGATGGCGTCGCTCGACGTCAAGCGCCCGGCCGCGCAAGAACAATTGGCCGTCCTCGGCCGCCAGGTCGGGGTCGAAACCCTGCCGATCATCGCCGGCCAGACGCCCGTGCAGATCGCGCGGCGGGCCGAGCAGGCGGCTCGGCTGCAGGGCTATGACGTGGTCATGCTCGACACGGCGGGTCGCACCCACATCGATGAGCCGCTGATGGCCGAGATGGCCGAGGTCAAGGGTGTCGCCAACCCGCACGAAATCCTGCTCGTGGCCGACAGCCTCACAGGCCAGGACGCCGTCAATCTCGCCAAGAGCTTCGACGAGCGCGTCGGCATCACCGGCATTGTGCTCACCCGCGTCGACGGCGACGGGCGCGGTGGCGCGGCACTCTCGATGCGGGCCGTCACCGGCAAGCCGATCAAGCTGCTCGGCACCGGCGAGAAGATGGACGCGCTGGAGGATTTCCATCCCGCGCGGATCGCCAACCGCATCCTCGGCATGGGCGATATCGTGTCGCTGGTCGAGAGGGCGGCGGAAACCATCGATGCCGAAAAGGCCATGCGCGTCGCCGAGAAGATGCGCAAGGGCAAGTTCGACCTCGAGGATCTGAGCGATCAACTGGCCCAGGTCGAAAAGCTCGGCGGCATGGGCGGCATCATGGGCATGCTGCCCGGGATGGGGAAGATCAAGGAACAGATGGCCTCCGCCAACATCGATGAGCGGATCATCAAGCGCCAGCGCGCCATCATCTCGTCCATGACCCGGGGCGAGCGGCGCAATCCCGACATCCTCAAGGCATCGCGCAAGAAGCGGATCGCGGCGGGATCGGGCACCAAGGTCGAGGACGTCAACCGCCTGCTGAAACAGCACCGGCAGATGGCCGACATGATGAAGTCGCTGGGCGGCGCCAAGCGTGGAGCCCTCGGCAAGATGGCCTCGGCCTTTGGACTCGGCAACCCGCTTGCGGGCGGCAACCCGCTTGCGGGCGGCACCCCGCTGGCCGGCATGCCGGAGCCGACTCCCGAACAGCTCGAAGCGCTGCAAAAGCAGTTCGGCGGCTCGGGCGGCTTGCCGAACCTCCCCGCGGCTCCGCCCCCGGGCGCCTTTGGCAACAGTCTCGGGGCCAAGCTGCCGGGTCTGGGCGGTCCGCGCCTGCCGGGTCTCGGCGGTCTTCCCGGGCTCGGGGGTAGCCTGCCCGGTGGCTTCAATCCCTTCGGAGGGAAGAAAAAGTGAGTGGCGGCCCGCAAGGCAAGATGTTCGAGGTTTTCAACGCCATCCGGGAGCGTCTCCAGGCGGCCGACCTCAGCTTCACCTCGGCGGCCTACCGGGACGATGCCATGTCTCTGCTGGTCAACGAGCCGGGGCACTATTGGGAGATCGACGTGCTCGAAGACGGGTCCGTCGATGTCGAAGTCTACTCATCGCAAGGCCTCAGCGACGACCCGCTGGGGGATATCGACGACCTCATCAAACGCAACACCGAAGAACCGACGCAGTAAGGAAACCGAACAATGGCTCTGAAAATCCGCTTGTCCCGCTGGGGCGCCAAGAAGCGTCCGTTCTACCGCATCGTGGTGGCCGATGCCCGCGCGCCGCGCGATGGCCGCTTCGTCGAGAAGATCGGCACCTTCGATCCGCTGAAGCCCCATGAGGACGAGAGCCGGCTCGTGCTCGATGCCGAGAAGGCCAAGGATTGGATCAGCAAGGGCGCGCAGCCGACCGATCGCGTGCTGAAGCTGCTCGCCTCGGTGGGCGCCGTCGAGGCCCCGGCCCGCAACAACCCGACCAAGGCGCTGCCGAAGAAGAAGGCGCAGGAGCGCGCCGCGGCTGCAGCCACCGCTGCGGCGGCCTGATCGGGCCAGGCTCGCGGCCAGGGGAGCGCGACGCGTTCCCCTGTCGGGCAAACAATTCCGTGTCCCCGACGTTGTCCCGAGCGCGCCTGCGCGGCGCATCGGGATTCAGGCCGGCGGGCACTGCCGTCCGGGAACTCCGTTTTGACAGCGCGATGGCGTTCCTGCATTAGGCGGAACCCATGAGGACACCACCAACTGCCTCCGGCCTTCGGCCCGGAGGCGAGACGGAGCAGCTTAGAGGATGGCGGAAACGGTCCTGATCACCGGCGGGGCGGGCTTCATCGGCCGGCACCTGGCCCGGGCGCTGCTCGACAGGGGAGACCGGGTCCGGGTGCTCGACAGCCTCATCGACCAGGTCCATGGCGGGCACAACCCCTCGGCCGAACTTGGGCCGGACGTGGAACTCATGCGGGGCGACATCCGCGATGGCGAGGCCGTGGCCCGCGCCCTCAAGGGCATCGACAAGGTGGTCAACCTGGCCGCCGAGGTCGGGGTCGGGCAGAGCATGTATGCGGTCGACCGCTACGTGTCGGTCAACGATCTCGGCACCGCGGTCCTGTTCCAGCAACTCATCGATGCGCCGGTCAAGCGTGTCGTCGTGGCCTCATCGATGAGCATCTACGGCGAGGGCCTCTACCGGGACCGCGACGGCAAGCTTTACGAGGACGTCATCCGGCAGCCCCGCAACGGCGCCGGGAGTTGGGACCCGCTCGACCCCATGGGCCGGCCGCTTGCGCCAGCCCCGACACCCGAGTGGAAGCGGCCGACGCTCGCCTCGGTCTATGCCATCACCAAATACACCCAGGAGCGCCTGACGCTCACGCTCGCGCCCGCCTATGGCATGGAAGGCGTGGCGTTGCGGCTGTGGAACGCCTATGGGCCTGGCCAGGCGCTGTCGAACCCCTATACGGGCGTGCTGGCCATTTTCGCGTCGCGCCTGCACAACGGCAAGCCCCCGGTGATCTTCGAGGACGGCCAGCAGCGCCGCGACTTCGTCCATGTCGCCGACGTAGCTCGCGCCTTCCTGCTGGCGCTCGACCATCCCAAGGCGCCCGGCGGCGTGTTCAACGTCGGCTCGGGCGAGGAGCGCACCGTCGAGGACGTGGCCACGCTCCTGGCGGAGGCCATGGACCGCCGCGACCTGCCGCCCGAGATCGCCGGGAAGGCGCGGGCCGGCGACATACGCCATTGCATCCCGGATATCACGAAGGTCCGGGACGAACTCGGCTACCGGCCCCAGGCCGATTTCAAGGCCGGCCTCGCCGAACTGGCCGAATGGGTCGCCCGGCAGGAGGCCACCGACCGGGTCAACGAGGCGCGGCGCGAACTCGAAGCCCGGGGTCTCGTCGCATGATGACGGACGGAGGTCCGCTCTCCTCGCACCAACGGCCTGGTCGGCGCGTGCTGATCACCGGCGGTGCGGGTTTCATCGGCTCGAACCTGGCCGACCGCATCCTGCGGGCTGGCCATTCTGTGGTGATCTACGACACGCTCGCCCGCCCGGGCGTCGAGCGTAACCTCACGTGGCTGAAATCCCGCCACGGCGAGGCCGTGGCCGCGATCCGGGCCGACGTGCGCGACGCCCCAGCCTTGAAGGCGGCGGCATCGAGCGCCGATGCGGTGTTCCATCTCGCGGCCCAAGTGGCCGTGACCACCAGCATGGTCGAGCCGCTCGAGGATTTCGAGATCAACGTGAAGGGCACGCTGGCCCTCCTCGAAGCGCTGCGGCAGAGGCCCGAGCCGGTGCCGCTGATCTTCGCGTCCACCAACAAGGTCTATGGGGATCTGGCTGACGTCGCTCTCACCCTGACCAACGACGCCTACGTGCCGGTCGGATCCTCATCTGCGGCGCTACGGCGTGGCCGAGTCCCGGCCGCTCGATTTCCACACGCCCTATGGCTGTTCGAAGGGCGCTGCCGACCAGTATGTGCTCGATTATGCTCGCTCGTTCGGGGTGCCGACGGCCGTGCTGCGCATGAGTTGCATCTACGGGCCACGCCAGATGGGGACCGAGGACCAGGGCTGGGTGGCGCATTTCGCCATCCGGGCGCTCGAGGGCGCGCCGATCAGCCTGTTCGGCGACGGCTGCCAGGTGCGCGACATCCTCTATGTCGAAGACGCGGTCGAGGCCTATTGGGCGGCGTGGCACCGGATCGACGAGGTCAAGGGTCGCGCCTTCAACCTCGGCGGCGGACCCGCCAATGCGATCAGCCTGCGCCAACTGCTGCGCCATCTCGAAAGCCTCGTTGGCCGGTCCGTTGCGACCGAGATGTTCGACTGGCGCGCTGGCGATCAAAAGTACTATGTTTCCGATGCGCGGGCAGCCGCGAGTGCGCTCGGCCTGAAGCCCTGGACCGGATGGCAGGACGGCGTCGCCAAGCTGGTGCGCTGGCTTGCCGAGGAGCGGGGCCTGTCGTTGCGCGCGCCTGTTCTGGCCGCAGCCGGACCCCGAGCCGCAGGAGCCATTTCGTGAAAGTCGCGCTCGTCAACCCGGCCTGGGATTTCAGCCACAGCATCTATTTCGGCTGCCGGCATCCTCATCTGCCGCTCGAGCTCGGCTATTCCAAGGCGCTGCTCGAACGGCGCCGGCCATGAGGTCCTGATGCTCGACGGGCATCTGTTCGGGCGCAGCAATGCGGAACTCGCTGCCGAAGTCGCGGCCTTCGGCCCCGCCATGAGCGTGGTCACCACCGCCCCGAGCTATCTGTTCTGGCGCTGTGCACCGCCCGAGCTGCGCGTGCCCCGCGAGTTCCTGGCCGCACTGGGCCGGAACGGCGGGCGCACTGTCGCGGTCGGCCCGCACGGCTCGGCCACCCCGGACACGACCTTGCGCAAGCTCGGCGTCGATGTGGTGGTGCGCGGCGAATGCGAAGACATTGTCGCGGCTTTGGCCGAAGCCTCCGAGCTTGCGACCGTTCCGGCCATCGCGTTTCATGACGGCGCGAGGGTCGTGGTGACCGGTGCGCCGCATGCGAGCCGCTTCGTCGACCTGCCGGCGCTGCGCTGGGGCGATGAATGGATCGCCCGGCATGCCCACCACCATCATCGCTTCGACCGCGAGCCGCAGTCGGCCCGGCGCCGAGGTCGAGGCCTCGCGCGGCTGCCCCTACCATTGCTCGTTCTGCGCCAAGATCGATTTCAGGGACAGCTACCGCCGCCGCGATCTGGCGCCGCTGATCGAGGAGATCGACGGCCTGATCGCGCAGGGCGCCGAATACCTCTACTTCATCGACGAGATCTTCCTGCCCCAGAAGCCGCTGCTCGAAGCCTTGGTGGAGCGACGGGTCGAGTTCGGCATCCAGACTCGTATCGACCTCTGGAAGCCTGACATGCTGGACCTGCTGGGCCGCGCCGGCTGCGTGTCGATCGAGGCGGGCGTCGAAAGCCTCACGGTCGAGGGCCGGGCGGCGCTCGACAAGAATTGTCGCATGTCGACCGACGATCTCGCCGAACGGCTGATCCATGCCCGCAAGAGCGTGCCCTTCGTGCAGGCCAACCTGCTGGAGGTGTCGGGCGACGACGATGGTCTCGTGGCCGATTGGCGCAACCGCCTTCGCGCCGAGGGCGTCTGGGCCAATGACCCGGTGCCGCTCTATCCGTATCCGAGTTCGCCCGATTATCGCCGCCTGTGGGGCAAGCCCGACGATCAGGCCTGGGAACGCGCCCATGCGCATTATCTGGCGCAGTTCCGTGAGCTCAGCGACATCCAGGATCAGCAGCCCTTGCCGCTGAGCGAGTTGGAAGCCGCGTGTTGTTCCCACTAACGGGGGGGCGCCACGTCCTGATGACGGTCGATGCCGTGGGCGGCATCTGGACCTATGCGCTCGATCTCGGCGCTGGGCTGCGCCGACGCGGCTTCAGCGTCACCCTCGCGGTGCTGGGCCCCGCGGCGGGCGGGGATCAGCGGCGCCAGGCGGAGGAGCGCGGCCTCATCGTCGCCAACACGGGGCACCAGCCCGATTGGTTGGCCGAAGACGCCGGCGCGGTCGAAGCCGCCGGTGCGGCGGTCGCCTCGTTGGCCCAGTTGCTTGGTGCCGACCTCGTGCACCTCAACCATCCGGCCTTGGCGGCCGGCGGGCGCTTCGACCGGCCTCACGTAGCCGTGTGCCATTCCTGCGTCGCCACCTGGTGGCAGGCGGTCCGAGGCGATCCCTTGCCGGAGGATTTTCGCTGGCGTACGGACCTGGTTCGGCGCGGCCTCAAGGCAACGCGTGTCGTAGTGGCGCCGAGCCGGGCCTTCGCGGAGGCCACGCGGCGGACCTACGGGCTGGAATCGCTCCCGGTCGTCGTGCCGAACGGCCGGGAGCCCGGCCCCGCGACATCACGTGCGACACCGGCCCAAAGCGTCTTCACGGCCGGGCGGCTCTGGGACGAAGGCAAGAACGTCGCGGTGCTCGACCGCGTCGCGACCCGGGTCGCCGTGCCGATCGAGGCCGCGGGATCGCTGGTCGGGCCGAACGGCAGCGCAATCGCCTTCGAGCATGTTCGGCCCTTGGGTGCGTTGGACGAGGCGGCCATGCGGGCCCGCCTGGCGGCGCGGCCCATCTATGTTGCGCCCGCCCTCTATGAGCCGTTCGGGCTTGCGGTTCTCGAAGCCGCGCTGGCCGGATGCGCCCTCGTCCTTTCAGACATCCCGACCTTTCGCGAAGTCTGGGAGGACGCCGCGATCTTCGTCCCCGCCAACGACGAACAGGCGATCGCGACTGCCGTCGACCGCCTTCTAGGTGACGACACCTACCGGGCCGAACGCGGCCAGGCGGCCGAGCGGCACGCCCGGCGCTATACGGTGGAGGCCCTGGCGAGCGGCATGGAACACGCCTATGCGGCGGCGCTTGGCACCCGAGGCGAACACCGCGAGTCTGCCGCGTGAGAATCCTCTATTTCACGCATTCGCTGCGCTCCTGCTGGAACCACGGCAACGCGCATTTTCTGCGCGGCGTACTGAGCGAGCTTGGCCGGCGTGGGCATGACGTCGTGGCCTATGAGCCGAGCGGCTCCTGGAGCCTCGAAAACCTGTTGAGAGACGCCGGCGACGCGGGGCTCGAGGCCTACGGCCGCAACTATCCGGATCTGGTCAGCCAAGTCTACGCGCCGGGCTTCGATGTCGCGGCCGCGTGCGAAAACGCCGATCTCGTCATCATGCACGAGTGGAACGACACCGCGCTGGTGGCCGCCGCGGGAGCGGCGCGTCGGCAGGGCGGCAGCTTCACCCTGCTGTTTCACGATACGCACCACCGCGCTGTCAGCGAGCCCGATGCGATCAAGGCCTTCGACCTCGACGGCTACGACGGCGTTCTGGCCTTCGGCGAGACGCTGGCCGAGGTCTATCGGGGCTGGGGATGGGGCAACCGCGTTTTCGTCTGGCACGAGGCGGCCGACACCCATGTGTTCCATCCGCCGGCGCGCGAGACTGAGCGGCACGGCCTCGTGTGGATCGGCAATTGGGGCGACGACGAGCGCAGCGCCGAGCTCGAGGCCTACCTGTTCGGCCCGGCACAGCGGCTCGGCCTCGGGCTCGACATCTATGGCGTGCGCTACCCCGATCAGGCCCTGCAGACGATCGACCGGGCCGGCGGCCCTACCGGGGCTGGCTGCCCAACGCCGCCGCCCCGGACATCTTCGCCCGGCATCTGGCGACCGTGCACGTGCCGCGCCGGTTCTATGTCGAGATGCTGCCCGGCATTCCGACCATCCGGGTCTTTGAAGCCCTGGCCTGCGGCATACCGCTGGTGTCAGCGCCCTGGCGCGACAGCGAAGCGCTGTTCGATGTCGGCCGCGATTTCTTGATGGCCGACACGCCGGCCGCCATGCAGCGGCATCTCGCGGCTCTGCGCGACGATGCGGACCTGCGTGGCGCCTTGGTGGCCCACGGGCTCGAGACCATCCGGACCCGCCATTCCTGCGCCCACCGGGTCGACGAACTGATGCGCGTGCTGGCCGCCCTCGACGCCGGTTCCGTCCGCCCGCCGGCAGGCACGCCCAAGCACGAGGACCTGAGGTCGACGGCATGAACATCGCCTTCTACGGATCGAGCTTGCTGTCGTCCTATTGGAACGGGGCCGCCACCTATTACCGCGGCCTCATTCGCGATCTCGCGGGGCGCGGCTATCAGACGACCTTTTACGAGCCCGATGCTTTCGACCGGCAGCAGCACCGCGACATGGAGCCGCCGCCCTGGGCCACCAGCGTGGTCTATCCGGCTACCGAAGAGGCCGTGCGCGGCGTCATCGCCGAAGCCGCCAAGGCCGATGTTGTGGTCAAGGCCAGCGGCGTCGGCGTGTTCGACGATGTCCTGCTCGAAGGCGTCATGCAGGCCGCACGGCCGGATTCGATCAAGATCTTCTGGGACGTGGATGCGCCCGCCACCCTGGCGGAACTGCGACAGCATCCGGATCACCCCATGCATCGGGCCTTGCCGAAGCTCGACCTTGTTTTCACCTACGGGGGCGGGCCGCCCGTGGTGGAAGCCTATCGCGGCTTCGGGGCGCGCCAGTGTATCCCGATCTACAATGCGCTGGATCCCACCACCCATCATCCGGCGCCGGCCGATGGGCGTTTCGCGGCGGACCTGTCCTTTCTGGGCAACCGGCTGCCCGACCGCGAAGCCCGCGTAGAGCAGTTCTTTCTGGAGGCTGCGGCCCGCCTGCCGGAGCGGCGCTTCCTGATCGGCGGCAACGGGTGGGACAACAAGCCCATGCCGCCGAATGTCCGGCATATCGGGCACGTCTATACGCACGAACACAACAGCTTCAACGCGACCCCGCTCGCGGTTCTGAACATCGCCCGGGACTCGATGGCCGCGGTGGGCTATTCGCCGGCCACTCGGGTTTTCGAGGCGGCCGGCGCCGGCGCGTGCCTGATCACCGACAGTTGGGTGGGGCTCGACCTCTTCCTCAAGGAGAACGAGGAGGTGCTGGTGGCCCGCGACGGCGCCGAGGTGGCGGCCCATGTGGCGGCGCTGACGCCCGAACGCGCCCAGCGCATCGGCCGGGCCGCGCTGGCCCGCATTCTCGAGGGTCACACCTATGAGCGGCGCGGCGCCGAGGTCGACCGCATCCTGCGGGCCGAGGCGGCCGCCAAGCCCGAGAGGGCCGTGGCGTGAGCCAGCCGCTGTCGATCGTGGTCCTGGGCCTGAGCCTGTCTTCCTCGTGGGGAAACGGGCACGCCACGACCTATCGTTCGCTGCTCAAAGCCTGCGCGGCGCGCGGGCACCAGATCCTGTTTCTCGAACGGGACGTGCCCTGGTACGCGAATGCGCGCGACCTCGCCGACCCGGACTTCTGCCGGCTTGTCTTCTACCGCGACCTCGAGGACCTGGATCGTCATTGCGAGGCCATCGCCCGCGCCGATGCGGTGATCGTCGGCTCCTATGTGCCCGAAGGCCAGGCGGTGGCGGCCTATGTCCAGGCCCAGGCGCGCGGCATCAAGGCCTTCTACGACATCGACACGCCGATCACGGTGGCGGCGCTCGAGCGCGATGATTGCGAATACCTGTCGCGCGCCCTGGTGCCCGGCTTCGACCTTTACCTCAGCTTCACGGGCGGCCCGATTCTCGATCGCCTCGCCGGCGAGTTCGGTTCGTCTCGGCCCCGCGCGCTTTATTGCTGCGTCGATCCCGTGCACTACCAGCCCCGGCACGAGAAGGCGCGGTGGGACCTGAGCTATCTCGGGACCTATAGCGCCGACCGGCAGCCCGTGCTCGAGCGCCTGCTGCTCGAACCGGCCCGGCGAGCCCCGGAACTGCGCTTCGCGGTGGCTGGCCCGCAATATCCGGCCGCGATCGAATGGCCCGCCAATGTGGAGCGCTTCGAGCATGTCGGGCCGGCCGACCACGCCGAATTCTACGGCGTCAGCCGCTACACCCTGAACGTGACGCGGGCCGACATGGTGCGGGCGGGCTGGAGCCCGAGCGTGCGCCTGTTCGAGGCGGCCGCGACCGGGACGCCGATACTTTCCGATGTCTGGGAAGGGCTAGACACGCTGTTCGAGCCGGGCCGCGACATTCTGCTGGTTGAGGCAGCAGACCAGGTTCTCGACCTGTTGCGCAACCAGCCGGACGACAAGCGCCGCAGGATGGGAGCGGCAGGCCGGGCCCGGGTGATGGCCGCCCATACGGCGGCGCACCGGGCAGCGGAGCTCGAGTCCTTTCTGACGGAGGCACGACTGGCGGCAGAGCCCTCGCTCAGCTCGGCGCTCTGACGACGGTCCTATACATCGGCTTGGACGCAAATATTCGATTCGGTTGGCGAGCTGGTCGAACCTCCAGATGAGACCGTTCGAATTGCCTGCCTGACATAGCCTCAGGCCCTGAACCGCACGTCCTTCGCTAAGCTCGGATCTTAGCCTCGGCCCGCTATACGGCATCGGCGCCGAGAAGGTCGCCGGTCTGGAATCAGCGAAGTGCTGGCGCGCTGGCGTCGTTGGGGTTGAGTTCATCGCGGAAGCAGCCGGCCACGCGGCCTACAGAGGTGACGAGTTCATGATTATCATCGATGCTCGTCGAGACAACATCTGGGGCTGAAGAGGTTCGCGCCTATGCGCACTTCGGACCTACGAGGGTTGCGTGCGTGTGTTGGGCGTCCAAACGAGGCGTGCACAGTTGGCGAGGCAGTACGAGATGGCGGTATGATGGATTGAAGAAAGCCAGGAGATCGACGTGCCGCTCGCATTGATTCCACCGGGAAGATCTTTTTTCGACACTCGCAAGCTGCTCAGCTTTGCCGCCCTGCTTCTTGTCCTCGGCATCGGGCTGACCGTGTTTTTCGGGTCGTGGTACACAGTCGATCAGGGTGAGCGAACCGTCCTTCTGCGAAACGGAGCCTATGTCGCGACCGTTGGCCCCGGGCTGCATTTCAAGATGCCATGGATCGACGACGCGCGCGCTGTCAGCATCCAAACGCAGACGCGCAGCTACGAAAAGGTCAATTCGTACTCGGCGGATCAGCAGCCGGCCGACATCAAGATCAGCGTCACCTTCCACGCCGATCCGGACCGCGTCGACGCACTCTACGCGAAGTTTGGCTGGCCCGTTATCCCGGCCGTATCATCGCGTTTGATCGACCCGCGCGTCTATCAGGAACTGAAGGTTGTTTTTGGCCGCTACACCGCCGTCAGCGCGATCCAGGAGAGGGCAAAGCTCAACGCGGACGTCTATACGGCCATCAAGGATTTGCTCGCCGGCAACCCCGAAGTTATCCTGGAATCTGTGCAGATCGAGAACATCGACTTCTCGGCGCAATATGTTCAATCGATCGAGGCCCGCATGCAGGCCGAGATTGAGGTGCAGCGCATCCAGCAGCAATACCAGCAGCAGGAGGTGCAGGCCAAGATCACCGTTGTGAACGCTCAGGCGGCGGCGGATGCGAAGGTGGCAGCCGCCAAGGCCGATGCGCAATCGATTCAGCTCCGCGGCGACGCCGAAGCGCTCGCCATCAAGGCGAGAGGGGATGCACTCAAACAGAATCCCGACCTCGTCGCGCTTACGGCTGCAGAAAAATGGAACGGCGTCCTGCCGACCACGATGGTGCCGGGCGGCGCTGTGCCGTTCGTCGGGGTCAAATGAGAGGTCTGGAGCACCGAACCGCTCGTGAGCGCAGGCGATAGGGTGGTGGGATCGAGCGCCAGGGAGAGTTGCCCATTTCCACAGCGACTCGCGCCTTGGTTCGCGCACCGACAAGCTTGATGCCATAGTCAAAGCCTTGACCTAGGCGGCAAATGACGCCGCGATCAGCACGGATCGGCCGAACCGCCAGTTTAAGTGTTTCGCTGGAGCGCGAAGAGGGAAAGCTGCGGCGTGAGCCGGTCCGTCCCGGTTGTGTAAACCGGGCTGTAAACTGCCTATAACTCGACACAGTTGTGATGCTTGTGCGCGCGTCTTGAGCAGCCCCGCCTTTCGTATATGGAGCGGCTGGAAAGGCGGACGCTCCCGGGGCATCATACCGGCACAATCGAAAAGCAGTCCGAGGCCGACGCGAGACAATGATCGGCTGGGCAGGCAGAAGGTGAAGTATGACCGAGCAGGCGACGCGCTACTGGCAGAACTGGGACGTAGGGAACGCATCGAAGGTCATCGACGATTTCTGGACGGCGAGCCTGGGGGAGGCCACCAGCCGCAAGACGATTGCCGAGGACGTTCGGAGGTCATTCGGGCCTGAGCAACCGGTGTTCGAGGTCGGCTGCGGAACCGGGCTCATGGCTCGCAGCTTGATCGAAGCGGGAGCAACTACCGAATCGCTCTATGCGGGCGGCGACGTGAGCAAATCGATGCTGGCCATCGCACGAAAAAGGCTCCCCCACATCAAGTTCGTTGATCTGGACATTTTCGACCTGTCGCCGCTGAAGCGCCAGGAAGCCGTGGTCTGTTTTCACGTCCTGCAGCACCTTCCCCATTATCGTGAGGCGGTGGCACAACTCACCGCGCTCGCAATCCGCCGCCTCTACGTCGTGACGTGGTTCAATGAGACGGATGCGGATGAAATCGAAATGTCTCGCGACTCCGACGCGGAGCCTACGTTCCACACGAACATCTATTCGCTGCCAGGCTTTTTGACGAACCTCCGCAGCTTGACCGCACCACGAAATGGGATCGTTTCTTCGAGGCACCTGGCCGATAAGTGCTATGCAGTGAGCGTAGAATTTGGCTCGGCTGGATGATGCGGGAGAGGGGCGCAGCCATGAGCAACGTTGGCAGGTAAGGCACCAAGCCTGGATGATGTGTAAGCGCCTGGCGCCTCGATCCCAGCGGGATTATCGCGGGATCCTCGATACGCTACGCGCCGCATTCTGCGCCGTCCCGATCACCACCCTTTTATGAAACGGCCATAACCTCGACGGTGGATGACCCCGCGATCGGCACGGGCGGGCGGCCCGCGAGTTCAACGGTTTCGTTAGTCGGAACCAGGTTCGGGAAAGGCTCAAGGGAGCTTGGCAAAACGCCTGCGGAGGACGACCGCAAAAAGGCCCGTAAAACATCGGTTTTGGAGAGCCAGAGCAAACCGAAAACCAGAGAAAAACAAGCTGGCTGGGGGACCTGGATTCGAACCAAGATTAACGGAGTCAGAGTCCGCTGTTCTACCATTGAACTATCCCCCAATCGTAGCGCCGTCGCGTCGGAATGCCCCCGGATGATCGACAGGGCTGGGAACGACGATGCAAGCTCGATCGGTATCGCGGTTTCTATCGCGGCCCGGGTGCCGATGCAACAGGATTGACGCCGCTCAGGGGTGCTCCAGGAAGCCGGCGTCGAATGGCACGGTGAACCGCGTTCCGTCCTGGGAGGAGATCGCCAGCGCGGAGCCATCCTGGCGTTCGACAGCGGCGACGGGCGAGCCGCTGGCGGGCAGCGGCACGGCACCAATGACGTTGTGCACCGACACCTCGCCATCGGGGCGCAAGGCCAGGGCCGTGGGTGTGCCGGCCTCCGACAAGGGGTTGGGCGCGATCGAGACGCTGTGGCCGGGGCTGGTGTTGGAACGCCCTTCCTCAATGCCGAGCACCCCGACATGGCGCCCGTTCCACGGCGCGTAGTCGCGCCCGCCGTTGGAGAACCACAGGAATGTCACCGGGAATTCTCGCGGGTCCTTGAGGCTGAGCATCGCGTCCCGGCTGTCCGGCCGCGAGGCCGCCAGCCAGCCGAGACGGCTTGCCGAATCCTCCACCATCATCACGAAATCCTCGTGCCGCTCGGCAATGGGGTAGCGGGTGAGGTCGGCGAAGCCGCCATCGGCCAGCGGCATGCGGGTGGGATCTTTGCTCGTTGCCGGATAGAGCAGCCGCGAGCGGCCCTTGGCCGGATCGGGTTCGAGGGAGGTCGGCGGTGTCTCGATCCGGTGCTTGCCCGAGAAGGCCAGGCGCCCGCCGGCCGGAAAGCGCACCATTGCGTGGTTGGCGACAGGCACCGCTCCCGTGCCGCCGGAGAAGGTGTGGGTCTCGTACAGAAACGGGTGGCCGTCGCGCAGCCGGAAGCGCTTGTCCACCGTGGCGCCCAGCACCTTGTGCTCGAGCCGGTAGTGGGCCGTGACGCCGTCCGGCTCTTTCCTAGTCTCGACATGGCGCCACGGGCTGTTGGCGGTCCAGCCGTGCGGCGGCGCATCCTCGACGTCGCTCTTGCCGAACGGAGCGCAGAAGAAATCCCCCGACAAGAAGCGCAGGTTGCCGGGGATGGACTTGTCCTCGGCGATAGCCGCGTCCTCCACCCACGGCGCCGTATGGAACGGGGCGAGGCTGCGGCCCTCCCGCGTGACCAGCAGTTCGCGGATGTGGCCGACCCGGAGGTCGAGCGTGACCGAGATGCCTTCGGCCGCGATTTTGTGGAACGATGACACGCGCTGCTCCTTTCGCTCTGGACGCGCGCAGAGGTACAACGTTCCTCCCCGGCAGGCGAGGGTGGCGCGCCCATCATCCACGGCCGCAACGCCGCCTTGCATCGAATCTTGGCTTCATGCGACGCTTCACGCCAACACGGGATCGCCGGGAGAAAACGCGGTGCAAAGCTCGCAGCGAGGCAGGATTCGGCGCGGCCGTCGCAGCGATTGCGCGTCGTGACCGGACCGGCGCGGCGTCCGCCCGAACTGATCGCCTCGGGGCTCGGCTGGCCCGAAGGCCCCAGCGTGCGGCCGGACGGCGGCGTGGTCCTGGTGGAAAGCTACCGCAGCCAGTTGACGCTGATCGCTCCGGACGGGCAGGGGCGCCGTTTCGCCTATGTGGCCGGCGCCCCCAATGCCTGCGTGCTTGGGGCCGATGGCGAATTCTACGTGTGCCAGAATGGCGGCACCACCGGGCCGTGGCGCGCCGCCGAGATGACCGTGCCCTCGATCCAGCGGGTGCGCGAGGGCGGGGTGCCGGAGATCCTGCTCACCGAGGTCGACGGGGTCCCGCTCAATGGCCCCAACGACCTCGTGTTCGCGGCCGACGGCAGCCTCATCTTCACCGATCCCGGCACCTACAATCCCGCCAACCCGGACCCCGGCGCCATCCACGCGCTGGCGCCGGACGGTCGCGCCAGCGTGCTCGTCGCCTTTCCGGAGCCGGTGTTCCCGAACGGCATTGCTGTCGCGGCGGACGGCTCTATCCTCTGGGCCGAATCCTACACCGGCCATGTCGGGCGCCGCCGGACTGACGGCACGATCGAGGATCTCGGCCGCTTGCCGGGCGACAATCCCGTGCCGGACGGCATGAAGGTGGGAGCGGACGGCCGGCTCTACGTCACCGACATCGTGGCCGGCGGAATCCATGTGCTGGCTCCCGACGGCACTGCGGAGTCTTTCCTGCCCTGCGGGGTCGCGACCACCAATTGCGTGTTTTCCGGCGAGACGCTGTGGGTGACGAACGCCGGCGTCCTGGCCACGGGCACCGAGCCGTCTTTCGCGGGCACGCTGTGCCGCATGCATGTGCCGGGCGGGGGCGGACCGACCTATGTCGGGCGCATCGCAGCCGGCCATCGCGCGTGAGCGTGCCTCCGGTGAAACAGCTGTTCAGCGTGGCCGAGATACGCGCGGCGGCGAGCACCGTGCTGCCCCGGCCGGTGTTCGATTTCGCCGACGGGGGTGCCGAGGACGAAACGACCCTGCGCCGCAACGAGGCCGCGTTCGGGGATGTCTGGCTGCTGCCGCGACCCTTGAACGGCGCCGCCAGCCGCGACCTTTCGATCGAACTTTTTGGCGCGAAGCTGACCATGCCGCTCGGCATTGCGCCGACCGGCCTCGCGGGCCTTTTCTGGCCGGACGGGGAATGTGCGGCGGCGCGCGCCGCCCAGGTTGCGGGCGTGCCCTATTGCGCCAGCCACGGCTCGGTGTGCAGGCTCGAGGACATCGCCCGCACGGGCGCAGAGCCGCGCTGGATGCAGGTCTTCATCTACAAGGACCGCGGGTTTACGCGCGAGATGGTCGAGCGGGCCCGGGCCGCCGGCTATACGGTGCTGGTCCTTACCACCGATAACCAGCTGCTCGGCAATCGCGAGCGTGATCTGCGCAACGGCTTCACCATCCCGCCCCGCTTCGGAATGGCGGGCACATTCGCGGCCGCCACCAAGCTGGCCTGGCTGAACCGCATGCGCCCCGTCCTGCCGCGGCTTACCTTCGGCAATTACGTGCGGCCCGGGGAACCGGCCGAGATCGGCGCGCTTGCCAGCCGCATGGCAGGGCTGCTCGATCCCGGCTTGTCCTGGGCCGATGTCGATTGGCTGCGCGATGTGTGGGCGGGGCCTTTGGTGCTCAAGGGCGTATTGCACCCGGCGGAGGCCAGCGAAGCGGCTACTCGCGGGCTCGACGGGGTCATCGTGTCCAACCATGGCGGGCGCCAGCTCGACGGCGCGGCAGCGTCGTTCGATGCGCTCCCCGCGGTGGTCCAGGCGGTCGCCGGGCGCATTCCGGTGCTGCTCGACGGCGGGGTCCGGCGTGGCAGCGACGTCGTCAAGGCCCTGTCGCTCGGCGCGTGCTGTTGCCTCATCGGGCGCCCGCAACTCTGGGGCTTGGCGGTCGGCGGCCAGGACGGCGTGCGCCATGTGCTTGAAATCTTCCGTCGGGAGATCGACCGCGCCATGGGCCTCATGGGCGCCGCAAACGTCAGCGAGCTCGGCCCCAACTGCGTATCGGGCTGCAATCAAGGATCGAAACCATGATCAAGGATCCGCCGCTGCTCAGGATCCGGCGCCGGTTTCCACGACCGCCCGCGGCGCTGGTGGCCGGCTTTGCGGGGGTGGCGACGGGGTACATCGTCGATGCCATGGGCGGCCGGGGCTGCCTCAGCCACACGATACGGCCGCTGTTTCCCGACAATGCGAGCCTGGTCGGCGTGGCGCTGACCTGCCATGCGGGTCCGGCCGACAATCTTGCGGTGTTCGCGGCGCTCGACACGGCCCAGCGGGGTGACATCATCGTGGCCGGAACCGATGCCTTCACCGCCACGGCAGTGATCGGCGATCTGTTGCTCGGGATGGCCCGCAACCGGGGCGTCGCGGGATTGGTGACCGACGGGCTCGTTCGCGACATCCCGGGCCTCGAGGATGTCGGGCTGCCGATCTTCTGCGCCGGAGTCACGGCCAATTCGCCGGCCCGCAACGGCCCGGGCAGCGTAGGGCTGCCGGTGGTTCTCGGCGGCGCGGTGGTGCATCCGGGCGACATCCTGGTGGGAGACCGCGATGGAATTGTGGTTGTGCCACAGGCGGAGGCGGCGCAGGGGGTGCTGGGGCGGCTAGAGGCGATCCGGGCGGCCGAGCGCGACCTCGAAGCCAAGGTGAGGGATGGGCTGGAAGTGCCGGATTTCATTCGCGCGATCCTCGATTCGGATAGGGTCGAGTTGCTGGACTGATACGTGCGCCGAGGCGGCAGCGCCGGGGTCGGGGTCGCGCCGGTTTTCAACGGGGTCGCGACCCCCTATAAGCCTCAAACCGAACAGCCCTTTTCAGCGACGAAGAAAGATCCGGCATGGATAACAGCCAGCCGAGCGATGCGCCGCAAAGCCTTGAGGCCTCCTTCCGCACCGAGCGGGGGATCTCTCGGCATGGCCGGGCCACAGCCGACCTGCCGGCCCTGCTGACGCTCGTCGTCCCGACCTTCAACGAGCGCGACAACCTGCCCGAGCTCGTGCGCCTGGTCGAACTGGCGCTCACCGGGGTGGCCTGGGAACTGGTCTTCGTCGATGACAACAGCCCCGACGGCACCTGGGAAGTCGCCAAGGCTCTGGCTCGCGCCGACGCCCGTATCCGCTGCATACGGCGGGTCAAGCGACGGGGCCTTGCGGGTGCCTGCATCGAGGGCATGCTGAGTTCATCGGCCACCTTTGTCGGGGTGATGGATGCCGACCTGCAGCACGATGAATCCATTCTGCCGGACATGCTGGCGCGTCTCGTCGATGGCAGCGCTGACCTCGTCATCGGCAGCCGCTACGTCCATGGCGGCGGCGACGAAGGACTGTCCCGTGCCCGCGTGTCCTTGAGCCGCTCGGCGACGCGCTTCGCCCAACTCGTGCTGCGCGCAGAGCTGAGCGACGCCATGAGCGGCTTTTTCATGATGCGTCGCGACCGGCTGGAGATCGCTGCTCCGGATCTGTCCTCATCGGGATTTAAGGTCCTGGCCGACGTCGTGGCCACCGCTCCGGGCCTGCGGATCGCCGAGGTCGGCTACAAGTTCCGCCAGCGGATGGCCGGCGAATTGAAGCTCGATCTCGGCGTCTGCATCGATTTCGTGGGCCTGATGCTCAACAAGCTCACCAAGGGCTTGATCTCGGTCCGCTTCGTGTTCTTCGTCCTGGCCGGCCTCACCGGTCTCGTGGTCCACCTGACGACGCTCCGGCTGGGCCTGAGTTTCTTTCCGCAGGCGGATTTCAGCACGCTCCAGGCTTTTGCCGCCTTCGTGGCGATGACGTCCAATTTCTTCATCAACAACCAGACCACCTATCGGGACCGAAAGCTGAAAGGCGCGAAACTGCTGCGCGGGTTGGCGATCTTCTATGCCGTGTGCGGGCTCGGGGCGGTGGCCAATGTCGGGATGGCCAGTACGGTCTATGCGATGAACCACATCTGGTGGCTGGCCGGCGTCGTCGGGGCGGCGATGAGCGCGGTGTGGAATTATTCGCTCAGCACCGTGTTCATCTGGGACCGGGGCTAGATCACGCAACCTAGGGTCAGCCGGCAGATAGCAGCACGGAGACCATCGTGGAAATCGAGCGGAGCGGATCACAATCTCCGGCAATGGTCCCGCAGACTGGTCCGCTGGAACGGTGCCATCCAGGAAAAGCTCAACGGATCGCCGGTCGACGGGATGGAACAGGTTACCGACGCGCAATATCAAGGGTGGGCGATGCGTCGCGAGATTGCCGGCAAGCCATCAAGGGACCGCGGAGATAGGCCAGGACACGCTTCTCCTCGCGTCCGCAAGCAGATGCCTTTTGGGAGCCGCTAATCGGCTTCGCAGGTCTCGCCCTCGGGAGCAATGTAGACGAGATCGACCGGCCAGGTCGCTTTGCTCAGGCCCAGGCGGGTTCCGACCTGCACGGTGCGCCGCGTCGCCGCACAGGCATTCGGAAAAGCCTGCAGGACGTCCACACCGGCCATTACGGCGATGCCTCCGCTTCTATTGCAGCTCTCGACCTGTTCGGGCTTTGACCACGCGGGTTCGAAGAAATTGACGAAATGCGGCCTGTCGGCACTCCAGATCACGGTCGATCCGCCGAAATGATCCTCGGTGATCGCGATGCACGCGAGCGGTTTGTACTGGCGCGAATGCCACATCTCGTCGACCGCGGCCCCGAGCGGCTCGGTTTCGGCCGCGAAATAGGTGGCGGGCTGGCCGATTGCCTCGCCCACGAGGAGAAACCCCGCAAAGGCCAACGCCAAAGCCCCGGACAACGCCAGGGCGATCTTGGGAGTGGGCCATCGGGCCGACGCGCGCTCGCCGACCCTTTGGCCGAAAAGCAGCGCCACACCAACGGCCATGGAAGAGGTCATCGGGAGAACCCACAAGGGCTTCACGATCTGGTGGGTCGGAAGTGTCCCGAGCAGCATCAGCGCAAAGGGTCCGAAAGCCAGGACCATGGCCACAAGGGTGTGGGCGGGTTGGTCCGCCCCGGCCGGAGTCATGGCTTTGCGGCAACTCCAGACGAGATAGAGGATCGGAATCAGGAACAGCACCAGGATCCCCGTGAAAATCTTCAGCCCATCGGTGCCCAGCATGGCCAGGGAATCGACTTTGTGCACGCCTGCCGCATGGCCCAACGCCATCCAGTGGTTCTGGGAAAGCCAGAGAAGGTTCGGGGCGATGATCAGCAGCGCGATCGCAGCCGCCAAATAACTTGCGGGCTTGAAGAACACGTGCCGAAACCGCGGCACCGCGACGGCCAGAACCAGTATCGAAATCACCAGAAAGGCGATCTCGTATTTGGTCATGATCCCGAGACCGACCACGAGGCCCAGGCTCAGCGCGTCACGCCACCGGCCGCGTTCCAAGTAGCTGAGAGAGAAGAACATGGTCGCCGCCCAGAATGGCGCCAGCATGGAATTGTGGTTGAGGATCACCGCGAACACGGTGGCGGCCGGGGACACGAGATAGAGCAGAACCGCGAGTGCGGCGGTCTCGGCCGATCCGTACAGACCAGCGGTCTTCCAGACGAAATATGCCGCAACCGCGACCGTAAGCTGCGCGGTCAGCAGCACCAGAAAGATCTGGAAGTGGCCCATCCAAAGTGCAGCATCGATGATCCAGGAGGTCATCGGCGGGTGCTGGAAATAGCCGAACGCGAAATCCCGTCCCCAATAGGCGGCCGTGATCGTATCGGGATAAAGGTTGCCAGAAATAAGGCCGGCAGCACGGTCCAGATCAGGGCATGCCCCAGGATGGCGCCCATCACCGGGAAGGGTGCGCGTGACGCACCCGCGTGCAACGTGCGGCCGGGTTCCGCGTTCAATGCGGAGGAGGGGACCAGAGGGGACATGGTTTCTCCGATGGCGAAAAATCGAAGAATGCGCGTCCACCCGCGGCCGCCTTCGATACCGGGCCGATGCGTCATTTGCCCGGATCGAGATCGAGGGTCAATCGGCTCGATGGTGGGCCACACTCTTGCGCAGGCCGCCCACAGGAAGGCTCTCGGCGAGCGCCGCCGATAGCACCAGCAGCGTTCCGGAGATTTCGCGCAGTCCGATCGGCTCATGGGTCAGCAGGGCGGCCGAAAGGACCGCCACACAGACCTCCCCCATCAGCAACAGCGACAGCCGGGCGGGGCTGATGAGCCGCGCCCCCCATAGCGTGAGGAAGCACATCGGGAAGACGCAGAACAGCGCCATCCCGACCAGAATGGCGGCATTCGCCTGCAGCGCCAGGCCCGTGATGGGTCGTGCGTCCAGCCAGCCGACACCGGCCGCAACAATTGCCAGGCCGGCCATTACGACGGTGCCGGCAACGCAGCCGAAGGTCGCACCGAAGCTGTCGAGTCGCGACTCGCGAAACACCAGGGTGGTCGATACCGAGAAGCTCAGGCCTGCCGCCAGCGCAAGCCAGTCGCCGCGATTCTGCGGGACCGGAAAGCTGGCATTGCCACCGAGCACGACCAGCAAGCCTGCGGCGCCAAGCAGAAGCGACACGATCCGCGTGGGCGCCACGCGCTGCCGCAACACCACGGCTTCGATGAGTGTGCCCCAGACCGGCGCCATGTAGAACAGCAGAACGGCCCGGATCACTTCCGTGGCCGTTACGCTGAGGTAATAAGCCGTCATGGCGAGGCCGCCCGCGAGACCGCTCAGCACCAGTACGCGCCAATGCGCCAGGAGCAGGCTGCGCCGAGGCCAGGCGAACGGCAGCATGGCGAGCAGCACGATGCCGAACAGGAGCGTGATCGCCCAGGCATCGTCGAGCCCGCGCGCGTGCATGATTCGCAGCGGGTACCAACTGGTTCCCCACAGCAGGGTAGAGAACGCGACGCCGAGCGTCGGAAGCGCGGTGCCCCGCCCGGCTGACTGACCCGATTGCATGCTGATCCTGCCGACGATCGCTTGGCCTCACGCGCGCCTTTTTGGCCGGCGTACCATCTGGCTTATGCGGCGCTCCTCGAACCGGAAGCAACCTTCAACGTTCCGATGTGCCGTGCCGCGTTCGCCGCAAAGGCACATCGCGCGCCGGCGCGGCTTTTCGCGCCAGCCTGTTGCGCTGCCTCGTCCCGGGTCGCATGTACGGACCATGCGCCGCTTTCGCACCCGGCCGCCGTCACGCACCAGCCCGTCCCGTGTTATACGTGAGTGTCAAAGGACGCCCGAATGAGCAAATCTGAAAAACCTGAACTCGTGCAACTGCTCGAGCATCATCCCGACGCCGAAAACGGGTTCTGCGAGCTTTGCGAAGCGTCCAGCATCGCCAGTGTCGTACTGCCTCATAGCATGGCGCTCGGGGAACGGTCCGAGATCTCGCTCATTCTCATGGCGATGGAATTGGCCGCGCAGGCCATTGAGGGCGTGTCCCACGCCGAAGGGATCGACCTTGATGTGGTCATCGCCGCCGTGACCCGGCGGGTCAGGGATCTGCGGAGCGAACGCATGTCCGAGGGCAGCGACCCGGAGGGACCGAGTACAAGCCACGTTCGTCACTAATATCGAGCGGCACCCCAGGTTCACGCAAGTCAGCCCATTCTGCGGAACCCGCTCGCCTCTGACTGCGACGCGACAGAAGGGCGGCCTCTTCGGCCGCCCCCTTTGGTTATCGCCAGCGGCCGCAATACCGCTTCTCGAGGTGCGTTCGGTAACTCCCGTTGCAGACCGTGTTCCGATGGCCATAGCCGCCGGCGTAGGGAGCGTCGCCGTAACCCGCATAGCCGCCGTACGGAGCGTCGTAGCCATAGTCGTAGTCATAACCGCCGTAGGGGTAGCCGTAGCCGTAACCGGCAGCGAGGCCATAGCCCAATCCGAAACCGATGGCCGGCCCGAAACCGTAGCCGAACCGGCGGTATCCATAGCCGCCCCAGCCACCGTAGCCGCCCCGCCAGCCGTATCCGCGACCCGCGAAGCCCCGTCCGCCATAGCCGCCCCAGCCACCGTAGCCGCCCCGCCAGCCGTATCCGCGACCTGCAAAGCCCCGTCCGCCATACCCGAAGCCACCGCGGCCGAAGCCGCCGCCACCGAAACCGCCGTGGCCGAAGCCGCCGCCGAAGTGCCGGAACTGAACGCCACCGCCAAAACCGCCGCCCCGGAAGGCCTGAGCCGGCTCAACGGTGCCGAGCGTCATGGCGCTTACGGAAAGCGCTGCCACGCCTGCCATGGCCATCTTCGCCAGGGGCCCCTTGTAAGATGCAAATGTCTGAAACATTGTGAATTGTCCTGATTGATCCATTGCATTTCCAATCTCAGACCTACACGGAGAGTTCCCGAAATTTCCCTAGATGACGCAATAAACATCAGCGTTCAGCAAGCATTCATGCCGATGAACCACCGCCGCCTGCTTACTGAGCCGGCGTGTGTGGGCGTTCGAGACTCGTCGGGCGCCGCGGCATTTTAACTTGTGTTGTCGGCTCGTCAATAATGCAGGTCGAAGTGGCGCCAACTTCAAGATTGTCTGGCGAGATTGACCCACTCTTCTTCCGAGATAACCTCGACCCCAAGTTCAATCGCCTTGGCGAGTTTGGAGCCGGCGCCCGGGCCGGCAACGACCAGGGTGGCCTTCTTGGAGACCGAGCCGACGACCTTGGCGCCAAGCGCCTCGGCCCGGGCCTTCGCTTCTTCGCGGGTCATCTGCTCGAGCGAGCCCGTGAACACGATGGTCTTTCCGGCCACGGGGCTGGTCGAGGCGACTGCCTCCATTGGTTCGATGGTGACCTGTTCGAGCAAGCGGCCGAGAACCTCCTCGTTGTGCGGCTCGGCGAAGAAATCGGCGAGCGCTTCCGCCACGACATCGCCGAGGCCTTCGATGGCGCGCAACTCGGCGCGCGCCTCGGAGGCAGGGTCGGCGGCCGCGCTTGCGGCGCTACGCAGGGGCTCGAAGGTGAGGAAATGGCGGGCCAGCCGCCGGGCGTTGGTTTCCCCTACATGGCGGATCCCGAGCGCGAACACGAACCGGTTGAGTGCGATGGTGCGCCGCGCCTCGATAGCGGCGAACAGGTTCTTGACCGAAGTCGCGCCGTAGCCCTCGCGGTTGGCGAGCTTGGCGAGGCTGGCCCTGTCGCGTTCGGCCAAGGTGAAGATGTCGGCCGGGGTCGTGATCATTCCCTCGGCGTGGAAGGCTTCGATCTGCTTGTCGCCCAGCCCCTCGATGTCGAAGGCGTTGCGGGAGCAGAAGTGTTTGAGCCGCTCAACGGCCTGGGCGGGGCACACGAGGCCCCCCGTACACCGGCGCACGGCATCGGCTTCGCCGGTCTTGGGATCGATCTCGCGGATCGCCGCCGAATCGCACGCCGGGCAGGTCTCGGGAACCGGTAGGGACGGCGCCGTCCGGGCGGTCCTCAAGCACGGGTCCGAGAATCTGCGGGATGACGTCCCCGGCGCGCTGCACCCGCACAGACGCCGCCCACCTGGGACGTCCTTGTGGGCGATTTCGTCCTCGTTGTGCAGGGTCTCGCGTGTTCCACCACGACGCCGCCGACCGTGACGGGCTGCAGGGTGGCGACGGGTCTGAGGGCCCCGGTGCGCCCGACCTGGATGTCGATGCTCAGCAAGTTCCGTGGGTGGCGCGCTCGGCCGGCAACTTGTGGGCCAAGGCCCAGCGCGGCGCGCGCGACACGAAGCCGAGCCTGGCTTGCAGCGAAAGATCGT